>NZ_JTJB01000037.1 GCF_000794385.1 Thermus sp. 2.9
GACTTGCGCACCTAGCCCCCTGGTGGGGTATAATCCCCTCGGACCGCTAAGGAGGTCAAAATGAAGCGGCGTGATTTCTTAAAGAAGGCGGGTATCGGCGTGGCAGCCAGCGCGGCGTTTGGCCCGGTGTTCGCCCAGGCGCAGCCCAGCATCCGCTGGCGCCTGGCCTCCAGCTTCCCCAAGAGCCTGGACACCATCTACGGGGCGGCGGAGGTTCTGGCGGAAAGGGTTTCTGCCCTAACGGGAGGCCGCTTCCAGATCCGGCCTTACCAGGCGGGTGAGATCGTGCCTGGCCTCCAGGTGATGGACGCGGTGCAGCAGGGCACGGTGGAAGCCGGGCACACCGCCAGCTATTACTTTGTGGGCAAAGCGCAGGTCTTGGCCTTTGACTGCGCGGTGCCCTTCGGCCTCACCGCGCGGCAGCAGAACGCCTGGATGTACTATGGGGGCGGGATTGAGCTCTTCCGCTCCATCTTTGCCGACTTCGGCATCATCCAGTTCCCTGGGGGCAACACCGGGGCGCAGATGGGGGGGTGGTTCCGCAAGGAGGTCAAGACCCTGGCCGACCTCAAGGGCCTAAAAATGCGCATTCCCGGTCCCGGGGGCCAGGTGATGAGCCGCCTGGGGGTGGTGCCCCAGGTCCTGGCGGGAGGGGATATTTACCCAGCCCTGGAGCGGGGCACCATTGACGCCACGGAGTGGGTAGGGCCCTACGACGACGAGAAGTTGGGGTTCTACAAGGTGGCTAAGTACTACTACTACCCGGGTTTCTGGGAGCCCGGTCCCCAGCTTTCTTTTTACGTAAACTTGAAGGAGTGGCAGAAGCTCCCCAAAGAGTACCAGCAAGCCTTTGAGGTGGCAGCCGCTGAGGCCAACCTCTCTATGCTGGCAAAGTATGACCGGGTAAACCCTCCCGCTCTGCAGCGCCTCATCAAGGCGGGGGTGCGCTTGAGGAAGTGGCCTGCGGAGATCATGAAGGCGGCCCAAAAGGCGGCCTTTGACTGGTACGAGGAGGAGGCGGCCAAGGACGCCACCTACCGCAAGGTCTACACCGCCTGGAAGGCCTTCCGGGAGGAGCAGTACCGCTGGTTCGGGGTGGCGGAACTGGGCTACGAAACCTTCGCCTTCCCGGCTCTTTAGGGGGTATAAGCGCATGGGGGGCCGGCGGAATTGCCGGCCCCATACGCTTACACGCTTCAGGCTGGGCCTAGGGACCGAAGGACAATGCCCGGGAATATCAGGAGCAAGCCCACCATCAGGAGCTGGATGAGAATAAACGGCACCGCGCCCCAGTAGATATCCACGGTCTTCACCGAGGGAGGGGCTACGCTGCGCAGGTAGAAGAGGGCGAAGCCAAAGGGAGGGTGCATAAAAGAGGTCTGCAGGTTGACCCCGAGGAGGACGCCAAAATAAACGGGGTTGATGTCCAGCGCCGTTATGGCGGGTGCCAACAGCGGCAAAATGATAAAGGCAATCTCAAAGTAATCCAGGAAGAAGGCCAGGAAGAAGACGAAAACGTTGATCAGGATCAAGAACCCCAGCTGGCCTCCCGGTAGCCCTGCCAGCAGGTGTTCCACCCAAAGGTCCCCGTCCACGCCATAGAACACCAGGCTAAAGATGCGCGAGCCCACAAGGATGAACACCACGAAGCTGGTCAGCTTGGCGGTCTCGCGCATGGCTTGGACAAGGACGTCCTTGGTGAGGCGGCCCCTTAGGAGGGCCAACAACAGCGCCCCCACAGCCCCCATGGCCCCCCCCTCGGTGGGGGTGGCGACTCCAAGAAAAACGGTTCCCAAGACCAAAAAGATCAGGACCAATGGGGGTATCATCACCCGCAAGACGCGAGCGAAGAGCGGGTTCCGCACATACAGATAAAAACTCAAGCCCACACCCACCAACAGGAGAACGAGATCCAAAAAGGCGGTATTGGACCATCCCCAAAGCGTTAGCCCCCAAGGGACGAGGGCGAGGACCACATAGCTGAGCAGTCCCAAAAGCGCGCCCCGTTCATACCCTGAGTAGGGGCGGGCTTCAGGGGGAAGGGCAGGGGCGACCTGGGGACGGAGAAGAGTGAGAAGGAGCACGTAGAAAACGTAAAGTCCAGTCAGCATGAAACCGGGCACAAAAGCGGCTCGGTACATGTCCCCCACGGATACCCCCAGCTGGTCGGCCATCACGATCAGCACTAGGCTCGGGGGGATAATCTGGGCCAGGGTGCCGCTGGCGGCGATAACCCCCGTGGCCAAGCGGGTAGAGTACCCGTAGCGAAGCATGATGGGCAGGGAAATGAGCCCCATGGCGATCACGCTGGCCGCCACGATACCCGTGGTGGCGGCCAGCAAAGCGCCCACCAGGATGACGGCGTAGGCCAATCCCCCTCGTACGGAGCCAAACAGTTGGCCGAGGGTGTCCAAGAGGTCCTCGGCCATCCCGCTGCGTTCCAGAACCAAGCCCATAAAAGTGAAAAAGGGGACGGCGAGGAGGAGCTGGTTCTGCATGGTGTCAAAGATGCGTAAGGGAATATTCTGGAGTAGCCCCAGGTTGATATGCCCATACTGCATCCCTATTAGGGCGAAACCCAAACCCACGGCTCCCAAAGAGAAGGCCACAGGGTAGCCCAAAAGCAACACCACCACTAGGGCTACAAACATTAAAGGGGCCATCCATTCAAAGGGCATCAAACCACCTCCTCTTGGCTCTCCTCTTTTATTTCAATCTTTCCGGCCAAAGCCAGGCTTATCTTGATTATTTCCGAGATGCCTTGAAGCCCAAGGAGAACGAAGCCGATGACCAAAGCGAGCTTGATGGGCCAGCGAGGTAGACCGCCTGCATCGGGGGACATTTCCTGAATTCGCACCGACTCCGCCACGATGGGCCAAGACAACACGAGGATGAGCACCACCATGGGCATGAGGAAAAAGATGGTGCCGAGAAGGTCAATCCAAAGCTGCCCCTTGCGGGGAAGGCGAGAGTAAAGGACGTCCACCCGAACGTGACCCCTGTGCTTTAAAGTCCAGCCAGCGCCCCAGAGGAAGATGAGGCTAAAGAGGTACCATTGGGCCTCGAGGTAAGCGTTGGAACTGTAGTGGAAAAGGTAGCGCATCAACGCGTTTCCTGCGGAAAGGAGCGTCACGAGCAAGACCAGCCAGACCACCACCTGTCCAACAGCCTCCGTGGCGGCGTCGATAGCGCGGGATATGCCCAAAAGAAAGCGCATATTTTCACCCCCCAAGAAAACCGGTCCTATCCTACCCGGGGAGGGAATAGGTGTCAATGCGTTCAGAAGGCATCTTTTCCAAGTTCGGCCCGCTAGTGGGCCCGGCGGATGGGGGCCACCAAAAAGGCCCCGAGGAGGAAGAAACCCCCGGCCAGGAGGAAGAGGACCAGGTAGCCGAGGCCCTCTTCCCGGGCATTGAGGAGGTCCAGGGGCCGGCCAAAGGCCCCAGCCAGCACCTGGGGCACCACGATGGAGGTCTGCCAAAGGCCCATGTCCGTGGCGTGGGCCTCGGGGTCTTTCAGCACGTCCGCCACCAGGGCCCAGTCCACCGCCAGATAGATGCCGTAGAAGAGCCCGAAGAGGAGGGAAAGGGCGAGGAGGAGGTCGTAGCGGGGAAAAAGGAGGATGAAGGGCATCAGGGCCCCAAGCCCCGCCCCCGAGAGGTAGATGAGGCGCTTGCGGCCAAACCGGTCCGAGGCCCGGCCGGCGGGCACGCTGGCAAACCCCGCTCCCAAGGAGATGAGGAGGCCCAGAAGGGCCACCGCCTGGAAGGGCTCTTGGGTGAGGGTCCGGCCCAGGGCTTGGAAGGTCCGCACCACGTCCGCCAGGTAGTACTGGAGGTAGGTCTGGGCCAGGTAGAAGCCCAGCATGACAAGGAAACGGGTGAGGTAGACGAGGAGGAAGTCCCGGTCTTGCCAGGGAGCGGCCATGGCCTGGAGGAAGGGGCGTTGGGAGGAGCGGGGCAAGGTTTCGGGCACCAAGGGGAGGCTTAGGCTCGCTCCCAAGAGGTTTACCAAGGCCGCCAAATAGGCCTGGGGGGCAAGGGGGAGGAGGAAGCCCACCGCCCCCCCCAGGACCTGGCCGAAGACCTGGAGCACCCCCATGTACCCCGAGGCCAGGCCCCGCTCCCCCTTGGCCACCAGGTCGGGGATGAGGGCGCTATAGGGCCCCGTGGCCAGGTCGTCCGCCACCTGGAGGAGGAGATAGGCAAGGAGGAGAACCCCGTAACTCGGGGCGTGGGCGAGGAGCAGGAGGGCCAAGGCGGTGAGGAGGCTACCCCAAAGGAGAAAGGGCCGCCTTTTCCCCAAGCGGTCGGAAAGGTACCCCATGACGGGAGGGCCCAAAATGGCCATCACCGCTCCCAAGGCGAAGAGGAAGCCCAGGCGGCTCGCCTTCTCCTCGGGGGGGGAAAGCTCCGCCACCTTGGCGGGGAGGAGTACCAGAAGGACCAAGAACCACTTGAAGCTGGTGGCGAACCAGTAGGCGGAGAGGCGGAGGAACCACCCTGGCCCGCGGCGCATGGGCCTTACCTTACCAGACCGTGGCCTCGGGAACCACCAAAAGGGGCAGGGGGCTTTGGGCGGCGAGCACCTCCACCATGCGCCCCAGGCGGTGGCGCCAGGTACTTTTGGCCTTGGAGCCCAGGACCAAAAGGTCGGCTTGCCGGGCCTGGACCAGGCGCACCAGGTCCAGCTCGTTCTCTCCGGGGGATACCTCCACCACCCCCGTGGCCTTGAGGAGTCCTTCCAGGAAGCCCTTGGCCCGCTCCAACACCTCCGCCAGGGAAAGCCTTTCCGGGTCCAGGTAGGTGGGGAAACAACAGCCCCCCTTGCCGCTCACCAGATGCAGGGCGAAGACCTCCGCCCCCAGGGCCTTGCCCCAAGCCTCCGCCACCCGGAAGGCGGCGAGGCTTGCCGGGCTTTCGTCCAGGCCCACGGCGATGCGCTTGGGGGCGGTTAGGGGCTTGGGCAAGAGGAGGACAGGCACCTCCCCCCGGTGGAGGAGGTAGCGGGCTAGGCCCCCCCGGGCCAGGGCCTCGAGGGTCCCCGTCCCCCGTTGCCCCAGGAGCACCAGGCGGCTTTTCTGCGCCTCCCCCGCCACCACCTGGGCGGGAAAGCCCCGGAGGACCCGGGCCTTGATCCCCGTGGCCAAAAGGGCCTCCCGCACCCGGGCTTCCGCCTGGGCTAAGGCGGCCTCCA
>NZ_JTJB01000038.1 GCF_000794385.1 Thermus sp. 2.9
CATAGCGGCCACTATTTTTTCAGATCCAGGGGATAGGTAGCAACTTGGGTTTCTTTAAGCTCGGGGAAGCGTTGGGCCAGGGCGTCAAAGTAAGGGGTGGGCACCACGTGCAAAAGTTCGGCCTCCACCCCAAGCCCCCTTTCCAGGTGGCGGGCCGTGGCCACCAGGGCCTCGAGGCCTTCTCCCAGGTCTACCGCCGCCAGAAGGCGCATACTTTCACCTCCGCTTCACTATAATCCAGGCGTGCTTTGGCTTCGGGACCGCAGCCTTTCCCTGGAACGCCCCCTCCTCATGGGCATCCTCAACCTGACCCCCGACTCCTTCTCCGACGGGGGCCGCTACCTGGACCCGGAAAAGGCCCTGGCCCGGGCCCGGGAGATGGTGGCGGAAGGGGCGGACCTCCTGGACCTGGGGGCCGAGTCCACCCGGCCTGGGGCCGACCCCGTGCCCGTGGAGGAGGAGAAGCGGAGGCTTTTGCCCGTTTTGGAGGCGGTGCTTTCCCTGGGGGTGCCGGTGAGCGTGGACACCCGCAAGCCCGAGGTGGCGGAGGAGGCCTTGAGGCTCGGCGCCCACCTCCTAAACGACGTCACAGGCCTGCGCGACGAGCGCATGGTGGCCCTGGCCGCCCGGTTCGGGGTACCCGCCGTCATCATGCACATGCCCGTGCCCGATCCCAAGACCATGATGGCCCACGCCCGCTATGGGGACGTGGTGTGGGAGGTGAGGGACTTCCTCAAGGCCCAGGCGGAAAGGGCGCTCAAGGCCGGGGTTCCCCAGGTGGTCCTGGACCCGGGCTTCGGCTTCGGGAAGCTATTGGAGCACAACCTCGCCCTCCTAAAGCGCCTGGAGGAGATCGTGGCCCTGGGCCACCCGGTCTTGGTGGGGTTATCCCGCAAGCGCACCATCGGGGAGCTCACGGGGGTGGAGGTGCCGGAAAGGCGCTTAGTAGGCTCCGTGGCCGCCCACCTCTACGCCGTCCTGAAGGGGGCGAGGATCCTCCGGGTGCACGACGTGGCCGCCCACCGGGAGGCCTTGGCGGTGTGGCGGGCCCTTTGGGGGTAAGGCCATGGGGACCATCGCCCTTTTGGGTCTGGAGTTCTACGGCCGCCACGGGGTCATGCCCGAGGAGGGGCGGCTTGGGGCCCGGTTCGTGGTGGACCTGTGGCTTTCCGTGCCCTTTGAGGGTAAGGGGGACCGCTTGGAGGAAACCGTGGACTACGCCGCCGTCTACGCCCTGGTGGAGGAGGCGGTGCGCCACAGGCGCTTCTACCTCATTGAGGCCCTGGCGGACCACCTGGCGGAGGCCCTTTTGGCGGCCTTTCCCCGCCTGGAGGGGGTTAGGGTGCGGGTGCACAAGCCCCACGCCCCCATCCCGGGCGTCTTTCGCGACGTTTACGCTGAGGTGGAGAAAAGACGTTAAGGGGTTGGCCCCGACCCCCTGAGTTAGGTCTCAGCCCTTTGGATTTGCCTTGCAAGTCCTTTTGTGAGCCTTCCCTAGATACGAGCAGCGCGGATCCGTGTGCGGGAACCACGCCTTAAGAAGCCCTCTGATGCCTGGATAGTGTGGGTGAAAAAACCGAATCCCGGGCCTCGAGGCCCGGGGTCTTGTGGTGGGCGATGGTGGACTTGAACCACCGACCTCACGCTTATCAGCCCGCAAGGGAGGAGGGGTTAGGAACCGGGTTTGTGGCGGGGACGGGGTTTTTGAGCCTGGTTGGTCCCCGTTGGTCCCCGTTGGTTCCGGTTGTTTAGGTGTAGCAAGGTGTCAAGGGGGAGGGCCCCGGCGCGGTGGTCCTCCTCCATGAGCTGCTGGTAGACCTTGACGGTGAAGGTGGGGTCTGCGTGGCGCAACCTGGCCGCCACCACCTTGGGAGGGAGGCCTGCCCGGAGGGCGAGGGAGGTGTAGGTGTGCCGGAGGCCGTGGGGGGTGATGCGGGAGACCCCGGCCTTTTCCTGCAGGGCGTAGAAGGCCCGCTTGAAGTTGTTGTATTCCATGGGGGTTCCCCGGGTGGAAGGGAACATGAGCCCGTGGTCCTGCCAGTCCGGGGTGGAGGCGCGTTCTTCCTCCAGGCGCTCCCGCCACCAGGCGAGGAGGGCTTGGGTGTCCGGGTCCAGGTAGATGGGGGCCACGCTTCCCGGCGTCTTGGCCGGGCCCAGGGTGCCGTCCCGGCGCAGGGTGTGCCGGACGTGGAGCACGTCCCCCTCCCAGTCCTCCCACCGGAGGGCCAGGGCCTCCCCGGGCCGGAGGCCGGTGGCGAGCATCAGGGCGAAGAGGGGGTAGAGGCGGTGCCCCTTGGAGGCTTCCAGGAACCGGGCCACCTCCTCGGGCTTCCAGGCCTTGGCCGGCCGGACCGCCCCGCCCCGTGGGGGGTCCACGGCGTCCATGGGGTTTTGGTCCAGGAGATCGGCCCGCACGGCGTCCCGGAGGGCGGCCCGAAGAAACTGGTAGATGTGGCGGCGGTGGGAAGGGGAGAAGCCGGCGAGTTCGGCGAAGAAGGCGCGGAAGGTGAGGGGGTTCAAGCGGGAAAGGGGCAGGTGGGCTATAGGCTCCACGTGCCGCAGGTACACGTGGTAGTTGCGAAGGGTGGTGGGGCGCAGGTCCCGGGTGGCGGCCCGGTGCTCAATCCAGGAGGCCAGGTAGTCCCCGAGGCGGAGGCCGGCGGGGTCGGGCACCCAGCCCACCCCGGCCTTGGGGAGGAGGCGGGCCAGCTTTTCCGCCACTTCCCGCCGGGTGCGGCCATAGACCCACTTCTTGCGCTGGCGGCCGTCCGGGGTGTACCCGAGGGTCACGAAGCCCGCCCAGCGGCCATCCTTGCGCTGGAAGATGGAGCCTTCTCCCCTGCCTCGCTTGCGCTTCATCGCAGGAGCGGCGTGATGACCCTTTCCACCTGGGAAAGGAGCTGGCGGGCGGTGTTGACGTCACTCTGGGATGGGCTCCAGCAGTTGTAGCGAGCCTTCCGGCTTAGGCGATAGAACCTCCTGTAAGCGGCCACCAGGTCTTCGGGCAAACTTGACTGGGTCAGGTAGTCAAAGGTTTCCCCGTGGTCCTTCGGCTGGAGCCCGAGCTGGGCGAGGTAGGCCCGCACCAGATGGAGGGCCGCGTAGAACCTGATGGTAATAGCCCAGTCCAAGGCACCGGGATCGTTGGCTTCCAAGTTAATGGCTACGTCCTTGTTGTGCTGGGCCTGTTTCTTGTGGGCGCTGGGGTCAGGCATCCTCTTCCACGTCAAGCAGCACAGTGACCTTGTGCTTGCGGGACAGCCTGACAAACTCAACCGCAAGGTCGTTGTACCTTTCCTCCACGGCCTCTGGGCTTGGGACGTAGGCGGTAAAGACGTAGATAGGCCCCTCCTTCTCGGGCCTGTTGTACCTGGTGATGAGGTTGCGGGCCCTGTAGGCCTCTAGCAACGAGATGGCTTCGCCCAGGGCGCGGTTCACGGCCAAGTTTGATGTTACTTCTTCGTGAGCCCCGTTGACAGGTGTGGTGCTCACCATGGGCTTGCCGTTCCAGATGCTTTGGCTTTGGTGGATGTAGCTCATGCCCCCTCCTCTATCTCCTCAAGGAAGGCCTTCAGGTTCTCGTAGAGAAACCTGGCCTGCGTAGGGTCCAAGGCGAAAGCCCCCACTAGGGACTCGTGAAGGGCGTACTGGTCAGGCCCCGTGGGCAAGGGCATGCCGGAGAAGAAAGCCAAAAAGACCACGCGAATGTCCTTCCTGCGGCTGACCGTCACGCCGGTCACGTACAAGGGCGTGGCCTTGTTGGGGTCTGAAAGGGTGTAGCGATTGAGGGAAGGCTGGGTCAGGCCTTGGGGCTGTTGGGTCTCTTGGGGTTCGGGCATAGGGGCCTCCTTTCAGTTCCAGTCAGAAAGCCAGACCTTCAGCCGGCCATCTGCATCTGGCTTGATGAGGTAATAAGTGCTGAAGGCTTTGTTGAGCACTTCCTTGGGGGGCCTGTCTTGGCAAACCAGGGTTTGCCGCCACTTCTTGCTGACGTAGACTTCGGCCATGTCGGGCAGGGCTTCCACGGCGGTGATCCGCATGGGCTCAAGCTCTTCGGTCCGAAGCACGCACCCCCGGCTCTGGCGTTCCCGGATGAAGGGGAGAACTTTCCGTTCCAGGAAGTCTGCGAAGGCCCACTCGTAGAGGGGGGCCCAGTCGTTGGTGTTCAAGGCGTAGCGATAGGCTGAGTCGTAGCCTTTCGCCACGGCCTCGGGTGAGGAGACCGGGCGTTTGGCCTTTTGGGGCGAAGACCCCTGCGTCAAAAGGAAGAGGAAACCGAGGACTATCAGGATGGCGATGCCCACGTAAAGTGTTTCCTTCCGGGTTTGGGCAAGCCAGTTTTTGAAGTGGATCGCGAGGCCATCCCAAAATCCCGGAGACTTTGGCGCTTCCCAAAGACCGAGCTTGCGCATGGCGGCCTCGGAGGAAGCCGCATGGTAGAGAAGCCTCAACTCCTCGGGTCCCCAGGTCATCACCCCCAGGGCTTCGGCGTTTTCCAAGGCTGGCTTGGTGAACCCCGAGGGGCAGATGAGGATGCCCTTGTGGGCCCTATGGAGGTCTTTGGCCGCGTGGGTCAGCCTCACCAGGTTGGCATCTGCGGGCGTGGAAAGGTTTTTGCACTGGATGAGGTAGCGCTTGCCCTGGGGGCTTATGGCTTCCACGTCAAGGCCGTTGTCCGGGGCGTTGGTCTGGCTTGGGCGGGAGGCCTTCCACCCGGGCAGGCGGGCGAAGAGGGCGTGGACCACCACTTCAAGAAGCTCCCCCCTATCCGCCTGGACCAAATAGGCGGGGTCCTCAAGCAGTTTGAGCAGGGGATCGGGCCTCATTTGACTTCCCGGATGCTGATCTTCCGGTAGACCTCCCCGAGCACCTTGACCTCTTCGGGTTCCAGGATGGGGCCTTTGGGGTTATCGGAAACGAGGATCCAGCGGTTGCCCACCCGCCGGGCCCGCTTGATGGTGATGCCGTCCCCGATGATCTCCACGGCGTAGACCCGGCCTTCCCGGAGGTCCTTGAGGTTCTGGTCCACCAGCACCAAGTCCCCGTCCCGGAGGCCGTCTTCCTCCCCGGTGTCCATGGAGTCCCCTTCCACCTGGATGAGCACGGAGCCCGGGCGTACCAGGGGGCGGGGGACGGGCATGCTCCCGGACTCGGGCCAAGGCCGCCCCGCCACGCCGGAGCCCACCACGGGCACCCAGACCACATCCTCCCGAGGCTCCCCCGAGGGGCGGTAGACCAGGGGCACGTCCAGGCCCGTGGCTTCGGCGAACTCCTCCGGGGTCCACCGGAGGGCGCGAAGCAAAGCAAATAGGCGTTCCGCTTGAAGCTTGGTGGGCAAACTGGAGCCTGTTTCTAAGGCGGAAATCATGGTTTGGGAGACTAGAGGCTCCGGTCCATCCAAAGCAGTCAGTTCTGCTAGACGCTCTTGGGTCAAGCCTAGTTCTTCGCGCCTTCTGCGCAAAGCTTCAGCCCATGGCGGCCTAGACTTAACCCTCACGGCCACGTCTCCAATGTATTGGAGAAGCATGCCCTCACTTTACTAGGCGCATCGTTACCAATGCTTGACTAATCATTAATGTGCTGGTAAGGTGTGGGTATGCAGGTCTACAGGGTAGACGAGGTAGCCCGCATGTTTAAGGTCAGCCGCATCACCGTGCTGAGATGGATAAAGAACGGCAGGTTGCGAGCCCGCAAACTAGGCAAGGGTTACAGGATTACGGAGCAAGACCTGGACCTTTTTTTGAACGCAGATACCAATGGATTGGTAAAGGGGGGTAGCCGTGATTGAGCTGGCGGCCCCCTACTTCCTCCTCGCCCTCGCCCTCTACGCCCTGCTGGGCGTCTACGTGCGGGCCCGGTACGGCCAGCCCGGGCCCGCCCTGGCCGCTGCCATGGCCTTCCTGGCGGGGCTCATGGCGGCGGTGCTGGTGGTGCTGGCCGTGGGGGGTGGGCGGTGAAGGAGATTCCGAAGTGGCTTTGGGACTGGGGCTTGGACGTTCTGGGGGGGCTCCTGGCGGGGCTCATCATCCTCTGGGCCCTAATCCAGGCCCCCGTTCCGGGGAGGTGAACATGCCGCGACTCATGACGGCAGACGAGGCAGCGGAATACCTGGGCATCCCGGTGGCCTACATCTACGAAGCCGTTCGGGCTAAGCCGGGACGGCCCACGTACCTGAAGCACCTGCGCTTCGGCAAGACCTTCTACTTCAAGCCCGAGTGGCTGGACGAGTGGACCGAGCGGCTGGCCACGGACGTGGTCCCCATGACCTTGAGGAGGGCGGAATGACGCTGAGCGAGCAGATCCGGCGGTTGGAGCGGGGCCTGCGGTTGGCCCTTTGGCGCATGGGCGTGGAGCCCGAGGCCACGCGGGCCCGGGAGGCCTGGGAAAGGGCCAGGTGGGCGGCGGCGTTTGAGAAGAGCACCCTCCAAGGGCGGGCCTACATGGACGCCCTGCGCCTGGTGAACGAGCTGGAACTGTACGAGGCCCTGGCCGGGGTGGAGCACGTGCGGGTGCGCCCCGCCCCGGCGGATCGCCCGGGCGAAGCGGCCTTGGCCCGCCTCGAGGCCCTGGGGTACGACGTGCACGTGGAGGACATCTGGGGCCCTCGGGACGGGGAGCGCTGGTGGTGGGCCCGGGCCCGCTACGAGGGGCGGGAGGTGGCCCAGGCCATCGGGGCTACCCGGGAGGAGGCTCTGGAGTGCCTGATGGGGGAGCTGGGACTATGAAGCGGCTGAAGCTTGAGGACCTGCGGCGGATCGCCAGGAGCCACTTTGACGACCTGCGGGTGGAGCGGCTGGAGGGTTCTTTGCGGTGGGAAGCCTCTGGCCGCCACCGCTATTACCAGACCCTTTGGGCGGCCACGGGCCGCACGGAGCGGGAGGCCCTGGAGAACCTCCTTGGGCTTCCCACGGATAAGTCGGATTTTAGCCCTTACAACGCTGTGGAGGAGCTTTTGAACGGGAGGTCGTCATGAACTTGAACCTCCCCCCGGACATGCCGGAGGACATCCGCCGGCAGATAGAAGACCTCGCCCAAAAGAACCCCGGCATGGCCCAGGGGCTCCTGCGCCTCTGGGAGGCGAAGCGGAAGCGGGAGGCGGGCGCTTCTTGGAACGAGACCCCTGCTAAAACGCCCAAGGAGGCCCCCGAGGAGGAGCCCCCTTCCTCGGGGACCCCGGACCGGGCTGGCCTCGAGGCTGCCCCCCCTCAGCGCCCCACCCTGGCCAATACCGACTGGCGGGAGGTGCGCCGCTTTGAGTGGCAGGACCTCCTGGCCAAGGCAGAGCGCACCATAGAGGCCCACGGCTACAAGGAGGTGCTGGGCCCCCTCTTCCCCCTGGTGCGCCTCCTGGTGGCCTACGCCATCTGGGAGGGGGCCCGCCTGGACCCCTCCCGGGAGGCCCACGTCTTCCTCCCCCAGTGGGAGGTGGCCCAGGCCCTGGAGGTCTCCGAGCGCACGGTGGAGCGGTGGCTCCACGACCCCCGCTATGAGAAGTACCGCCGCTACGCCCGCCACTGGATCGCCTGGGAGACCTGGATGACCTCAGGACGGGCCCTGGAGCGGGAGGGGGCGGTGAAGGGGGGCACCGTGTGGCGGGTCAGGGTGCGCCCCGTCTACCGGGCCATCCGGGTCCTGGCCCCCTACCTCCGCCTCACCTGGCGGGACCTGGAGGAGGACCGGCGGGAGGGCCGGACGGCCCGGGTGTTGAGTGCCCCCGACTCAATGTCGGGATATAAAGAGGGTCTTCTACTAGGTAAACCCCTAACCCTAAGGATCGTGGTAGGGAAGCCGTTAGCCACCTGGGAAAGCAAAAAAACCCCGTTACCATTAGATCCCGACACTCGCCGGAACTTCCGGGAACTTCTCCGGCTTTCCAGCGTCCCCGGGGGCCGGAACGGCCGCCGGAACTGGGCCCAGCAGGCGGCGTCCGCCATCGCCGCCGCCCTGGGAGACCAGAAGAGCGTGCGCTTCTGGCTCCGGGTGGTCTGGGCCGCCCTCAAGCAGGCCCTTTTTGGGGGAGGGGAAGGAGCCATGAGGGTCCTGGCCCGGGTGGTGGGCCTCGCGGCCGAAGCCCGGGCCGATGGCTTCGCCCGGAGCCCTGGGGCCTACGCCCAGGCCCTCCTGCGGCGGGAGGGGTACTGGGACCTGGTGGCCCCCTTCCAGGCCTTCAGAGCGGGGGTGCCCTATGCAGGTTGATCGGGTGCGGCTAGAGGCGGTGGCGGATATCCTCCAGCACCGGCTTCAGGAGGCCTTGGAGCAGCCTGGCCGGCGGGTGGCCTTTGCCCTTCGCACCTCCCCGAGCGATGGGGTGCAGGTTTTCTTGAAGCTCCGGCCCGATGGCCGGCTGGTCCTCGCCATCCGCCGGCCGGGAGGGAAGGAGGACCCTCGGGAGATCCAGGCCCTGGCCCGGCACATGGGGCTGGAGATACGGGAGGGGCCCATGGAGATGGTGGGCAGGGTACCGAGGCCAAGGGTTGGCCCCAGGAAGTACCTAGTGGCCTTCTGTGAACCTGGAAGGACGGGGTAGGATGGAGGAGGAGGAGAGAATGCAGACCCCCAGCCAGAGAGCCTTTGGACTGGCCCTCCTCCTGGGCATCGTGGCCTATTTCTGGTCCGTCTGGACTCCCAGGGTATCCCAGGCGGTTGAGGCGGAAGAGGCGGGCCCTTCCCCTGTGGTGGACCTCCAGGTGCCTCCCCAGGAGGAGTCCGGGGGCTGTCAGGGCCGCCTGACGGCCCTCTTCCGCTCCGGGGCCGAGGTGGCCTTCCACTACGAGGGGACGGCGGAAGAGGTCAGGGTGACCTGGCCAGGCGGCGAATACCGCGCCCGCACGGCGGACACCTGCACCGGCACGGAGTGCCGCTTCACCCTGCCCCGCCCGGGCATGGCGGACGTGAGAATCGCCCTGGACTCGTGCCCACCGGAGCCCGCCCCTTGACACCTAGAGGCGTGCTATGATGCGGGGGATGGAACTCAAAAAAGGGCGCCCCGGTAGGCGTATCCTGGCCCTCGCCACCCGCAAGCGGAACCCGGTGCCGATTGAGTCTCAGCCGCTGGAAAACCTCCTCTACGCCCTCCTGGGAAGCCCAGTGGCCGCCCGGTCCATCTCCGAGGCCCTGGAGGGGGACATCCGCAACATCCACGGCTGGGACATCCAGAACCTCATGGCCCTGCCCGGGGTGGGGGAGGGGGTGGCGGGCCGCCTCGCGGCCCTGGTGGAGCTGGTGAGGAGGCTCGTGAAGCGGTAAGGTTCACTTCGCCCGGGCGGTTCGCCCTGGCGTTCCGGCCCGCCGCTTCGCCCTGGCGGGCCGGGCTTTTTTTGCCCGCCTCTGGACGGCAGGCTGAGGGCATGGCCTATCAGCGGGTGCCCGTGGACCCCAACGCCCCGTTGCAGCCGGGAAAGACCTACGAGATCGTGGCGGCCCACAAAGGGGGGGACGTTTCCCGGGTCACGCGGGCCGATTTGGAGCGGGCCCTGCGGGCCAAGTACGGCCCTGGGGTCCGGGTGTTGGACTGGGGGAAGCGGGGAAGCGATTTGGTCATTCAGCTGAAGGTGGAGGCGGCCCCTTCCTCATCTTCCTCTCTTGGCACCGCTGACCCCTGGGCCGTGCCTCCCGCCTACGGGGGGGCGGGATGCGGGTCCACCAAGTGCCCCCAGCCCATGGGCTACCTGGGCGGGGGGGACATCTACCCGGCCCTCCTGCCCGCCCTGGCCCTCAGCGCCGCCGCGGTGATCGCCGTCCTCTATCTGGTTTGGCGGATCGTGGCCGAGCTGAAGGAGGCGGTGGAGCTGGTGCCGGCCCCGGCCCGGGCGGCCGCCGTGGCGGGCGCAGGGGTGGGCGTGGGGGCCCTCGGGCTGGCCGCCCTGGGTGTGGTGGCCCTGGCCCTTGTTGGTGGAAGGAGAAGGAGGGCGTATGCCTAAGCGGAAGACCAGTAAGACCAAGAGGAAGAAGCGCTCTCGGAGGTAGACCATGCTCCGGCTCAAGCTCCCGGAGGAGGTCATAGGCGAGAAGGCCGTCCTGGAGGAGGAGGGGGAGGCCAGAGAGGTGAAGGCCGTCCCCCTCCAGGGGCCTTTAGACCCCATTCTGGAGGCCGCCGTGGAGTCCCAGCCCCGGGTGGCCGGGCCTAAAGAGGCCTCGCAGGAGGAGCCCGCCAGGCCCGAACCCGAGCCCGAGGAGCCCCCCAGGGGTGCCCCTAAGAAGAGCCCCTTCGGCTTTCTCGCGGCCCTGGGGGCCGGGGCCCTGGTCCTCCTGGGCGTGGCCCTGGCCGGAAAGGGAGGTGCGAGTGCAAACGGTAGTGGAGGAACCCCAGGCGCAAACCCCACCCCCACCGCCCCCGGTGGAGGAAGCGGAAGCGGCCCCGTCATCTGGTAGCTGGGAGCCCCTAGGCGAGGAGGCCCCGGAAGACTTCTCTGAGCTTCCGCCGGCGGAGCCTCCCGTGATCCCCTTCACCGGGGAGGAGATCGCGGGCGGGGCGGCGTTTTTGCTCATGCTCGGGGTGCGGGTCCAGTCGGAGGAGGAAAAGGCCGCGTTTCTGCGGGCTTGGCAGGGGGCCCTCTTCGGCCTCATGCCCCCGGCCCAGGTGCTGGACGTCTTAAAAGTGGGGGAGGCCCTGGCCCGGCACGGGATCGGAAAGAACCGCCTGCCGGGCATGGGGAGCGTGGAGAACCTTCCCCCGTGGCTGCGGATCCTCCTGGGCGGTGGGGTGCTGGCTATAGCGGCGTACGGAGGTGTGCGTGCGGTTATGGATGTACGGGCTAGGGGGGCTATTCCTGCTCCTGCTCCTGGGGAGGAGGTTCATGCCTGAGAACGTCCCCCGCTCTGGCCTTTACTACTGGCCCATCAACCCCAGGAAGGCCAGGCCAGATGTGCGTTACTTGGACCCCAACTACTACCTGGGCGTGAAGAGGCCGGATGGGAGTTGGCTGGTCCCCCCGGGCTACTGGCACACGGGGGTGGACCTGAACGGGCCCGGCGGCGGGGATACGGACTGCGGCCAGCCCGTGCACGCCATGACGGACGGGCGGGTTGTGATCGCCGGCCGCTTCCCCGTGTGGGGCGGCATGGTGGTCCTTTGGCATCCCAGCGCCGGGGTGTGGACCCGCTACGGCCATCTGCGGGACATCCTGGTGCGCCCCGGGGACGTGGTGACGGCGGGCCAGCAGATCGGCACCATCGGCAGGATGGCCACAGGGGGCTACTGCCACCTGCACTTTGACGTTTTCGTCAGGGTGCCCCCGGCCTCTGAAGGCGGGTGGCTCTTCTTCCCCAGGGGAGGGGAGGAGGCCAGGCAGAAGGTGCTGGCCTATTGCGTGGATCCGGAAACCTTTTTGGCCAAACAGGCCCAGGCGGGGCGGCTCAAAGAGCCGCCCCTGG
>NZ_JTJB01000039.1 GCF_000794385.1 Thermus sp. 2.9
TTTGACGGTAAGGCTTTTTTGCCCTACAATCCCCCTTGGACGCTGGGGCGTCGTCTAATGGCAGGACAGCGGACTTTGGATCCGCCGGTCGTGGTTCGAGTCCACGCGCCCCAGCCAGATTTTTTCATCGCATTTTCGCAGAGCTTGGGTAAACTGGCGCCGTGGCGGCGGAGTATCCGGGGCTTCTTCTATTAAGCCGCAACGAGGCGCTGCGGGCTTACGTGGAGCTGGTATTGGTGGAAACCGGTATCCCGATCCGCTACTTTGACTCCGCCAAGGAAGGCCTGTTCTGGCTTCTGGACCACACCCCGCGGGCAATCCTGCTGGACGAGGACCTGGACGTGGACCCCTTTGCCGCCGCGGTACGGATCCGCCACGTGAAGCGGCTCAAGGAGGTGCCCCTGGCGGTGCTCATCTCCCCCTCGGAGCGGCTTCGTGCCACGGCGGAGGTGGTCCGGGTTTTGCCCTTGGAAAAACCCTTAAGCCGCGAGAAGCTTTTCCACTTTTTGCGCCTTTCCCCCCAACAGGGAGAGCTTGGGTAAACTGGTGGGCGTGCGGCTGTTCCGCTGGCTCGTCATGGTGCTGTTGGGGCTTTTGGTGGGGGGGGGCTTCGCCTTGGGCTACCTGGCCTACGCCTACACCCGCCAACTTCCCGACCTTTCCCAGTTTGAGCGCCTGCGCCTCACCGCCACCTCGGTCCTTTACGCCCGGGACGGCACCCCCTTGGCCCAGATCGCCAGCGTGGAGGAAGGGCGGGCCATTCACCGGAGCCTGGTGCGGCTAAAGGATGTGTCCCCGGCGGCGGTGGCGGCCATCGTCTTCTCCGAGGACCGCCGCTTTTTCCAGCACTACGGGGTGGACTTCCTGCGGCTTCTGGGAGCGCTTTATGCCATCGCCCGGGGGGATTTGCAGGGGGGGAGCACCATCACCACCCAGGTGATCAAGAACACCCTCCTCAAGGAGCTGGCCCAGGCCCGTTCCCTGGAGCGGAAGTTCAAGGAATGGGCCTTGGCCTTGGAGTTGGAGCGGCGCTACACCAAGGAAGAGATCCTGGAAATGTACCTGAACGTGGTTCCCTGGGGCGGGAACGCCGTGGGGATCAAGGGGGCGGCGGAGGCTTACTTCGGCAAGGACCCGGCCGCCTTGACCTTGGCGGAGGGGCTTTACCTGGCCTCCCTCATCCCCGCCCCCAACGCCCGCTACCAGGATCTAAAGGGGGTGCGGGAGCGGATGCGCCTCCTATTGGACCAGATGGTGGCGGAGGGGTGGGTGAGCCCTGAGGTGGCCGAGGCCGCCTGGCGGGAGCCCCTGGTGCCCAAGGGGTGGCAGGCCCGCTACGACGGGAAGGGGAACCTACTGGAGGCCCGGCTGGTGGACCCCGAGGCCCGGCTGTTGCGCCAGCTGGACTTCCGCATGGCCCCCCACTTCGTCATGGAGGTGCGGCGCTTCCTCGAGGCCCGCTTCGGAAAGGACAAAATCTACGGAGAAGGCGGACTTAAGGTTTACACCACCTTGGACCCCGCCATGCAACGGGCGGCGGAACGGGCGGCCCGGGGAGCCCGCCTGCCCGAGGGGGCGGAGCTCGCCATCGTGGGCTTGGACCCGGAAACGGGGGAGGTCTTGGCCCTGGTGGGGGGCATCCGGCGGGAAGGGGACGAGTACAACCGGGCCACCCGGGCCCTCAGGAACCCGGGGAGCGCCGTGAAGCCCTTCGTCTACGCCACCGCCTTTGAGGAGGGCTTCACCCAGGCCAGCCTGGTCCCCGACCGCCCCCTGGAGTTCCCCGATCCCAGCCAGCCTGGGGGGGTGTGGCGGCCCAAGAACTTCTCCGGGACCTTCCTCAACCGGGAGATCAGCGTGCGCTACGCCTTGGACCTTTCCTTGAACCTTCCCGCCATTTACACCGCCAACGCCATCGGGGTGGAGAAGGTGGCGCAAAAGCTTTCCCAGGCGGGCTTCGCCGTGCGCTACCCCACCTTGGCCATCGCCATCGGCGGGGCCTCCATCACCCCCGTGGACCTGGCCGCCGCCTACGCCTCCTTTGTGAACGGGGGGTACCGGGTGGCCCCCCTTTACGTTCTGCGGGTGGAGGACGCCGAGGGAAGGGTGCTCTACCAAGCCTCCCCGGAGCGGCGCCCCCTCTTTAGCCCCCAGGTGGCCTACCAAGGGTGGGACCTGCTAAAGGGCTACGTCTACGACCTGGGGGAGAAGGGCCTGGCCAAGGGGGCCCGCATCCCCGGGCGGGTGGTGGGGGGGAAGACAGGAACCACCAACGAGGCCAGGGACCTCTGGTTCGCCGGAGTGACCCGGGGGCTTTCCGCCGTGGTCTGGGTGGGGCGGGACGACAACAAGCCCTTGCGCATGGGGGGGCGGGAGCCTTCCAGCTCCGTGGTGAACCCCCCCATCTGGCGGGCCTTCGTGGCGGAGGCCCTAAGGGGCCGCCCGGGGGGTGACTTTCCCCCGCCTCCTGGGCTTGTGCAGGCCCAGGTGGACCTGGTTTCGGGAATGCCCTCGCAAGCGGGCGTGGCCATGTGGTTCCCCCAGGGCAAGGTCCCCCTTCCCCCGGCGGAACCGGCACCCCCCGCTTCGCCCGAGGCCACGGGCCAGGCGGCCCCAGAAGCTTCCCCAGAAGCACCCGTGGAGGAACCCCATGGAACATCGCCCTGACCTAAGCCATGTGCGCATCGTCTTGGTGGAGCCCCAGGAGCCCATGAACGTGGGGGCGGTGGCCCGGGCCATGCGCAACTTCGGGCTCTCCCGGCTTTACGTGGTCAACCCTCACCCCCGGGTGGGGCCGCCTTGGGCCCGGGAGGCCTACTGGCTGGCGGTGCACGCGGAGGACGTCCTGGACCGGGCGGTGGTGGTCCCCACCTTGCCCGAGGCCTTGGCGGGGACCCAGTTCGTGGTGGCCACCACGGGCCGCCCCCGGGAGCTTTACCCCGCCCCCGTGGTCCCGGCTTGGGAGGTGCCCCGCCACGCCCTCGCCGTGGCGGGGGAGGTGGCCTTGGTCTTCGGCCGGGAGACCTTCGGCCTCACCAACGAGGAGCTAGACTTAGCCCACCTCATTGGCACCATTCCCACCGCCCCGGAGCAACCCTCCTTGAACCTGGCCCAGGCGGTGGTGGTCTTCGCCTACGAGCTTTTCAAGGCGGCCCTGGGTGGCCTCGAGGCCAGGGAGGAGCTGGCCCCGGTGGAGGCCTTGGAAGCCCTTTTCGCCGACTTGGGGCGGTACGTGCTGGAAATCGGCTTCACCGACGCCCGCCGCCACCCCTACGCCATGCGCCGCCTGCGCCGCATCCTGCACAAGGCAAGGCTTGCCCCGGGAGAGGTGCAGCTCCTGCGGGGGCTCCTCCACCAAAGCCGTTACGCGCAGGGGAAGAAGGATGGCTAGCCAAAGCCTTTACCGCTTGGTCCGCCTGGCGCAGCGCCTTTTGCCGCCCCTCATCGCCTTGGTGGTGGTGGCCTTTGAGGTGGCCCTCTTGCCCTACCGCCACGTGGACGCCTTGCTCTGGCTTCGCCTGGGGTTTTACGGCCTGGTGGGGCCCTTGGTCACCTACGCCGTGTTGGAGTGGATCGCCCAGGAGGTTTTGGAGAAGGTGCGGGCGGAAAGGGCCCTGGAGGAGGCCAACCGCAGGCTTCTGGCGGCGGGGCGGGTCTTCCGCGAGGCCCTGGAAAGCGAGAACCTGGAGGAGGCGGTGCACCGCGTGGCCCTGGCCTTGCGGGAAACCTTGGGCTACCCGGTGGCCCTCGAGGCGGAGGGGGTGCGGGCGGGGGAGGAGTGCGGGGGGGTGAGGGTGGAGCTTCCCGGGCTAAGGGGGTACCTGGAGGCCTGCCCCCCGCCCCGGAACGGGCCTTCCTGGAGGTGCTCGCCCACGAGGTGGGGGGGGCTTTGCAGTCCGTGGTGGCGCGAAGCCGCGACCTCCTCACCCTCTTTGAGGTGGACCAGGCCCTAAAGGCCGAGGCCAACCTGGACCGCCTTCTGGAAAACCTCCTGGAGCGCATTCGGGACTGGGCGGGGGCGGAGGGGGGCGGGGTGCTCCTTTTGGACGAGGAGGGGTTCTTGGTGCCCCGGGTGGTGCGGAACCTGTCCCTCCCCGCCCACCCTTTCCTTCCCGAGGGCCCGTGGAAGGGGGCCTTGGAGGGCCCCGTCTTCGTGGCCCCCAAGACCCTGGCCCTGCCCCTGAAGGCCCGGGGGACGGTGGGGGTCTTGGTCCTAAAAGGGGAAGACCTTTCCCGGCGCATCCCCTTCCTTTCCTTCCTGGCCTCCCAGGTGGCCTTGGCGGTGCGGAACGCCCAAGCCTACCTGAGGGCGGAGGAGCTCGCCATCAACGAGGAGCGCACCCGCATCGCCCGGGAGATCCACGACGGCCTGGCGCAAAGCCTGGCCTTCATGGCCTTGAAGCTGGACCTGGCGGAAAGGCTTTTGGACAAGGACCGGGAGGCGGCGCTAAGGGCTTTGGCCGAGGTGAAGGACACCTTAAGGAGCCAGATCCGGGAGGTGCGCCGGAGCATCTTCGCCCTAAGGCCCATTGACCTGGAGCGCTACGGCTTCCTGGAGTCCGTGCGGCGCTACGCCCAGGCCTTCGCCGAGCAGGCGGGGTTTAGGGTCCACCTCTCCTTGCCCGAGGCGGTGGGGCTATCCCAGGCCAGTGAGCTCGTCCTCTTCCGCGTCCTGCAGGAGGCCCTCACCAACGCCGCCAAGCACGCCAAGCCCACCCGGGTGGAGGTGGTCTTGGAGCCTTTGGGGGAACGGGGGCGAGGCTTGTGGTGCGGGACAACGGCCAAGGCTTTCAAAACCCTGAGGCCCAGGGCCTGGGCGGCTTTGGCCTGACCCAAATGCGGGAGCGGGTGGAGGCCAGGGGGGGGCGTTTTTGGGTGGCCTCGGCCCCGGGGAAGGGCACGGAGGTGGGGGCGGAGGTGCCCTACTAGGCGTCCTATGATGGGAGGCGTGGAGCGTCCCGTGCGCGTGCTCTTTGTCTGCTTGGGCAACATCTGCCGGAGTCCTTTGGCGGAGGGGGCCTTCCGCAAGCTCCTAAGGGAGCGGGGACTCGAGGCCCACTTTGAGGTGGACTCCGCGGGCACCGGGGCCTGGCACGCGGGGGAGCCCATGGACCCCCGGGCCCGGCGGGTCTTGGAGGCGGAGGGGGCCTACTTCCCCCACGTGGCCCGGGCCATGACCCGGGAGGACGCCCTATACTACGACCACATCCTGGTCATGGACCGCAAGAACCTGGAGGAGGTCCTGAGGCGCTTCCCCGAGGCCCGGGGCAAGGCGCGGCTCCTTTTGGACTACCTGGGCGGGGGAGAGGTGAAGGACCCCTACTACGGCGACTACCAGGACTGCCTCGAGGCCTACTGGACGGTGGAGGCCGCCTGCAAGGCCTTCCTGGAGGTCCATGGACCCCAAAACCCTCCTCCGGCGGGCGGGGCTTGAGGTGGAGGGTACCCCCCTTCCCCTCCACGGGGGGGATATGGCCCGGGTGTGGCGGGTGGGGCCCTACGCGGTGAAGCTGGCGGAAAACCCCCCGCTGGGCTTCTTCGCCGCGGAGGCGCGGGGGCTTAGGGAGCTCGGAAAAAGGGGGGTCAGGGTGCCCGGGGTGTTCCACGTGGCCGAGGAAGGGCTTGTGCTGGAGTACCTGCCCCCGGGCCCGGAGGACTGGGAGGGGCTTGCCGCCATGTTGGCCCACCTCCACCGAAAGCGGGAGGAGGCGTACTGGGCCGAGCCGGGCTTCCTCGGCACCTTCCCCCTGCCGGGGAGGCGGGGAGGGGACTGGACGGAGTTCTTCTACCTCCGCTGCGTGGAGCCCTTGCTCCAGGCCACCTGGGACCGCCTGGAGGGGCTTGGGCCTAGGGTGGAAGCCCTCTTCCGAAGGCCCCTGCCCACAGAGGGCCCCGCCCCCCTCCACGGGGACCTTTGGCGCGGCAACGTCCACTTCGCCCAAGGGGGGCCGGCCCTTTTGGACCCTTCCTTCTTCGTGGGGGAAAGGGGTGTGGACCTGGCCATGATGCGGCTTTTCGGCGGATTTCCCACCGCTTTTTGGCAGGCCTACCAGGCCCTTTACCCGCTGCCCGAGGAGGTGGAGCGGGCTCTCCCCCGGTACCAGGTGTACTACCTCCTCGCCCACGTGCACTTCTTCGGCAAAGGTTATCTGGGGGCGCTATGGAAGGCGATTTCCGCCTCTTAGGCCCCATTGACCTCCTGCAACTTTTGGCCCAGGGGGGCAAGACGGGCGTCTTCCTGGTGGAGGGGCCGGGCGGAGCGGGGGAGGTTTACCTGGAGCGGGGCCGCCCCGTGCACGCCGCCTTCGCGGGTAAGGCGGGCCGGGAGGCCCTTTTGGAGGTCCTGGCCCTGAAGGAGGGGCGTTTCCGCTTCCACCTGGGCGCCAAGGCCCCCCTCACCACCCTTGCCGGCCCCTTGGAGGCGTACCTCCTCGAGGCCATCCGTTCCCTGGACGAACGGGTGGAGGTGGGCCCCTTTGACCTGGTGCGTCCCTCGGCTCGCCTGGAGGCGGTGGGGGCCACCCTGGACCCGGTGGAGCTCGCCCTCCTTCAGGACCTAGGCCGGGGGAAAAGCCCCTTGGACCTGGTGGGGAGGTGGCCCCTGGAGGAGGTGCTGAAGCGCTTGGGGCACCTGGCCCGGCTCAGGCTGGTGGAGGTGGCCCCACGGGTGCCCCGCACCGCCAAGCTCCGGGTGGCCTTGGGGAAGCGGGGGGCCCAGGTGGAGGCCCTGCTCCTCAAAGCCTGGCGGGTCCACTACGGCCCCTTCGCCCAGGTGCGGGTCAAGGGGGCAAGGGAGGTCCTCTTGCCCGTGGAAGGGGTGGAAGGGCTTGGGGTGGAGCTCAGGCTTTCCCCCGAGCTCCTCCTCTTCCACGGGCTCAAGGTGGGAGAGGAGGTCTTGGTCTGGCCCGAGGTATAGTGGCCCCATGCGGGAAGCTCTGGTGGCCTTGGAATCCGCCCTCCTCACCCACGGCCTGCCCTATCCCCTGAACCTAAAGGTGGCCCTGGAGCTGGAGGAGGCGGTGCGGGAGGAGGGGGCAATCCCCCGCACCATCGCCCTCTTTCGGGGTGAGGTGCGGGTGGGCTTGAAGCGGGAGGAGATGGAACTTTTGGCAAAGGGCGGGGCGGAGAAGGCGAGCCTTTGGAACCTGGCGGCCCTCTTGGCCCAAGGGAAAAGCGCCGGCACCACGGTGGCGGCCACGGTCCACCTGGCCCACCGCCACGGGATCCAGGTCTTCGCCACCGGGGGCATCGGTGGGGTGCACCCCGAGCCCCATGATGAGAGCGCCGACCTTTTGGCCCTGGCCCGCACCCCCATCCTGGTGGTGGCCGCGGGGCCCAAGGCCATCCTGGACCTTCGGGCCACCTTGGAAAGGCTGGAGACCCTGGGGGTGAGCGTGGTGGGCTACCGCACGGACCGCCTTCCCGCTTTCTTCTCTCCCGCCTCCCCCTATCCCGTGCCCGCCCGGGTGGAAAGCCCCCGGGAAGCGGCCCAGGTTTACCGGAGGGCCAAGGAGCTTGGCCTAGGGGCGGTGCTTCTGGTGAACCCGGTCTCCGAGGGCATCCCTTACGAGAAGGTGGCGGCGTGGGTGGAGGAGGCGAGCCACCAAGCGGCAAGGGAGGGCGTTTTCGGCAAGGCCCTTACCCCCTACCTCCTCCGGCGGCTTTCCGAGCTTTCCCAAGGGGAGACGGATCGGGTGAACCGGCGCCTCCTCCTGGAAAACGCCCGGTTGGCGGCCCAGGTGGCCCGGGCGCTTGCGGCGCTAGAATAGCCTTGTGTGCGAGCTCGGGGAAAGGCTTAGGCGGGCGCGGGAGGAGAAGGGCCTAAGCCTTAAGGAAGCGGCGGAGCGGCTTTCCTTGAAGGTGCGGGTCCTGGAGGCCCTCGAGGCCTGCCGCTTTGAGGCGTTGCCCGAGCCAGCCTTGGCCCGGGGGTACCTGAGGCGCTACGCCCTCCTTTTGGGCTTGGACCCTGAGCCCCTCCTGGCCCTCTACCCTGCGCCTTCCCCCAAAACCTTCCCGCCCCCGCCGAAGGGGCGGGCCCGGCGGCCCTTGGGGCTTTGGCTGGCCCTATTCCTCGCCCTGCTCCTGGGCTATGGGGCCTACTTGCTCCTCCGGCCTGAGCCCAAGCAGGTGGTGGTCCTCCCCGAGGCGCCGCCCCCTCCCGCCCCCGCCCGCTACACCCTGCGGGTGGTGAGCGAGCCCCCGGGGGCCCGGGTGTACCTGGACGGGTTTTACCTGGGCCAGACCCCCTTGGCCACCCCCCCGTTGGAGGGGGGGAGGCGGGTGTTAAAGGTGGAGCTTCCGGGCCACGCCCCTTGGGAAGAGGAAATCGTTTTGAACAAAGACCTTTCGCTGAACGTGCGGCTCACCCCCACGGAAAATCCCCTGCCCGAAGGAGCTTCCCCCTCGCCAGGGGAGGGAAAACTGGTCCTGCGGCTGGAGGGGCGGAGCTGGCTTAGGGTGACCCAGGGGGAGAAGCGGCTTTACGAGGGCATTCCCGAGGTGGGGAGCGAGCTTCGCTTTGACCTTCCCGTGGAGGTGCGGGCCGGGAACCCCGGGGGGGTGCGGGTCATCCTGGACGGGAAGGACTTGGGGCTCATGGGGGAACCGGGCAAGCCCCTTACCCGGAGCTTCCCCTAGGCGTGGCCTGGGGTCCCGGCTATACTTAGGCCTTGTTGGGGCCCTGCCCCAAGGAGCGCTATGGCAAAGATCGGCTTTGTGAGCCTGGGTTGCCCCAAGGCTTTGGTGGACTCCGAGCAGATCCTCTCCCGGCTCAAAGCCTTAGGCTACGAGACGAGCCCCACCTACGAGGAGGCTGACCTGGTCATCGTCAACACCTGCGGCTTTATCACCCCGGCGGTGGAGGAGAGCCTCGAGGCCATTGGGGAAGCCCTCAAGGAAAACGGCCGGGTCATCGTCACGGGGTGTTTGGGGGCACGGCCCGAGGTGATCCAAAGCCGCCACCCGGAGGTTGTGGCGATCACGGGGCCAGGGGAGGTGGAGGGGGTCTTGGCGGCGGTGGCGCAGGTCCTACCCCCTTCCCGGGACCCCTTCTTGGACCTGGTGCCGCCCCAGGTGAAGCTCACCCCCAAGCACTACGCCTACCTGAAGCTTTCCGAGGGGTGCGACCACCGCTGTAGCTTCTGCATCATCCCGAGGCTTCGGGGAAGGCTTCGCTCCCGGGACGCCGCCGAGGTCTTGGCTGAGGCGGCACGCCTGGTGGCCACGGGGACCCAGGAACTCCTCCTCATCGCCCAGGACCTTTCCGCCTACGGGGTGGACCTGGGCCACCGGGCAAGCTTTTGGGGGGACCGCCTGGTGCGGGCGGAGCTTAAGGACCTCCTCGCCCACATGGCGGAGCTTGGGGCCTGGATCCGCCTCCACTACGTCTACCCTTACCCCCACGTGAAAGACCTCCTTCCCCTCATGGCCGAGGGGAAAGTCCTCCCTTATTTGGACGTGCCCCTGCAACACGCCTCCGAGCGCATCCTGCGCCGCATGCGCCGTCCCGGGGGGTACCAAAGCCACCTCAAGACCCTTAAGGCCTGGCGGGAGGTGGTGCCGGAACTCGCCCTCCGCTCCACCTTCATCGTGGGTTTCCCCGGGGAGACGGAGGAGGATTTTCAGATCCTTTTGGACTTTTTAGAGGAGGCGGAGCTGGACCGGGTGGGGGTCTTCCCCTACTCCCCGGTGGAAGGGGCGGAGGCCAACGCCCTGGACGGCCACGTGCCCGAAGAGGTGAAGGAGGAGAGGAAGGCGCGGCTCATGGAGCTCCAGGCCCGGGTCAGCCTGCGGAAAAACGAGCGCCTGGTGGGAAAAACGTTGGAGGTCCTGGTGGACGAGCTTCCCGAGCCAGGCCTCGCCGTGGGCCGCACCTACCGTGACTCCCCCGGCATCGACGGGGTGATGTACGTGGAGACGGACGGCACGGTGCGGGTGGGGGAGAGGATCCAGGCCCGGGTAACCCGCGCAGACACCTACGACCTTTACGGGGTCCAGGTTTAGCATAGGAGGCGTATGTACATCGTCATCGCCGGGGGTGGGGAGGTGGGCGGGGAGCTCGCCCGCACCCTGGAGAAGGCCCACGAGGTGGTGGTCGTTGACCGCAACCCCCAGGCCAAGGAGCGCCTGGCCCACCTGGACGTGAAGGTGGTGGTGGGGGGGGCCACGGACCCCGACACCCTGCGGGAGGCGGGGGTGGATCGGGCCGACCTCTTCATCGCCAGCACGGACTCCGACGAGGTGAACCTCCTCGCTTCCCTCCTGGCCAAGGGGCTTGGGGCCAAGGAAACCCTTTGCTTCGTGGGCAAGGGGGGGTACGTGGAGGTGTTGGCCGATCCCCGTACGGCGGAAATCCTCGGCACCCGCATTGACAAGGTGCTCTGGCCCCAGCGGGCCATGGCCCGGGAGATCGTGGAGGTGATCTTGGTGCCCGGGGCGGTGGACACGGAGGTTCTGGCGGGGGGAAGGCTCCGCTTCGTGGAGTACCGGGTGAAGGAAGGGGGGCCTTATGCCCACCGCCTCTTGGCGGAGGAGGTCTGGCCCGAAGGGGTGTTGGTGGTGGGGGTGGTGCGGGACGGGGCTTTCCTGAGCTTCGCCCACCCCGATTTCCCCGAGCTGGTGCTAGAGCCCGGGGACAAACTCCTTTTCGTCACCACCTTAAAGGCTTTTCCCGAGCTCGAGGCCTGCTTCGCCACGGGCCGGGGGGTGCGGCGGGTCATGATCCTGGGCGGGGGGAATGTTGGCTTCATGGTGGCCCAGGAGCTCTTGCGCAGGCGGCTAGAGGTGGTGATCATTGAACCCAACCGGGAGCGGTGCGAGTGGCTTTCCCAAGAACTTCCCGGGGCCTTGGTGATTCAGGGAGACGGCACGGACCTGGAGCTTTTGGAGGCGGAGGGGATGCAGGAGGCGGACGCCGTGGTGGCGGTGACGGATAACGACGAAAAGAACCTCCTGGCTTCCCTCTTGGCCAAGCAGCTTGGGGTAGGTAAGGTCATCACCCGGGTTTCCCGCTCGGAAACCCGAAGGCTCTTTGAGCAGGTGGGGATTGACCTCCCCCTCACGCCGCGACAGGCGGCGGTGCGGGCGGTATTGGACTTCCTGGGACCGGAAAACGTGGAGCATGTTTCCACCATGGACGAAAACATAGAGCTTTTGGAGGTGGAGCTTCCGGAGGACTTCCAGCCCAGGGCTTTGAAGGCCTTGGCCGGGCCCCAGGTGGCCCCCGTGGCCCTGGAGCGGGACCATCGGGTGATGCTGTACCGGGAGGACCTGTTGGCCCTCCCCGGGGATCGTCTCTTTTTGGTGGCGGCCCGGGAGGTGGCGGATGAGGCCGTGGCCCGCATCGCGCGCTAGACCGGGGTTCCGCTCCAGCCTTTACCTGCTTGGCCTTACCTACCAGGGGATGGGGGTGATCCTTTTCCTCTTCGCCCTTCTGGCCCTCCTCCTGGAAGAGGACGCCCGGGGCTTCGCCTTTGGGGCCCTCCTTGGCGTGGGCTTCGGGAAGGTGCTTCAGGCCCTAGGCCACCCACAGGCACAGCCCCGGAGGGCCGAGGTCTTCGCCAGCGTGGCCCTCCTATGGATCCTGGTGCCCGTCTTGGGGGCGGTGCCCTATTGGGTTTCCGGGGGGATGGGCTACCTGGATGCCCTTTTTGAGTCGGTTTCCGGCTTCACCACCACTGGGGCCACGGTCTTGACGGATTTCGGCCGCTTTGGTCAAAGCCTCTTCCTGTGGCGAAGCCTTACCCAGTGGATGGGGGGCATCGGTATCGTGGTGCTTTTCCTCGTCATTTTTCCCCAGCTTCAGGTGGCGGGGCGGCAGGCCTTCTTCGCCGAAAGCACGGGGGTGGAAAAGGAGCGCCTGACCCCGAGGCTCCGGCACACCGCCCTGGCGGTGCTGAAGGTCTACTTGCTCCTCACGGTCCTGGCCTTCCTCGCTTACTGGGGGGCGGGCGTTCCCGTTCACGAGGCTCTGTCCAACGCCCTCACCACCATTCCAGCCGGGGGGCTCAGCCCCAACCCGCAAAGTTTCGCCGCCTACGCCCCCTTGGCCCAGTGGGCGGGGGTAGTCTTCATGTTCTTGGCAGGGGTGAACTTCCTCCTTCAGTACCGCCTCCTGTTTGGCCGGGAGGTGAGGCCCCTTTGGCGCGATGCCGAGTTTCGGGCCTATCTGGGCGTCGTCCTTCTTTTTGGGGCGCTTCTCGCCCTTTACCTCTACACGCACCACATGTACGGGCTGGAGGCAAGCCTCCGCCACGCCTTTTTCCAAGTGGTTTCCATCCTCACCACCACCGGCTTCGCCAGCGTGGACTTCGCCCAGTGGGCGGTTCCGGCCCAGGCTCTTTTGGTCTTCTTGATGTTTATCGGGGGCAGCGCCGGTTCGGGGGCGGGGGGCATTAAGGTGGTCCGGTGGCTCCTCCTTTTCGGGCTTTTGCGGCGGGAGGTTACCCGCACCCTGCACCCCCAGGCGGTCCTTCCCTTGCGCCTGGGGGAGCGGGTGGTGTCGGAGGAGGCCCTCAGGCAGGTTGCTGTTTTTGTCTTCCTCTATACCGTGCTCTTCGGCCTGGGGACCTTGGCCTTGGCCCTTTTGGAAGGGGATTTCGTGGTGGCTTTCACCGCCAGCGCCCAGGCCATCGGCAACATCGGCCCTGGTCTTGGCCCGGTGGGGCCCATGGGTTCGTACGCCGAGCTTTCCCCTTTTTCTAAGCTCGTCCTGATTTTCCAGATGTGGGCCGGGCGCATTGAGATCTTGCCCGTGGTCCTCCTTTTTAGCCCCGAGCTGTGGCGCAGACTTCGCTAGGGGTTTTGGGTATAATCTCCCCCCGTGAGAACCCTTGGCCACATCACCGCCATGCCCCTCCTACCTGGGCCCTTGCAGGGCCTAAGGGAACTGGCCTATAACCTTTGGTGGAGCTGGAATCCTGAGGCGGCGGAGCTTTTTCAAGAGATAGATCCTTTGCTGTGGAAGCGCTTCCGGGGAAATCCGGTGAAGCTCCTCTTGGAGGTGGACCCGGCCCGCCTCGAGGCCTTGGCCACCACCAGCTACCCCGCCCGGGTGGAAGCCGTGGTGGGGGCCTTGCGCCGCTACTTGGAGGAACGGGGGGCCAAGCGGGGGCCCTTGGTGGCCTACTTTTCCGCGGAGTACGGCTTCCACAGCTCCTTGCCCATCTACTCTGGGGGGCTTGGGGTCTTGGCCGGGGACCACGTGAAGGCGGCGAGTGACCTGGGGCTGGCTTTGGTGGGGGTCGGGATCTTCTACCACGAGGGCTACTTCCACCAGCGCCTTTCCCCGGAGGGGGCACAGCTTGAGGTCTATGAACCCTTACACCCCGAAGAACTTCCCCTTCTTCCCGTCCAAGACGCCGAGGGCCGGCCCCTAAGGGTGGGGCTGGACCTGCCCGGGCGGCGGCTTCTTTTGGGGGCCTACCGGGTCCAGGTGGGGGCGGTGCCCGTCTATCTCCTCACCGCCAACCTGCCGGAAAACGCCCCCGAGGACCGGGCCATCACCGCCCGGCTCTACGCCCCGGGCTTGGAGATGCGCCTGTTGCAGGAGATGGTCTTGGGCATCGGGGGGGTGCGGCTTCTGCGCGCCTTGGGCCTTGCCCCCCAGGTCTTCCACATGAACGAGGGGCACTCGGCCTTCTTGGGCTTGGAGCGACTTCGGGAGCTTCTTGCGGAGGGGCACTCCTTCCCCGTGGCCTTGGAGCTGGCCCGGGCTGGGGCCCTCTTCACCACCCACACCCCTGTGCCCGCGGGGCACGATGTCTTTCCCTTGGACCTCTTGGAGCGCTACCTGGGGGGCTTCCTTGAGGGCCTGGGCGTGGGGTGGGAGGCGGTGCTGGCGTTGGGCCTCGAGGAGAAGCCCTGGGGCAGGGTCTTTTCCATGTCCAACCTGGCCCTTTCCACCAGCGCCCAGGCCAACGGCGTGTCCCGGCTTCACGGGGAGGTGTCCCGGCGCATGTTCCACCACCTTTGGCCTGGGCTTCTCCTCGAGGAGGTCCCCATCGGCCACGTGACCAACGGCGTCCACACCTGGACCTTCCTCCATCCCCGCCTCCGCCGCCACTACGCCGAGGTCTTCGGGCCCGAGTGGCTCAAGCGCCCGGAAGACCTCTCCACCTGGAAGGTGGAAGGCCTGGGGGAGGAGTTTTGGCGCATCCACCAAGAGCTCCGGGGCGACTTGGTGCGGGAGGTGCGCCGCAGGCTTTACGAGCAGCGCCGCCGCAACGGGGAAAGCCCAAGCCGCCTGCGGGAGGCGGAGCGGGCCTTGGACCCGGAGGCCCTCACCATCGGCTTTGCCCGCCGCTTCGCCACCTATAAGCGGGCGGTCCTCCTCTTCAAGGACCCTGAAAGGCTTCTTAAGATCGTGCGGGGGCCCTACCCGGTCCAGTTCGTCTTTGCCGGCAAGGCTCATCCCAAGGACGAGCCGGGGAAGGCCTACCTGCAGGAGCTGGTGGCCCGGATTCGGGAACTGGGCCTCGAGGACCGCATGGTGGTCCTGGAGGACTACGATATGTACCTGGCCCGCGTCTTGGTCCACGGCTCGGATGTCTGGCTCAATACCCCCCGCCGCCCCATGGAGGCTTCGGGAACGAGCGGCATGAAAGCGGCTTTGAACGGCGCCCTGAACCTGAGCGTGCTGGACGGCTGGTGGGCCGAGGCCTACAACGGCAAAAACGGCTTCGCCATCGGGGATGAGCGCATCTACGAGAGCGAGGAGGCCCAGGACATGGCGGACGCCCAGGCCCTGTACGACGTGTTGGAGTCCGAGGTTCTCCCCCTCTTTTACGCCGTGGGCTCCGAGGGCTACTCCTCCGGCTGGCTTTCCATGGTCCACGAGAGCCTGCGCACCGTGGGGTCCCGCTTTAGCGCCGCCCGCATGGTGGGGGAGTACGAGGCCCTCTACCAGACGGGAGAGGCTTGGTCCGAGCGGGCTAGGGCCCAGGGGGAGCTTCTTAGGGCCTTTCACGAAGCCCTCCCCGCCTTCTTTGCCTTAAGCCTCAAGGTGGAGGTGCCGGGGGACCTCACCCTAAACGGCACCCCCATGCGGGTGCGGGCCTGGGTGGAAGGGGAGGTGCCCGAGGCCCTGCGGCCCTTTGTGGCCGTGGAGCTCGTGGTGCGCCGGGCGGATGGCGCCCTCGGGGTGGTGCCCCTGGAGCCAGAAGGGGATGGCTATAGCCTGGCCTACCGCCCCCCTCGGCCCGGAAGCTACGCCTACGGGGTGCGCCTTGCCCTAAGGCATCCCATCACCGGCCGGGTGGGGTGGGTGCGCTGGGCCTAGGCTTGCCCCGGGCAAAGGGGCGTTATAATCTTGCGGTGTACGCAAGGGGGTATGACATGAAAAAGCTACTTGTCTTGGTAGGGCTTTTGGCGCTTTCCCTGGGGCTTGCCCAGGTGCGGAGCATGGACCAGATCAGGCGCTCCGGGGAGATCCGCATCGGGACGGAGGGGGCCTTCCCCCCCTTCAACTACTTTGATGAGAAAAACCAGCTCACCGGCTTTGAGATTGACCTGGGCAACGCCATCGCCAAGAAGCTTGGCCTGAAGCCGGTCTGGATCACCCAGGCCTTTGATAGCCTCCTGATCCAGCTCAACCAGGGCCGGTTTGACTTCGTCATCGCCTCCCACGGCATCACCGAGGAAAGGGCCAAGGCGGTGGACTTCACCAACCCCCACTACTGCACGGGTGGGGTGATCGTGAGCAAGAAGGGGGGACCCAAAACGGCCAAGGACCTCCAGGGCAAGGTGGTGGGCGTGCAGATCGGCACCACCTATATGGAGGCGGCGCAGAAGATCCCCGGGATCAAGCAGGTGCGCACCTACCAGAAGGACCCGGATGCCCTGCAAGACCTCCTGGCGGGCCGCTTGGACGCCTGGATCACCGACCGCTTCGTGGCCAAGGAGGCCATCAAGGAGCGCAAACTGGAGAACACCCTCCAGCTGGGCGAGCTCGTCTTCCAGGAAAAGGTGGCCATGGCGGTGGCCAAGGGCAACAAGAGCGTCCTGGACGCCTTAAACGGGGCCCTGGCCGAGCTGATGAAAGACGGCACCTACGCCCAAATCTCCAAGAAGTGGTTTGGGGAGGACGTGCGCTGCCGGTAGCCCTTTTTTGACCCAAGGGCCCTTGGCCCTTGGGGTTTTCTTCTGCCCATGCCCCTTTGGCTTCGCTTCCTCTTGCTGCTGGTCCTCCTCTTGGGGGGCTACTTCCTCTTCTTCGCCCTGTTGGGGTTTGCCCTGGAGCGCTACTTCCTCCTCACGGGCTTCGGCCCGGAGCGGGCGGCCTCCGCCAGCCAGGCCATGGCCCTGGGGGCGGAGATCACGTTAAAGCTCACCTTAATCTCGGGGCTTGCGGGCCTCATCATCGGCGTCTTTGCCGGGATGTTTCGGCTTTCCTCCCGGGCTTGGGTGCGGCTTCCCGCCACCTTTTACATCTGGGTAACCCGGGGTACCCCCCTCTTGGTGCAGATCCTCTTTGCCTATAACGCTCTGCCCCTTTTGCTCCAGCCCCTCTGGCCCGAGGCCCAGCAGGCCCTGACCCCTTACTGGGCAGCCTTCATCGCCCTTTCCTTCAACGTGGGGGCCTACAACGCCGAGGTGGTGCGGGCGGGGATCCAGGCCATTCCCAAGGGGCAGTGGGAGGCGGCCTGGTCCTTAGGGCTCTCCCCGGCGGACACCATGCGCTTCGTGGTCCTGCCCCAGGCCCTGCGCATCGTGGTGCCTCCTTTGGTGAATAACGTGGTGGCCCTCCTTAAGGATTCCTCCTTGGCCAGCGCCATAGCCCTCACCGAGCTCGCCCTTTCCGGGCAACGGATCATCTCCGCCACCTTCCGCCCGGTGGAGGTGTACTTGGCGGTGGCGGCCATTTACCTCCTCCTCACCACGGTGCTCACCGCCTTTACCAACCGCTTAGAAACGCGCTTGAAGGTGCCGGGGCGCTAGGGGTTGTCCCCATTTGGGGCCCCCGGTATACTGCCTTCGGTTAAGGAGGTGTAAAGATGCGGCTAAAACGCTATCTGCTTGCAGGGTTCGCCCTCTTGGGGCTAGGCTTCGCCCAGGAGTTCATCACCATCGGGTCTGGTTCCACCACCGGCGTCTACTTCCCCGTGGCCACGGGCATGGCCAAGCTGGTGAACGATGCCAACGTGGGGATCAGGGCCAACGCCCGCTCCACCGGGGGGAGTGTGGCCAACATCAACGCCATCGCCGCCGGGGAGTTTGAGATGGCCTTGGCCCAAAACGACATCGCCTACTACGCCTACCAGGGCTGCTGCATCCCCGCCTTTGAGGGCAAGCCGGTGAAGAGCATTCGGGCCCTGGCCGCCCTCTACCCCGAGGTGATCCACATCGTGGCCCGGGCCGACGCCGGGATCCGCACCGTGGCCGACCTCAAGGGCAAGCGGGTGGTGGTGGGGGATGTGGGCTCCGGCACGGAGCAAAACGCCAGGCAGATCCTCGAGGCCTACGGCCTCCGCTTTGAGGACCTGGGCCAGGCCATTCGGGTGAGCGCCACCCAGGGCATCCAGCTCATGCAGGACAAGCGGGCGGACGCCCTCTTCTACACCGTGGGCCTGGGGGCGAGCGCCATCCAGCAGCTGGCCCTCACCACCCCCATCACCCTGGTGGCGGTGGATTTGGGCAAGGTGCAGGCCATCGCCAAAAAGTACCCCTTCTACGTGGGCTTTAACATCCCCGGCGGCACCTACAAGGGCGTGGACGTCACCACCCCCACGGTGGCGGTCCAGGCCATGCTCATCGCCTCGGAAAAGCTTTCCCCCGACGCCGTGTACAAGTTCATGAAGGCGGTCTTCGGCAACCAGGAGGCCTTCAAGAAGATCCACCCCAACCTGGAGCGCTTCTTTAGCCTGCAAAGGGCGATGAAGGGGCTTCCCATCCCCTTGCACCCTGGGGCGGAGCGCTTCTACAAGGAACTAGGGGTCTTGAAGTAGGCGGAAAGCGTTGGCCAGGGGCCCCGCCCGGGGCCCCTTTTCCCTGGCGGTGAAGGAGGAAGGATGACGGACGCCAACCTTTTGGTGGAGGAAAGCGAGCTTGGGGGAAGGCGCCCTAAGGGGGTGGGGCGGTTCCTCCTTTTGGGTTTGGGGGTGGCCTGGAGCCTCTTCCAGCTTTGGGCCACGGAGGTGGGCACCCTGGACCCTTTTCGGCTCAGGGCGGTCCACCTGGCCTTCGCCTTGGCCTTGGCCTTCCTGGCCTACCCGGGAAGGCGGGGGCCTAAGGAAAGCATTCCCCTTTTGGACTGGGCCTTGGCCCTTCTGGGCGTGGTGGGGGCTTTGTACGTGGTGGTGGACTACTACGGCATCACCCAGCTTCGGGGGGGCATCCCGAGCGAAAGGGACGTGGCCTTCGGCACCCTCACCCTCCTCGTCCTCTTCCTCGCCGCCTGGCGGGTGGTGGGGCCCGCCCTGCCCCTCATCGCCTCGGTCTTCGTCCTCTACGCCCTCACGGGCCCCAAGGGGCTTCTTCCCTTTAGCCTGCCCTCCTGGCTCCAGCTCCACGCCGGAAGCCAGTGGAGCCAGCTTGTGGGCCAGCTCTACACCACCGCCGAGGGCATCTGGGGGGTGCCTTTGGGGGTTTCCGCCACCTTCGTCTTCCTCTTCGTCCTCTTTGGCGCATTGCTGGACAAAGCGGGGGCGGGCCGATTCCTCATCCAACTGGCCTATGCCCTCCTAGGGACCTACCGTGGAGGGCCTGCCAAGGCGGCGGTGGTGGCCAGCGCCCTTCACGGCATGGTGTCCGGTTCGTCCGTGTCTAACGTGGTGACGGTGGGGAGCCTCACCATCCCCCTCATGAAACGGGTGGGGTATCCCCCCGAGACTGCGGGGGCCATAGAGGTGGCCTCGGGTTCCAACGGCCAGCTGATGCCCCCGGTTATGGGGGCGGCGGCCTTCATCATGGCTGAGTTCCTGCAGATCCCCTATGGCGATCTCATCGTGATGGCCGCTTTGCCCGCCATCTTGGCGTACGCCACCTTGTTTGTGGTGGTCCACCTCGAGGCCCTCCGCATGGGCCTAAAGGGAGTACCCCGCCACGAGCTGCCTCCGGTGGGCCCCGTGTTGCGCTCGGGCTTCCACTACCTAATCCCTCTAGGTTATCTCATCTACGCCCTCGTCATAGCCCACCTGACCCCGGAGCGGGCGGCCCTGAACACGGTGGGTCTGTTGATCGGCCTCATCCTGCTTCAGGAAGCCTACTGGGCCTTTCGCCAAGGGCGGGGCCTAGGGGCTGGTCTGGTCCGGGGAGTCTGGCTGGTGGTGGAGGGGCTGGAAGCCGCCGCCCGCAACATGGTGGGTATCGCTCTGGCCACGGCCACCGCCGGAGTGATTGTGGGCATCGTCACCATGACCGGCATTGGCTTCGGCCTCACGGACATCGTGGAGCGCTTTTCCGGGGGGAACCTCATCTTGGTCCTCGTTCTGGCCCAGCTCACGAGCCTCCTTTTGGGCATGGGCCTTCCCACCACCGCCAACTACATCGTCATGGCCTCCTTGGTGGTTCCCGTGGTGCTTAATCTGGCCGAGAAAGCGGGCTATGCGGTGCCTCCGGTGGCCGCGCACCTCTTTGTGTTTTACTTCGGCATCATGGCCGATTCCACCCCTCCCGTGGCGCTGGCGGCCTATGCGGCCAGCGCCATCGCCAAGTCGGATTTCTGGAAAACGGGGATCCAGGGCTTTATCTACGAGATGCGCACGGCATTTTTGGCCTACATGTTCTTCTTTAACCCCAAGCTGCTGTTGATTGGGGTGAGCGGGTGGCTCGAGGGCTTAGAGGTGGCCCTCAGCGGCTTTGCGGGCATGGTGGCCTTCGCTGCCGCCACCCTTGGCTTTTTGCATAAACCCATGGGCTGGCTCGCCCGCTTGGTCCTGTTGCTGGCGGCGCTGAGCCTGGTGACTCCCGGTATACAGACCGACCTCCTGGGCGGGGTTCTCCTCTTGGGGGTATATCTATGGCAAAGGCTCAGGACGCCATGAGGCCCATCATCCGCATCCACAACCTGCACAAGTGGTTTGGCTCCCTGCACGTGCTGAGGGGCATCCACCTGGAGGTGGCTCCCGGGGAGAAGCTGGTCATCATCGGCCCTTCGGGCTCGGGGAAGAGCACGCTCATCCGGTGCATCAACCGCCTGGAGGACTTCCAGGAGGGGGAGGTGGTGGTGGACGGGCGCAACGTGAAGGAGGAGCGCGCCTTGAGGGAGGTGCGGCGGGAGGTGGGGATGGTCTTCCAGCAGTTCAACCTCTTTCCCCACATGACGGTTTTGGAGAACATCACCTTGGCGCCCATGCGGGTGCGGGGCTGGTCCAAGGAGAGGGCGGAGGGGAAGGCGTTGGAGCTCTTGGAGCGGGTGGGGATTTTGGACCAGGCGCGGAAGTACCCGGGGGAGCTTTCGGGGGGTCAGCAGCAGCGGGTGGCCATTGCCCGGGCGTTGGCGATGGAGCCGAAGGTGATGCTTTTTGACGAGCCCACGAGCGCCTTGGACCCGGAGATGGTGGGGGAGGTGTTGGACGTGATGCGGGACTTGGCGCGGGGTGGGATGACGATGCTGGTGGTGACGCACGAGATGGGGTTTGCGCGGGAGGTGGCGGACCGGGTGATCTTCATGGACCGGGGACAGGTGGTGGAGGAGGGGAGGCCGGAGGAGATCTTCACCCGGCCCAGGGAGGAAAGGACCCGGGCCTTCCTGGAGCGGGTGCTGCACCATTGAACCGTGGACCCCTTCTTCCAGGCACTAAGGGCCTTGGCCGACCCCAAGGCTCCCTACCCTCATCGCCGGAGGGGGCTTCGCCTTTACGCCCTTTCCCTTTTGGGCCTACAGGGGCTTTTCCTCTTCCTTCTCGCTCCCCTGGTGCCCAGGGCTGGGCACCCTTCCCTTTGGCCCTTGGCCTTCCTGGGCGGGGGTTGGCTCCTTTGGCTCGGGACGCAAGCCCTAAAGGAGGAAACCCTCCTTGCCCCCTTGGTGGCGGCGGGGCTTGGGGCTTCCCTGGCCTTTTTCCTCGGGGTTATGGGGCTTCTCCTTTGGCCCTTTGGCCTCGCCCTTTTCCCCTTGGGCCTTTTGGGGTTCACCCTTCTCCTCAGGCGGGCCGAGGCGGCCTTGGGGCGAGGAGGTGGGGGAGGTCCTTGAGGCGCAGGCGAGACAGGGCCTGGATTTCCCGAAGCTTTTCCTGGGCGCGCTTCTGCCCGAGAGTGTAGACCAGGGGAAGCTTTTCGTGGTCAAAGGTGTCTATGGGGAAGGGGGGGTCTAGGGAGAGGACCAGGTCCGCCCCCTGCAGGGCCAGCTCCTTAAGCCGCCTGCGGCTCGCTTCGCCCGCCAGGAGGACGGCCTCGAGGGCCGTCTTGGGCGGCTCATTGGGCGGGGGGTTGGACACGTCCACCGCCACCACCTTGGGAAAAAGGGCCTTGGCTGCCCGCACGGGCACCTTTTCCGCCACGTCCCCGTCCACCAACAGCCTCCCTTCCCAGGCCACCGGGGGGAAGAGCCCGGGAATGGCGGCGCTGGCCAACACCGCCTTCCACGCCGGGCCTTGCCGGAGGACCACCGCCTCCCCCGTGAGGAGGTCCGCCGCCTGGATGGCCAGGGGGATGGGGCTGTCCTCGAGCCTGGCCTCGCCAAAGAGGCGCTTCAGGCCCTCGGCCACCTTGGCGGTGTCCGCCAGGGCCTGCCGCCTAAGGGCGGAGAAGAGGCGGGCGAGGAGGCGGAGGTTTCCCGCACGCCTCAGGTTCGCTACCTCCTCGTCAAAGACCGCCTGGTGCACCTTCCAGGGGTCCTTATGGCCGAAGGCCCAGGCGCAGGCGGCCAGGGCCCCGGCGGAGCTTCCCGCCAGGCCCCGGATTGGGATGCCCGCCTCCTCCAAGACCCAAAGCACCCCCAGGTGGGCGTACCCCCGCACGCCCCCTCCCCCCAAGGCCAAGGCCACGCCCCTCATGGCCCCAGGATAAAATGTCCCCATGCGGCCCGACCTTTCCCGGGTGCCGGGGGTGCTGGGGGAGATCGCCCGGAAGCGGGCCCAAGAGGTGGCCCCGTACCCCCTGCCCGCTCCCCCGCCCGTGCCTTCCTTCAGGAAGGCCCTCCTCCTTCCTGGCCTTTCCCTCATCGCCGAGGTGAAGAAGCAAAGCCCCTCCGAAGGGGCTATCCGGCAGGTGGATCCCGTGGAGGCGGCCCAGGCCTACGCCCGTGGGGGGGCGCGGGCCCTTAGCGTCCTCACCGAGCCCCACCACTTTGGAGGGAGCTTGGAGGACCTTTGGCGGGTGCGGAAGGGGGTAGCCCTCCCGGTTTTGCGCAAGGACTTCGTGGTGGACCCCTTCATGCTGGAGGAGGCCCGGGCCTTTGGGGCGAGCGCCGCCCTTCTCATCGTGGCGGTGCTGGGGGAGCTCACGGGGGCTTACCTGGAAAGGGCGAGGGCGTTGGGCTTGGACGCCCTGGTGGAGGTGCACACGGAAAGGGAGCTGGAACTGGCCCTCGAGGCCGGGGCGGAAATCCTCGGCATCAACAACCGCGACCTCGCCACCTTGCGCATAGACCTCTCCACCGCTCCTCGCTTGGGCCGCCTGGCCCGGGACCGGGGCTTTTCCGGGGTGTTGGTGGCGGAGTCGGGCTATGGCCGACGGGAGGAACTCAAGGCCTTGGAAGGGCTTTTTGACGCCGTCCTCATCGGCACGAGCCTCATGCGCAACCCTGACTTGGAGGGGGCGGTGCGGGAGCTTGTAGGATAGCCCCATGCTGGTCATCCCCGCGGTGGACCTCAAGGGGGGCAAGGCGGTGCGGCTCTACGAGGGGCGTCCCGAGGCGGAAACCGCCTACGGAGACCCGGTGGCGGCGGCGCTCCGCTGGCAGGAAGAGGGGGCGAGGCTTTTGCACCTGGTGGACCTGGACCGGGCCCTGGGCACCGGGGATAACCGGGAGGCCCTTTCCCGCATCGCCGAGGCGCTTTTCGTCCCCTTCCAGGTGGGCGGGGGGATCCGCTCCCTGGAGAGCCTACAGGAGGTCCTCTCCCTGGGGGCGAGCCGGGGGGTGGTGGGCACGGTGGCGGCGAAGGACCCTGCCCTTCTGGAGACGATGTTGGCCCAAGCGGGCCCAGAGCGGCTTGCCGTGGCCCTGGACGCCCGGGGGCTTAGCGTGGTGGTTTCCGGCTGGCAGGAGGCCACGCCCCTTTCTGCCCTAGACCTCCTTCGGACCTGGGAGGCCATGGGTGTCCGCTGGGTCATCTACACCGACGTGCGCCGGGACGGGACGTTGAAGGGATTGGACCTGGAGGTGGTGGCCCGGGTGCGTGAGGCTTGGCCCCACACCCTCATCGCCGGGGGGGGGATTGCGGGGCCGGAGGACCTTCTCGCCCTTAAGCGCCTTGGCGTGGAAGGGGCCTTGGTGGGGAAGGCCCTTTACGAGGGTAGGATACGGCTCAAGGACTTCGCCGTATCCTAGGGGGGTATGAAGCTCGTCCACTGGACCTTTCTCCTGGTGAGCCTCGGGGTGGCGGGGGCGGGGCTTTACCTCTACCTCACCTACCCCTTCTTGGAGGTGCCCACCCCCTGGGGGCCGTGGCCCCTTTACCTGGTCCTTCCCGCCGTCTACGCCTTGGGCTTTTTGGTGGGGGGGCTTTACGCCCTGGCCCTTTGGCTTGCCGGCATGGGGGGGCGGCGGGCCCTTCTCCGGGAGGTGCGGCGGCTCCAGGGGGAGGTGAACGCCCTAAAACGGGAGCGGATTGAGGAGATCCCCCGCATCCCCGACCGGGAAGAGCCATGAGGGAAAGGGTCCGCTGGCGCCTCCTCCCCCTGCCTTCCGTGCCGGAGTGGCTTGGCCTCATGCAGGGCTTCGGGGTGGGGCCCGAGGCGGCCTTGGCCTACTGGCACCGGGGGGTTAGGCGGCGGGAGGACCTGAAGCCCCCCCTTACCCGGCTACCCCTGAAGGGCCTGGAGGAGGCGGCGGATCTCCTCGCCCGGGCCATTCGGGAGGGGAAGCGCATCCGCGTCCACGGAGACTACGACGCCGACGGCCTCACGGGCACCGCCATTTTGGTGCGGGGGCTTCGGGCGCTGGGGGCCGAGGTCCACCCCTTCATTCCCCACCGCCTGGAGGAGGGTTATGGCGTCCTCATGGACCGCATCCCCGAGCACTTGGAGGCGGCGGATGTCTTCGTAACGGTGGACTGCGGCATCACCAACCACGCCGAGCTTAGGGAGCTGGTGGAAAGCGGGTTGGAGGTCCTGGTCACCGACCACCACACCCCCAAGGAAACCCCGCCCCCGGGCCTGGTGGTCCACCCCGCCTACACCCCCGGGCTTGGGGAACACCCCACGGGGGCGGGGGTGGCCTTCCTGCTCCTTTGGGCCCTCCACGAACGCCTGGGGCTAGGGCCGCCCCTGGACTACGCCGATTTGGCGGCGGTGGGCACCATCGCCGACGTGGCTCCCCTTTGGGGCTGGAACCGGGCCTTGGTGCGCGAGGGGCTCGCCCGCATCCCCGCCTCGCCCTGGGTGGGCCTTAGGCTCCTGGCCGAGGCGGTGGGCTACACGGGCAAGGCGGTGGAGGTGGCCTTCCGCATCGCCCCCCGCATCAACGCCGCAAGCCGCCTGGGGGAGGCGGAGAAAGCCCTAAGCCTCCTCCTCACCGACAGCGAAGCCGAGGCCCGGGCCTTGGTGGAGGAGCTAAACCGCCTTAACGCCCGTCGCCAGGCCATAGAGGAGGAGATGCTAAGGAGGCTTCTCCCCCAGGCCGACCCGGAGGCCAAGGCCATCGTCCTTCAGGATCCCGAGGGCCACCCCGGGGTGATGGGCATCGTGGCGAGCCGGATCCTCGAGGCCACCTTGCGCCCCGTTTTCTTGGTGGCCCAGGGGAAGGGCACGGTGCGGAGCCTTCCCCCCATCAGCGCCGTGGGGGCGCTTACGGAGGCAGAGGACCTCCTTTTGCGCTTTGGGGGCCACAAGGAGGCGGCGGGCTTTGCCCTGGACGAGGCCCGCTTCCCCGAGTTCCAAAGGCGGATAGAGGCCTACGCCGCCCGCTTCCCCGACCCCGTGCAGGAGGTGCCCCTTCTGGGCCCCCTTCCCCCCGCCTCACGCCTGGCGGAGCTTTACCGGGCCTTACAGGATCTGGAGCCCTTCGGCGCCGGGAACCCCGAGCCCCTCTTTTTGCTTGCGGGAAGCCCCGAGGAGGTGCGGACCATGGGGGAGGGCAGGCACCTGGCTTTCCGGCTCCAAGGGGTGCGGGTGGTGGCCTGGCGTGTGGGGGATAAAGAGGTGCCAAACCCCCTGGAGGCGGCGGTCCTCCTCACGGAAAACCGCTTCAACGGCACCGTGAGCTATGAGGCCCAAGCCCTGGACTTCCGGGTGCCCGGGGAGCTTCTTGGCCAGGGGGAGCCCTTCGCCCACCCCCTTGCCCTGGGGGAGGCCTTGGCCCGGGCCCGGATGGGGGAGGGGGTCTACATCCCGGAAGGGAACCGGGAGGGGCTTGCCTACGCCAAGGCCAAGGGCTTTGCCCTCCTGCCCCCGGAGGAGGCTTCCCTTTGGCTCGGCCTCCCCCCCTACCCCGTGGTCCGACGGGTGGACGTGGCCTTGGGGAGCGAGGCCAAGCGGCGCCTGGCCATACCCCCCGCCTTGGACACCCCGGAGGAGGCCCTGAAGGCCCACATCGCCCGGCGGCTCCTCTTCGCCTACGAGCGGCGGCACCCGGCCCTCTTCAGCGAGGCGTTATTGGCGTACTGGGAGGTAAGCCGTGTACAAGCAACCGCGGGAAGCCCATGAGGCCCGGATCTATACCCAGGCCTACCGGGTCTATGGGATGATCTACTTGGTGCCGGGCTCGGGCACCGCAGACCTTTTGAACCAGGAAAAGGTCTACCTGCCCGTGACCGGGGCCCTCCTCTATACCCCGGGGTACCTTCACCCACCCGAGGCCAAGGACCTGAAGGCGAGCACGAGCTTTTTGGCCTTAAGAAAGGAGCGCATCCAGTGGGTGGTGGGGGGCAAGGCGGCGGAGCCCCGCACGAGCCCGGCGCTTTTGGAAAGGCTGTCCCTGGCTTTTCTTTTTGGAGAATACCTCTTGGCGGGGGCGCTTTTGGTACCCCGGGGGGTGCGGCTTTCCGACCACCTCTCCCAGGCCAAACCCTTCCAGACCCTCCTGGAAGCCCGCCTATACATCCTCCGCCCCGAGCGCCCCATCGTGGAGCTGGAGACGGTGGAGCGCTTTCCCTTCGTCACCCTCAACCTCCGCCTGGCGGAGGCGGTGGCCGAGGCCCCGGGCGAGGCCCACGACCCCCGCCTCACCCTATTTGGCTGAGGGCTTCGCGGATCCTTTCCGCTTGCTCCAGGTTTTCCTTGAGCCTGGCCTCCTCCGCCGCCACCACTTCCTTGGGGGCCTTTTCCCGGAAGCCGGGGGCGGAGAGCTTCCTTTGGCTCTTTTCCGCCAGCTCTAGGAGGTCTTTTAGCCGCTTTTCCTGCCGGCGCCGCCACTCCTCCACATCCAGAAGCCCCTCCAAGGGCATCCGGGCGGTGACCTTGGACAAGGCCTTGACCAAGGCTTTTTCCGGCTTTTCCTCAAGGAGCTCGGCCCGGGCTAAAAAGCGGAAGGCCTCGAGGTTTTCCCGCACGGGTGCCACTTCCCCCTCCAGGTAGACCCGCACCTCCTGCCCCGGGGGAAGCCCGGCCTCGGCCCGTAGGGCCCGCACCGCCGTCACCGCCTGCTTTAGCGCTTCAAAGGCGTCCTCCGCCTCCTTGTCCTCCTTGCCCTGGGCCTCGGGCCAGGCCTCGAGGGCCAGCTCCTCCTTGCCCGTGAGGGCCTGGTGGAGCTCGCTGGTGAGGAAGGGCATCATGGGGTGGAGGAGTTTGAGGAGGGTGGCGAGGGCCTCCTCCAGGGTTCTTAAGGTGTGGGCGTTCCCGGCCTTGAGGGCGGGCTTGGCCGCCTCCAGGTACCAGTCGCAGAACTCGCTCCAGACCAGCTCGTAGATTTCCCGTGCCGCCTGGGCCAGGTCCAAGGCCTCGTAGAGGGCGGTGATCTCCCGTACTCCCCGGTCCAGGCGGCTTCGCATCCAGCGGTCCGCTAGGGTTGGGGTGTCCGTCTTTGGCTGGAAGCCTTTCCGGGAAAGGAGGACGAAGCGGGCGGCGTTGTAAAGCTTGTTGGCAAAGTTGCGGGCCATCTCCAGCCAGCGGAGGTCCAGCCGGATGTCCTGCCCCCCGGTGGCCAGGTAGGTGAGGGCGAAGCGAAGGGCGTCGGCCCCATAGCGCTCCACCATTTCCAAGGGGTCAATCACGTTCCCCTTGGACTTGGACATCTTCTGGCCCTTCTCGTCCAAGACCAGGCCGTGGAGGAGCACGGTCTTAAAGGGCCTTTCCCCCATGAAGTGGTAACCGGAGACCTCCATGCGGGAAACCCAGAGGAAGAGGATGTCATACCCCGAGACCAGGACGTCCCCGGGATAGAAGGCCTTGAGGTCCTCGGTCTCCTCGGGCCAGCCCAGGGTGGAAAGAGGCCAAAGTGCCGAGGAAAACCAGGTGTCAAAGACGTCCTCGTCCCGTTTGAGCCTCGGGCTTCCGCAGGCCTCGCAGAGGGTGGGGTCTTCCAGGTAGCGCTCGGGGCGCGGGACGTTGATGGCCCCGCAGTCCTCGCAGTACCAGGCGGGGATCTGGTGGCCCCACCAAAGCTGGCGGGAGATGTTCCAGTCCTTGACGTTCCTGAGCCAGTCCAGGTTGACCTTCTTCCAGCGCTCGGGCACGAAGGCGATATCCCCCCGCTCCAGGCCCCTTATGACCTTTTCCGCCAAGGGCTTCATGGAAAGCCACCACTGGGGGAAGATGGCGTACTCAATGGGGGTGCCGCAACGGGAGCAGGTGGCGAGGCTTATGGTGTACTCCTCCTCCTTGACCAGGTGCCCCGCCTCGCGGAAGAGTTCCACCGCCTTCCTGCGGGCTTCAAAGCGGTCCAGGCCCCTGAGGGCTTCGGGCACCCTTTCCCCTTCCATCCTCCCCTCCAGGTTGATGACGGAGACCGCTTCAAGCCCGTGCCGCTCCCCGATCTCGTAGTCCAGGGGGTCGTGGGCCGGGGTCACCTTGAGGGCGCCGGTGCCGAATTCCCTTTCCACGGCGTTATCGGCCACGATGGGGATCCAGATGTCCGTGAGGGGGATGCGGGCCCGCCGGCCGATCAGGCCTTGGTAGCGCTCGTCTTCGGGGTGGACGGCGATGGCCTGATCGGCGAAGACCGTTTCCGGGCGCACGGTGGCGATTTCTATATAGCCGCCCCCTTCCACCTCGTAGCGCAGGGTGTAGAGCCTTCCCGGGGTGGGCTCGGTTTCCACCTCCAGGTCGGAGAGGGTGGTCTCGCACCGGGGGCACCAGTTCACGAGCCGGGGGGCGCGGTAGGCCAGGCCCTCATGGTAGTAGCGGGAAAAAGCGTAGCGCACCGCCTTGGAGCGCTTCTCGTCCATGGTGAAGGCTTCCCGGCTCCAGTCGGCGCTGGCCCCAAGGCGCTTAAGCTGCTTGAGGATGGTCCCCCCCGACGCCTCCTTCCACTGCCACACCCGCTGTAAGAAGGCCTCCCGGCCCAGGTCGTGCCGGGTCTTGCCCTCCTTGAGGAGGAGGCGCTCCACCACCACCTGGGTGGCGATGCCGGCGTGGTCGGTGCCGGGGAGCCATACCGCCTCATAGCCCTGCATGCGCTTGTAGCGGATGAGGGCGTCCTGGAGGGAGTTGTCCAGGGCGTGGCCCATGTGCAAGGAGCCCGTGACGTTGGGGGGCGGCATGAAGATGACGAAGGGGGGTTTGCCGCTTTTGGGGTTGGCCACGAAGGGGTTTTTTGCCCACCTCTCCGCCCACTTGGGTTCCACCGCTTTGGGATCGTAGGCCTTGGGTAGGTCCATGCTATCCATCACTTTACCCGGGCGGGCTAGGGGAAGGCCAGGGCGGGGCTTAGGGGAGGGCGTAGAGGTAGTAGCGCCCGTTTTCCAGGTGGAAGAAGGCCTCCTCGTAGGCCAGGCCCTCAATGGGGGTTTCGGGGGGGATGGGGAGGAAAACCCCTCCCACCCGGATGCCCTCCGGGAGGACTTCCAGGCTTCCTTGGGCCACCTCCCGGCTTTCCGCCTCCGGGTCGTTGAGGGGGGTGTGGAGGAGGCGCACGGGTACCCCCTTTAGGCTAAAGAGCACGTTGCTCGGGTCGTGGAAGGGGGCCCGGTGGAGAAGGCGCTCCTCCACCTCCGCCACCTCCCCCAAGAGGGCGTAGCGGTCTAGGGGTAGGAGGGCTTTGCCGCTTTGGAGGAGGGCGAGAAAGCGGTGGCGGTCCTCCTCCGAGAGGAGGATGGGGGCCCGGTGGGAGCCCACCCTTGGGTCCTGGTCCAGGCGCCCCTTGAGGAGTTCCTGAGCCGCCTTTAGGGCCTCTTCCCGCGTGGGGTAGAGGCTATAGGGGTTCACCTTGAAGAGGAGTTCATACCCCTTGGGCCCTTGGATGAGCCAGGCCAAGTGGAGCTCAAAGAAGCGGCGTTTTTGCCAAGCGGGGTGCATAAGGAGGAGTATACGCCCTCATTGTGCCTTCGCTCCTTGCCCAAAGCTATCGCCGGGTATACTCTAGGCCCGGTATGGCGCTATCCGAAGAGCGGGTCCTCGAGGCCCTGCGCACGGTGATGGACCCCGAGCTGGGGAAGGACCTGGTGTCCTTGGGCATGGTGGGGGAGGTGCGGCTAGAGGGCAAAAGGCTGGAGGTCCTGGTGAACCTCACCACCCCCGCCTGTCCCCTGAAGGGGCAGATTGAGGCGGACATCCAAAGGGCCCTCCTCCCCTTGGGCCTCGAGGAGGTGCGGGTCCGCTTCGGCGGGGGGGTGCGCCCCCCGGAAAAATACCCCATCCCCGGGGTGAAGCACGTGGTGGCGGTGGCCTCGGGCAAGGGTGGGGTGGGGAAGAGCACCGTGGCCGCCAACCTGGCCCTGGCCCTCCGCCAAGAAGGGGCGCAGGTGGGGCTTTTGGACGCCGACCTCTACGGGCCGAGCCAGGCCAAGATGTTCGGCCTGGAGGGGCAAAAGCTCAAGGTGGACCAAAACCGCAGGATCCTCCCCCTGGAGGCCCACGGCATCAAGGTCCTCTCCATGGCCAACATCGTCCCCCCGGGCCAGGCCATGATCTGGCGAGGGCCCATCCTCCACGGCACCCTGAAGCAGTTTTTGGAGGAGGTGAACTGGGGGGAGCTGGACTATTTGGTGGTGGACCTGCCCCCGGGCACGGGGGACGTGCAGCTTAGCCTGGCCCAGCTCACCCAGGTTTCCGGCGGGGTCATCGTCACCACGCCCCAGGAGGTGGCCCTCATAGACGCCGAGCGGGCGGCGGACATGTTTAAGAAGGTGCAGGTGCCCATCCTGGGGGTGGTGGAGAACATGAGCGCCTTCCTCTGCCCCCACTGCGGGAAGCCCACCCCCATCTTCGGCGAGGGGGGCGGAAGGCGGCTCGCCGAGAGGCTTAAGGCCCGCTTCCTGGGGGAGATCCCCCTCACCCTTCCCTTGCGGGAAAGCGGGGACCAGGGGATGCCCGTGGTGGTCAAGGACCCGGAGGGCCTCGAGGCCCAGGCCTTCCGCCGGGCGGCCCGGGAGCTCGCCGCCAGTTTGAGCGTTCAGACCTTCATCGCCTTGCCCATGGCCTGACATGGCCCTTCTTGTGGAAGGCACCAAGGAACGGGTTTTGGACCTCCTCAGGGTCAAGCCCCGCACGGCCAAGGAGGTGGCGGAGGCCTTGGGGATCAGCCAGGTGGCGGCCCGCAAGCACCTGGAGGACCTGGAGGCCCGGGGGCTGGTGCGCTCGGAGGTGCGCCGCTGCCCGGGGCGGGGCCGTCCCTACCGCCTTTACCAGGCCCAGGACGAGGGGGCGCCCTACGCCGCCCTTTGCGGGGATGTGCTGAGGGGCCTCGAGGGGGCCTTGGGGAAGGAGGGGGTGGTGCGGCTCCTTTTGGAAAGGAACCGGCGGCTCCTCGCCCCCCTGAACCTCGAGGGCCTTCCCCTGCGGGAGCGCTTGGAGCGCTTGGCGGCCTTTCTCAAGACCCAGGGCTACGAGGCGGAGGTGGTGGAGGAGGGGGGAAGGCTTTACCTCTGCCAGCGCCGATGTCCCAAGCTCGCCCTTTCCCGGGAGCACGAGGCCCTTTGCCAAAGCGAGCTCTTGGCCTACCAGGAGCTTTTGGGCCTCCCCATCCACCGGGAGGAACGGCTGGCCGAGGGGGGAAGCTGCTGCCGCTACCGCGTAGAATGACGGGGTGTGGGTCTACCGCCTAAAGGGCACGCCCTGGGAACTGGACGCCCTCATCCCCGAGCTCTTTGACCGGGGGGCGCGGGGGCTTTGGGAACGGGAAGGGGAGGTCCTGGCCTACTTCCCCGCGCCCGTGGACCTGCCCCACGGGGGGGTCTGGGAGGAGGTGCCGGACGAGGACTGGCTTCAGGCCTGGCGGCGCGATCTGAAGCCCGCCTTGGCCCCGCCCTTCGTGGTCCTGGCCCCTTGGCACCGTTGGGAGGGAGGGGAGATCCCCCTGGTCATTGAGCCCGGCATGGCCTTCGGCACCGGGCACCACGAGACCACCCGCCTGGCCCTCATGGCCTTGGCCCGCCACCTCGCCCCTGGGGAGAGGGTGCTGGACCTGGGCACGGGAAGCGGCATCCTGGCCATCGCCGCCGCCAAGCTGGGGGCGGAGGCCTTGGGGGTGGACATAGACCCCACCGTCTTGCCCCAGGCGGAGGAAAACGCCCGCAGGAATGGGGTTTCCGTCCGCTTTCTGGAAGGAAGCCTGGAGGAGGCGCTTCCCTATGGCCCCTTTGACCTTTTGGTGGCGAACCTCTTCGCCGAGCTCCACCAAGCCCTCGCCCCCCGCTACCGGGAGGCCTTGGCCCCCGGGGGGAGGCTTCTCCTCACGGGGATCCTGAAGGAAAAGGCCCCCTTGGTGCGGGAGGTCCTTCGGGAGGCGGGCCTTCTCCCCTTAGAGGAGGCGGAGGAGGGGGAGTGGGTCCTCCTCGCCCACCGGAGGTAGCCCATGCGCCCCCACCGCGCCTATAGCCCCGGCCTCACCGGCGTCCTTTCCCTTCGGGAAAGCCGCCACCTCCTGGAGGTGCTCAGGGCCCGAGTGGGGGATCGCTTCACCGTGTTTGACGCCGAGCGGGAAGCCTTGGCCGAGGTGGTGGACCTGGGCCCCCCGGTGCGCTACCGCATCCTGGAGGAGCGCCGCCCCGAGCGGGAGGTGGGGGTGGAGGTGGTCCTCTACATGGCCCTCCTTAAGGGGGATAAGTTGGCCGAGGTGGTGCGCATGGCCACGGAGCTTGGCGCCACCCGCATCCAACCCCTCGTCACCCGGCACAGCGTGCCCAAGGAGATGGGGGAGGGGAAGCTTAAGCGCCTCCAGGCCATCGCCGTGGAGGCGGCCAAGCAGTCGGGAAGGCTCAAGGTGCCCGAGGTCCTCCCCCCCATTCCCCTGAAGGCGGTGCCGGAGGTGCCCCAAGGCCTCGTGGCCCACGTGGGGGCAAGCCGCCTGGTGCGGGGGGTCTTGGACCTGGAAAAGCCCCTGGCCCTGGCCGTGGGGCCGGAGGGGGGCTTCGCCGAGGAGGAGGTGGAGCTTTTGCAGGAGCGGGGCTTTACCCCCGTCACCCTGGGGCGGAGGATCCTCCGGGCGGAAACCGCCGCCCTCGCCCTCCTCGCCCTGTGCACCGCGGGGGAGGGAAGATGAGGGGCCTCCTTCTCCTCCTCCTTTTCCTTTCCGCCTGCCGCTACACCTTCCTTCCCCTGGATCCCGGCAAGCCCGCCCCGCCCGAGCGGCCCTTCGTGGTGGCGAGGCTCGTCCCTGGGGAAGGTGAGGCGAGGCTTTCCCTGAGGGTGGAGCGGCTTCCCCGAGCTGGCTACCTCCACCTCAAGTGGTACCGGGAGGAGCGCTTAATCCTGGAGCGGGCGCTTTTCCTGGAGAACCTTGGGGCATATGAGGCCCGTTTTCCCCTCCAGGAGGGGTACCACCGCCTGGTGGGGATTTTTGAGGGGGCGGTGCTCTTCCAGTTGGACCTGGGAACCCCCCGTCTACCGGACCCCGATGAGGTAGAGGACCAGGGGAACGGTTAGGAAGGCGAAGAAGGTGGAAACCACCACGCTCCTGGCCACCCGGAGGGCGTCTCCCCCGAACTCCCGGGTCATGAGGAAGGCGTTCACCGCCACCGGGGTGGCGGACTGGAGGACCAGGACCTGGTGCTCTAGCCGGGGAAGCCCTAAGGCGAGGCCCACCCCGTAGGCCAGGAGGGGGGCGAGGAGGAGCCTAAGGGCGCTGGCGGTGGCCTCAAAGGCGCCCACCTGGAAGCGGGTCTGGCCCATCTGCATCCCCAGGGTGAGGAGGAGGACGGGGATGGCCGCTTGGCCCATGAGCCGCACCCCCTCGTCCAGGCGGAAGGGGAGGGCGATCCCCAGGGCCTTTAGGAGAAGGCCCAGGAAAAGCGCGTAGAAGAGGGGAAGGCGCAGGGTGAGGCGAAGCCCTTCCCGAAGCCCCCCACCCCGGATGAAGGCGGGACCGAGCCCGAACATGACCGCGCTGGAGAGGATGAAGTAGACCACGGCCCGCCTAAGGCCCTCCTCTCCCAGGGCGAAGTAGGTGAGGGAAAGGCCCATGTTCCCCGAGTTGGGGAAGAGGCTGCAGACCAAAAGCCCCTTGGCGGCTTGGGGGGAGAGGCCCAAAAGCCTCCCCGCCCCTTGGATGGCGAGGAAAAGGAGGGCGTAGGTGAGGGTGAAGCCCAAGGCGAGCCCCCAAAGCCCTTCCCGGGTGTACTCCGCCCGGTACATGGCGTCAAAGATGAGGGCGGGGACCAGGAGGTAGAGGGTGAGGCGGCTTAGGGTGGAGAGGTCCATGGGCACGCGCCGCCCCAGGAGGTAGCCGGAAAGGACCACCAGGGCCACCGGGACCACGGTGTTGAGGAGGGCCTGCATGTGGGGCATTTTAGGGCTATGCCGAGCTACCGGGAACTGGCGGAGGCCATCCGGCGGGTGCTCCTGGAGGGAGGGGTGGCGCCGAAGCGCCAGGTTCTGCCCCTTCCCACGGGGCAGTTTTTGGTGATGCCCGCGGCGGACCATGAGGTGGCGGTGTGCAAGCTGGTGGTGGTGGAGCCGGAAAGGACGCCCATGGTGCAGGCGGAGGTGTGGGCGAGGCGCCTCGCCACGGGGGAGGTCTTCCACCTTCCTGGGGAGGAGCTCACGCAAAGGCGCACCGCCGCCCTTTCCCTCCTCGCCGCCACCCTTCTTGCCCCGAGGCGGGAGGGGGCCTTGCTGGTGGTGGGGCCGGGGGCCCAGGGCCTGGCCCACCTCGAGGCCTTTGCCGAGGCCTTCCCCCTCACCCGGGTCCTGGTGCGGGGAAGGGGGCGGGAGCGGGTGTTGGCCTTTTTGGCGAAGGCGCGGGAGCTGGGGCTAGAGGCCGCCGAGTGGACGGGGGAAGAGGTCCCCGAGGACGTGGCCTTCCTGGTCACCGCCACCCCAAGCCCCACCCCCGTCCTGCCCCCTAAGGTGCCCGATGGGGTATTCCTGGCGGCGGTGGGAAGCTACCGCCCGGAGATGCGGGAGGTGCCGGAGGCCCTCTTGGCCCAAGCCGCCCTCTACTGCGACACGGAGGACGCCCTCTTGGAGGCGGGGGAGCTCCAAGGGGTCGCCCGCCCCGTCATCCCCTTGCGGGAGGCCCTCTTGGGCCGGCGGGGGGAGGGGCGCTTCGTCCTCTTCAAGAGCGTGGGGCACGCCCTCTTTGACCTGGCGGCGGCCAAGGCCTACCTAGGCCTATAGCCGGACCACGATCTTCCCCGTGTGGCTCCGGTCCAAAAGGGCTTGGAAGGCGGCTTCCGCTTCCGCAAAGGGGAATACCCTGCCTACCACGGGCTTGAGCTCCTTCCCAAGCCGGGGGAGGAGGAAGCCCAAGGCCTCCTCCACGAGGGGCCTTTCTCCCATGAGGGGGGCGAGCCAGAAGCCCACCACGGCGAGGTTCTTGCGCATGAGCCTGAGGGGAGGGATGGGGACCACTTCTCCTTCCGCCGCCCCGATGTAGACCAGGCGCCCCTTGGGCTTGAGGAGGGTGAGGCTTTCCTCTATGGCCTTGCCCCGCACCTCCAGAACGAGGTCCACCCCGCCCAGGGCCTTCACCCTTTCGGGTAGCTCCTCGTAGGGGGCGGTGAGGTCCGCCCCAAGGCGTTCGGGGAGGGCGAGTTTTTCCGGCCTCGAGGCCGCCGCCACCACCTTAAGCCCTAGGGCCTTGGCCACCTGCACCGCCGCCGTGCCCAAGGCCCCCGCCGCCGCCTGGACCAAGACGCTTTCCCCCGGCCTCGCCCCCGCCCGCCTCAGGGCCAGGTAGGCGGTGAGGAAGGAAACAGGGTAGGCCGCGGCCTCCTCCGGGGATAGCCCCTCGGGGACAGGCAAAAGGGCCGCTTCCGGCACCGCTACCCGCTCCGCCAGGCCCCCTTGGCCGATGAGGGCGGCGTAGCGCCGCTCGCCCACCCGCCCCACCACCTCCATCCCCGGGATGAAGGGCGGGTGGAGCCGGGCGAGGTAGGCCCCAAGCCGCAGGAGGTGGTCGGCGAAGTTAAGGCCCACCGCCTCCACCTGGAGAACCACCTCCCCTGGCCCCGGCGTGGGGTCTTCCACCGCTTTGAGCGTCAAGGGGCCCCCGAACTTCTCCTGCACCCAGGCTTGCATGGGACCAGTCTACGCCTAACCCTTCACGGACCCCGCCAAAAGCCCCCGGAGGAAGTAGCGGCCCAGGAAGATGTACACCAAAAGCGTGGGCAAGGCGGCCAGGACTGCCCCCGCCATGGGCAGGTTCCACTTCACCGCCTCCCCCCCGGCGAGCTGCGCCAAGGCCACGGTGATGGGCTGGCTTTCCGGCCGGGTCAGGGTCACGGCGAAGAGGAACTCGTTCCAGATCTGCGTGAACTGCCAGATGGCCACCACCACGAAGGCGGGGGCGGAGAGGGGCAGGATCACGTGGCGGAACACCCCGAAGAAGCCGGCCCCGTCAATCCGGGCCGCCTCCACCAGCTCGTCGGGGATTTCACTGTAGTAGTTCTTAAAGATCAGGGTGATGATGGGGATGCCGTAGATCACGTGCACCAGGATGAGGCCGAAAAGCGTCCCGTAAAGCCCGATGGCCTTCACGAACTGGAAGAGGGGGATGAGGATGCTCTGGTAGGGGATGAACATCCCAAAGAGCATCAGGGCGAAGAGGAGGTTGGACCCAGGGAAGGGCCACTTGGCCAGGACGTAGCCGTTTAAGGCCCCCACCAGGGCGGAAAGCAGGGTGGCGGAGACGGCCAGGACCATGGAGTTTTGGAACTTGGGGCGGAAGGCTTCCCAGGCGATGCGGAAGCTTTCCCAGTAGACGGGGTCCGGCCAGTGCCAGACGGTGTCCAGGGTGATCTTGGCGGGTTCTTTCAGGGCGGTGAGGATGACCAGGTAGACGGGAAGGAGGAAAAACCCAGCCATGAGGAGGAGAAAGGCGTAGAGGATAACCCGGCCCATCAGCGCCGCACCTCCTTCCGGAGCTGGCTTGCCAGGTAGGGGATCACCACCACCGCCACCAAGAGGAGAAGGAGGATGCCGATGGTCGCGCCCTTGGCGAACTGGTTGCCGCGGAAGGCCAGGAGGTACATGTAGATGGCGGGCACGTCTGTGGGGGCGTAGTCTAGGCCGGCCATGGCGAAGATCAGGTCAAAGATCTTCAAGGCGATGTGCCCCAGGACGATCATGGCGGAAAGGGTGATGGGGGCGAGGAGGGGCAGGATCACGTAGCGGTAGGTCTGCCAGGGGTTGGCCCCGTCCACCTTGGCGGCCTCTAAAACCTCCACGGGGATCCCCCTAAGCCCCGCCAGGTAGAGGGCCATGGTGTACCCCGACATCTGCCACATGGCCGCCAGGATCACCCCCACCAGGGCCAGGCTGAAGCCGTGGGGCTCGGGGTAGGGAAGAAGGTGCACGCCCCGTCCCAAGGTCAAGGCCCAAAGGAGAAGCGCGCCGCCCGAAAGGAGGGCGAAGAAGCGCCGCTTCCTTTCCCCTTCCCGGTGGGCCCGGTAGGCCACGTAAAGGAGTACGAGGCCCACCACAAGGGCGGTGTAGAAGGGAAGTTGGTTCCAGTCAAAGACCAAGACCTGCTCCCTTGTGGTGAGCCAGGGGAAGGACAAGGGGGGTAGGCCAAGGAGGGTGGGCAGGACGTTCACCCCGCCTTGGGGCTGGAGCAGCCAGCGCCAGATGGTCCCCGTGACCACGAAGGAGAGGGCCATGGGAAAGAGGAAGACCGTGCGGAAAAAGCCTTCCCCTTTGGGGCTTTGGTCCAGGGCCACCGCCAGGAGGAGGCCAAGGCCCAGGCTTCCCGCCATGAAGAAGAGGGTGAAGAAGATGAGGTTCACCACGCTTTGGCGGAAGCGCACGTCCACAAAGCCGGTGAAGAGCTCCTGGTAGTTGGCGAGGCCCACGAAGTGGAGGGTGGGCTCCTCGGCCAGGGCCTGGGCGGGGTTCTTGCCCCAATCACTCAGGGAGACGTAGAGGTTTTGCCCGATGAAGCCGTAGACGAAGATGCCCACCGCCACCAAGGAGGGGAGAAGTACCAAAAATGCCGCGATGCGGTCGCGCATGTTTCCTCGGGGAAAACCCCGTGGGGGACGAAGCCCCCACGGGGAGTAGGACCCTTAGCGGCCGAGACCCACCTGGTCGGCGATGGCCTGGGCGGCGTTGGCCGCCGCCTTCGGGCTCTTGGTCTGGAGGAAGATCTCCATCACCGTGCCGAACTGGCTCATGAAGCTTTCCGGCGCCACGGCCCCGTGGACCAAGGAGCCCACGATGCGGTTGGACTTCCAGTCGCGCATGGCCGCTTGGCCGTAGGCGTTGTACTTGGCGGGGTCGGAGTCCAGGCGGGCGGCGATGGAGCCCTTGAGGGGGTTGAAGGTGTCCTGCCCTTCCTTAGACCCCACCAGCCGGAGCCAGTTGAGGGCGTTCTGGCGGTTTTTGGCCCCCTTGGGCAGGCCGAAGGAGTCGGAGAGCATCATGAACACCCCTTGGGTGCCCGGGGAGGGGGCCCAGGCGAAGTCGGTGCCGGGCTTAAGCTTCAGGGTAGTGGTCATGTAGCCAGCGGCCCAGTCACCCATGATGTTGAAGGCGGCTTGGCCCTGGACAACCCGGTCCACCGCCTGCTGCCAGGAAAGCCCGGCGGCGTCCTTGTTGGCGCAGTCCAGGACCTTGCCAAAGGTTTCCCAGACCGCCACCGCCTTGGGGTCGGTGAACTTCAGCTTGCCGTTCCAGAGGTTATTCCAGCCGTCCGCCCCCAGCATGGCCAGGGCCACGCTTTCCCAAAGGTGCTGCTGCGTCCAGTTCTCGCCCAGGGCCAAGGGGGCTTGGAGGCCCTTCCGCTTGAGGGTCTCGCAGGTGGCGAGGAACTCGGCCCAGGTCTTGGGCGGGTTCACCCCCCATTCCCTGAGCTTCGCCGGGATGTACCACATGACGTTGGAGCGGTGAATGTTCACCGGCACACTCCAGATGCCCCCCTTGTGGGAAATGAGGTCAATGAGCCCCTTGGGGAAGGCCTGGAGCCACCCCTCCTGGCGGAAGAGGGGGGTGAGGTCTTCCATGCGGTTGGCCACCACCCAGGTGCCGATGAGCTCCATGCCGGCGTGGACCTGGAAAGTGTCGGGGGGGTCACCCCCCAGCATCCGGGTCTTGAGCACCGCCTTGGCGTTCACCCCGGCCCCCCCGGTCACCGTGGCGTTGATGACCTCCACCCCCGGATACTTCTGCTTGTAGAGCCGGATGAGGGCCTCGAGGGCCGGGCCCTCGTCCCCCGCCCACCAGGAGAAGATCTCCAGCTTGCCCGTTTGGGCCAGGGCGCTAAGCCCCAAGGCCACGCCGAGTACCAAAAGCCATTTCCTCATACCTACCTCCATTGCGACGTGGGCTTTCCGCCCACAGGCCGCCGAGCTCAAAGAAGCGCGCCAGGAAGAGGCTCGCCCCGCCCACCGCCGCCGCCAGGTGCCCGTAGGAGGAGGGTTGCACGGAAAGCGCGCGGTGGGTTTCCAAAAAGGCGTGGTCCGCCAGGGCCTGGCGCAGGGGAGCTTCCAGGAAGGAAAAGAGCTCCGCCGCTTTTCCCCCCACCACCACCCGGGCGGGGTCGTAGGCCACGGCCAGGTTGGCCAAAAACCGGCCCAGGGCGCTCCCTAGGTGGGCCAAGGCGACTCGGGCCACGGGGTGGCCTGCCTGGGCTTGGGCCAAGAGGGCCTCGAGGTCCTCCACCTCTCCTCCCAAGGCTCGGTGGTGCTGCAGTAGGGCTCCAAGGCCGAGCTCGGTTTCCAGGCACCCTTTGCGCCCGCAGGCGCAGGGGGCTTCCCCGGAGCCGAGCCAGTGGCCCACTTCCCCCGCCGCCCCACTCGCCCCCCGGAGGAGGCGCCCATCCGACACCACCCCCACCCCAAGGCCCGTGCTTAGGACCAGGTAGGCCAGGTTCTCCTCCCCGTGGAAGAAGACCTCGGAGAGGGCGGAGGCCTTGGCGTCGTTCTCCGCCAAGGTGGGCAGGGGGAAGGAGGCCAGAAAAGGGCTTAGATCCAGATCCCGCCAGGCCAGGTTGGGGGCGTAGAGGAGCCTGTTTCCCACCACCACGCCGGGCAGGGTGAAGCCGAGGCCCAGGGCTCCTTGGGCCTCGGGCAGGGTTTCTCGCAGAAGCCGGGCGAAGCGCTCCTCCGGCCCCGCCTCCTTGGCGTGGGCCCACTCCTTGGCCCAAAGGACCTCGCCCCGCCAGTCCAGGGCCAGAAGCACGGTACCTTCCACGCCGATTTCCGCCCCCAGGGCGAAGCGGGCCCCAGGGCGGAGGTGCAAAAGGGTTCCCGGTCGTCCTAAGGGTGGGGAGGTAAAGGCCCCTTCTTCCAGGAGGCCTTCTTGCAGGAGCTCGTCCACCAGGCGGCTCACGGCGCTTTTCGCAAGACCCGTGAGCCGGGACAGGTCAGCACGGGTGAGGGGACCCCGCCTCAGGTGGCCCAAGATGGCCCGGCGGTTGAGCCTGCGGATTTCCTGCGTGTCCCCCTTGCGCACCCCTGTCCCCCTTTAGTTCGTTCTCGGGACTAAGTAAACCACCCTCCCCGTGTTCCGTCAAGTCCTTGTCAGCAAGGGCGAAGTGCCTTAGCCTAAGGGCAAGGCCCGCTAGGGCCCCAAAGCCAGGTCCGTTGCCCTGGTGCCTGGGCGCGTAGTCCAGGCTTAAAGTGGGGAAGTCCGGTGCAAGTCCGGCGCTGTCCCGCAACGGTAACCGGCCACGCTACGAGCTTTTCTTCGCAGGCCGGAAGCCCGAATACCTGCCAGGGCCGCCCGCCCTTCCCCAGGGCGGGCACCTCACGCGGATGGGGGAGCGTTGGGGGCTTCTTTAGCTTTTCACGCCCCTGCCGCTTCTGGCAGGGGCGTTGCCCTACCTCCCCCGGGCCCGGCGCACCTGGCCCTAGCGGCCTGAAGGGAGGTAGGCATGAAGAAGCTTTGGGCGTTTTTCTCGGTTCTCCTGGCCTTGGCCTTCGCTTTTCCCGTCACCCTCACGGACGACCTGGGGCGCCAGGTCACGCTAAAAGCCCCGCCTAAGCGCATTGTTTCCATGTTGCCCTCGGTGACGGAAACGGTTTGCGCCCTTGGGGCCTGCGACCGCCTGGTGGCCACGGACGACTACTCCGACTGGCCGGAAAGCGTCAAGAAGCTTCCCAAGGCCGGGGGGCTTTACAACCCCAACCCCGAGCTCATCGTCTCTTTGAAGCCCGACTTGGTCCTGGTTTCCCGCTACGGGAAGCTATATGAAACCCTGGAACGGGCGGGGCTCACCGTGTTCGTGGTGCGCACGGAAACCTACGAGGATATCTTCAAAACGGTGCGCACCGTGGCGCAGCTTTTGGGGCTTTCCGCCCAAGGGGAAAGGCTTGTGGCCCAGATCCAGAGGGAGGTCTACCAGGAGGAGGCCCGAGCGGCCAAGGCCAAGGGGAGGCCCCGGGTCTACTACGAGATTGACCCCACCCCATACACCGTGGGGCCGGAGAGCTTCATCGGGGTCCTCATCCAGAAGGCTAGGGGGGTGAACATTGTCCCCAAGGAGCTTGGGCTTTTCCCCAAGATCGCCCCCGAGTTCGTGGTGGAGAAAAACCCCGAGGTGATCGTGGCCACCTACCCGAACGCCCGGGAAACCATCCAGAGCCGGCCGGGCTGGAGCCGGGTGAGGGCGGTGCAGACGGGGAGGATCTGCGTGTACACAGGGGGGGAGGACAACCTCCTCTCCCGCCCCGGTCCCCGGGTGGCCCAAGGGCTTAGGCTCCTGGTGGACTGCTTCCACGGGCGCTAGGCCATGACCTTGTCCCTGCCCCTCGCCCTCAAGCGGAGCCTCGTCTTCGCCTGGCTCCTCGCCCTTTTGTCCATAGCCCTGGTCCTGGGGCTCGCCCTGGGGGCGGTGGCGGTGCCCCCCGGGGACGTGGTGCGGGCCCTTTTGGGCCTCCAGGAAAACCCCATCATCACCGAGCTTCGCCTGCCCAGGGTCCTCGGGGGGATGCTGGTGGGGGCGGCCTTGGGGGTGGCGGGGGCCGCCTTCCAGGGCCTATTCCGCAACCCCTTGGCCGATCCCTACCTCATGGGGGCCGCCTCGGGGGCGGCCTTCGGCGTGACCCTTTTGGCGGTTCTTCTGGGGGGGCTTTCCCCCGCCTTCGCCCAGCACGCCGTCTTCCAGGGCCTTCCCCTTTCCGCTACCCTCTTTGGCTTCCTGGGGGCCCTTTTCGCCACCTTGCTCACCCTGGTCCTGGCCGGGGGGGTGGCGCGGACCGGGGAGCTGGTCCTGGCGGGGGTGGTGGTGGGAAGCGTCCTCACGGGGCTGACCACCTACCTGATGCTCCAGGACGCCGACCGGGTCCGGGCGGTCTTCGCCTACACCCTGGGGAACCTGGCCTTTTTGGGCTGGCCGGGGGTGAGGGCCTTGGCCGTTTTCCTCCTCCTCGCCTTGCCGCCCCTTCTCCTCCTGGGCCGGGTGCTCAATGCGCTGCAACTGGGGGAGGAGGTGGCGCGGAGCCTGGGGCTTCCCCTGAATGGGCTAAAGCTTCTCCTTTTGGCCGCGGCGAGCCTCCTCACCGCCGCCAGCGTGGCCCAGGCGGGGATCATCGGCTTCGTGGGGCTCGTCACCCCTCACGCCCTGAGGCGGCTTTTGGGGGAAGACTACCGCCTGCTCCTTCCGGCGAGCGCCCTGGGCGGGGCCGCCCTCCTGGCCCTGGCCGACCTCCTCGCCCGCACCCTCACCCGGCCGGCGGAGCTACCCGTGGGGGTGGTGACCACGCTCCTCGGGGGGCCCTTCTTCCTCTACCTCCTTTGGAGGCGGCGTGGACGGGCTTGAGGCGAGGGGAGTGGCGGGGCCTTTCGCCCTAAAGGGGGTGGACCTCAGGGTGCGCCCGGGGGAATGGGTGGCCCTCCTCGGGCCCAACGGCTCCGGCAAGACCACCCTTCTTAGGGTGATGGCGGGGCTCCTTAAGCCCAAGCGGGGGGCGGTGTACCTGGAGGGGAAGCCTCTTGAGGCCTATGGGAGCTACGCCCGGGGCCGCCTCCTCGCCTACCTGCCCCAAGGGGGGCCTTACCCCGAGGGGCTTTTGGTGGAGGAGGTGGTGCGCCTGGGGCGGCTTCCCTACCTGGGGTTATGGGGCAGGGAAGGGGAGGCGGACCTCGAGGCGGTGGCCTGGGCCCTGGAGGCGGCGGGGGCGGCCCACCTAAAGGGGCGGCTCCTCGGCACCCTCTCCGGGGGGGAGCGGCAAAGGGTCCTCCTGGCCCGCGCCCTGGCGGCGAGGCCTCGCTACCTCCTCCTGGACGAGCCCACCACCTATTTGGACCTGGAGCACCAAGGGGAGGTGGTGGCCCTCCTTAGGGCCCTGGTGGCGCGGGGTGTGGGGGTGCTTTCGGTCCTCCACGATCCCAACCAGGCGGCCCTGGCTCACCGGGTGGCGGTGTTGCGGGAGGGGCGGCTTGTGGCGGAGGGGGCGCCCTGGGCGGTGCTGACAGAGCCCCTCCTCCGGGGGCTCTACGGGCGCCGGGTGCGGGTGGCCCTCCTGGAGGGGAGGCCCCATGTCTACCTGGACGGATAGGGCCCGGCTCTACGTGCGGGGCCGGGCGCTCCTTCTAGACCTGGGCAAGGAAACCCCTTTTTACACGGAAAGCGGCCCCAGGCGGGCCCGCTACCTCCTGGTGGGCCGGCTTTCCCCCCCGGAGTGGCTTCGCCTTGGCCTTCCCCGCGAGGGGGTGCTCCACTACCCCCTTCCCGTGGACCCCTTCACCTTTGAGTGGGAGGGGGAAACCCTCCTTCTGCCGGGGCTACGGGTGTACTTGGGCGGGCCGCCGCCCTTCGTGGAAACGCCCTTTTTCGCCTGGCGCTTGACGGAGGAGGGGGCAAAGGGGTAGGGTGGCCTTACCGACCGTTCGGTCGTGGGGAGGTGCGCCGTGCGGCTCAAGGATAAGGTGGTCCTGATTACCGGGGCGGCCCACGGGATCGGCCGGGCCACCCTGGAGCTCTTCGCCCGGGAGGGGGCGCGGCTCGTGGCCTGCGACATAGAGGAAGGCCCCTTGGCGGAGGCCGCCTCGGCCACGGGGGCCATGCCCCTCGTCATGGACGTGGCGGACCCCGCCTCCGTGGCGCGGGGCTTCCAGGAGGCCCAGGCCCGGTTTGGCCGGCTGGACGGGGTGGTGCACTACGCCGGCATCACCCGGGACAACTTCCACTGGAAGATGCCCCTGGAGGACTGGGAGCTGGTTCTTAGGGTCAACCTCACGGGGAGCTTCCTGGTGGCCAAGGCGGCCAGCGAGGCCATGCGGGAGCGGAACCCGGGGAGCATTGTGCTCACGGCGAGCCGGGTGTACCTGGGGAACCTGGGGCAGGCGAACTATGCGGCGTCCAAGGCCGGGGTGGTGGGGCTCACCCGGACCTTGGCCTTGGAGCTTGGGCGGTACGGGATCCGGGTGAACGCCCTGGCGCCGGGGTTTATTGAGACGCGGATGACGGCCAAGGTGCCGGAGAAGGTGCGGGAGAAGGCCATTGCGGCCACGCCCTTGGGCCGGGCGGGAAGCCCCATGGAGGTGGCCTATGCCGCGCTTTTCCTGGTTTCTGACGAGTCCAGCTTCATCACCGGTCAGGTGCTTTTCGTGGACGGGGGGCGGACCATCGGGGCCGCGCCCGCCTAGCCCGGGGTAGGCTTGGGGCATGCCCGAGGGGGTGGTGAGGCATGGACTTTAGTGGACTGGACCGGCTTTTCCGCCAACTGGCGGAGGAGGGCTTCCTGCCGGGGGCGGTGGTCTTGGTGGCCCGGGAGGGGGAGGTAATCTTCCAGGGGGTCTATGGCTATCTGGACCCGGAAAAGCGCCTCCCCATGAGGGAGGACGCCCTTTTCCGGGTCTACTCCATGACCAAGCCCTGGGTTTCCGCCCTGGCCCTAAGCCTGGTGGAGGAAGGGGTCTTGAGCCTTATGGACCCGGTGGAGAAGTACCTGCCCGAGCTGGGGGCCTTGTGGGTGGGGAGGGAGGTGGGGGCAGAGGTGCGGGAAGAGCCCCTTAGGGCTCCCCTCACCGTTTATGAGCTTTTGCGCCACACCGCTGGCTTCACCTACGGGGTCTTCTTCGCCTCTGCGGTAAAGCGGCTTTACCTCGAGGCCGGCGTGGACCGCTTTGACCTAAGCCGGGAGGCGTTTTTGAAGCGGCTTGCTGCCTTGCCCCTCCGCTTCCAACCGGGGGAGGCTTTTGAGTACGGGCTTTCCACGGACGTGCTGGGGCACCTTTTGGAAGCGGCTACGGGGAAGAGCCTAAAGGACCTCCTGAAAGCGCGGGTCTTTGCCCCTTTGGGCATGCGGGACTCGGGCTTTCAGGCCCAAGACCCCGCCCGCCTGGCCCAGCCCTTTCCCCAGGACCCAGAGACGGGTCGGCGCATCGCCCTCATCCCCGTGGAGGCCCCGCCGCCCCGCTACGCCGGGGGGATGGGCGGGGTGAGCACCGCTTCCGATTACCTGCGGTTCCTCGAGGCCCTGCGCACCGGGAAGGGCCTCCTCCACCCGCGCCTAGCTCGGCTCATGACCGAGGACCACCTGGGCCCCCTCTACGCCGAGGGCTTGAAGCGGGGCCCCGAGTACCTCCCGGGCCCCGGGTACGGGTTTGGCCTGGGGGTGGCGGTGCGTTTGAGCGGGGCGGGGTTTTCCCCGGGGAGCCCGGGGGAGTTTAACTGGGCAGGGTTTGGCGGCACCTACTTCTTCGTGGACCCCGCCTTGGGCTTAAGCGCCCTTTACCTGAGCCAGGCCCCCAATCTGCTTTCCGTCCTGGAGCCTGCAAGGGCCCTCCACTCCCGGCTTGGCGCTAGGCTCCAGCACGCCTTCCGCACACAGGTTTACCGGGCTTTCACGGCCTAAGGAACTGCTACTCCCACCGCCCTGGCCAGTTCCGGAGGGAGCAGGAAGACCTGGCCTCCCACTTCTATCCGCACGTTTCCCGCCCGCTCTAGTACCCGGAGGTGGGCTCCCGGGGTAAGCCCTAGACGGCCAAGCAGGTTTAGGGTACCCGGGTCCTGGGCCAGGGCCCGCACCACCTTTGCTTCGCCCAAAGGTGCCTCGGACAAGGGTAGGGCGGGAACCTCGGGCAAAGCCAGTTCCTTGGTGGGGATGGGGTCCCCATGGGGGTCAAAGGGGGGATGGCCAAGGAGCTCGGCGATCTTTTCCTCCAGGGTCTCGCTGATCACGTGTTCCAGCCGCTCCGCCTCTTCGTGGACTTCCTCCCAGCCAAAGCCCAGGGCCTGGTGCAGGTAGGCCTCGAGGAGCCGGTGGTGGCGCAGGACCTCGAGGGCTATCTTCCGTCCCGCAAGGGTCAGGCTAGCGCCCTGGTAAGGCCGGTGATCCACAAGACCAAGGAGCGCCAGCTTCTTTAGCATTTCGGTTGCCGAGGGGGGGCGAACGCCCATGCGGTTTGCGAGGACTTGAGTAGAAACGGGTCCTTGGCCCTCAAGCTCTAAGAGCAGGAGGTTCTTCAGGTAATCCTCCTGGGCTTCGGAAAGGGGAGGTCGTGGCATAGGGTCCAGGCTGCTCAGCCAGGCTCAGTATAGCTCAAGGGAGCATGGAAAGGTGCGACCGCTTTCGTTACCAAGCCTTCGCTTTTTGGTATACCTTCGTGTGCTACCTCATAGCTCCACCCCGGCCATCCTGAGAAGCACCCGGCTACGTATGAGGTTGTGAACAAGCAGGATGAGGTTCACCCGGGCCACCAGCCCCCAGTAGGACCGGGCCTCTATCCGATGAAGCCCCAAAGACCGCACCATCACGCTGAAGCGGGTCTCTATCCAGTTCCGTACCCTTCCCATCCACCCTCTCCACCCCGTCTCCACCACCCTTCCTCCCCTGACCCGATAGGGTGGTGTCTTGACTCCCTGGACCCAACGAAAGCCCCGGTCCCCGAGGACCGCGGGCAGACCGTCCAGCAGGTCCCTCCCCCAGGTCTCCCGGGCATTACCGGGGAGAATGGCCCAACGAAAGAAGAGACCCCGCTCGTTCATCACTGGCATGAGGACGTAGCCCGCGAAAGCCCCCAGAGGTCCTACCCCCATCGCGGCCTCGGGAAGAGAGAGGCCGTGGATGCGGTGGCCGTGGGCCAGGGGGATAGGCTTGAGGTCCACCACCTGCAGGAGGCCTTGTCCCCCAGAGAGCCTCATGGCCAGGTGAGCCAACAACCCCTGGGCCTTCTGAAGGACCCGGTAGAAGCGGGAGAGGTGGGGGAGGGAGGGGAAGTAGGCCTTGAGGGTGGTCTTGGCGGCCAAGTAGCCTTTGGCGAGGTCTTGGCCTTGCAAAAGGAGAAAGATGGCGAGGGTTAGGAGCTCGGCCAGGGTAGCCTTCTGGTGCTTTTGCTTTGGGGGGAGCTTGAAGTCCTGAGCTTGCAAGGCCTTGAGTTCGTCATCCACCCAAATGTAGGTAGCCACCCAGAAGGGTTTCCGCGTCAAGATAGTAAAGGGGGTGCTCACGATCTTGCTGCATAGCACCCCCTCTTTTTTCACATCCCGAGGGTCCAGATCAAGTAGCACACGAAGGTATATTGAAAGCCAAGTCTATGGACTCTACTTTTCGCTTTCTTTACGCTTTAAGTTGGATAGGCCTTATTGGTGGCTTGATGGTTCGGTTCATCACCCTCCCCCCGAGGGGGTGAGAGCTGGCTGGCTATGTAGCGGTGGGGGCTGTGTTTGCTTACGCATACGCTCAGGGGCCTAGGCGGGCTCCCCGGTATTTAGTTCATGGGGCGGGGCTTTATTTTCTATTGGAGATCGCCCGCTCCTTAAACCGGGATGTGGAAGGTTGGCAATTCCTCCTGCTTGGCTCTTGGATCCCAGCCATTTACGTGTTGGCCGCCTTTGCCCATCCGGTAGCGGCTGCCTGGCGTTATTCCCTTATCTGGACGCTTCTGTTATATGGCCTGGTGGCTTGGGGATTGGAGCGCCGCGAGGGAAGCGCTATTTTGGCCTATGTGGCCACCGCCCTTTTAGGGCAGCTTACGGTGGCTTCCCTCATCATCTTGTTGGCCCGCTTTCGTGAGATGTATGGGCAAACGCGCTTTTGGAGGGAACAGGCTCTCACATGTACGCTTACGGGTCTACCCAACAGGCGGGCTTTTGAGCTTGCCCTTTCCCGGGAGATTTCCAGGACGGAGCGGTACGGAACGCCCTTTAGCCTGGTTCTTGTAGACTTGGACCACTTCAAGAAAATTAACGATACTTTAGGCCACGATTATGGGGATGAGCTTCTGCGTCGGGTGGCCCGGTTGCTTGTGGATCAGGTGCGTCGGGAGGATATGGTGGCCCGGTGGGGTGGGGAGGAATTCGCCCTCTTGTTGCCTTCCACACGGGCGGAGGACGCGCAGCGTTTGGCGGAGCGGCTTCGGCAAGCGATAGAGGCCCAAAGCCTAGGTGTGACCGCAAGTTTTGGCGTGGCTGAATACATGTTTGGGGAAGAGGAGGAAAGCCTTTTTCGTAGGGCGGACCAGGCTCTTTACCGGGCTAAGAACCTGGGAAGAAACCGGGTGGAGGTGGCCGAGTAAGGGAGGGGTTTGGGATGGATCTCGCCTATTACCCTTACCCTTCCCGGCGGCACGTGGTCCTGGGCCGCCGCGGGGCGGTGGCCACGAGCCAACCTTTGGCGGCCCTGGCGGGGATGGAGATGCTCCTCAAGGGGGGAAGCGCCGTGGACGCCGCCATCGCCATGGCCGCCTGCCTCACGGTGGTGGAGCCCACCTCCAACGGCCTTGGGGGGGACCTCTTCGCCCAGGTCTGGGACGGGAAGCTCCACGGCCTAAACGCCTCGGGCAAAAGCCCCTTAGCCCTCACCCCCGAGCGCCTGCCCGAGGGAAGGATGCCCGAAAGGGGCTGGCTTCCGGTGACGGTGCCCGGGGCGGTTTCGGGCTGGCGGGCCCTGCACGAGCGGTGGGGTAGGCTCCCCTTCCCCGAGGTTTTAGCTCCCGCCATCCGCTACGCGGAGGAGGGCTTCCCCGTGGGGCCGGAGACGGGGAGGGCCTGGAAGCGGGCGGAAGGGATCTACCTGCCCCTTACGGGCCCGGAGTTCGCCGCCTTCAAGGAGGTCTTCTTTCCCGGGGGCCGGGCGCCGCGGGCGGGGGAGGTGTGGCGGAGCCCCCTCCACGCCAAGACCCTGAGGGAGATCGCCGATTCCTACGGGGAAAGCCTCTACCGGGGGGCCTTGGCGGAGGCGCTGGCCCGCTTCAGCGCCGACACGGGGGGCCTCCTCACCCTGGAGGACCTGAGGACCCATACCCCGGAATGGGTGGTGCCCCTTTCCCTGGACTACAGGGGCCTCACGGTGCACGAGCTTCCCCCCAACGGCCAAGGGGTGGCGGCGCTTCTGGCCCTGGCCATCCTGGAGGGGTTTGAGCTGAGGCCGGAGGACCCCTTTAGCTACCACCTGCAGGTGGAGGCCATGCGCCTCGCCCTGGCGGACGCCTTCCGCTTCGTGGCCGACCCCCGGTATCTGGAGCTAGACCCTAAGGCCCTCTTGTCCCCGGCCTACGCCGCGGAAAGGCGTCGGCTTATTGGAGAAAGGGCTTTGCCCAGGGTGCTTCCCGGGTTCAGGCCCGCGGGGACGGTGTACCTGGCGGCGGCGGATGGGGAAGTGATGGTCTCCCTCATCCAGTCCAACTACCAGGGCTTCGGCTCCGGGGTCCTGGTGCCGGGGACGGGGATCGCCCTGCAGAACCGGGGCTTAGGCTTTTCCCTGGAGGAGGGACACCCCAACCGGGTGGGGCCGGGGAAAAGGCCCTACCACACCATCATCCCAGGCTTCCTCACCCGGGAGGGCAGGCCCCTTGGGCCCTTTGGGGTGATGGGGGGGTTCATGCAACCACAGGGGCACGTGCAGGTGGTGGTGGCCTTGGCGGACTTCGGCCTGAACCCCCAGGCGGCCTTGGACCGGCCCCGTTGGCAGGTGGTGCCGGGGGACGGGGGGGACGAGGTGCTCTTGGAGCCGGGCATACCCCAGGCCACGGCCCTCTTCCTCAAGGACCTGGGGCACCGGGTGCGCTACGAGGCGGAGTACGGGCTGTTTGGCCGGGGCCAGGTGGTCCTGAGGGAGGGGGAAGCCCTGGTGGCCGCCAGCGACCCTCGGGCCGAGGGACTTGCCCTGGCCCTTTAGCGTGGTATTCTTGCCCCGGGGCCTTGGCCCCTTCCATGTTGCGGCTAGAAAACATCACCAAGCGCTTTGGACCGGTGGTGGCCAACCGGGGCATCACCCTCGAGGTGGGCCGGGGGGAGGTCCTCGCCCTCCTGGGGGAAAACGGGGCGGGGAAAACCACCTTGGTGAGCATCCTCTACGGCCTCTACGCCCCCGACGAGGGGCGGATCCTCTTGGAGGGGAAGGAGGTGCGCATCCCTTCCCCCAAGGCGGCCCAGCGGCTCGGCATCGCCCTGGTGCCCCAGCACCCCGAGCTCATTGACGCCCACACCGTGGCGGAAAACCTGGCCTTGGGGTTGGACCTCCCCCCCGTCTTCGCCCGGCGCGCCCTTTTGGCGCGGCTTGGGGCCCTCCTTCAGGACCATCCCTTGGGGGTGGACCTCGAGGCCAAGGTGGAGCGGCTTTCCGCCGGGGAGAAGCAGCGGGTGGAGCTCCTCAGGGCCCTCCTAAACCGCCCCCGGGTCCTGATCCTGGACGAGCCCACCAGCGTCCTCACCCCCAAGGAGGCGGAGGGGCTTTTCCAGGAGATCGCCCGGCTTAAGCGGGAGGGCCTGGCGGTGATCTTCATCAGCCACAAGCTGGAGGAGGTGCTGGCCCTCGCCGACCGCATCGCCGTGCTCCGGGCGGGGGAGAAGGTGGGGGAGCTTTCGCGGGCGGAGGCGGACAAGGAACGCCTGGTGCGCCTCATGGTGGGCCGGAGCCCAAGCCCCCCGCCCAAGGCCCCGCCGCCCCGGGAGGAGGTGGTCTTGGAGGTGGAAAACCTCCTGGTGCCCCGGCATGGCTTCCCCGTCCAGGGCGTGTCCTTTTGCCTGCGGGCGGGGGAGGTGTTGGGTGTTGCCGGGGTGGCAGGAAGTGGGCAGAAGGAGCTACTGGAAGCCCTGGCGGGGCTTAGGCCCTACCGGGGGAAGGTGCGCTTCCTGGGCCAGACCTTGCCCAAGGAACCGGCCCGGGTCTTCTCCTTGGGGGTGGCCCACATTCCCGAGGAGCGGTCCATGGGGGTGGTGGGGGGGATGAGCGTGGCGGAGAACCTGGCCCTGCGCACCTACCCCGCCTACGCCCGCCTTGGCCTTTTGGATTACCGCGCCATGGAAAAGGAGGCGGAAGCCCTCATGGCCGCCTATGCCGTCAAAGCCCCTTCCCCCAGGACCCCCGTGCGGTTCCTCTCTGGGGGCAACGTGCAGAAGGTGATCCTGGCCCGGGAGCTAAAGGGCGGGCCCCGGCTGATCCTCGCCATGCACCCCACCTACGGGGTGGACGTGGGGGCGGCGGAGGAGGTGCACGGGCGGCTTTTGGACCTGGCCCGGCAAGGGGCCGCCATCCTCCTGGTGAGCGAGGACCTGGACGAGATCCTGGCCCTTTCCCACCAGGTGGCGGCCTTGTACCACGGCAGGCTCGTGGGGCCCATCCCCCGGGAGGTGGCGGACCGGGAGCGGCTGGGGCGGATGATGGCGGAGGGGCGGGCATGAGGCTGGAGTTGGACCCCGCCCCCAGCCCCACCAAGGTGGCCTTGAGCTATGGGGCCTTTTTGCTCCTGGCCCTCTTCCTCTTGGGTTTTCTTTTCCTGGCCTATGGAGTCTCCCCCCTTAGGGCCTACGGCCTCCTTCTCTCCCCCCTCTTGGACCCCTTGGGCCTGGCCGAGGTGGCCCGGCGGGCCATTCCCCTCCTCCTCATCGGGGCGGGCTTGAGCTTGGCCTTCCGCGTGGGGTTTTTCAACATTGGGGCCGAGGGGCAGCTCCTCATGGGGGCGGTGGGGGCGGCTTACGTGGCGCTCTTCCTCCCCCCTGGGCCTTACACCCTTCTCCTCATGTTCCTCCTCGGGGGGGCTTTGGGGGCCTTGTGGGCGGGGTTTGCCGCCTGGCTTAGGGTGCGCTTTGGGGCGAGCGAGATCCTCACCACCCTCATGCAGAACTACCTGGCCTACTACCTGGTGGTCTATTTGGTGGCGGGGCCGTGGAAGGGGCAGTTCGTCTTCGGCTTCCTTTACACCGACCGCTTCCCCGAGGTGGCCCGGCTTCCCCGGCTGGGGGACACCTTGGTTCACTGGCCCACCCTGCTTTTGGGGGTGGGGGCGGCCCTGCTTCTCCACCTCCTCCTCTTCCGCACACCTTGGGGCTTCTCGCTGAGGGTGCTTGGGGAAAATCCCCAGGCGGCCCGCTACCTGGGGCTCAAGGAGGGGAGGCTTACCCTCCTCGTGGCCTTGGCCTCGGGGTTCCTGGCCGGGTTTGCCGGGGTGGGGGAGGTGGCGGGGATCCACGGGAGGCTTCTGGAGCCCGCCCAGATCTCCTTGGGCTACGGCTTCACCGCCATTTTGGTGGCCTGGCTTGCCCGGGGAAGGCCTGGGCTTACCCTCCTCACGGCCCCCCTCCTCGGGCTCATCCTGGCGGGGGGGGATGCCTTGAAGCTCGCCTTCTCCATGCCCTTTAGAGTGGTGGACGTGGTGGCGGGGCTTTTGCTTTTGGCCTTGATCGGGGCGGAGGCGGCGAGCCGCCACCGCCTCATTTGGAGGCGGTGATGGAAGAGGCCTTGGTGCGCGCGGTGCTTTTCGGTACCCCCATCCTCCTCGCCGCTTTGGGGGCGCTCCTCGCTGAGCGGAGCGGGGTGGTGAACCTGGGGGTGGAGGGGATCATGGCCCTTTCGGCCCTGGCCGCCTTCGCCGTGGCCTTGGATGTGGGGCCCTTCTTGGGGGTGGTGGCCGGGGTGGGGGCGGGCGTGGCTTTGGCCCTCTTCTTGGGGCTCTTTGCCATTACCTTGAGGGCCAATCCCTTCGTGGCGGGGCTGGCGGTGGCCGCCTTGGGGCTTGGGGCCTCGGGAATGCTGGGGAAGCGCTACGAAGGGGTGCCCTTGCAGAAGGTTCTTCCCGAGGCGCCCTTGGCCCTTTTGGCCCTTCTTTTGGCCCTCGTGCTTCACCTCCTCCTCTACCGGAGCCGGTTTGGCCTTTACCTGAGGAGCGTGGGAGAGAACCCCAAGGCGGCGGACCTTTTTGGGGTGAACGTGGAGGGGGTGCGCTACCTGGCCCTGGGGCTTGGGGGCGGGCTCATCGGTTTGGGCGGGGCTTACCTCTCCTTGGCCTACCGTCCCTCCTGGACGGATGGGATGACCGCGGGGCTCGGCTGGGTGGCCATCGCCCTGGTGATCCTGGCCGCCTGGGAGCCCTTGCGGGCGGTTTGTGGCGCCTACCTTTTTGGCCTCCTCTTCTTCCTGCAGTTTCGGCTTCAGGGCAGTGTACCTATACCGTCCGAGGCCTTTGCCGCCATGCCCTACCTTCTGGTTATCCTGGTCCTGGCCCTCTCGGGCCGGTCCCGGGCCCCCAAGGCCCTGGGCCAGCCCTTCGAGCGGGGGAGGTGAAGGATGCGAAAACTGGTTTGGCTCTTGGCCCTGCTTCTCGGGACGGGCCTGGCGCAAGGGGAGAAGCTAAAGGCTTGTTTCATCTACGTGGGTCCAGTGGGGGACGCTGGCTGGACCTACGCCCACGACGTGGGGCGGAAGAAGGCGGAGGCGGCGCTTCCCTGGCTGGAAACCCGCTACGTGGAAAGCGTCCCCGAGGCCCAGGCCTTGCCGGTGATAGACCGCTTCGTGAAGGAGGGGTGCAAGGTCATCTTCGCCACCAGCTTTGGCTACATGGAGGCGGTCCTCGAGGCGGCCAAGAAGTACCCGGACGTGATCTTCGCCCACGCCACGGGGTTCAAGCGGGCCCCCAACGTGGCCACCTACATGGCGGACTTCTACCAGGTTTACTACCTTAACGGCCTCGCCGCCGGGGCCCTCACCCGGTCGGGCAAAGTAGGCTACGTGGCCGCCTTCCCCATCCCCGAGGTGAAGCGGCACATCAACGCCTTCGCCCTGGGGGTGCGGGCGGTGAACCCCAAGGCCCAGGTCCTGGTGCGCTGGATCAACGCCTGGTACGACCCGGCCAAGGCCCGGGAGGCCACGGAGGCCCTTCTCGCCCAAGGGGCGGACGTCTTCGCCTTCACCGAGGACACCCCCACGGTGATCCAGACCGCCGCCAAGAAGGGGGCCTACTCCTTCGGCCACTACACCCCCATGCTCAAGTTCGCCCCCGACCACGTGGTTTCCGGCCAGATCGTCCACTGGGACGTGATCTACATTGATTTCCTCAAGAAGGTCAAGGAAGGCGTCTACACCCCGAAGAACCTGCAGAACGTGGACTATTTCTGGCTCCTGCAGCACAAGGCGGTGGAGATGGGGGCGGACTACGGCGTGCCCATCAACCCCAAGCACGTCCCCCTCCTGCAGAGAGCCCGGATGCGGGTGGCGGGGAAGGAGGTGCCGGTGTACGAGCGCATCATGGCCCTTCTTCAGGACATGTCCAGCCCCAAGCCCACCTTTGATCCCTTCACCGGGTCCATCCGGGACCGCAAGGGGGTGGTGCGCATCCCCGCCGGGCGCAAGGCCACCTTGCAGGAACTCCTCACCATGGAGTGGGCGGCGCCTGGGGTGGTGGGGGACTGGCCCGGGGAACCCAAGTAGGGAAGTCCTTTGGGGGGCCGGGCCTTGGGCCCGGCCCCTTGGCTACAGGCTTTGGAAGACCGCTTCCAGGATCTCCAGCCCCAAAGCCGCCTCCTTCTCCGTGAGGGTGAGGGGCGGGGCGATGCGGAGGGCGGAGGGGCCGGCGGGGAGGAGGAGGAGGCCCTTTTGGAAGGCCCGCTCCACCGCCTTGTCCCGGAGGTCGGGCCGCTCCTCCTCGGGGCTTCCGAAGTCCACCCCGATCATGAGGCCCCTCCCCCGCACGTCCCCCAGGAAGGGGAAGCGCCTTTGCATCTTCCTTAGCTCCTCCAGGAGGTAGGCCCCCACCCGGGCGGCGTTTTCCATGAGGCCCCCTTCCAAAAGGTCCAGGGTGGCGTGGGCCGCCGCCGCCGCCACCGCCTGCCCGCCGAAGGTGGTGCCGTGGGCCCCGGGGCGCCAGCTTCCGAGCTCCTCCCGGAAGAGGAGGGCGCTCAAGGGGTAGCCCGAGGCCAGCCCCTTGGCCAGGACGTAGACGTCCGCCTCTATCCCCTCGTGCTCCAGGGCGAAGAAAAGCCCCGTGCGTCCCGCCCCCGACTGCACCTCGTCCGCCACCAGGAGGATGCCGTGGCGCTCCAGGAGGTCCTTAAGCTTGGGGAGGAAGCCTTTGGGGGGAAGCACATACCCCCCTTCCCCCTGGATGGGTTCCAGGAAGAAGGCGGCCACCTCCTCGGGGGGCAGGGTGGTGCGGAAAAGGTGCTCCAGGTGGTCTAAGACGGCCTCCCCCACCTCCTCGGGCCGGGCGCCCAGAGGGGGGCGGAAGGGGTTGGGGAAGGGTACGTGCACCACGCCGGGCAACAGGGGGGAAAACCCCTTGCGGTAGGCGCTTTTGCTGGCGGTGAGGGAAAGGGCCCCAAGGCTCCTCCCGTGGAAGGCCCCGGTGAAGGCCAGGAGGTAGGGGCGGCCCGTGTGGTGGCGCACCAGCTTGATGGCGGCCTCAATCCCCTCGGTGCCGGAGTTGCCGAAGAAGACCCTGTACCTTCCTCCAAGCCGCTTTACCAGGCGCTCCGCCAGGGAGAGGGTGGGCTCGTGGGTGAAGTCGGAGAAGCAGACGTGGGCGAAGCGCTCCGCCTGGGACCGCACCGCCTCGAGGACCTTGGGGTGGGCGTAGCCCGTGGTGTTCACGGCGATGCCCGCCATGAAGTCCAAAAAAACGTTCCCGTCCACGTCCTCCAGGAAGACGCCTTGCCCCCGGGCGGGGACGAAGGGGTAGGGGCGGATGTAGGAAGGGGAGAGCACCCGCTCGGCCCGCTCGGTGAGCGCTTGCGCCATGGGTCCGGGAAGGGGTGTCTTTACCTTGGGTTTCATACGTGGCCAGTCTACCAAGGGCGGGACGAGCGTCCCACCGGCGCTTTATGCGCTCCGGCGCAAGGCTATACCGAAAGGAGGCCCCGGGCCACCAGGTGGGGCCGGGCGTAGAAGAGGGTGAGGGCGGTGGCGGCGTCCTCCACCTCCCCCGCCTCCAGGAGGGCGTAGAGTTCCGGCAAGGGGAGTTCCACGGCTTCCAGGAGCTCGCCGTCCTCGAGGCTCGGGGCCGCCACCACCTCCGCCCCCAGGGCCAAGAAGGGGTGGAAGACCACGGCGGTGAAGGAGGGTTGGGGGTGGAAGGGGGGCAGGGGGATGACCTCCTTGGCCCTCGCCCCCACCTCCTCCAAAAGCTCCCGCCGCGCCGCCTCCTCCGGGGTTTCCCCGACGTCCACCTTGCCCGCGGGCACCTCCAGGAGGAACTTCCCCGTGGGGTGGCGGTACTGCCGGACGAGGAGGGCGGTGGTCCGGGCGGTGACGGGGAGGACGAAGCTCGCCGCCACCGGCCCCGGGCGGTAGATGTAGGTGAGCTCCTTGCCCGTGTGGGTCCTGAGGCGTTCCCGCACCAGGCGCACGGGCTCGGAGAGGATCTCTTCCAGGGAAAGCCGCTTCCAGGGGCTCATGAGGTCAAGCGCTCAATCACCCGCCGCACCTTCTCCCCGGGGGCCCGGGGCCCCAGGGCCTTGGTCACCACCCCGATGGCGGCCAGGGGGGTCTTGAACTGGGAAAGGTCCAGGTTTTCCCGGATCCAGGCCTCTATCTCCTCCTCGCTCATCTCCTTAGGCAGAAAGCGGTCCAAGAACTCCGCCTCAAAGGCGTTTCCCTGCTCCAAGGCGATCTCCTTGAGGGCCTTGAGGACCTTCACCGCCTCGGTGTCGGGGAGGGGCTTGCCGTCCCCCTTGCGGTCCAGCTCCGCCTTCACCACCCGGGCGAAGTCCAGGGTCTTCTGGTCCCGGGCCTTCATGGCCTCCTTGATGGTTTCCTTGATGGCCTCGTAGATCGTCATCCTTACCACTCTAACGGAAAGGTGGCTAGACGGCGAGCCGCACCTCGAGGCCCACCCCCAAAGCCCTGGCCGCCCGCCTCAGGCTTTCCAGGCTGTGGCCGAAGTAAAAGGGGTCCAGGAGGCGGTGGACCGCCGAAGGGGAGGTGCCCATGCGCCGGGCAAGCTCCCGTTGGGAAAGACCCCGGACCTTTAGGGCCCGCCAGAGTTCTAGGCTTACGGGGTTCACGGGGGCGGGCTCCAGAAAGACCACCTCGGGTTGGTGCAGCTCGGCCAAGCCTTCTGGATCCGCCCTTTCGGAAGGCGCGGGGAGAGGCTTGCCCGCTTCCTCAAGCTCCAAAAGGGCCAAGGCCAGCCCCCGCGCCAGGCTATCCATGGCCCCCGCCCGGCTCGCCTTCCCCCAGGCGAACACCGGGAGATCCAAGGCATAGCCGGCGTAGGTTTTCCCTTCAGGGTCCACCTCTAGGACTACTGGGTAGCGGTAAGGCCACTTCTTTACCAAGACGTCTTTTCCCATGGCTTTGCCTATCGGGGTGGGGAAAGATCCCCCACCCCCTCCCTTTCCCTAACGGAACATCTCTTCTGGAATTCCCGCTTGCTTCAAGATCCTCGTTGAAGGTGCCCACGGGCGGGGGATCGTTGCCGGGGTCCAGGACCACGATCCGGCCGTCGGGGTGTTTCCAGACCTCGTGGTCTCCCTTCCCGCGCCGAGGCTAAGGGGAAAAGCCCATTTGCCTAAGTATCCTCCGCCCGCAGGGGTTGGACCCGGGGGCCAGGTTAGATGTTAGCAAAAATGCGAACGCCCCTCAAGGTGTCCTGGGGGAGGCCCACCGTCCGGGAGTACAATCCCTTCCATGTGGGCGCTCCTTTCCGTTTCGGATAAGCGGGGGATCGTGGACTTCGCCCGGGGGCTTTTGGACCTGGGCTTCCGCCTTCTCGCCACGGGGGGGACGTACCGGGCCCTAAGGGAAGCCTCCTTGCCCGTCACCTACATTTCGGACTTCACCGGCTTCCCCGAGATCCTGGAGGGCCGGGTGAAGACCCTCCACCCCAAGGTGCACGCCGCCCTCCTGGCCCGACCCGACCAGGAGGAGGAGCTTAGGGCCTTGGGCTTGGAGCGGATCGGCGTGGTGGCGGTGAACCTCTACCCCTTCCGGGAGGCGGTGGCCCGGGGGGCCTCCTACGAGGAAGCTTTGGAGCAGGTGGATATCGGCGGCCCCGCCATGCTCCGGGCCGCGGCCAAGAACCACCTGGCGGTGCTTCCCGTGTGCGACCCCGAGGACTACCCCCGGGTCCTCGAGGCGCTAAGGGAGGGGCCAAGCCCGGAGTTCCGCCGGGCCCTGGCCCGTAAAGCCTTCGCCCACACCGCCGCCTACGACGCCGCCATCGCCGAGTGGCTTTCCGGGGAGAAGTTCCCCGAGGACAAGTTCTTGGTCCTAAGGCGGGTTTCCCCCTTGCGCTACGGGGAGAACCCCCACCAGGAGGCCGTCCTCTACCGGGTGGCGGGGGAGGAGGGCCCCCTCCTTGCCGCCCGGGTCCTCCAGGGCAAGGCCATGAGCTTCAACAACTACCTGGACGCCGAGGCCGCCTGGAACCTGGTTTCGGAGTTCACCGAGCCCGCGTGCGTGGCGGTGAAGCACCAGAACCCCTGCGGGGTGGCCCTGGGGGAAACCCCCTTGGAAGCCTACCGGAGGGCCTACCAGGCGGACCCTGTTTCCATCTTCGGGGGCATCGTGGCCTTGAACCGCTATGTGGACGAGGAGACCGCCTCGGCCATGGCCGAGGTCTTTTTGGAGGTGGTCCTGGCCCCGGGCTACAGCGAGGAGGCCTTAAGGGTCTTCGCCAGGAAGAAGAACCTGCGCCTTCTCGAGGTCCCGGCCCTAGCCCAAGGCCCCTACCTGGACGTACGGCGCATCCGGGGCGGGGTGCTCCTTCAAGATGCCGACACCCTTGACCCCATCGCCCCCCAGGTGGTGACCAAGCGGGCTCCCACGGAGGCGGAGTGGCGCGACCTCCTCTTCGCCTGGAAGGTGGTGAAGCACGTGCGCTCCAACGCCATCGTGGTGGCCAAAGGAGGGATGACCCTGGGCATCGGGGTGGGGCAGACGAACCGGTACGCCGCCGCCAAGCACGCCCTAAAGACCGCCAAGGAGGGGGCGCGGGGGGCGGTCTTGGCCTCCGACGCCTTCTTCCCCTTTGACGACGTGGTGCGCCTGGCGGCGGACTTCGGCATCGCCGCCATCATCCAGCCGGGGGGGAGCGTGCGGGACCAGGACTCCATCCAGGCGGCGGACGAGGCGGGCATGGCCATGGTCTTCACCGGGGTGCGCCACTTCCGCCACTAGAGGGAAAGCCTGCCCCGAACGGCCCTGAGCCGCCGGTGGGCCTCCTTGAAGCCCACGAGCTTGCGGCTTTCCTCGTCGTGGAGGTGCATGTCGGCGAAAGCGATCTGGAAGGCGTCCTTGAGGGTCACGGTGGGGGCCACCTTCACCAGGTCCACCTCCTCCTGCACCTTGGGGAGGTGGTAGTTGGGGATCTTGGGAGCCAGGTGGTGGATGTGGTGGAAGCCGATGTTCCCGGTGAGCCACTGGAGGACCTTGGGAAGCTTTAAGTAGGTGCTTCCCTCCATGGCGGCCTTGAGGTGTTCCCAGCGGGGGTCGTGCTCCCAGTAGGCGTCTTCAAACTGGTGCTGCACGTAAAAGAGGAAGATGCCCACCATCCCCGCCAGGTACTGGATGGGGAGGTAGACGAAGAGGAGGGTCTTAAGGCCAAAAAGGAGGCCGATGCCCACGAGCAAAAGGACCAGGGCCAGGTTGGTGAGGGCCACGCTGTGGCGCACCGAGGGGCGCTCAGACCCGTAGCCCAGGGGCAGGCGGTAGGAGAGCATGAAGACGTAGATGGGCCCCAGGAAGAACATGACAAAGGGGTTGCGGTAAAGGCGGTAGGCGAGGCGCTGCCGAGGGGTGGCCTGCAGGTACTCTTCCAGGGTCATGGTGTAGATGTCCCCCACGCCCCTTTTGTCCAGGTTGCCGCTGGTGGCGTGGTGCCGGGCGTGGGAAAGCTGCCAGTGGTGGTAGGGCACCAGGGTGAGCACCCCGGCGAAAAAGCCCAGGGCGTCGTTCATCCACTTCTTGGGGAAGAAGGAGCCGTGCCCGGCGTCGTGCTGCAGGATGAAAAGCCGCACCAGGAATAGCGCCGCCACGAGGTCCAAGGCCAAGGCGAGGAGCAAGGAAACGGAAAGGGCCTTGTGGGCGAGGTAAAAGAGGGCGAGGAGGGGCAGGAGGGTATCCGCCACCTGGCGCAGGCTTCGCAGGGTGTTGGGCTTGGTGTAGGGCTTGATGAGGGGGATCCAGTCTTTGGGTTCTACCTTATGCATAGGCGCTCCTCTTTCGGGGAGTGCCTTACCGTACTTCAGCAAAAGATGAGAGGGGTGAGGCTACCTGGGCCTTAGGCGTTCTTCCGAGTCCAGGAGGAGGGTTACGGGCCCGTCGTTCACCAGGTGCACCCGCATGTGGGCCCCGTACACCCCGGTTTCCACGTGGACCCCTTGAGCCAGGAAGGCTTCTATGGCATCTTCGTAAAGCCGCTTGCCCACATCGGGAGGGGCCGCCTGGACGAAGGAGGGGCGGTTGCCCTTGCGGGTGTCGCCGTAAAGGGTGAACTGGCTCACCAGAAGGACCTCGCCCCCCACCTCCTTGAGGGAGAGGTTCATCTTGTCTTCGGCGTCGGGGAAGATCCTAAGGTTTACGATCTTCCGGGCCAGGTAGTGGGCGTCCTCTGGGGCGTCCTTCTGGCCCACCCCCAAAAGGACGAGGAGCCCTAGACCGATCCTTCCCACCACCTCGCCCTCCACCTCCACGAAGGCCTCGCTCACCCGTTGCACCACCGCCCGCACGCCCTCACCTCCTTGGCCCGGCGAAAAGGGCCACGGTCCCGGGCCCGGCGTGGACGCTCACCGCCGCACCGGCGAAGAGGGTGGCTTGGACTTCCACCCCTTCCGCCTTCACCGCCTGCAGGAGGGCCTTTGCCCCTTCGGGGTTCGCCACGTGGGCCACGTGGGCCAAGGCCCCTTCGGGGAAGTCGCGGCGGAAGAGCTCGGCGATCTTCTTCAGGCCCTCGGCGAAGCCCCGCACCCTGGGGCCGGGGAGGACCTCCCCCCGCCGGACCTCGAGGACCGGCAAAATCCGAAGCAGGCTCCCCACCAGATGCTTGAGCCCGGAAATCCGCCCCGAGCGGTGCAGGTGGGTGAGGGTTTTGGGAAGGACGTAGCCGAAGACCCGCTCCCGGTAGGGGGCGAGGGCATGCTCCAGGCGCTCCCAAGGGGTGCCGGAGGCGAGGAGGCGCCTCGCCTCCTGCAACACCAAAAGAAGCCCGCCGTTCAGCGACCCCGAGTCCAGGACCTTCACCCGCCCCCCGAAGGCCTGGGCCACGCTTTGGGCGGTGGCCACGGTACCGGAAAGCTTCCCGGAAACGTGGACGGAAACCACCCGCTCGTGGGTCTTTAAAAGCTTCTCGTAGGTGGCCTTCAGGTCCTCGGGGGCCACTTGGCTCGTGGTGAGGCGCTCCCCCTCTTCCAAGAGGCGCACCACCTCCTCGGGGGTGATTTCCCATAGGTCGCGGAAAGCCCGGTCTTTCCAGATCACCTGCTGGGGCACCAGGTGGATGCCCTGGGCCTCCGCTTCCTTGGGGGAAAGCCCCAAGGTGGAGTCGGCCACGAAGGCCACGCTAGAGGCTGTAGGCGTAGAAGCCATAGGTGCCCGGCCCCGTGTGGCTGGCGATCACTGCCCCAAGCTCGCTCACCAGGGCCTCTTCCACGGGAAGGCCCGAGGCGAGGACCATTGCCTTTAGCTCCCGCACCGCCTGTTCCTCGGCGCTGTAGAGGAAGAAGGCCCGGATCCGCTTCCGCCCCTCGCCCCAGGCGCGGAAGTCCTTCACGATCTCCTCCCGCGCCTTCCTTTCCCCCCTGGCCCGGCCCACCGCCTCCACCCGTCCCTCCTTGAGGGTTAGGATGGGCTTGATGCCCAAAAGGGTGCCCAAAAGGGCCTGGGCCCCACCGATGCGCCCGCCCCGGCGCAAAAACTCCAAGGTGGCCACGCTGAAGCGCACGAAGTGGTCCTGGCGGATGCGCTTGAGCTCTTCCAAGACTTCGGAGAGCGCCTGGCCTTGGGCCAGGAGCTCGTGGGCCCGGAGGACCATCATGCCGATGCCCAAGGAGGCGGCCTGGGAGTCAAAGACCGTGACCCGGCCCGGGAACTCCTGGGCGGCGAGCTCCGCCGACTGCACCGTGCCGGAGAGCTTGCTGGAGATGTGCACGGAAAGCACGTGATCCGCTTCCTGCAAAGCCTCCCCATAGGCTTTCATGAAGTCCTCGGGGGAAGGTTGGCTGGTGGTGGGGAAGGCGGTCCCCTCCCGCACCTTCTGGAAGACCTCCTCGGGGGTGATCTCCTCCCAGTCGCGGTAGACCCGTCCTCCCAGATGGACGTAGAGGGGCACCACCCGGATGCCCAGGCGCTCCCGCAGGGGCTTGGGCAGATCGGCGGTGGAGTCCGTCACCAAGGCTACCTTCATCAACGCCTCCTTGTTGTCCGGCCCAGGATACCACAAGGCGGTGTAGTGTAGCGGAGAAGTTGCTCCAAGGCGGGGTTTTTGCTAGGGTCAAGGGTATATGTGGCGGGTGCTGGTGTCCGATGATATGCGGCTTGGGGACGTGAAGTACCCGGGGGTCCTGGTGGACTACCGCCCCGGCATCGCTCGGGAGGAGCTTCTGGAGGTGATCCCGGCTTACGACGCCCTCATCACCCGAAGCCGGACCCAGGTGGACGCCGAGCTCTTAGGAAGAGGCAAGCGGCTCAAGGTGGTGGGCCGGGGCGGGGTGGGGGTGGACAACGTGGACCTGGAGGCGGCAAGCCGGCTCGGCATCCTGGTGGTGAACGTGCCCGAGGCCAACACCCGCTCCGCCGCCGAGCTCGCCTTCGGCCTCCTTCTCGCCGCCGCCCGGGGCATCGCCCTTTCCGACCGCAAGATCCGGCTGGGGGAGTGGGACCGCAAGTTTTTGGGGCTAGAGCTTAAGGGCAAGACCTTGGGCATCGTGGGCCTCGGGCGCATCGGCGGCCAGGTGGCCCGCTTCGCCAAGGGCTTTGAGATGCGGGTTTTGGCCTACGACCCCTATATCCCCCGGACCCGGGCGGAAAGCCTAGGGGTGGAACTCATGGAGCATCTGGAGGACCTCCTTCGCCAAAGCCACTTCCTCACGGTCCACACCCCCCTCACGGAGGAAACCCGGGGGATGATCGGAAGGCGGGAGCTCTACCTCCTGCCCCGGGGGGCGGTGGTGGTGAACGCCGCCCGGGGCGGCATCGTGGACGAGAAGGCGCTTTTGGAGGTTCTGGAGGAAGGTCACCTCTTCGCCGCAGGCCTGGACGTCTTTAGCCAGGAGCCGCCGCCTAAGGACCATCCCCTCCTCCACCACCCCAAGGTGGTCCTCACCGCCCACCTGGGGGCGAACACCTTGGAGGCCCAGGAGCGGGTAGGGGAGGCCATTTTGGAGCGGGTGGTGCGGACCCTCGAGGGGGATCTCTCCTACGCCCTGAACACCGGCTTTGACCCCGAGGCCCTGGCGGCCCTCCGGGGTTTCTTGCCCTTGGGCGAGGCTTTGGGGAAGCTCCTCGCCCAGATTACCAAGGGTCGCCCCCAGGCTTTGGAGGTGAGCTTCCTCGGCCAGTTTGACAAGGATCCCGAGCCCATCGCCAGCGCCGTGGCCAAGGGGCTTTTGGCCCGGGTATTGGGCGAGGGATCGGTGAACCTGGTCTCCGCCCGGCCCCTCCTCAAGGACCGGGGCATTGGCCTCGTGACCCGCCGCTCCGAGGAGGCTGGGGAGTACGCCCGCCTGGTGGAGGTGCGCCTCACCACGGACCAGGAGGAGCGCCGGGCCCGGGGGGTGGTGATGGGGGGGAAGCCCCGGCTGGTGGGGATAGACGACTACGCCCTGGAGGTGGTGCCGGAAGGGTACCTGCTGGTGTGCGTGAACTACGACCGGCCTGGGGTGGTGGGCCAGGTGGGGACCCTCTTGGGCGAGGCGGGGGTAAACATCGCCGGGATGCAGCTTGGCCGCGACGTGCCGGGGGGAAGGGCGCTCTTCGTCCTGGCCGTGGACCAGAAGCCCACGCCTGAGGTGCTGGAGGCCTTGCGGGCATTGCCCGTGTTGGAGCGGGTGGACCTGGCGGAGATGGGGTGAACCGCAAGAGTGTGGCGGATATTTTGGTCACAAGTCGCAGGAATCGTGAAGCCCGTCACGTATGAGCACGGGACAGGTGAGGTTCTCGGAAAGGGGGTGCGGGCCGCCTATGCCCTCGCCCCGTACCTGGCGGGGGGAGGGGGCGGGATTTCTCTGGAAAGGCTCTACCTGGCGGCGGAGGAAGGGGAGTGGGGCTTGGTGCTGGGGCGCTTTCCCTTGACCTTGGGAGAAGGGCGGCTTTTCCCCTACACCTGGAACACCCTGGGCCCCGCCGGGGGAGAGGAGGGGGTGTGGGGCGGGGCCCTCACCTAGTACGCTTCTGGTTAAAGCTTGGGCGGCTTGGAGGGGTGTGGGCGTGGGGGTTTGCGGTTAGAGGGGATTTTTAGCACAAGCCCTAAATATCGCGAAACAAGTCACTTACGCTTCCCAAACCCGTACACAAGCTCATCCCCCTTCCGCACCACGAGAAGAAGCGCCGGGCGGCCCAAGCTGTCCTTGAGCACGTACTTGGTGCGAACCTCCCCGTCCACCACCCGCTCCTCCTGGGCCTCCACGAAGTAGCCGGCGGCGGCGAAGGCGGTGAGGACCTGCTGGACGAAGGTGGCGTGGAGCCTGGCGGCGATGCCCTTGGCGGCGAAGGCCTCGAGGGCATACCCCTTGGCCTCGGGGAAGCGGGCGAGGAGGGGCTCGGGGCTTCGGGCCTTGTAAGTGCCGGAGGGAAGGCGCACCGCCGGGTCCAGGCTGGCGCTCAAGGCCGCCACCGCCGTCACCTCCACCAAGGTTTGGGCTAAGCCCGTTCCCAACGCCAAGAGGACCAAAAGCCAAAGCCTAAGCTTTCCCATAAAAGCCATCTTAGCCCAAGAGGAGGTCGCGCGCCCGCAAGGCGAGGTGCACCCGGGCCAGGGTTTCCGGTTGGCTCAAGGGACCCACCACCCCTTCAATGCGCTTCAGGCGGTAGCGGAGGGTGTTGGGGTGAACGTGGAGCCTGCTTGCCGCTTCCTCCACACTGCCCGAGGCCATGTAGGCCTCGAGGGTCTTTAGAAGTTTAGGCGGCAGGGGCAGGTACCGCTCCACCAGGGCCCTCAGGTCCTCGGGGGACTGCTGCAGGAGGACAAAGGCCACGGGGTCAAGGCCGCTAAAGGAAAGGGCCTCCCCCGGCCTCGCCGCCTTCAGGGCGATCAGGGCCTCCCGGTAGGCCTCCTGCACCGCGCGGTCGGCGTGGACGCCGGAGTAGCCCAAACGGCTTCCCGGGACCAGGGCTTTAAGGAGCCCCTCCGCTTCCTTCCTTGGGCTATGCACCTGCCACATGGCCGCCACCCGGTTCCCCCGGGTGGCGAGGAGGTAAGGCACGCCAAGCCGGTCCAGGTAAGCCCCGGCCTGGCGGCGGAGCTCCAAGGTGGCTTCCCGCCTCCTCTCCTCCGCCAAGCGGTGGCGGCCCGGAACCTCGGGCGGCTCGGCCAGGGCCAAGACCCACTCCACCCCCTCGGCGAAGCCGAAGGCGAAGAGCCGCTCCGCCTCCGCCTCCCCCAGGATGAGGCCCTCCAAAAGGGCCGCCCCCAAGGACTCTTCCCGCATCCTTTCCAAACTCCTTTCCAGGGAGCGCACCTTGAGGAGGCGGGCCGCCACCTCCAGAAGCCCCCGCGCCCGCCTTAGGGCCTCCTCCTCGCCGTAGGCCACCAGGACCCCTTCCCCGGCCTCGAGGGCCACCCACCCCCGCCCCTCCCCCGGGGCCTCAGGGTGCCTGGGAGGCACGGGCCCGGCGAAGCCCAAGACCTCCCCCCAAGGGGCCACCCGGGCCAGGGGAAGGCCCGTGGCCTGGTGGAGGACCTCCAAAAAGGGGCGGTCCGGAAGCTTCAGAAGGAGGTCCACCACCCCGGAAAGGGCAAGCCCCGGGCCCAAGGCGAAGAGCCTCAGGGCCAAGGCCCTTTCCACCTCCTCCCGCTTGAGCCAAGGCGGGTAGAGGGCGAGCCCCAGCCCCTCCTTGCGGGCAAAGGCCTCCACCTCGGCCTCGGGCTCGGGTAGGAGAAAGCCCGCGGCGGCCCGGTAGCGGAAAAGGCTCCCCTCGGGGCGGAAGAGGAGGAGAGCCCCCTCCACGGCGAAGAGGGGGCGGGGCTCGGGAAGGAGGTAGAGCACGGGGCGCCCTCCCGGTACCAGGACCTGTAGTCCCAGGCCCTCCATCAAGGCGGTGAAGGAGGCGGGGTCTTCGCCAAAACTAAGCCCAAGCATTGTGTAATTCACCAATACCACGCCCATTCCCTGAAGGCAAGAAGGGAGGTCTTGTTCAAATCACCAAACTTCTTGGAGAACTTGTCTTTTACCACACTTGCCCTCTTCCCGCGCCCCCCGCATCCTGGAGGGCGAAAGGAGACGCGCATGTTCCGCGGTTCCATACCGCCCTTACCCACACCCTTCCGCAAGGGAAAGCTGGACGAGGAGGCCCTGCGCCGCCTGGTGGAGCGGGTGGTGCAGGGGGGTTCCCATGGGGTGAGCGTGGGGGGGACCACGGGGGAGCCCGGCACCCAGACCCTGGAGGAGCGCAAGCGGGCCATGGAGGTGGTCCTGGACCAGGTGGCGGGGAGGGTGCCGGTGATCCCCGGCACGGGGGCCTTGCGCCTGGAGGAAACCCTGGAGCTCACCCGCTTCGCCCGGGAAGCGGGGGCCCAAGGGGCCTTGGTCATCGTGCCTTACTACGTGAAGCCCAACCAGGAGGGGCTTTACCGCTACTTCGCCGAGGTGGCGCGGGCGGTGCCGGACTTCCCCATCCTCATCTACAACATCCCCGGGCGGGCGGGGGTGGAGATCGCCCCCAAGACCGTGGCCCGCCTGCGGCGGGACTTCCCCAACATCGTGGGCCTAAAGCACTCCTCCAAGGACCTGGAGTACCTCTCCCACCTCTTCGCCGAGGCGGGGCGGGACTTTTTGGTCTTCTGCGGCCTGGAAAGCCTCACCCTGCCCATGATGAGCCTGGGGGCGGTGGGCACCATCGCCGCCACCGCCAACTGGCTTCCCAAGGAGGTGGCCCTCCTCTGCGAAAGGGCCTTGGCGGGGGACTACGAGGGGGCCAGGGAGATGCACTACCACCTCCTCGAGGCCAACGAGGCCATCTTCTGGGACACGAACCCCATTCCCCTCAAGACGGTCCTCTCCTGGATGGGCCTTTTGGAGAAGGAATGGCGGCTTCCCTTGGGCCCCACCACCCCCGAGGTGGAGGAGCGGCTTCGGCGGATGGCCGAGCGCTACGGCTTAATCCCCGTGGAGGCGGCATGAAGCTCGCCCGCTTCCTTGCCAAGGGCCGGGTCCACCAAGGGGTCTTCCGGGAGGGCCTCCTTCTGGACGAGGCGGGGGAGGCCCACGACCCCAAGGCCGTCACCTGGCTCCTTCCCTTCACCCCAGGGAAGATCCTAGGAGTCGCCCTAAACTACGCCGAGCACGCGGAGGAGCTGGGGCTAGGGCGCCCCGACGAGCCCGCCCTCTTTTGGAAGCCGAACACCAGCCTCCTTCCCCACCAAGGGGTGGTGCTTTACCCCAAGGGGGCAAGGTTCGTCCACTACGAGGTGGAGCTCGCCGTGGTGGTGGGGAGGCCCATGAAGCGGGTGAAGGCGGGGGACGCCCTGGACTACGTCTTGGGCTACACCATCGCCAACGACCTGGTGGTTCGGGACTACGTGACCAACACCTTCCGCCCCCCCATCCGGGCCAAGGGGCGGGACACCTTCTTGCCCCTGGGGCCCTTTTTGGTGGTGGGGGAGGTGGAGGACCCCCAGAACCTTTGGCTCAGGGCCTATGTGAACGGGGAGCTTCGGCAGGAGGGGCACACCTCGAGGATGCTCTACTCCGTGGCGGAGCTTCTGGCGTACATCTCGGAGTTCATGACCCTGGAGCCCTACGACGTCCTCCTCACCGGCACCCCCAAGGGGATCAGCCAGGTGCACCCGGGGGACGTGATGCGCTTGGAGATTGAGGGCCTGGGCGCCCTGGAAAACCCCATAGAGGAGGAGCCATGAGGTACGCCGACGCCGTGGCCGGCATTCCTTGGGAGACCATTGAGGCGGTGCGGAAGCGCCTACGGGAGAAGCCCGCCCTCCACTTCATCAAAGGGGAGTTCCTCCCCTCGGAAAGCGGGGAGACCTTCCCCTCCTTGGACCCCGCCAGCAACGAGGTCTTGGGCCACGCCGCCCGGGGCGGGGAAAGGGAGGTGGACAAGGCGGCCCGAGCGGCCCACGAGGCCTTTCAAAGGTGGAGCCGCACCAAGGCCAAGGAGCGGAAGCGCTACCTCCTAAAGATCGCCGAGCTCATAGAAAAGCACGCCGACGAGCTCGCCGTCATGGAGTGCCTGGATGCGGGCCAGGTCCTCCGCATCGTCCGGGCCCAGGTAGCGCGGGCGGCGGAGAACTTCGCCTTCTACGCCGAGTACGCCGAGCACGCCATGGAGGACCGCACCTTCCCCGTGGACCGGGACTGGCTTTACTACACGGTGCGGGTTCCGGTGGGCCCCGTGGGGATCATCACCCCCTGGAACGCCCCCCTGATGCTCTCCACCTGGCGCATCGCCCCCGCCCTGGCCTTTGGGGACACCGTGGTCCTGAAGCCGGCGGAGTGGAGCCCCTTCACCGCCAGCAAGCTCGCCGAGATCCTCCAGGAGGCGGACCTGCCCCCTGGGGTCTTCAACCTGGTCCAGGGCTTTGGCGAGGAGGCGGGGGCGGCCTTGGTGGCCCACCCCTTGGTGCCCCTCCTCACCCTCACCGGGGAGACGGAAACGGGGAAGATCGTCATGCGAAACGCCGCCCAACACCTAAAGAGGCTTTCCCCCGAGCTCGGCGGCAAAAGCCCGGCTTTGGTCTTCGCCGACGCCGACCTGGAGCGGGCCTTGGACGCCGTGGTCTTCCAGATTTACTCCTTCAACGGGGAAAGGTGCACGGCGAGCTCCCGGCTCCTCGTGGAGGAAAGCGTCTTTGAAGACTTCGTGGGAAGGGTGGCGGAAAGGGCCAAGGCCATCCGGGTGGGCCATCCCCTGGACCCCGAGACGGAGGTGGGGCCCCTCATCCACCCCGAGCACCTGGAGCGGGTCTTGGGCTACGTCCGGGTGGGCCTCGAGGAGGGTGCCAAGCTCCTCGTGGGGGGCAAAAGGGCCACCCGCTCCTTCCGCGGGGAGGACCTCTCCCTGGGCAACTACCTGGAGCCCACCCTCTTCGTGGGGGAAAACTCCATGAAAATCGCCCAGGAGGAAATCTTCGGGCCCGTGTTGGTGGCCATCCCCTTCAAGGACGAAGAGGACGCCCTGAGGAAGGCCAACGACACCAAGTACGGCCTCGCCGCCTACGTCTTCACCCGGGACGTGGAGCGGGCCCACCGCCTGGCCCTGGAGCTGGAGGCGGGGATGGTGTACCTGAATAGCCACAACGTCCGCCACCTGCCCACCCCCTTCGGCGGGGTGAAGCAGAGCGGGGACCGCCGGGAAGGGGGGCACTACGCCTTGGAGTTCTACACCGAGCTCAAGAGCGTGGCCCTTCCCCTGCGTCCGCCCCACATTCCCAAGTTCGGCAAGTAAGGAGGTGCGAAATGGCGAGGACAGGCGCGGAATACATAGAGGCTTTGCGGGAAAGGCCCCCCAACCTCTGGTACAAGGGGGAGAAGGTGGAGGACCCCACCACCCACCCGGTCTTCCGGGGCATCGTCCGCACCATGGCCGCCCTCTACGACCTGCAGCACGACCCCCGCTTCCGGGAGGTCCTCACCTACGAGGAGGAGGGCCGTCGCCACGGCATGAGCTTCCTCATCCCCAAGACCAAGGAGGACCTGAAGCGGCGGGGCCAGGCCTACAAGCTTTGGGCGGACCAGAACCTGGGCATGATGGGGCGAAGCCCGGACTACCTAAACGCCGTGGTCATGGCCTATGCGGCGAGCGCCGAGTACTTCGGGGAGTTCGCCGAAAACGTCCGAAACTACTACCGCTACCTCCGGGACCGCGACCTGGCCACCACCCACGCCCTCACCAACCCCCAGGTGAACCGGGCCAAACCCCCTTCCGCCCAGCCCGACCCCTACATCCCCGTGGGGGTGGTGCGGCAGACGGAAAAGGGCATCGTGGTGCGGGGGGCCCGGATGACCGCCACCTTCCCCCTGGCGGACGAGGTTCTCATCTTCCCCTCCACCCTCCTCAAGGAGGGGCCAGGGAGCGAGAAGTACGCCATCGCCTTTGCCCTGCCCACCTCCACCCCGGGGCTCCACTTCGTCTGCCGGGAGGCCCTGGTGGGGGGGGATAGCCCCTTTGACTACCCCCTCTCTAGCCGCCTCGAGGAGATGGACTGCCTGGTCATCTTTGACGACGTCCTGGTCCCTTGGGAGCGGGTTTTCATCCTGGGGAGCGTGGAGCTTTGCAACAACGCTTACGCCGCCACGGGCGCCCTAAACCACATGGCCCACCAGGTGGTGGCCCTGAAGACCGCCAAGACGGAGGCCTTCTTGGGGGTGGCCGCCCTCATGGCCGAGGGGATCGGGGCCGACGCCTACGGTCACGTGCAGGAGAAGATCGCCGAGATCATCGTCTACCTGGAGGCCATGAAGGCCTTCTGGACCCGGGCGGAGGAGGAGGCCAGGGAAAACGCCTACGGCCTCTTGGTCCCGGACCGCAAGGCCCTGGACGGGGCGCGCAACCTTTACCCGAGGCTTTACCCCAGGATCCGGGAAATCCTGGAGCAGATCGGGGCCTCGGGCCTCATCACCCTCCCTTCGGAGAAGGACTTCAAGGGACCCCTTGCGCCCCTTCTGGACAAGTACCTGCAAGGGGCCACCCTGGAGGCCCGGGAGCGGGTGGCCCTCTTCCGCCTGGCCTGGGACATGACCCTTTCCGGCTTCGGGGCGCGGCAGGAGCTTTACGAGCGCTTCTTCTTCGGCGACCCCGTGCGCATGTACCAGACCCTCTACCAGGTCTACGATAAGGAGCCTTACAAGGAGCGCATCCGCAGCTTCCTACAGAGGAGCCTCGAGGTCTTCGCGGAGGTGCGGGCGTGAAGGAGGCCTTCAAGGAGGCCTTAAGCCGCTTCGCCAGCGGCGTCACCGTGGTGGCGGTGAGGGCGGGGGAGGAGGAAAGGGGCATGACCGCCACCGCCTTCATGTCCTTGAGCCTCGAGCCCCCCCTGGTGGCCCTGGCGGTGAGCGAGCGGGCGAAGCTCCTTCCCCTCTTGGAGAAGGCGGGGGCTTTCACGGTGAGCCTCCTCCGGGAGGGGCAGGAGGCGGTTTCCGAGCACTTCGCCGGAAGGCCCAAGGAGGGGGTGGGCTTGGTGGGAGGAAGGGTGGAAGGAGCCTTGGCGGCGCTCCGATGCCGCCTGGAGGCCCTTTACCCCGGCGGGGACCACCGGATCGTGGTGGGGCGGGTGGAGGAGGTGGAGCTTGCCGAGATGGGCCCGCCCCTCCTCTACTTCGCCCGCGGCTACAGGAGGCTTTTATGGCCATCGTGAGGGTGGGTTTCCTAGAGCTTTGGGTCAGGGATCTGGAGCGGAGCCTGGAGTTCTACCAGGGGCTTTTGGGGATGCTCCTGGAGAGGCGGGAGGGAAAGGCGGCCTACCTTAGGGGCTACGAGGAGCAGGAATGGAGCCTCAAGCTTCGGGAGGCCCCCGTGGCCGCCGTGGCCGCCATCGGTTTTAAGGTGGACGGGGAGGAGGGCCTGGAGGAGGCCCTGGCCTGGGCCCAAAGGGAGGGACTTCCCCACCGCCTCGAGGCGGACTGGGGAAGGCCTAAGGTCCTCCGGGTGCAGGACCCCTTCGGCTACCCCCTGGCCTTCTACTTCCAGGCGGAGAAGCTTCCCCGCATGCTTCAGGAGTACCACCTCTACCGCGGGCCCGGCCTCCTCCGCATGGACCACGTGAACCTCTTCGCCCCGGAGGTGGGCCGGGCCACCCGGTACTACCAGGAGGTCCTGGGCTTCCGCCTCACGGAGTACACGGAGGACGAGGAGGGCCGGCTTTGGGCGAGCTGGCTCCACCGCAAGGGGAACGTGCACGATGTAGCCTTCACCAACGGGGAAGGCCCCAGGCTCCACCACTTCGCCTACTGGCTTCCCGACTCCATGGCGGTGATCCGGGCGGCGGACATCCTGGCGGGCGCCCGGCGCACGGACGGAATTGAGCGGGGCCCGGGGCGGCACGGCATCTCCAACGCCATGTTCCTCTACCTCCGGGACCCCGACGGGCACCGGGTGGAGCTCTACACCTCCGACTACCTCACCGTGGACCCGGACCTGCCCCCGGTGCGCTGGAGCCTCAACGACCCCCGGCGCCAGACCCTTTGGGGCCACCGCACCCCCAAGAGCTGGTTTTTGGAGGGGAGCACCCTTTTGGACCTGGAAGGGAACCCGGTGCCCACGCAAAGCCCCGCCCTCTTGGGCCTTCCCGAGCACGTGACCTAAAGGCCCCGGTCCCACCCCGGGGCTTGACGGGACAAAGGTCCCTTCCTAAACTGGAGGCCGAACCAAACGGGTGTTCGTTAGACCCAATCCGGGCCACGCCCGGTGGGAAAAAGGAGGTAAAGGATGAAGCGTTGGTTGGCGGTAGCTTTGGTCCTGGCCCTTTCCGCTTGGGCCCAGGGGGTCTTGAAGGTGGGGGTGGTGGTCTCGGCCACGGGGCCCGCCGCCTCCTTAGGCATCCCCGAGCGCAACACCTTCCTCATGTTGCAAGAGCTCCTGGACCGCCAGGGCGGCGTGGCGGGGCGGAAGGTCCAGTTCGTCATTCTGGACGACGCCTCGGACACCACCCAGGCGGTGCGGAACACCAGGCGCCTGGTGGAGGAAGGCGCCGTGGCCATCGTGGGCACCACCACCACCCCCGCTTCCTTGGGCATGATCCCGGTGGTGGCGGAGGCCAAGGTGCCCATGATCTCCCTGGCCGCCAGCAAGGACATCATCCACCCGGTGGACGCCCAGCGCTTCTGGGTCTTCAAGACGCCTCAGACAGAGGAGCTCATGGCCCGGGCCATCGTGGCGGACATGGTGGCCCGGGGGGTGAAGACCGTGGGCTACATCGGCTTCAACGACGCCTACGGGGAAGGCTGGGCCCGCTTCTTTGAGGCGGAGGCCAAGGCCAAGGGGCTTCAGGTGGTGGCGAACGAACGCTACAACCGCACGGACACCAGCGTCACCGGCCAGGTGCTAAGGATCATCGCCCGCCGGCCCGACGCCGTCCTGATCGGGGCGAGCGGCACCCCCGCGGTGCTGCCCCAGCGCACCCTGAAGGAGCGGGGCTACCCGGGCCTCATCTACCAGACCCACGGGGTGGCGAACCCCGACTTCCTGCGGGTGGGGGGCAAGGACGTGGAGGGGACCTTCCTTCCCGCCGGGCCCATCCTGGTGGCGGAGCAACTCCCTAGCGCCTTCCCCTCCAAGCGGGTGGCCCTGGACTACATCCAGCGCTACGAGGCTAAGTACGGCATCGGCAGCTACTCCACCTTTGGGGCCCACGCTTGGGACGCCTGGCTTATCCTGCGCCCCGCCCTGGAGCGGGCCTTGAAGAAGGCCGATCCCGACAAGGACCTGGCCGCCTTCCGCGCCGCCTTGCGGGACGAGATTGAGGCCACGAGGAACGTGGTGGCCACCCACGGGGTCTTCACCTTCACCAAGGAGAACCACCTGGGCCTCCGCTTTGAGGACGCGGCGGTGATGGTCCGGGTGGAGGGCGGCCGCTGGAGGCTGGAGCGCACCTTCCGCTAAGCCATGGACGCCACCATCCTGGGCTTCCTCCTCCTGGACGGGCTTCAGAACGGGGTCATCTACGGGCTTTTGGCCATCGCCATGGTCCTGGTCTTCGCCGTGACCCGGGTGATCCTGGTGCCCATCGGGGAGCTCCTCATGTTCGCCCCCCTTTCCCTGGTCTGGCTTTTGGAGGGGAAGGTCCCGGGGACGCTCTGGCTGGCCTTGGCCCTGGGGCTCGTTTGGGCGGGGCTTGCCCGAGGGCGGGGGGCTTGGGGGCCCCTGCTTGGGGCCCTGGGGCTTTCCGCCCTCTTTTTCCTCGCCCTCTTCCTTAAGCCCCTGGCCTACGTGGCGGCGGTCCTCCTCGTGGTCTACCTGGGGGTGGCCACGTACCGGGTTTTCTTCCAGCCCCTGCGGGAGGCCACGGTGCTTTCCCTCCTCATCATGGCGGTGGGCCTCCACGTGGCCTACCAGGGCCTGGGCCTGGTCTTCTTCGGCCCGGAGCAGTTCCGCCCCGAGCCCCTTCTAAAGGGAGAGGTGGTGGTGGGGCTTTCCTGGCAGGGGGTTTTGGTCCTCCTCTTCGCCCTCCTGAGCGTGTTGGCCCTTTACGGCTTCTTCCGCTTTTCCCTTTACGGGAAGGCCCTTTTGGCCGCGGCGGAGAGCCGGCTTGGGGCGAGGCTCACGGGCATCTCCCCGGAGGAGGCGGGGATGGTGGCCTTCGGCATCGCGAGCCTGTTGGCGGGGCTATCCGGCCTTCTCCTCGCCCCCCTCATCAACGCCGCCTACTTCATGGGCTTCATGCTGGGGCTGAAGGGGTTCGTGGCCGCCATCCTGGGGGGGCTTGCCAGCTACCCGGTGGCCTTTTTGGGGGCGCTCTTGGTGGGCTTCTTTGAGAGCTTCACCAGCTTCTTCGCCAGCGCCTACAAGGAGGCCTTGGTGTTTCTCCTTTTGGTGCCCGCCCTCTTCTACCAAAGCCTAAGGGCGCGGGCGGTGGAGGAGTGATGCGCCACCTTTGGTTTCTCCTGCTCGTTTTGCCCTTTTTGCTCCTTCCCTTTCCCTTTTACCTCACCCTCCTCAACTTCTTCGCCCTCTCGGCCCTGGTGGCCCTCTCCCTCTACGTGCTCACGGGCCTGGCGGGGATGACCAGCTTCGCCCAGGCGGCCTTCATGGGGATGGGGGCCTACGCCACCGCCCTCCTCACGGCGAAGGCGGGGCTATCCCCTTGGCTCGGGCTCCTGGTGGGCCTTCTCCTCTCCCTCCTCCTGGCCCTGGTCCTGGGGGGGCTCACGGTGCGGCTTAAGGGACACTTCCTGCCCCTTTCCACCATCGCCTGGCAGGTGGCCCTCTACATCCTGGCGGGGAACCTGGTGAACCTCACCGGGGGGCACACGGGGATCACCGACCTGCCGGCGCTCCACCTCTTCGGCCTCCCCCTGGACACGGGCTTCCGCTACGCCCTCTTCAGCCTGTTCCTCTTGGTCCTCTGCCTTTTGGCCCTGGACAACCTGCGGGCGAGCCGCCTGGGCCGGGCCCTTTTAGCCCTGCGGGGGGACGCCCTGGCGGCGGCCAGCTTCGGGGTGGAGCCGGCGCGCCTCCGCCTCCAGGCCTTTCTCCTGGCGGGGGCCATGGCGGGGCTCGCGGGCTTCCTCTACGCCCACTTCCTGCGCTTCGTGAACCCCACCCCCTTCTCCCTGGAGGCCTCCATCAAGTACCTGGTGATGGCGGTGGCGGGCGGGGTGGGGACCATCCCCGGGGTGGTGCTGGGGGCGGCCTTCTTCACGGGCCTGGAGGACTGGCTCAAGGACCTCCTCCCCCTCCTCCTGGGCCGGGAGGGGAACTACGAGGTCATCGCCTACGGCCTCCTCCTGGCCCTCATCCTCCTCCTGGCCCCCAAGGGGCTTTGGCCCCTCCTGGCGGCGAGGCTTCCCCGAAGGGAAGGACGCCTCCTTGAGGCCGAACCCCTCCCCCTCACCCCGCCCCAGGGGGCGAGGGGGGAGGTGGTCCTCCGGGTGGAGAACCTGAAGAAGGCCTTCGGCGGCCTCCTCGCCGTGAACGGGGTCTCCTTCGCCCTGAGGCGGGGGGAGATCCTGGCCCTCATCGGCCCCAACGGGGCGGGGAAGAGCACCACCTTCAACCTCATCACCGGGGCCCTGGCCCCGGATGGGGGCCAGGTCTTCCTCTTCGGCCGGGAGGTGACGGGGCTTCCCCCCTACCGCATCCACCGCCTGGGCCTCGGGCGCACCTTCCAGCACCCCCACCTCTTCCCCGAGCTTTCCGTCTTGGAAAACGCCGCCTTGGGCACCCACGCCCGCACCCGCTCGGGCTTCCTCCCGGTCCTCCTGGGCCTCCACCGGAAGGAGGAGGCGAGGGCCCTCGCCACCGCCCACCGGGCGCTGAAGCGGGTGGGCCTGGAGTCCCTGGCCTGGGAGCGGGCGGAGCGGCTTAGCGTGGGGCAGCAAAGGCTTTTGGAGATCGCCCGCCTCCTGGCCTCGGGGGCGGAGGTCCTCCTTTTGGACGAGCCGGGGGCGGGGCTGCGGGCGGGGGAGAAGCGGGAGCTCGCCCACCTCCTTAGGGCCCTGGCCCAGGAGGGGTACACCCTCCTCCTGGTGGACCACGACATGGACCTCGTCATGGGCCTGGCGGACCGGGTGGTGGTGATGAACTACGGGGAGAAGATCGCCGAGGGAACCCCGGCGGAGGTGCAGAAGAACCCCCTGGTGCGGGCCGCCTACCTGGGGGAGGAGGTGGCCTGATGCTCCGGGTGGAAGGCCTTTCCGTGCGCTACGGGCCCTTGGAGGCGGTGCGGGGGGTATCCTTCCACCTCCGGGAGGGGGAGGCTTTGGCGGTGATCGGCCCCAACGGGGCGGGGAAGACGAGCCTCCTGCGGGGGCTTTTGGGCCTCGCCCGGACGGAGGGCCGCGTCGCCCTGGATGGGGAGGTCCTGGTCAGGCGAAGCCCCGAGGACCTCCTCCGGCGGGGCCTCGTCCTGGTGCCGGAGGGGCGGGCCCTCTTCCCCGGGCTTTCCGTGGAGGACAACCTCCGCCTTGGGGGGTTCCTCCGCTTCCGGAAGGGCGAGGACCTGAGGCCGGATTTGGCGCGGGTCTACGGCCTCTTCCCCCGGCTAAAGGAGAGGCGGGGGCAGCTCGCCGGGACGCTTTCCGGGGGGGAGCAGCAGATGCTGGCCATCGGCCGCGCCCTCATGGCGAGGCCCCGCCTCCTCCTCCTGGACGAGCCCTCCTTGGGGCTTGCCCCCTTGATGGTGCGGGAGATCTACCGCATCCTGGCCGCCCTAAAGGGGGAGGGGGTGACGCTTCTCGTGGTGGAGCAAAACGCCAAGGTGGCCCTGGAGCTCGCCGACCGGGGGCTTGTGCTGGAGGCGGGGGAGGTGGCCCTGGAGGGAAGCGCCAAGGAGCTTTGGCAAAACCCGAAGGTGGTGGAGGCTTACCTGGGCCTTAAGCGGGAGGTGGGGGAGGGATGAGGGATCCCTTCATGGAGGCCTTGGGGCTTGAGGTGGTGCACCTGGCCCCGGGGGAAGCCAAGGTGGCGGGCCGGGTGGAGAAGGCGCACCTGAACCTCCACGGCACCGCCCACGGGGGGTTCCTCTACGCCCTGGCGGACAGCGCCTTCGCCCTCGCCTCCAACTCCCGGGGGCCCGCGGTGGCCCTTTCCTGCCGCATGGACTACTTCCGGCCCCTCTACCCCGGGGCCCTCGTGGAAGCAAGGGCGGTGGAGGTGAACCTCTCCCGGCGCACCGCCACCTACCGGGTGGAGGTGGTTTCGGAGGGAAAACTGGTGGCCCTCTTCACGGGCACCGTCTTTCGCTTAGGAGGTGAGGATGTACCAGCCGGAGTTGGAAACCCTTCCCAGGGAGAAGCTTAGGGCGCTTCAGGAGGAGCGGTTGCGCCAGGTGGTGGCCTACGTCTACGAGCGGGTGCCCTTTTACCGAAGGCTTCTAGACGAGGCGGGGGTGAGCCCGGGGGAGATCCGGGGCCTCATGGACCTCCCCAAGCTCCCCTTCACCAAAAAGGACCACCTGCGGGAAAACTACCCCTTTGGCCTCTTCGCCGTGCCCCGGGAGAAGTTGGCCCGCATCCACGCCTCCAGTGGCACCACGGGCAAGCCCACGGTGGTGGGCTACACCCGGGGCGACCTCGAGGTCTTCGCCCAGGTGGTGGCCCGTTCCCTGGCGGCGGCGGGGGCGAGGCCCGGGATGATGCTCCACAACGCCTACGGCTACGGCCTCTTCACCGGGGGGCTTGGCCTCCACGGGGGGGCGGAGGCCTTGGGCATGACCGTGGTGCCGGTTTCCGGGGGCATGACGGAGCGCCAGGTGATGCTCATCCAGGATTTCCGCCCCGAGGTGATCTCCTGCACCCCCTCCTACGCCCAGACCCTGGCGGAGGAGTTCAGGAAGCGGGGGGTTCCCCCCGAGGCCCTTTCCCTGGAGTACGCCGTCCTGGGCGCCGAACCTTGGACGGAGGCTATCCGCAAGCAGGTGGACGAGGGGCTTGGGGTGAAGAGCACCAACATCTACGGCCTCTCCGAGATCATCGGCCCCGGGGTGGCCAACGAGTGCGTGGAGGAACGCCAGGGGAGCCACATCTGGGAGGACCACTTCCTGCCCGAGGTGGTGGACCCGGACACGGGAGAGCCCCTTCCCGAGGGCAGGGTGGGGGTCCTGGTCCTCACCACCCTCACCAAGGAAGCCATGCCCCTCCTTCGCTACTGGACAGGGGACCTGACCTTCCTCACCTACGCGCCCTGCACCTGCGGCCGCACCCACGTGCGCATGGGGCCCATTCTGGGCCGCACGGACGACATGCTCATCATCCGCGGGGTGAACGTCTACCCCACCCAGGTGGAGGCGGTGCTTTTGGGCATCCCCGAGGTGGAGCCCTACTACCAGATCGTGGTGCGGCGGGAGGGCACCTTGGACGAGGCGGAGCTTAAGGTGGAGGTGTCCGAGGCTTTCTTCCAGGAAATCGGCAGAAAAGCCCTCTCCGACGAGGTGATTGAGGCGGACCACCGCCTCCACGCCCTTCGGGAAAAGGTGGCCCACAAGATCAAGGACACCATCGGCGTTAGCATGCGGGTCACCCTCCTCGCCCCCGGGGAGGCCCCGAGGAGCGAAGGGGGAAGCTAAGGCGGGTTTTGGACCTGCGCAAGTAGCCATGCGCCCCATACCCGAAGGCTACGAGGCCACCTTTGAAACGGTGGTCACCGAGGCCATGACCGTGGACTTTGAGGAGCTCGGGCCCGTCCACCCCGTTTACGCCACCTACTGGATGGCCAAGCACATGGAGCTCGCCGGGCGGAAGATCATCCTCCCCTTTCTGGAGGAAGGGGAGGAGGGGATCGGGAGCTACGTGGAGGTGCGCCACCTGGCCTCGGCCCTCCCGGGGATGCGGGTCAGGATCGTCGCCCGGCACGAGCGGACCGAGGGCAACCGGGTCCACGCCACCATGGAGGCCTATAACGAGCTCGGCGACCTCATCGGCGTGGGGCGCACGGAGCAGGTAATCCTGCCCAAGGCCAAGGTGGAAGCCCTCTTCGCCCAGCTCCGGGAGCGCTGGCAGGTGAAGAAGGGTATGCTGGGCCCATGAAGCTCGCCGGCAAGGTGGTGGTGGTCACGGGGGCGGGAAGCGGATTGGGCCAGGCCCTCACCCTGGAACTCCTCCGGCGGGGGGCAAGGGTGGCGGCGGTGGACCTAAGGGAGGAGGGCCTACGGGAAACCCAGGCCCAGGCGGGGAGCCTGGCCCCTGGGCTTAGCCTTCACCCTTTGGACGTCACCGATAAGGCGAGGGTGCTAGCCTTGCCCGAGGAGGTGGAAGAAGCGCACGGGCGGGTGGACGGCCTCATCAACAACGCCGGCATCATCCAGCCCTTTAAGCGGCTCCTGGACCTGGACGAGGCGGTCATGGAGCGGGTGATGCGGGTGAACTTCTACGGGACCCTCCACATGACCCGAGCCTTTCTGCCCAGGCTCCTCAAGCGCCCCGAGGCCCACCTGGTGAACGTTTCCAGCATGGGGGCTTTCGTGCCGGTGCCGGGGCAGGCGGTCTACGGGGCCTCCAAGGCGGCGGTGATGCTCCTCACCGAGGCCCTTTGGGCCGAGCTCCAGGGCACCCCCGTGCGGGTCACCTTGGCCCTGCCCGGGGCCATGCGCACGGGGATCGCGCAGCACTCGGGGGTGGAAGCCCCTGGGGCCGAGGGGGCGAAGGTGCCCGTCTTGGAACCCCATGCGGCCGCCCGCATCCTCCTGGACGCCGTGGAGCGGGATGCCTTCCGGGTGCTCCTGGGCCGGGACGCCCGCACCATGGACCTCCTCCACCGCTTAAGCCCCCTCCTCGCCGCCCGGATCATCGGGCGCCGCATGGCCCACCTCCTGGGCTAGGTCCTTCCCCCGCACCAAAAGGGCGGCGAGCCCCATGAGCCCCGCGAGGAGAAGGGCGGCGGCAGCGAAGGCCGGGCCATGGTGGGGGAAAGCCCGGTGGAAAAGCCCCAGGCTCCCCCCGGCCAGGGCGCTTCCCAGGGCCTGCCCCAAGGAGCGGGCCACGGAAAGGGCCCCCGAGGCGAGCCCCTCCGTGCCCGAAGGGGCGAGGGAAAGGACCAGGGCGTTGTTAGCCGCCTGGAACAGGGCCCGCCCCACCCCGAGGAGGGCGAGGCCCAAGGCAGCCCCCCAAAGGGGGTGAATCAGGGGCAAGAAGGCGAAGGCCACGCCCGTCCCCAGGAGGAGGTGGGCCCCGAGGCGAGCCACCCGCCGGTAGCCCTTCCTGTCCGCCAGCCTGCCCGCCCAAGCCCCAAGGAGGAGGAGCTGCAAGGGCCCGAGGAGGAGAAGCCCCCCGATGGCCCTGGAGGATAGCCCCTCGGCCCCCAGGTGGAAGCTTAAGGCCACCGTGGTCCCCAGGGTGTGGGCGAAGTAAAGCCCCGTGGCGAGAAGGGCCCGGAGGAACCCGGGGGCGGAGAGGAGTTGTTTCAGAGAACCTCCTTGTTCCGGTAGGCTTGGCAGATCGCCCGAAAGGAGAAGGGCCAAAAAAGGCGGCGGGAAGGGGGAGGAGGAAAACGAGGGAGAGGCTTTTGCCAGCGGCAAGCCCCCCTAAGGCCGGGCCCAGGAGGGTGCCCGTGGCCACCGTGCTCGCCACCATACCCAGGGCGTAGCCCCGGGCGCTGGGGAAGGCGGTGGCGGCCAGGCCGGGCACGAGCCCCACCACCATGGCCGTGGCCAACCCCTGGAGGAAGCGGAGGAGGTAAAGGACCCACACCCCGGGGGCCAGGGCGAGGAGGAGGGCGAAGAGGGCGTGGAGGAAAAGCCCTAGGCGGAATAGCCTTGCCGCCCCCATCCGCCCCGCCAGGCCCGCCACGGGCAAGTAGGCCAGGGCCGCCCCCAGAAGTCCCATGGACACCACGCCCTGGGCCGCCTCCGGCCCCACGGCGAAGGTCTTCTGAAGGAGGGGAAGCGCTGGGGCCAGGCTACTTTCGTTGATCGTCCCCAGGAGCACCCCGGAAAGGAGGGCGAAAAGCCGCCGGTCCATGGGCTAAGCCTAATTCCCGCGCGCCGGAACGGGTGTGATGGCCCTCCTTGCCCTTCAGGGGGGCCTGGGCGCACCATGGGGCCATGCTTTCCGAGCGTTGGACCCAGGGGCTTTCCTATGAGGCGCTTCTTCCCAGGCTAGGCGCAGGGCGGACACGGGTGGAGGCCTTTTACCAGTTCCTGGAACCTTTGGATCCCCTTCCGGGGGCGGCCCGGGTCCTGGCCCTGGTGGAAGCCTGGTGCCCGGACTGCCTCCAGGCCATCCCCGTGTTGGCGAGGCTTCCCTTAGGGGTCCGTTTCCTCTTCCGGGACGAGAACCCGGACCTGGCCGAGCGGTACGCCAAGGAGGGCAAGCGCATCGTTCCCACCGTGGTCTTCCTGGGGGAGGGTTGGGAGGAGCTTGCCCGCTGGCACGGGCCCCCCGGGGAGGCCCGCGCCTTCTTGGGGAAGCTCAAGGCGGAGGGGGTGCCCCCGGGGGAGCTCTTGCGCCGCTACCACGAGGCCTTTCCCCGCTTCGCCCAGGCCATGCTGGCCGAGTGGCGAGCCCTTCTGGTTCCCCCAAGGCGAACGGTGTAGTCTTCCCAGGAGTACACCTTTCCACGTTTCCACGTCCTCCCGGATACTCGGGGTGTGGAAAGCCGTGTATTCCTGCTTTCGGAGGCTCAAGGCCTTTCCAAAGAGCTCCTTGGGGGTAAGGGGTATGGTCTTGTGGCCATGTCGGGGGCGGGGCTTCCCGTGCCCCCGGCCCTTATCGTCACCACCGAAGCCTGCCGGCAGTACCTGAAGCGGGGGGAGGTGCCGGGGCTTTGGGAGGAAGTGGAGGCCAAGATGGCGGCCCTCGAGGGCCTAACCGGGAAGCGCTTCGGCCAAGGGGAGGGGAAGACCCCTCCCCTTTTGGTCTCCGTGCGGAGCGGGGCCCCAGTGTCCATGCCGGGGATGATGGACACCATCTTGAACCTGGGCCTCACCCTGGAAGGGGTGGAAGCCCTGGCCCGGGCCGCGGAAAACCCCCGCTTCGCCTGGGACACCTTCCGCCGCCTCCTGGCCATGTACGGGGAGGTGGTCCTGGGGGAGAAGGCGGAGGTCTTTGAGGGGATGCTCGCCGCCTTGAAGGCGGAGCGGAGGGTGGAGGCGGACACCGCGCTATCCGCCGAGGACCTGGAGGAGCTTTCCTTCCGCTACCTCCGCCACCTCGAGGCCAAAGGCACCCCCTTCCCCATGGACCCTTGGGCGCAGCTTTCCGCCGCCGTGGAGGCGGTCTTCCGGAGCTGGCTCAACCCCCGGGCCAGGACCTACCGCCGCATCTACGGCATCCCCGAGGACCTGGGTACGGCGGTGGTGGTTCAGGCCATGGTCTACGGCAACCTGGGGGAGGACTCGGGCACCGGGGTGGGCTTCACCCGGAGCCCCGTCACCGGGGAGAAGCGCCTCTACGGGGAGTACCTGCGCAACGCCCAAGGGGAGGACGTGGTGGCGGGCATCCGCACCCCCGAGCCCCTGGAGCGCCTCCAGGACTACGCCCCCGCCCTTTACGCCGAGCTCCTAGAGGTGGCGGAGCGGCTGGAGCGCCATTTCCGCGACATGCAGGACTTTGAGTTCACCGTGGAAAAGGGGCGGCTTTACCTCCTGCAGACCCGCTCCGGCAAACGCACGGCCAAGGCGGCGGTGCGCATCGCCGTGGAGATGGCGGAGGAGGGCCTCATCTCCAAGGAGGAGGCGGTCTTGAGGGTGGAGGCCAACGCCCTCCCTGGCCTCCTCAAACCCAGCGTGGACCGGGACAAGGCCCCCAGGCCCCTCCTCAAGGGGCTTCCCGCAAGCCCGGGGGCCGCCAGCGGCCACGCCGTCTTCTCCAACGAGGGGGCGGAGCGCCTTAACGCCCAGGGCCTCCCCACCATCCTTATTCGCCCGGAGACCACCCCGGAGGACATCACGGGCATGTACCTCTCCAGGGGCATCCTCACCGCCCGGGGCGGCCTCACCTCCCACGCGGCGGTGGTGGCCCGGGGCCTGGGGGTGCCGGCGGTGGTGGGGGCCGAGGTCCTAAGGGTCTACCCGGAGGAGGGGAGGGCCGTGGTGGACGGGGTGGAGATCCGGGAAGGGGACCTCCTCACCCTGGACGGGAGCACGGGAGAGATTTACCTGGGGGCGGTGCCCCTGGTGGAGGCGGAAGGGGAAGCCCTTTTGCAGAAGCTCCTTTCCTGGGCCGAGCCCTTCAGGCGCCTTGGGGTGAGGGCCAACGCCGACACCCCGGAGGACGCCCGAAGGGCCCGCGCCTTCGGCGCCGAGGGGATTGGGCTTTGCCGCACCGAGCACATGTTCTTCCAGGAAGAGCGGCTCCCCTGGGTGCGCCGGCTCATCCTGGCCCAGAGGGAGGAGGAGGAAAGGGAAGCCCTGGAGGAGCTTTTCCGGTTCCAGAAGGAGGACTTCAAGGAAATCCTCCGGGCCATGGACGGGCTTCCCGTCACCGTGCGGCTTTTGGACCCGCCCCTTCACGAGTTCCTGCCGCCCTTGGCCGAGCTGGAAGAGGCCGTCAAGGCGGGGGACGGGGAAGCCGCCCGCCTCCTGGAGCGGGCGAAGGCCCTCGAGGAGGCGAACCCCATGCTGGGCTTCCGGGGAGTTAGGCTCCTCCTCTTAAGGCCCGCCATCTTCCGCATGCAGCTTAAGGCCCTCCTCGAGGCGGCCAAGGAGCTAAGGGAAGAGGGGCTTGACCCCCACCCCGAGGTCATGGTTCCCCTGGTGGCGGACCCCAAGGAGGTGGAAAGGGCCCGCCTGTTGGCGGAGGAACTCTTCGCCCAGTACGGCCCCATCCCCTTCGGCACCATGATAGAAACCCCGAGGGCCGCCCTCCTGGCGGGGGAGATCGCCCCCTTGGTGGACTTCTTCAGCTTCGGCACCAACGACCTCACCCAGATGACCTTTGGCCTCTCCCGGGACGACGCCGGGAAGTTCCTGCCCCGGTACGTGGAGGAGGGGCTATTCCCCTTTGACCCCACGGAGCGCCTGGACGAGAAGGGGGTGGGGAAGCTTCTGAGGCTGGCGGTGGAGGAGGGCAGGCGGGCCAACCCCAGGCTCAAGCTCGGCCTCTGCGGGGAGCACGGGGGCGAGGCGGGAAGCGTTCGCTTCGTGGCGGAGCTTCTGGACTACACCTCGGCGAGCCCCTACCGGGTCCTCACCGCCCGCCTGGCCGCCGCCCAGGCGGGGCTCCGGCGAGCGCCTTTGCCAGTTTATAGGTGAACTGGGCCCAGGTGACCCTGGAGATGGCGGGGAAGTTGGTTTCAGCGTTGCGCCCCGGCATGGGCTTCCCCAGCCTTTCCAGCCAACCTAGGCACGGGCTGCATCCTAGACCACGCCATAGCCTGGACGGTATTACGACAGGTTTTGTTTTGTAGCCCACGGCAAAGGCGCTATAGGAGCGTACAGTAGCGGTTATGGAAAGCCTCTGGCCCCGGCCCCGACTGGTGGTGAGCGCCTGTTTGGGCTTCGCCGCCGTGCGCTACTCGGGGGAGCTGATTCCCGACAAGGTGGTGGCGGCCCTGAGAGAGTTTGCGGACTTCGTCCCCGTCTGCCCCGAGGTGGAGATCGGCCTGGGGGTGCCGCGGCCCACGGTGCGCCTGGTGCGGGGGGAGGATGGCCCAAGGATGGTCCAGCCCAAGACGGGGGAGGACCTCACGGAAAGGATGAACGCCTTCAGCCAAGGCTTCCTCGAGGGCCTGGGCCCGGTGGAGGGCTTCATCCTCAAGAACCGCTCCCCCACCTGCGCCCTAAAGGACGCCAAGGTCTACGCCCGGGCGGACGAGGGGGGCGTGGTGGCGCGGGGGCCCGGCCTCTTTGCCCAGGCTGTGGAGAGCGCCTTTCCCCTCCTGCCCAAGGAGGACGAGGGGCGGCTTTCCAGCGCCCGCATCCGGGCCCACTTCTTCACCCGCGTTTTCGCCCTGGCCCGGCTCCGGAGGGTGGAGAGCTTTGGGGAGCTTCAGGCCTTCCACGCCCGCTACAAGCTCCTCCTCCTGGCCTACAACCAGGCGGGGGCCCGGGCCCTGGGGCGGCTTCTCGCCGAGGCTGAGGGGAAGCCCTACCCCGAGGTGCGGCGGGCCTACGAGGATGGGTTCTTGAAGGCCACCCGGCTTCCCTTCCGCCTGGGGCCCATGGCGGACGCCCTCCTGCACGCCTTTGGATACTTCAAGAAGGTTCTCACGCCCAAGGAAAAGGCCCACTTCCTGGAGCTCCTAGGGGCCTTCCGCGAGGAGCGGGTGCCCCTCGAGGCCCCCCTCGCCCTCCTCCAATCCTGGGCCTTGCGCCACGGGGTCCCTTACCTCGAGGCCCAGTCCCTTTTTGAACCCTACCCAAAGCCCCTTCAAAGCCTCGCCAGCTCCTAGCGCACCTGCACCCGGTAGCACACCTCTCCCGTGGCCCCGGGGTCTAGGGTGCCCACCGCCACCCGCACGATGCCCCCCTGGATCTCCCCGGCGTCGTCCCCGCTTTGGGCGGTGAGGAAGAGGGTGCTTGCCCCGTGGGTCCAGCGGATGGCCCGGCCGCCGTAGTCTCCCACGGCGGTGAGGGGGTCGGTGAAGAAGGGCACGGGGTCCGTGAGGACGAAGGCGGTGACGGGGGCCGTGCCCAGGTTTTGGTAGGCGATGCAGTACTCCAGGACCTCCCCGGGTTTCCCCTGAGCCGTGGTGCCGAAGGGGGTGTTCTGGGAAACGTTCCGCACCCGCTTGCTGAGGCGCACCTCGCCCCCCGCCACCTGGAGGGTGTCCGTGAGGCCGTCGCTGTCCACCACGGGCGCGTTCCCGTTCCAGGCCAAGGCGGAGCGGAGGAGGAGGATATCCACCGCCCCGCTGGGCTCCCCGGCGGGAACCAAGGCCCGCACCTCCAGGGCGCAGGCCTTCAGGCTCCCGTCCGCCTCCCGGGGCCAGGCGCTCCCCACGCTGAGGCTGTAGGGCAGGGCCTGCCAGTCCTCCCCGGGGCCGAAGGCGCCGTCGCAGTTCAGGTCCAGGCGCACCTGGTAGGTGTAGCGGGGCGTGTTGCCCGTGCTCAAGGTCAGGGCGCCCAAGGTGCCGGGGGCGTACCAGTGGCGGAAGGTGTAGGTGCCCGGGGAAGTGGTCTGGCCCGAGCCGTCGGGGTAGAGGCGGCCATCCCGCACCACGCCGAAGTTGCGCGGGAGGGTCTGCCCTGAAAGGGTTTGGGCCTGCCCTAGGCCCACCGTGGCGCCAGGGGAGGCCGAGGCGGTGGCGTCCTGCCAGCTCGCCACCTTTTGCGCCGCGGTTCCGTCGTTCCAGCCCGTGGCGGGGCGCAAGGGGTGGGAAAGGGTGACGCTCCCCCAGGAGGCGGGGACGTAGAGGCGATAGAAGCCCGAGCCGTCCGTGAGGGTGGCGCGGGTGTTGCTCCCATCCGTGGCCCGCACCTCCACGTTGCCGATGCCCGCCTCGCCGCCGTTTTGCCAGGCGTCGTTGGCGGTGCCGCCGCCAAGCCCGTCGTCCCGGAAGACCCTCCCCTCCACCACAAAGCCGCGGAAGAGGCCGAAGAGGAGGCCCGTGACGTCGCCAGTCACGTTCACGGAGAGGCTTCCCGTGGCGGGGTTGATGAAGAGCCAGCCGGCGGGGGGTGTGGGGGTGGTGTCCCCCGCGCTACTGTTGTCGTCCAGGACTAGGGTGTAGCTCCCCGGGGCGATGCCTTGGAAGCTAAAGGCCCCGCTTCCCGGGCTCACCTGGGCCGCGGCCACCAGGGTGGTGCCGGAGAAGAGCTTCACCCATACCGCGGCCCCGTCGGACCAGTCCTCCCCCGGGGCCTTGAGGCCGTTGGGCTCCCGGTCGTGATAGACCTGGCCCGAGAGGGTGAAGCCCACCACCGTCACCGAGGCGGCGGCGGAGGCGGTGTCGGTATAACTGCTGCCAAGGGTTTGGGCGTTGTAGCGGATCTCCGCCGTATTCACCACGTTTTGGTTGGCGGCGCTGGGGAGGATTTTCACCCTAAAGCGCACCCTGGCCCCCTGCCCAGGGAGGATGAGCCCTCCTTGGCTCGCAGTGGCCCCGGTGCCCAGGCGGAAGACCACCCGTCCGTTTTGGGCGTCGTATTCGGCGATGTCGTCCCCGGGGGCGTCGGTGAAGGTGCCCGTGGGCGCGCCGGCGGCGTTTTGCACCACCTGGAGGCTTCCCGGCACGTACTGGGTCCCCGCCGGGATGGGGTCGGTGAGGACCACGTTGATGGCCCCGTCTAGCCCCGTGTTTTGGAAGCTGACCTCGTACTCCAGGATGTCCCCCACCAGCACCTGGCCCCCGTTCAGGTCGGTGACGGTTTTGGTGAAGGTGGTCTTGAGGTCGGGAAAGTAGATGTCCACGGCGAAGGTGAGCACGGCGGGGAAGTAGACATCCTGCGTGGAGGTAAAGGTAAGGGTGGCGCTGGTGGCCCCGTTGGGGATCCTGCCCGTGGCGTCAAAGCGGTCCACATCCACCGCCATTTGGTTGAGGAAGTTGGGGGTTTTGTTGGTAAAGCGGGTACCCATGTCGGAAACAGAGCTGTTGAAGAAGTTGTTGGCGGGGTTTTGGGCGTCGGAGATGGCCTGGCCGTTGAGTAGGAGCTGGTCGCCCGTAATCCCAGCATCCCCCTCAAAGGCCACCGCTCCCACGCGGGCGTTCACGGTTCCGGTGGCGGGGGTGAGGAAGCCGCTTGGGACGATGGTTGCTGGGTTATTCGCGCTCACCACCGCCAAGCCGTTGTAGACCACCAGGTTCTTGAAGGTGGCGTTGGGATCCCGGTACGCCACCACCAGCGCCCAGCCGGCGTAAAAGCCCAGGCCGTCGTTGCCCGTTTGGGCGAGGATGCCCCCCACCCAGTAAGCGCCGCTTCCCCGAGCCTGCACGATGGAGGTGACGTTGGCAAAGGCGGCGTAGGGTCGGGTGGTGTCCGTCCCTTGGGTTGTGATGGTGCCCAGGAGGGTCCCGGTGATCTGCTGGTACGAGGAGGCGCCGGGGGGCTTCAAGTAGATGGTGTTCCTGCCACTTGCGCTAGGGTCTGCCCGGGCGCCCCAGTAGAGCCCAGCCCAAAGGACCTGGGCTCCTGGGGGGAGGCTGAGGGTGGCGGAGGAGGAACCCCCGCGGCCTTGGCCCCAGGGGGGCGCAGCTGGGTCGGCGTTTACAAAGATCATGCGGCGGTTCGGATCCGGTTGGCCGTTAGAAAGCGCTGTGTTGTTGGACGAGGAGCTGTTCATCCAGTTGGTATCGCATTGGGTGGTACTCCCGGATTGGGACATGCACATCAGGGTATTCCCGATGAGGAGGATATCCCCCCGCTCGTTCACCGGGCCGAAGCGGGCCTGGAAGGGAGTGATCACTTGGGCCAGGGCGCTCGCTAGGGCAAAGAAGACCGTGGGCCAAAGGCGCTTCATCGGCTACCTCCGAAGAAGTCCAGGCGTAGGTAGAGGCCCTCGGGCTGGAGGAGGCTTTCGCCGAAGCCGTAGCCCAGGTTGAGCCAGAGCCCGTCCAGGGCCCGAAGGCTCCCCTCTACGCTATAGACCAAGCGGTCTGTGCCGGTGCCGGGTTGGAAGACGTAGTAGAGGGCGCCCCCCAGGCCAAACCGCTCCGTGAGGTAGAGGTTGGCCCCAAGGCCCAGCTGGTAGGTGTTGGCGGCGGGGTCTTGGGGCTTCAGGCGGTAGGCGAAGCCGGGTCGGAGCTGGAAGCCCGGCTGGTGGTAGGCGAGGAGGGCTTCCCCCTCCAGGACGGGTTCAGCCTCCCAGGTGAGGCGGTGATAGGTGAGGACGTTCACCTGGGAAGCGAAGAGGGCGTAGGCCACGGTGAAGCGGGCCCTGGCCTCGGGAAGGACTTGAAAGGCGAAGTCGGCCGAGAGGGTGTTCTCCTCGTCCAGGCTTCCCGCCGCCCCGCCCCGGAGGACCAGCTTGGCCTCCTCTCCCAAGGAGGTTTCCGCCCCTAAGGTGGCCACGAAGTCCGCCGCCTTGTACCGGGCGGCGAAGCCGAAGGCGGTGAGGGTTTCCCCCGTGCTGAAGCGGCGCTCCAGCCCGGCGGAGAGGTTTAGGCTGAGCCGCTCCGTGAGGGGGAAGGGAGCCTCGAGGCCAAAGCGGGCCCGGTTCCCCTCCCCGCTCGCCGTGGGAAGCTCGTAGGCCAGGGCCAGGTTGGCGTCCCCAAGCCGCTGGCGGAGGCCCAGGGTGCCGAAGACCCCCTCGCCCCAGGTGTAGCCCAGGCCTCCTTCCAAGCTCAGGTTGGGGTCCAGGGGCCAGGCGGCGTCCAGGCGGGTGATGGCCCGCCCCACGCTGAAGGGCTGCGTGTGGGTGAGGAGGAGCTTCGCCCGCCCCTCCTCATACCCCGCCCGCCCCAAGAGGGCCCAAGCCCCATCGCCCCAGAGGTACCCGAGGCCCGCCCCTAGGGTGAAGGGCTTGGGCCGATACTCCAGCAGGAGGGAAGTCTGCGCTGGGGTGGTGTGCTCCAGGGCCACCCCCAAGGGGCCCTCCTCGTAGGCCAGGCGGGCCTGGCCTTGGAGGGCGGCCATCCCTTGGCGGAGGTCATCCGCCCGGAGGTCCCCCCTCAGGCGGAAGGCCCCAAGGCGGGCCTCGGCCCCGAAGGCCAGGCCAAAGCGCCCGTCAGCGTAGGTGCCCTTGAGGGAGAGGCGGCTCCCCTCCTCCTCGTAGCCCGCCTCCGCCCCGAAGCGCCAGGCGCCCAGGTAGGCGGCGGAAAGCCCGAAGCGGAAGCCCTCCTTCTCGTACACCGCCCCCAGGCCGTAGGCCAGGAGGTCCCGGGGGGCGTCCGCTGGGGCGTAGCGGGCGAGGAGGTACACGGGGGCGAGGTCGGGGGTGGTGGGGAAGAGGGGTCGGGAAAGCTGCAGGTTGCCGAGCTCGTCCACCGCGTAGTCCTTGCCCGCCACCAGGGGGGTTTCCCGGGCCCCCTCCACCAAGGTGAGGGTGAGGCTTCCCGGCTTGGGCCTCTGGGAGAGGCGGTAGAAGGCGGTTCCGTCTGGGACGATCACCTCCTCCACCTCGTCCCGGGGGAGGAGGGCCAGGAAGCCCTCGAGGCGCGCCTCCCCCCGGGTGCTGAGGCGGAGGGCGGTGGCCTCAGGTAAAGCGGCCCCTAGGGAAGCCCGTTCGTAGCTCAGGGAAAACTCCGCCTGATCGTAGCGGAAGGCGATGGAGTCGTCGGAGGTGAGGGGGCGCTTGGCCTCGGTGGCGGCCCCGGTGACGGGGAAGCGGTCTTGGGCGAGCTCCTTTCCAAGGCCACCCGTGGTGTCCAGGGCCAGCTGGCCCTGGCCCGAAAGGATGGGGCCCTCGGCGTAGGCGCGCGCTAGGCCGAAAAGCCGGAGGTCCTCCAGGCGAAGCCCCGTCACGCTCCGCCCCAAGGCCACCCCCACGCTCCCCTGGGCGAGCCACAGGCCCTCCTTCCGCTCCCCGGCGAAGAACCTGGCCTGGGTTTGGAGCTCGTTGAACCGGGCCCGCACCCCAAACTCCTTGGGGGCGAGGAGGGGCTTAAGGAGGACCTCCGCCCGGCCGTCCTTGAGGAGGACCTGGTAGCCCGAGATCTCCAAGAAGGCGTCGGGGTTTAAGGGCTCCAGGTCCGCCTCGAGGGTGACGGGCCCAAAGCCCGTGGCGAGGCCGTTTTCGTCCAGGGCCTCCACCAGCACCCGGATGGGGGTGCGCCCGTCCGCCTTGGCCTCCAGGAGGGAAAGCCGCAGGCGCGTGGGGTTTCCGGCCCGGAAGACCTCGAGGCGGTCCTGGGCCACCCCTTCCACCTCCAAGACGTTCCGCCCCACCGCCAGGGGCACCCCGTAGTACTCCAGGCGCTGCCAGCCCCGCCCCTCGTCCAGCTCCGCCTTGCCCAGGCGGTCTTGGCCGATGGGCTGGCCGTTCACCTTGAGGGTGAGGGAGCCCAGGGGGGCTTCCAGCACCACCCGGATGGCCTCCCGGTCGCGGAAGACCTCGCCCTCCCTAGGCTCGCGGATCACGCCCCGCCGCTCCGCCACTAGGGGCTTGGCCTTCCGGTAGTCCTCCAGGGTGGCCTTGCCCTTCAGGTACACCTCCCGCCCCCCGGCGAGGAGGGTGAGGGCGGGCTCGGCCAAGGGGGGCAGGGCCCGCTCGTGGCGCAGGGTGAGGCGCACCTCCCCCTCCTTTAGGAGGGGAAGGCGCCAGTAAAGCGCCTTCCCGTCCGTGAGGGGGTCTTCCAGGGGAAGGGTCTTTTCCCCTTCCTGGAGCCTGGCGCTACCGGGAACGTACTCCGCCCCCTCGGGCAAGGGGAAGGCCAAGAGGAGCCCTTCCCCTTCCCCTTCTACTCGGAAGGGGAGGCGCACCTCGGAAACCCTTTCCGGGGTGAGGAGGGGAAGGGCCACCACGCTGGCCTCGGCGGGGAAGGCGGCGGGGGTGTCCCCGAGGAAGGCGCTCGCCCGGTTCACGTGGGCCCCAGGGGGGACGCCCTCGGCCTTCAGGGTGAAGGCCTTCACCTCCCCCGGCCCGAGTTCCCCTTCCCAGTCCAGGCCCTTCATGGCGAGCCCCTTGGGGGGCGTGTCTAGGAGGCGGACGCGAACCGGGTGGTCCGCCGGGTTTTCCACCCGGAGGAGGAAGACCGCCTCCGTGCCCTCCAGGACCCGGGGGGCTAGGGCCTCCTTGGTGAGCTTCAGGAGGAGGCGGGCCAGGGGGGTTTCCGCCCGCAAGGTGCCCCCCTCGTGGCGCAGGGTGGCCTGGCAGGTGCCCTCCCGTTCCTCCCCGAAGCGCACCCGAGCCTGGTAGGTGTGAACCCGCCGCCCTCCGGGGGCCAAGGTGCCCTCAAAGCGGGCCTCCGCCGGCTCCAGGAAGTCGGGGCAGGCGTCCTCCAGGGTGTAGCGCAAGGGGGCTTCCCCATGGTTTTCCACCACCAGGCGGTGTTCCACCACCTCGCCCGGGAGGTAGCGGCGGAAGGGTAGCTCGCGGGTGAGGGTGGGCTTGGGCAAAAGGACCTCCACCCCCGCCTCGGCCCGGGCCAGCACCTCTTCGCCCTTAAGGAGCTCCGCCCGGTTCACCAAGACCCCCTCGCCCACCGCGCGGAAGGCCACCTCGTAGCTCCGTCCCTGGCGGGGCTCCAGGTAGACCTCCTGGTCCAGGCCGGGGCCCTCGAGGCCCGCCCCCCCCAGGTCCCTTAGGCGCACGCGGCCGGGCTCGTCCCCTTGGTTCACCACGGTGAGGCGGAATCGGGCCTCCTCCCCCTTGGCCACCCTTGGGGTAAGGGCTTCCTTGGCGAGGGTGAAGGCGGCGGGGCGGAAGAAGTCCACCTGGGCCGAGCGCTCCAAGCCGAAGGGAAGGAGGCGGCCTTTCACCTGGTAGCTTCCCCTAGGCCCCTTGAGCTCCAGGGGAAGCTCCAAGGGCCTGTCCTTGGAGAGGGGCCCGGTGAGGCGGGTGGGGGAGAGGGGCTCGAGCTCCGGGGGAAGGTCCAGGAAAAGCTCCGCCGGGATGAGGCCAGGGTAAGGGGTGGTGGCCCTTAGGAGAAGCCTCGCCGCCTCCCCTTCGGGGTGGCGCTGGGTTTCGGGGGTGAGGGTGAGGGTTACCCTTGGCCTAACCCGGAAGACCACTTCCTTTTCCTCCCCGGGGAGGAGACCCACTTCCCTGGGCCCCGTGGCCTCGGCCCCCTCCACCTGGAAGGCGAGGGGGTAGGTGCCGGGCTTCAAGGCAAACAGGGCTTCCCCGCCACCTGCTTGGCCTCGCCTGCGAGGAGGAGGGTCCCTTCCCCGGGCCTATCCCCGGGGAGGTCCAGGACGACCCGGACCCTTAGCCTCGCCTCCGGCGCCCGCACCACAAAGGTCACCCTGCCCCCAGGGCAGCCGAAGCGGGCCCGGTTTCCCTCAATCACCACCGCTCCTTCCCCCCGCGCCTCCAGGAGGCGGTAGCCTTGGGGAAGCTCCAGGAGGGCGAGGCCTTCTTCGGTGAGGGTGGGTTTAAGGTCCAGGGGTTTTCCCCCCTCATCCACCACCCGCACCTCCCTGGGGCCCGGTGCCACCACTTGGAAGCGGTCTTCGGCCAGGGCCAGGCACGCCTTCACCTGGAAGGCGAAGGTGTTGGAGTACTGCTTGGCCGTGGGGGGCTGGGCGAAGAGGAAGCGGGTGACGCCGGGGAGGCGCAGGGTGTACTCGGCCCAAGCCCGGTCCCCAGAAACGGGCCGCTCCTCCACCTGGCCGTTGGGGAGGAGGACCCGGGAAAGGAGCTCCTCGGGGCCGTCTTCGTCGTAGAAGCGCACGGGGAGGGGAAGGAGTTCTTTAGCAGCCTCCAGGGCGAAGGCCTCCACGAACCGCCCCCGCTCCCCGGGGAGCTGCCGCAGGGTGAGGCCTGGGCTCTGGTCCCTCACGTCCACCACCTGCATCCTCGGGTCAAGCCGCACGGAGAACCCTTCCGCTCGGAGGACGAAGGCGTTTTTCCCCAGGCCCTCAAACCGGGCCACCAGGCGGTAGACCTCCCCCTTCTCCAGCTTGCCCCGGAAGAACTCCACCTCCCGGTGGGGCTCCACCCCAAAGACGGCCCGGCGCAGGAGCGTGTCCCCCCGGTAAAGCTCGTAGACCGCCCTCACTTCCCCCTTGCCCCCGTCATAGCGCTCGTCCCCCAGCTCGGGCTTGCCCTTTAGGGCGCTCCGGTAGTCCTCGGGGTCAAAGCCGGGGGAGTAGAGGAGGAGGCGGCCCTCCTCACCCGTGGGGAGGAGCCAGGCCTCGAGGCGGTCCAGCTCCCATTCCAGGCCGGTTCCCACCAGGGTGGCCTTGAGCTCCACGCCTTGGGCAAAGGCAAAGGAAAGGAGAAAAAAGGTCCACAAGCGCTTCATGGGTACCTCCAGCGCACCTCGGGGTCGGTGAGTTGGGCCTCTCCCACCTCGTAGGTCAGGGTTTCCTCGCCCTGGAACTCCGGGTAGGCGAACACCTTAGCTCCTCCTTGCGGCAGGGGATCGGTGAGGGTGAACTCGGGTAGGGGCTCGGCGCTCCGCAGGCGGAGCTCCACCAGCCACTTGTCCCCGAGGCAAAGGAGCCTTTTTTCCACCACCAAGGGTCCCATGCGCAGGGTGGTGGCGCGCTCCACCCGCACGGAGCCCTTGGGGGGGCGGAGGGGGAAGTCCACCACCGTGGCCCCCTGGACCAGGGCCCGCTTGCGGTACCCCTCCCCCAGGTTCTCCGGCATGGCCCGGGGGGGAAAGGGGGCGGAGGCCGGGTCCAGCATCACCTGGTGGAGGCCCGAAAGGTCGCGGAAGGCGTAGCGCCCCGCCGCGTCGGTGAGGGCCTGGAGGCCATTGGCGAGGAGCACCCTAGCCCCGGGGAGGGGGATGTCCCCTGGGCTAAAGACCCCGTCATCGTCCAGGTCCAGGAAGACCCGGCCCAGGAGGACCCCCCCCAGGGCGAAGGGCCCAAGGTCCAGCTGCGCCACGGCTTGGGCCTTGCCGCTCGCCGTCACCGCTCCCTGGCCGCTCACACCCAAGGCTTCTGCGGTGTTCACGAGCTCCCGCGGGGCCCCGGGCAGCACCCTCAGGCGGTACTCCAGGCAGACCCGCCCCTTGGCGGGCAGGGAAAGCCCTTCCCACACCAGCTTGCCCTCCACCACCTGGGGCTCTTGGGGGGCTTTCTCGCCGCAGCCCAGGAAGGCGGTGCCGGGCTCATAGCGGGTGCCGGGGGGCGGGGTGTCCACCAGGCGCGCGGTGAGGGGGGCGGGGGAGGGGTTTTCCAGGATGAGGCGGTAGGTGAGGAGGTCGCCGATGCGGGCTTCCTTTGGGCCCACCTCCTTCCGCAGGAGGAGGTTCACGCCGAAGACGGGGTGGCGCACGGGGTTGGACCCCACGGGGTTGGGCACCTCCTTTGCCCTAAGGAGGAAGGTGTTTTCCACCAGGGCGTCGTCCGGGGCATCCGGCCGCACCCGCACCCGTAGAGTTAGGAGGGTTTCCCCAAGGGGCAGGGCATCAAGGCGCCACACCACCTTGTGGCCCGCGGGGTCGTACGCTCCCCCGTGGGAAGCCTTCAGGAACTCCAGGTGGGGGCTCAGGGCGTCCTCCACCACCACCTGGGCGAGGGGGGCGAAGGCGTTTTGCACCTTAAGGGTGTAGGTGACCTCCTGCCCGGGGCGCAGGGTGGTGCCGGGGGCGGGGTCGGCCTCCTTCTGGAGCGTTAGGGCGCCCCGCGGCGCCACCTCTAGGGTGTCCCACGTGGCGTTTTCCGCCCCCGTGGCCTGGGAGCGGGCCACCACGCTGGCGGTGAAGGTGCGGGCGTCTTGGGCCAGGTAGCAGACCTGGAAGTCCTTTTGCGCCCCCGCCTCGAGGACCAAGGGGTTGGCCAGGGGCGTTCCCTCCAGGTCCTCCAGCCAGACGCTTACCCCCGCGGGCACTTCCTCCACCCGCAGGGAGTAGGCGTCTTGGGCGGTGCCGGCGTTTTCTAGGGTGTGGCGGAAGCAGACGGGCTGCCCCGCCAAGGCCCTTTCCGCCTGGCGGTCGTCCGCCGAGCCCTCCCCGCCGGGTAGGGCCCGGGGATTGCCCTGGGGCCCCAGGTGGTGCCTGAAGAGGGGAAGCACCCGGGTCACGGCCCTGCCCTCCGCCGGGCCTCCATCCCCTCGGGCCACCGCCCGGTTTTCCACCTCGCCGGGGGGTGTGCCCTCGGATACCCGGAGGCGGAAGGTGAGAAGGGCCTCTTCCCCTGGGAGGAGGCGCGCCAGGCTTAGCCGCACCCCCCGCACGGCAGGGGGTTCGGTGGCCCCCCAGCTGGCGCCGTCAAAGTAGGCGATCTCGCCCTTCCGGGCGCTGGCGGAGCCGGGCACGAAGGGGAAGGGGAGGGGAAGGTCTTCCAGCGTCACGTTCAGGGCCTCCACATCGCCCAGGTTGAGTACCCGGAGGCTTACCGTCACCTCCCCCCCCGGGAGGGCGGTGGGGGTCATGCTCTTTTCTACGTGCAGGGCAGGGCCGGAGGCGGCCCGCACCCTTGCCCAGTTCTCCCGGTCCTCCTCCCCGCCGGGGCAACGGGCGAGGGGGGTGAGGAGGAGGCCACCGCTGGCGCTCAAAGGGAGCTTAACCCGAAGGACCAGGCGGAGGCTTTCCCCCATGCCCAAGGTGGCCTCGGTGATGGGATTGCCGTTGGGGATGCCGTCCCCGTTGGGGTCCGGGAAGATGAGGACCTCTTCCGGGGAAAAGTCCCGGGCACCGAGGAGGTGGCCCAGGGAGAAGGTGAAGCGGTCGTTGCCCCCGTTGGTGAGGAGGTAGGGGAGGTAGGCGTAGCCCCCGGGGCTTCCCTGGGCCACCTGCCCCGGGGCCGCTTGGGTGCCGTCGGGCCCGAGGAGGGGAACGCAAAGGGCCTCAACCACCGTCTCCACCACGTTGGAGAGGTAGCGCGCCTCCCCCACCTGGGCCGCGGCTTGGTTGCGGATCACCGCGCCCGCCGGGGTGAGGGCCAGGACGAAGGAGGTGAGGAGGGGAAGTAGGGCGAGCATCCCCCTCAGGCTTCCTTGGCTCCTTTGCCCTCGCCATCCCATCGGCTTCATCCTCCCCGGTCCCCGTGAAAACCTTGCGAAAATTCTTCTTAAATTGCCTCTCGGTTTTTAAGGGGCCCGCCCCGGGAAACCCCGGGGCGGGCCGAAAGGCTACTGCACGGTCACCATCAAGGTGATGGTGATCTTGGCCGCGGGGGGCATCACGTCGGCGTTGGTGATGGCGTTATCCCCGTTCGTGTCCACGCCCACGTAGACCGCGCCGCCCGTGGGCACGGAGGTGGGTGGCGTGGCGCTCCAGGTGGTGCCGTCGGTGGAGTAGAGCACCTGGGCGCCCTGAGCGAAGCCCGTGATCTGCGCGCTCACGCTGACGAAGGTGGTGTAGGCGGGAATGGGGTCGGAGACGATCACCTTGGTGAGGTTCCCGGTGCCGATGTTCTCGGCCACGATGGTGTAGGTCAGGTTCTCGCCCGGCTTGGCGCTCGTCTTGTCCACCTGCTTGGTGAGCCGGAGCTCGCCGCCCACGATGGTGGTGGTCTCCGTGGCGGCGTCCGTGGCCTCGTAGGTGTTGTCCGGTTGGCCGGTGGTCACGTCGCACCGGGCGGTGACGGTGTTGGTGTCCACCCGGCCCACGGGCTCCCCAGCGGGGACGATGACCCGGACATAGAGGGTGGCGGTGCCGCCGTTGGGGGCCACTTGCACATCCTGGAGGTTGGGGGACCAGTTGGTGCCGTCCGTGGAGTACTGGTAGGTCCAGCCGTAGGCGCCGCCCGAGCCGGAGACATCGCAGTAAGCGCGGGCGTTGGAGTTGTTGAGGAGGGTGTGGGTGTAGACGATGGTGCCCGGGCTCGTCACCGTGCCGGAGCGGTCGGGGTCCAGGGTCACTTGGGCCACCAGGTTAACGTTCACCTGGCTGGTGACGGTGTCGGCTACGTTGGCAAGCGTGGTGCTCTTGGCGGTGAAGGAGACGCTATTCGCTCCAGGAGCCGCGCCGGCGGGCACGGTGACCGCCGCCACCACGCACTGCTTCTGACCGGGGTTCAGCAGGCTCGTGTTGGTGATGGGAGCGCCATCGGGCTGGCCGTCGCAGTTGGCGTCGGGGTAGAAGGTGACGCTGAAGCCCGTGGGCACGTTGGCCGTGAGGTTGTAGACGTCGGGGTTAGCCCCGGCGTTGTAGACTTCCAAGGGGAAATAGACCGTCTGGCCGGGGTTGGCGCTTTGGGCGGGCGGGTTATCGTTGTTGGCATCGTTGTCCCCAGAAGCCCCTTGCTTTGCAAGGTCCACGGCGTAACCGGAGACCACCTGGTTCACGGTGTCCGTGGCGAGGTCGCTCTTGCTGGGGTCGCCCACGCTGGTGGCGGTGACGGTGAGCGTCACGGGGTTGGTGGAGGTGTAGCTGGCGGGGATGCTGCACTTCACGGCGAAGTTGTAGGTGCCACCCGCGCCAAGCGGTCCCACGGGGCCGTTGATGGGGGTGGTGAGGTCGTCCGCCACCAGCTGGCACGCCCAGCCTTGCGGGGCGCCGGAGAAGCTCAGGTTGAAGCTGTCCTGGGTGTTCCCCGTGTTCTTCAGGGTGTGGCGGAAGATGACGGTGGTGCCGCTAGAGGCGGAGGCGATGGACTGGGTGTCGTTGCTCCGGGTCACGGTGTAGGCGCCCGCTTGGTACGTGCCCGTGGCGTTGCCCTCAGGGTAGCCGTAGGGCCCCACCGCCACGTTGTAGGTGGCCCCCACGGTGTTGCTGGTGCTGTTCGTGCTCACGCTCTCCCCGGGATCGGCGGCGTCACCGTCCCCGTTGGCGTCAAAGGTCACCCTGGCGGTGTTGCTGTAGGTGGCCCCAGCAGGGGCGTTCTGCGGCACCTGGGCAACGAAGCTGAAGCTGTACTGCGCCCCTTGAGGGAAGAAGGCCCCTGTGCCCTCGATGAGCATGCCGATCTTCTTGGCGCCGTCGCCCGTGAGGGGAAGCATGCTGGACGTGAGGGTGACCCAAGACGTGTTGTTCGTGCCGTTGTGGTACACGTAGCGCACGGTGCCGGCCCCGGCGGAGCCCGTGGGCATGGCGCTGACCACAAGGCCCGCGGGGATCACGTCCTCCACCAGGATGCCCGTCCGGCTTTGCCCGTCCACGGTGACGGCGTAGCCGTAGGCCGCGCTCCCGCCCGTGTTGCTCCCGGAGATGGTGTAGGTGATGGTGCCGCCCGGGGCCACGTTCCCGCTCGGGGAGGCGGACTTGAAGGCGCTGAGGGCGGCTGCGGTGGTGGCGGTGGCCCGGGCCCAGTTATCCGTGTCGGTGACGGTTTGGTTGTTCTGGGCGGCTCCCTGGGAAGTACCCGTGAGGTTCAGATTCCCGTACTGGCCGTTGGTAGCGGTAACGGGAAGGGTGGCCGCCACGATCACGCAGACCTGGGCCCCCATGGCCAGGGTAACGCCCGTCACCTGGGCTTCCCCGGCGTCCACGTTGCCGTTGCAGTTATCGTCCCGGTAAATGCGGATGTTGGTCAGGTCAAAGTTGTCGTTTACGCCCTGGGCGGTGGCCAGGTTGATGGTGTCGGTGCCGTTTCCGGTGTTGGTGACGGTGTAGTTGAAGAGCACCTGGGCCCCGGGCAGGCCGCTACGGGTCTGGCCCGGGTTGGCTTCCGTGCCGTTGGGGGCGATGGTGAAGCTATAGACCTGCTGGACGATGGTGGTCACCAGGTTGGACGTGGTGGTCCTGGGCTGGCCGGCGGAGTCAATGTAGCTGGCGGAGGCCTGGTTGCTGATGGCCGTCCCCGCCGGGGTCATGGCCCAGGCCAGGCTCAGGACGAGGGCCAGGGCGATGGCCAAGCCCTTCAAGATATGCGCGCTTCCTCGTACTCCCATACTTCTACCTCCCTAACGAACCATGGTGCGCAAGGACACCTGGACCTTGCCTCCCTTGGGCAGCTCGGGGATGAGCCACCGGACGTGCGTGTACTCCTCGGGTTTCACTTCCACTTCCTTTTCCACCTCCTTGCCGTTTTCCACCACCCGGACCCGCTTCTTGAGGGGCGGGACCCCGAAGGTCCGGCCCCCGTCAAAGCTGAACTCCGGGCGGATGGTGGACCCGTTCAGGCTGAGGGGCTTGGCGCTCCCGTCCAGGTACGCCGTTTCCTTAGGAATAGGGATGACCAGGGCCACCTGGCGGAGCGCCCCTTGCGCGCGGTTTTCCGCCACAAGGCGCCACTCCAGGACGTCCCCGGGCTTCACCGCCACGGGGTTTTCCTCGTAGATCTCCTTGCCCTCCACTACCCGTACCAGGTAGGGCTTTAGGTCCAGGCTCAGGGCCTGGGCCAGGGCTATTAGAAGAGCCAAGAAACCGAGCCAGATCCAGGGTCGCCGCATATACCACCCCGCTGGGAAGGGTAAGACCCACATGTGAAAGCCTTGTGAAAGGGCAGGCAAAGGCTGCCTGCCCTTAGGGGAGTGCTTCTAGATGGATTCCACCCGCCCCCTGGCTTCCCGGGGCTGTCTTGCTCCGATGGCGAAAAGGGCGGTGCGCATCTCCTCCAGGTAGTCCCCAATCCAGGCGGACACGGCTTCGGGCCCCTCGAGGGCGGGCTTCAGGAGGGGCCTCGCCACCGCCACCAGATCCGCCCCCAGGGCGAGGGCCTTCACCGCATCCGTGCCCGTGTACACGCCCCCCGAGGCGATGAGGGGGGTATTGGGCAGGACCTCCCGCACCTCGAGGATGGCCTGGGCGGTGGGGATGCCGATCTCGCAAAGCTCGGGGTGGCGCACCTCCCCAAAGCGCACCCACTCCTCCACCCGGGCCCAGCTCGTCCCCCCCGCCCCGGCCACGTCCACCGCCGCCAAGGGGAGGCCCTTAAGGGCCAAGGCCGCCTCCCGGGAAAGCCCGTGCCCTACCTCCTTCACCAGTACAGGGAAGGGGAGGGGAAGGAGGTCCCCAAGGCGCTCCACAAGGCCCCTGAAGTCCGTGTCCCCCTTCTGCACCGCCTCCTGGAGGGGGTTCACGTGGAAGGCCAAGGCGTCCGCCTCCAAAAGCTCCACCAGGCGGATCAGGTCCTCTCGGCCGTAGCGGCGGAGTTGCGCCAGGCCCAGGTTGGCGATGAGGAGGGCTTTGGGGGCCACCCGGCGCACTTGGAAGCTCCCTAGGGCTTCCTCCTTTTCCAGCACCACCCGCCCCGAGCCCAGCATCATCCCCACCCCCAGGGCCTCCGCCGCCTCCGCCAGGGCGAGGTTGATGCGCCTCCCGAGGGCCTCGCCCCCCGTCATGGCCCCGATGAGGAAGGGGGCCTTCAGGTTCTTCCCTAGAAAGGGCGTGGTGAGGTCCACCTCGGCGAGGGCCAGCCCCGCCAGGGCCTGGTAGCGGAGGCGGAAGCGCTCCAGGCCCGTGGTGATCCTTTGGTAGGCCACGTCTCCTTCCAAGCAGGCCTCGAGGTGCTTCCGCTTCCTCTCCAGCGTGCTCACACCCAAGCCTCCCGAAGCCCCTTGGGGGCCCTTTCCAGGCCCAGGTCGTGGGCGATGAGCCTCGCCGTCATCTTGGCGGACATGAGGACGCTGGGAAGTCCGGCCCCGGGCTGGTAGCTCTGGCCCACCAGGTAAAGGCCCTTCACGTCCTCCGAGCGGTTATGGGGCCTAAAGCTCGCCGTCTGCCAAAGCACGGGCTCGGGGCCGAAGGCGTTGCCTAGGTGGCTGTTCAGCGTCCATTGGAAGTAGTCGGGGGTGATGTAGTGGGTGTAGACCAGCCGGTCCACGAGGCCCGGGAGGAAGCCCCTTTCGTCCAGGTACCGGAGGGCTTTCTCCAGGTACATGGGCCCCAGGGCCCGCCAGTCCAGGCCGCTCCCGTTGTGAGGCACGGGGACCAGGGTGTAGGCGGCGTGGTGCCCGGGCGGGGCCAAGGAGGGGTCGGTGAGGGTGGGGAGGTGGAGGTAGTGGGCGAAGTCCTCGGGGAGGACCTTGCGAGCGAAGATGTCCAGAAGAAGCCCCTCGTAGCGCTCGGAAAGGAGGACGTTGTGGTGCTTGAGCCTTTCCCCCTCGTCTCCTCGGGCGCGGAAGCCGAAGTAGGCCACGAAGAGGCTCATGGAAAGCCGGGTGCGCTTGAGGCGCCAGTCCCCGTGGAGGCGGCGGTCCTCCGGGGCCAGGAGCTCGCCGTAGGTGTGGACGTAGTCGGCGTTGGAGACCACGAGATCGGCGTCAATCCGCTCCCCGTCCTCCAGGACCACGCCCACGGCCCTTCCCTTCCGGGTGAGGATGCGGCGCACGGGAGCCCGGTAGCGGATCTTCCCCCCAAGCTCCTCCAGCTTCCGCACCATCCCCTGGACCAAGGCCCCCGTCCCCCCCAGGGCGAAGTGCACCCCCCAGGTGCGCTCCACGAAGTGGATCATGGCGTAGATGGCGGGCACCGCTAGGGGGTTTCCCCCGATGAGGAGGCTTTCAAAGGAGAAAACCCGCCGCATCTTGGGGTTTTTGAAGTACTTCTTGACGAAGGAGAAAAGGGGCCGCACGGCGTCCAACCGCAGGAGGTCCGGGGCCACCCGGAGGAGGTCAGGGAGGCTTCCAAAGTGGGTGAAGCCGAGCTCTAGGAAGCCGCGGCGGAAGATGGCCTTGGCGTCCGCTTCAAAGCGGAGGTAGCCCGGCAGGTCCTCGGGGGCGAGGCGGCGGATCTCCGAGAGGAGGTGCTCCCGGTCGTCCTTGTAGTCAAAGTGGGTGCCGTCGGGGAAGTGGATGCGGTAGAAGGGGTCCAGGGGGACCAGCTTCACGTACCGCGCCGTAGCCTTAAGCCCCTCCTCCTCGGGGAAGTCAGGGTAGAGGCGGGGGTTGCCGGGCCCCGTGGCGAAGAGGTCCTCCAGGAAGGGGGGCACGGTGATCACCGTGGGGCCCATGTCAAAGGTGAAGCCCTCCGCCCGGTGCACCCGGGCCCTGCCCCCGGGGCCGTCCAGCTTCTCCAAGACCAGAACCTGAAGGCCCATGGCGGCGAGGCGGATGGCGCAGGCGAGGCCTCCCACCCCGCTTCCGATGACAAGGACGCGCATGGAATGGAGATTACCCCATGGGAGGGGCGGGATTGCGGGGCGGGCTACAGGCCGAGGAGGCGGCGCAGGCGTGGCTCCACCTGAGGGGCATCCTCCGCCGCCAGGCTGTGGTCCAGGGTGAAGAGCTTGAGGAGAACCACCGAGGGAACCGGTAGACCGGCGGCTTGTAGGTCTTGGACGGGCCAGTCCAGGGGCCACGGGGCGTGGCGCTTGCTGGCGATCATGGCCATGCCCGCGGCGTTGGGTAGCCACCCGGGTTGGGACAACACTAAGGCCGGCGGGTGTTTAACCCCCCTCTGATCGGTAAACGGAAAGGGGACCCGGGCCACCGTGTAGCGTTCCAAGGTCACGGTACGCTTCCTCGTCCTCGAGGCTGGCCCACTCGCTGAAGGTGTCCTCCAGGGACTTCAGGTAAATT
>NZ_JTJB01000040.1 GCF_000794385.1 Thermus sp. 2.9
TCTGCTTTGAACAGTTGTCAAGAAAGTACGGGCTTGCCTAGTAAATCGCCTTGTACCCCGGAGGAGGGGGGAGGAGGGAAAAGAGAACCCTGAGGCCATAAGCCAAAAGCTCCAAGAACGCCCGCACCATCGCCGTCTTGGGCTTCCTTTCCGCCAAATACCCACCCCTAAGCCCCGTCTTCATCCCCCCAAACACCCCCTCCACCACCCCACGAAACCGGTACACCGCCGGATCCCACACCTCCTGCCCGTGAAACCCCGCGTCCGCCAACAGCATCCCCCTGGAGGGGCGAAACCTTCCCAAAGCCCATGCCCCCAAGACCGTGTCGGAAGCGTACCCCGCTCCCACACTCCCCCCAAAGGGCCAAAGGAGCTTCCTCCCCCGCTCCCACCGCACCAGGGCCAGGAGCCGGCTATGCCCCCGCACCCGCCGCACCTCCTCCCCCCTGCGGTACCGCAGAACCTGGTCCTCCCTCCGGTAGCGTTGAGGGGAAGGGGAAAAGACCCGGGACGCCTCCTCCCCAAGGTGCTGGCGCTAGGCTTGGAGGTCCTTCCCTTTACCCAAGAGGAGGCCATGGTGGCCGCGGAGCTGGATCCCCAGACCCGTGGCCTGGGCCTGTCCTTGGGGGACCGGGCTTGTCTCGCCACGGCCAAGGTCCACGGCCTCCTTGCCCTTACCGCCGATAGGGCCTGGCTTCAAGTGGAGGGCGTTCGGGTGGAAACCATTCGCTAGGGCAGGAAGCCCTCGAGGATCTCCTCCACCTGGTCCGTCTCAATCAGGAAAGCGTCGTGGCCGTGCGGGCTTTTGATCTCCCGGTAGCGGCCCCCGCTCAGGCGGGCGGCTTGGCGCACCTCCCAGGCGGGGTAGAGGAGGTCGGTGTCAATCCCTACGAAGAGGGAGGGGATGCTCCGGAGCCGCTTCAGGGCCTCCTCCACCCCGCCCCGGTCCCGGCCCACATCGTGGGTGTCCATGGCCCGGGAGAGGACGAGGTAGCTTTCGGCGTGGAAGCGCTTGAGGAACTTCTCCCCCTGGTAGTCCAAGTAGGTTTCCCCCAGCTCGGGCTCGGCGCCCCAGCGGGCCTCAAACCCCTCGGGGGCCCGGTAGCTCATCATGGCGATGCCCCGGGCCAGGGCCATGCCCCTGGGGGCGGGGTTGCCCTTCTGGTACCCGGGGTCCTGCAGGATGGCCTGGCGGGCGAGGTGGTTGAAGGCCCGGGCCCAGGGCCCGTGCCGGGCGGGGGCGGCCAGGACCACGAGCTTTTTGACCCGCTCGGGGTACATGAGGGCGAACTCCAGGGCCACCATTCCCCCCAGGCTCCCCCCGATCACCACGGCCTTTTCTACCCCCAGGTGGTCCAAAAGCCTCGCCTGGGCCCGGGCCAGGTCGCGGATGGTGAGGGGCGGGAAGTCCCGGCCGTAGGGCTTGCCCGTGCGGGGGTCTAGGGAGAGGGGCCCGGTGGAGCCGTAGCAGCTTCCCAGGTGGTTGGCGGAGACCACGTAGTAAAGGGCGGGGTCCAGGATGCGCCCTGGGCCCACCAGGCTGTCCCACCATCCTTCGCGGCCGAAGGCTTGCTCCAAGGGGGAAAGGCTTTGGAAGGTGGCCTCCTCGTAGGTGCCCGCCAGGTGGGCGCTTCCCGTGAGGGCGTGGAAGACGAGGACGGCGTTGTCCCGCTTGCGGGAGAGCCCGCCGTAGGTTTCAAAGCGCAGGCGGACCTCGGGGAGGAAGCCCCCCAGCTCCGTGTAAAAACCCTCCCGCCGAGGGAAGAGGACGGCGGTGCGGGGCTTGGGCGGGGGGATGGAAAGGGGGGAGCGGGGGGGTTTGAGGAGAAGGGCCTCGTGGTCGCCCCAGGCCTCGAGGGTGATCTCGCTCATGCCAGGGCCTCCGCCAGCTCCGCCTTCAGGTCCTCCACGTGCTCCAGGCCCACGCTGAGCCGCACCATCTCCGGGGAAACCCCCGCCAGGGCCTGCTCCTCGGGGGAAAGCTGGGAGTGGGTGGTGGAGGCGGGGTGGATGGCCAGGGTGCGGGTGTCCCCCACGTTGGCCAGGTGGGAGATGAGCTTGAGGCGGGAGATGAAGCGCTTAGCCCCCTCGTAGCCCTCCTTGTGGCCGAAGGTGAGGACCGCTCCCGGTTTGCCCCGGAAGTACTTCTGGGCCCGGGGGTAGTGGGGGTGGTCCGCGAGCCCGGGGTAGTTCACCCAGGCCACCTTGGGGTGCTCCCGGAGCCAGTGGGCCAGGTGAAGGGTGTTTTCCACGTGGCGTTCGGCCCTCAAGGAGAGGGTTTCCATCCCCAGGAGGACCACCCAGGCCTCAAAGGGGCCGAGGGCCTGCCCTTGGTCCCGCAAGCCGTCCACCCGGGCCTTGACGATGAAGGCCAGCTCCCCAAAGGCCTCGGTGAGCTTCAGCCCGTGGTAGCCCGGCTGGGGCTCGGTGAGGAGGGGGTAGCGCCCGTTGTCCCAAGGGAAGTTCCCCCCGTCCACCAGGCCCCCGGCGATCACCGCCCCGTGCCCCCCCACCCACTTGGTGAGGGAGTGGGTCACCAAGGCGGCTCCCCATTCCAAGGGCCTCAGGAGGTAGCCCCCCATGCCGAAGGTGTTGTCCACGATGAGGGCCACCCCCGCTTCCCGGGCGGCTTGGGCCAGGGCCTCGAGGTCGGGGACATTCAGGGCCGGGTTCCCGATGGACTCCACCCACCAGGCCCGGGTCCTTTCGTCGGTGAGGGCCAAAAACTCTTCGGGCCTTTCCTCCCGGGAGGTGAAGCGCACCTCAATCCCTAAGCGCTTCAGGGTCACCTTGAACTGGTTGAAGGTGCCCCCGTAGAGGTTGGGGGTGGAAACGAGGTTGTCCCCCGCCTGGGCCAAGGTGGTGAGGGCCAGGAACTGGGCGGCGTGGCCGCTGCTGGTGGCCAAAGCCGCCTTCCCCCCCTCCAAGGCGGCCAGGCGCTTTTCCAGCACGTCCACCGTGGGGTTCATGATGCGGGAATAGATGTTGCCGAAGGCCCGGAGGGCGAAGAGGTCGGCGGCGTGCTCGGGGCTTTGGAAGACGTAGCTCGTGGTGGGGTAGATGGGAACCTGGCGGCTTAAGGTGGTGGGTTCCGGCTCGTAGCCGGCGTGAAGCTGCAGGGTTTCAAAGCGCATCCTCGGCCTCCTTTCCAAGACCCGGCCTGGGGCGCTTGGAAGGGGCCGTAAAAAGCCCCTTCCCGGCAAGACCGTTCTCTCGCCAAGAAGGGGTTGGGCGTGGCGCTTACCCCCCTCTCTTATCGTCCCCGGGCGTTTCCCCCGCCCGGGCCGGCCTTGGCACCAGCCCCGCCCGCATCCGGCCATGGAACGGAAGGGGCGGGAGGTTGCCGCGGTTTCACTGGGCCGTACCCTCCACCGCTCTGGATAAGAGAACGGGCTGGTTTTCGCCGCGCCCCGGCGCGGTTAGGAGCCAGTGTAGGGAAAAGGAGGCCCCTCGTCAA
>NZ_JTJB01000041.1 GCF_000794385.1 Thermus sp. 2.9
TTCCCCCTATGGCCTATACTGGCTTCCGCTACGGGGAGTAGCGCAGCCCGGTAGCGCACCTCGTTCGGGACGAGGGGGTCGCTGGTTCAAATCCAGTCTCCCCGACCACGGAGGCCGGCCCTTGGGCCGGCTTTTCCGTATACTCCGGGCGTGGGGTTTTGGGCGGGGCTTGCCCTTTTGCTCTTGGGCCTCCACCTGGTGGGGGAGGGGCTCGCCGCCGTGAAGGCCAGGCGGCACCTCCTGGCCCGGGCCCTGGGGCGTCCATTGGGGGTTTTGGGGGCGGGGCTCATTTTGGGGCTCCTTTCGGGAAGCGGCACCGGGTTTTCCCTCTTGGCCCTGGGGCTTTTGGAAGGCGGGGTGCTGGGGCTAGGGCAGGCCGCCCTCCTTTCCCTAGCCGCCACGGCGGGGGCGGCCTTTTGGGTGGGGGTGGTGGCCCTGGCGCAAGGGGGGGCGGCGGAGGCCCTTTTGGTGTTGGGCCTTCCCTTTCTTCTTTGGCCTAGGCTGCGCCCAGTGGGCTTCTTCTTCATGGGGCTTGGGCTTCTTTTTTTGGGCTTTGTCCGGATGGGGGAGGGAGCGGAAAGCCTTAAGCCCCTCATCGCCTTCCTGGACCCAAGCCCCTTGGGTTTTTATCTCTTGGGCCTTGTCCTGGCCTTTTTGCTCGCCACCGCCAACGGGGTGGCGGCCTTGGCCTTGGCCCTCACCCCGGTTTTGGGCCGGGAGGGGGCCATGGCCCTGGCCCTGGGGGCGGGGGTGGGGGTTTCCGGGGCCCTCTTCTGGGCCTACCTGGGGGGCCGGCGGGAAGCCTTGCCCCTGGGGACGGCCCTCCTCGCGCACCGGCTCCTGTTCTCTTTGCCCCTTTTCTTGCTTATCCCGTGGCTTGGCCCTTTGGGGGTGGTGGCGTTCCACGCCCTGGCCCACCTGAGCTTCGCCTTGGGGTTTCTGCCCCTGAGGGGGCGCTACGAAACTTGGGCGGAGAAGCTTTTTCCCAAGCGGGGCGTGGCCCCCAAGTACCTTTCCCAAGAGGCCCTGGAAACTCCCAGCCTGGCCTTCGCCTTGGTGCAGCGGGAGCTTGCCCGGGTGGCGGATGCGGTGCGGGGCATGCTGGCCCAGGCGGTGCGGGTTCTGGCCCAGGAGGAGGGGGGCGAGGCGGAGCTTGCCCCTTTGGAGGAGAAGGTGGACCGCCTCACCCGGGAGGTGGTGCTCTACACGGCGGAGCTTTCCACCCGCACCCATGACGAGCGGGCGGTGCGCTTTTTCGTCATGGCCTCGGAGCTGGAGCACCTGGGGGACCTGGTGCGGCGCATTGTCCGGCAGGCGGAGAGGCTTTGGGCCCAGGGGCTCACCTTTAGCCCCGAGGGGCGGGAGGACCTCCTGGAGGCCATGCGGGCGGTCTTGAGGCGGCTTGAACTCCTGGCGGCCGCCTTGGGCACGGGGGAGAAGGCCTTGGCGGAAGAGGTGCTGCGGCAGGCCCCCGCTTTGGAAGCCTTCCTGGACCGCCTGCGCCGGGCCCACCTTTCCCGCCTCGAGGGGGGAAGGCCGGAGAGCCGGGCCACCACCTTGGCCCACCTGGACCTCCTCATCACCTTGGAGGAGCTGGCAGGTGGGGTGGAGAGGCTTTGCCGCCTGGTCCTGGAGCTTTAAGCTAAGGGGCGTGGTGAGGATTTTGGGCGGCAAGGCCAAGGGGGTGCCCTTGAAGGTGCCCGCCTCGGCCCGGCCTTCTCCCGTGCGCCTCAGGAAGGCGCTTTTTGACTACCTGCGCCTCCGCTACCCCGCCAAGGGGCGCTTCTTGGACCTTTATGCGGGGAGCGGGGCGGTGGGCCTCGAGGCGGCCAGCGAGGGTTGGCAGGCCACCTTGGTGGAAAAAGACCTCGAGGCCATCCGCCTTCTCCGCGAAAACGCCCGGCGGGCGGGGCTTCCCGTGCGCATCGTGCCGCTACCGGTGGAGGTCTTCCTGGCCGAGGCGAAGGCCAAAGGGGAGCGCTACGCCGTGGCCTTTATGGCCCCGCCTTACCCCATGGACCTGGTGGCGGCCTTCCAGGCCCTTTTGCAAAGCGGCCTGGTGGAAAAGGGCGGGCTTTGCATCCTGCAGCACCCCAAGGAGCTGGTGCTTCCTTTGGGGGAACGGCGCGTTTACGGGGAAAACGCCCTGACCCTGGTGGAGGTTTAGATGCACGTGGTCTACCCTGGAAGCTTTGACCCCCTCACCAACGGCCACTTGGACGTGATCCAACGGGCAAGCCGCCTCTTTGACAAGGTGACCGTGGCCGTGTTGGAAAACCCCAACAAGCGGGGCCAGTACCTCTTTTCTGCGGAAGAGCGCTTAAGCATCATCCGGGAGGCCACCGCCCACCTACAAAACGTGGAGGCCCACACCTTCACCGGGCTTTTGGTGGACTTCGTGAAGCGGGTGGGGGCCCAGGCCATCGTGAAGGGCCTCCGGGCGGTTTCCGACTACGAGTACGAGCTCCAAATGGCCCACCTGAACCGCCAGCTCCTTCCGGGCCTGGAAACCCTTTTCATCCTGGCGGCTACCCGCTACTCCTTCGTGTCCAGCACCATGGTCAAGGAAATCGCCCGCTACGGGGGGGATGTTTCCAAGCTGGTGCCCCCGGCCACCCTCCGGGCCCTCAAGGCCAAGTTTGGCTAGCCCCGCTGGGTGACGTAGACCCCTAGGGCGATGAGGAGAAGCCCCGGGAGATCCGCCCCCTGGGGGGCCTCGCCTAGGAGGAGGATGCTCAACAAGAGGGCTAAGGCGGGGGTCAGGTTCATGAAGGGGGCCACGTGGCTTGCGGGGTGGCGCTTTAGCACCTTGCTCCAAAGGGTAAAAGCCAGGAAGGCGCCGCCAAAAGCGGTGTAGAAGAGGGCGGCCCACCCCTTAGGGCCCGCTTCCGGGAAGGGGTGGGGGAGGGCCAGGGGAAGGAGGAGGAGGCTTCCTAAGAGCATGCTGGCCGCCGTGGCCTCGAGGGGCTCCCGCCTGCGCACCGCCAGGGTGACCCCCACGCTATAGGCGCCCCAAAGGAGGGCTGCCAGGACGAGGAAGAGGTCCCCCAGGAGCCGGTTGGTTCCTTCCCCGCCCGCGGCGTGGGCCAGGGCCAAGAGGACCACCCCGCTGCCCGAGAGGAGAAGCCCCCCAAGGAGCCTGGCGGAAAGGGGCTTGCGGAAGTAAAGGCTATAGGCGAAGGCGGTGGAAAGGGGATAAAGGGCGGCCACCACCGCCGCATCCGAGGCTGGGGCGAGGCGCACGCCCGTGAAAAAGACAAGGTTGAACACCGCCACCCCGCTTAGGGCGAGGAAGAGGGTCTCTCCTAGGGGGGCGAGGTGGGGTAGGCGGCGAAGGGCCAGGAGGAAGAAGGGGAGGGCGAGGGCGAAGCGCAGGAAGGAGCCCCAGGCCGGGTCCACCTCCCGCATGGCCGTGCGGGAGGCCACCACGTTGAGCGCCCAGAGGAAGGGAGGCAGGTAAACCAAAGGGTCCCGATGGGGCGGCATGGCCCCAGTATAGGGAGTTTCCGCTAAAATCCCCTTGGAGGTCAGCATGAAGGCGTTTTCCGCCAAGTACGGGAACACCCTGGAGTTCGGCCACCTGATTGGGGGCGAGGAGGTATGGGAAGGGGAGGCCCTTTTGCGCCACAACCCCTCGGACCGGGAAGACCTGGTGGCCCGTTTCCCCGAAGGCACCAAGGACACCCTGCGCAAGGCGGCCCTAAAGGCGCGGGAGGCTTTTGAGGCTTGGAGTCGCACCCCGGCCCCGGTGCGGGGGCAGGTGCTCTTCAACCTGGCCAAGATCCTGGAGCGGGAGAAGCCCACCCTCACCCGCCTCATGGTGCGGGAGGTGGGCAAGACCTTCAAGGAAGCGGGCGGGGACGTGCAGGAGGCCATAGACACCGCTCTGTTCTTCGCCTCCGAGGGGCGAAGGCTTTACGGCCAAACCGTGCCCAGCGAGATGCGGGACAAGGAGCTTTTCACCTTCCGCAGGCCCTTGGGGGTGGTGGGCATGATCACCGCGGGCAACTTCCCCATCGCCGTGCCCAGCTGGAAGCTCATCCCAGCCGTGCTGGCAGGGAACGCGGTGGTCTGGAAGCCCTCGGACGACTCCCCCACCCTCTCCTACCTCTTCGTCAGGCTCTTTGAGGAGGCGGGCCTGCCGCCCGGGGTCATCAACGTGGTCTTCGGTGGGGGCAAGGACTCCACGGGCCAGTGGCTGGTGGAGCTCATGGACGAGGGGCTTTTCCAGAAGTTCGCCTTCACGGGGAGCACCAAGGTGGGCCGCTGGATTGGGGAGGTGGCGGGGAGGAACCTCATCCGGCCCACCCTGGAGCTTGGGGGCAAGAACCCCTTGGTGGTCATGCGGGACGCCGATTTGGACCTGGCGGTGGAGGGGGCCTGGTGGAGCGCCTTCGCCACGGGAGGGCAGCGGTGCACCAGCGCCGGGAACATCCTGGTGGACGCCCCCATCTACGAGGAGTTCAAGAAACGCTTCCTGGAGCGCACCGAGGCCACGGTGGTGGGAAACCCCCTCCTAAACCCCGAGGTGACCTACGGGCCCTTCATCAACGAACGGCTTTTCCAGCGCTGGCAAGAGCACTACGCTTGGGGCAAGGAGGACGGGGCCACGCTCCTTTTCGGGCGGGGGCGCATCACCCGGGAAAATCCCTACCCCCGCTTCCTGGGTGACGCGGAGGCGGGGCTTTTCGGTTGGCCCACGGTGTGGGAGGCGAGGCCCGGCATGCGCCAGTTCCAGGAGGAGATCTTCGGGCCCACCATCAACCTGGTGAAGGTGGACGGGATTGAGGAGGCCATCCGGGTGGCCAACGCCACCCCTTATGGCCTTTCCAGCGCCATCTACACCAACCACCGCCATTGGGCCTACCTCTTCAAGGTGGGCATCCGCGCCGGGATGACCAGCATCAACAACGCCACCGTGGGGGCCGAGGCCCACCTGCCCTTCGGGGGGTGAAGGCGAGCGGCAACGGGGCCCGGGAGTCGGGCATCTGGGTCCTCGAGGAGTACACCTACTGGCACGCGGTGAACGAGGAGTACTCGGGAAGGCTCCAGCTCGCCCAGATGGACACGGGCTATGTGAGCCCCAAGGAACCCACGCCATGGGCGGAGGTGCTGGGCTTTTAGCCTACTGGGCGCTTTCCAAGTCGGGGCGGAGCTTCACCGCTTCCCGTAGGTAGACGTGGCGCACCCGGTCCTGGGGGGTGTCGGTGTTCCAAAGGGCCAGGACCCGGATGACCCGGGGCAGGCTTCCCGGCACCGGCACCTCCCGGGCGGAGAGGAGGGGCACCCGGTGCATGCCGATCTGCCGGGCCGCCTCCGCGGGAAAGGCGGAGGTGAGGTCCTCCGTCACGGTGAAGATGATGGCGGCGAGTTCCTCGTGGCGTTGGATGCCGTTGGCCTCCAACATCTTCAGGAGGAGTTCCCGGGTGGCCTGGTGGATGGCCTCGGGCGTGTCCTCTTCCACGGTGATGGCGCCCCGTATGCCCCGTACCATATTAGGCCCCATGCTAAGGGGTTTCCCCTCCTGGGGCAAG
>NZ_JTJB01000042.1 GCF_000794385.1 Thermus sp. 2.9
CTAGCCCATGAACCTTCTCGCCGTGTTTGCCCACCCCGATGACGAGATCGGAGCGGCGGGGACCTTGGCCCTCCACGCCCGGAGGGGCGACCGGGTGATGCTGGTTTGGATGACGAGGGGGGAGCTGGCGAGCCAGTTCGGTGACGCTTCCCCCGAGGAGGTGGCCCGGGTGCGGGAGGGGCACGGGGCCCATGTGGCGGGGCTCATCGGCGCCGAATACCGCTTTTTGCCCTTTGGGGATACCCTCCTCACCGGGGGCAGGGAGGAGGCCTTGGCCTTGGCCCGCTAATGGCGGCCTTCCGCCCCGATGCCGTAATCACCTGGGACCCCTGGGACGTGCACCCCGACCACCGGGCCACCCACCAGGCGGTGCTTTCCGCCCTGAAGCTCTGCCGCATTCCCAAGCTGGTGGGGGAGGCCCACCGGAAGCCTGTGAGGTTCTACCACTACCCTCGGCGGGAGCTCGCCCGCCCCTGGGTCTACGTGGACACCACCCCCACCCAGGAGGTGGCGGAGGCGGTGTTCCAGTTCTACCGGGAGTTTTACCGCTGGCCCTTTACCCTGGAGGAGTTTCGGGCTCGGCGGCGGCTTCAGGGCCTCGAGGCGGGGGTTCGCTTTGCGGAGGCGTTTCAGACGGATACGCCTCCGGCGTGGCCGGGGCTTCCTTAAGGCCTTCCTCCGGGTCGGGCGCGGGGGTGAGGGCGTAGGCCAAAAGCACCGCGGGCAGGGCCAGGGGGAGGCTTGCGTAACCGCCCCACTCCGCCGCCAGGGCCAAGCCGGCGAAGGGGGCCCGGGCCACCCCCGCCAGGACCGCCACCCCGCCCGCCAGGGCCAAGGCCTCCGCCGGCAGGTTGAAGGGCCCGGCCATGCGGGAGAGGAAGGTCCCCAAAAGCCCCCCCAGCACCAGGGCCGGGGTGAAGGGCCCCCCGTAGGCCCGCACCCCCAGGGCGAGGACCAGGAGGAGGAGCTTGGCCAGGAGGAGGTAGAAAAGCGCCGTGGGGCCAGGAGGGGCGTGGCGGCCACCGCCACCCAGCCGAGGCCGCTTCCGAGGGCCTCGGGGAGGAAGAGGAGGCAAAGGGCTAAGGCCAGGCCCAAAAGGGCGTGGCGAAGGGGAAAGGGAAGGGGTTTGAGCCAGGCGGAAAGGGCCCTCCCCCCTTCCGTCCACACGGTGGCCAAGGCGGCGGACAAGAGGCCCAGGAGGAGGCCGGCTGGGAGGCTTGCCAGGTCCAGGCGCACGGCGAAGGGAAGGAGGGGCTCGTAGCCGAAGAAGGTCCCGTAGACGGCGAAGCCGGAAAGCGCCCCGATGAGGGCCGGGGTGAGGGCGCGGGCCTCGAGGAGGAGGGAGCGGTAGAGGATCTCCGTGGCCAGAAGCGCCCCCGCCACCGGGGCGTGGAGGGCGGCGCCGAGCCCGGCGGCGAGCCCGGCGAAGGCGAGCCCCCCACCCAAGCGGGGAAAGCGTCTGTCCAATAGGAGCCCAAGCCAAAGCCCGAGCACGCCGAAGGGGCCTTCCCGGCCCAGGGGGGAGTAGAGGGCGATCTGCAGGGCCCCCCCGAGGACTGCCCGGGGGTGGGCAAGCCTGGGGGCTGGGCTTCCCTCCCGTGCTCGGCGCAGGAGGGCAGCGAGCCCCTGCCCAGTGCCCAGGTAGCTGGTGAGGGCGAACAGGGGCGGAAGGAGGAAAGCGAGGGGCCAGAGGGCGGGCCCGGTGAAGGCCTGCAGGAGCCCCCCTTCCCCCGGGGGCTCGGGGGCGAGGTAGCCGAAAAAGCTTCCCACCGCCTCGCTTAAGGCCCGGAGGAGGAGGTTCAGAAGGGCCACCCAAAGCCCCGCCAAGGCCCCGGTGAAGGCGCTATAGAGGATGAGGGGCCCGGTGTGGCGCACCTCCTCGTCCCATAGGGGAGGAAAGGAAAGGTGGGGGCCGCGGCCCAGGGGGCGCATCAGAGGGAGTGTACCAAAGAAGCGGGGGCGCCCCGGGTAATCCGGGGCGTGGGGAGGCCCAAGGCCCTGTACCCTCCCCGGGTGAGGGCCCGCACCAGGAGGCGGGGGTCCACCTTGTCCCAGAGGAAGAGGGCCTCCCGGCGCACGTCCAGGTCGGGGCTACTGGCCCGGGAGTCGGTGCCTAGGGCGAACTCCACCCCATGGCGGGCGTAAAGGGCCAAGGGGGCTTCCCCCACCTGGAGGTTGTGGTTGGAGCGGGGGCAGAGCACCACCTTGGTTCCCGTCTCCGCCAGGAGCTTTACCTCCTCCTCATCCACGTGCACCCCGTGCACCAGAAGGGTGGTGGGACCCAAGACCCCAAGGGTGTGTAGGTGGCGCACCGGGGTGCGGCCCGGCGGGGTGAAGGGTGTACGGCTGAAGCGGCGGTGCACCTCGGCCAAGGGGCCCGTCCCCTCCCGCAAAAAGGCCACCTCCTCGAGGCTTTCCGCCGCGTGCACCATGAGGGGAAGGCCCTCTTCCCTGGCGTACTGGGCGAGCCGCTTCAGGAGGGGAGGGCTCACGGAGTAGGGCGCATGGGGGGAAAGCCCCACCCTTACCCTTCCCTCCCGCTTGCGCCAGGCCTCCACCTTGGCCCGCACCCGGGCGAAGACCGCCTCGGCGTCCTGGGGGTCGGGGGCGAAGACCTCGTAGAAGGCCACCCCGGGGAGGGGGCTTTCCCCAAGGAGGAAGTCCATGACCTCATCCTTGAAGACGATGTCGCCGAAGGCACCGGTGCCCGCGGCCTGGAGTTCCTCCAGGCCCCGCCTGACCCCCTCGAGGCCCCGCCGTTCCCGGTGGGCTACCACGTGGGGGATGAAGCCGGAAAAGGGGCCTTGGTACCGGGGCAGGAGGGAGAGGTCCAGGTGGGTGTGGGCGTTCACCGGAGGGGGGAAGAGGGCCCTGCCCTTGTGGACCACCTCCGCCTGGGGAAAGCGCGCCCTCAGCTCCTCCAGGCTTCCCTGGCCCACCACGAACCCCCCCTGCACCGCCAGGGCCCCCCGGAGCATGGGGGTGCCGAAGCCGGTGTAGACTACCTCGGCGGTCCAGAGTTCAGTCCTGAGCCAGGACATAGCGGTTGGGGTGGCGGGCGAAGTCCACCGCCCGGTAGCCCCGGGCGAAGTAGTGGCCCAGGACCAGGCGGCTGTGCTCCCGCCACCGGAGGGCCAGCTCGGGGTCCTCACGGAGGATGCGACCCCAGTCCTCGGGGATCTGGAAGAGGAGCCGGGGGGCCTCGAGGTCCAGGTGGGCCTCCAGGGGGACCTCGTCCTCCACCCGGTTGGCCAGGGGCAGGCCCGTGGCCTCTGGCTCGGGCGGGGGGGCGTAGATGCGGGTGTACACCCTTTGGGAAAGCAGGTCCCACTCCGCCAGGAGCCGGTCCGAGGGGGCCCCGGCGTTGATCCCCGACATGGGGCCGTAGTGGTCGGGGAGGTAGGTTTTGGCGGTGGCCCCCAGTTTGCGCAGGTTGAAGTTGGCGTTGGCGCCCCGCAGGGGGTCAAAGGTCCAGACCACCTTGCGGATGCCCCGGGCCAGGCACCAGTCCCGCTGGAAGCGCTTGAGGAGAAGGGCCGCTCCCGTGCCCCGGTAGGGCTCCAGCACCCCCAGCATGTGGGAGTGTTGCAGGCTGGGGTCCCGGGTGGGAAAGCCGAAGACGAAGCCCACCAGCCCCCCTTCCACGAAGGCCCCCGCCACCAGCCCTCCTTCGTCCTGCACCGCGATGAGGAGCCCCCTGGGCACCAGGTCCCGGGCGTCCCGCCCCCAGATGGCCTCCTGGAGGGCCACCACCTCCTCCATCTCCGCAGGGCCCCTTAGCTCACGGACACGTACCCTTTCCATAGGGTGATCCGCTCCACAAAGGGAAGCTTCAGGTGTACCCCGATCCCCGGCCCCTGGGGTACGGGCATGAGGCCGTCTTCCGCCTCGAGGGCTTCCTCCACGATGTCCTCCTCCCAGTAGCGGCTCGCCGAGCTCACGTCCCCCGGCTTGGTGAAGCCGGGAAGGCTCGCCAGGTGCAGGTTGTGGGCCCGCCCCACCCCCGCCTCCAGCATCCCCCCCATCCACAAGGGGATGCCGGCGGCTTCCGCCAGGGCGTGGACCTTCAAGCTCTCCGTGTGGCCGCCAAGCCGGGCGGGCTTGATGTTGAAGACCCGCCCCGCCCCCAGCTCAATGGCTTTCCGCGCCTTTTCCTTGGAGGTGAGGCTCTCGTCCAGGCAGATGGGGGTGGCGAGCTCCCGTTGTAGCCTGGCGTGGTCCAGGAGGTCGTCGTAGCCCAAAGGCTGCTCAATGTAGTCCAGCCCGAGCTCATCCAGCCGCTTCAGGCGGGCGAAGTCGGCCAGGTGGTAGGCGGAGTTGGCGTCGGCGGTGAGGGTGGCCTCGGGGAAGGCTTGGCGCACCGCCTTGAGGACTGCGTAATCCCAGCCGGGCTTGATCTTGAGCTTGATGCGGCGGTAGCCCTGGGCCAGGTGCCGCTCCACCGCTTGGAGCGTGGCCTCCACCGAAGGCTGGATGCCCAAGGAAACCCCCACCTCCACCGCTTGGCGCACCCCGCCCAGGACCTGGTAAAGGGGCCTCTTTAGGCCCTTGGCGTAGAGGTCGTAAAAGGCCATCTCCAGCACCGCCTTGGCCATGGGGTTGCCCCGGAAGGGGGAAAGGGCCTGCCAAAGCGCCTCGGGGTTGGGAAAGTCCCGCCCGAGGACCTGGGGCAAGAAGACCTCCGTGAGGAGGTAGCGGGCCCCCTCCACGGTTTCCTCCCGGTAGAGGGGTAGCCGCTCCATTACCCCTTCCCCCAACCCCTCCAGCCCCTCGCCGAAAAGCCGAAGGAGGAGGATGGTGCGCTTCGTCTGCACCCCGAAGCTGGTCTCAAAGCGGAACTTCAGGGGAAGCTCTAGAATCCTTAGCTCCGCCGCCTCTAGCCGCACGGTTCCAGCACCTCCTTTCCCGTGTAGGGGACCAAGGCCTCGGGCACCCGCACCCGGCCGTCTTCCAACTGGTGGTTTTCCAGGAGCATGGCCAGGATGCGGGGGGTGGCTAAGGCGGTGTTGTTGAGGGTGTAGGCGTACTGCACCCGGCCTCCCCCGTCGCGGTAGCGGAGGTTCGCCCGCCGGGCCTGCCAGTCCAGGAGGGCGGAGCAGGAGTGGGTTTCCCGGTAGCGCCCCTCCGAGGGGAGCCAGACCTCGAGGTCCACCTGCCGCCACTTCCCCGGGCCCATGTCCCCGGTGGACACCTCCAAAAGGCGGTAAGGGAGCTCCAGAAGGGCGAGGATTTCCTCGGCGTTTTGCAAAAGCTCTTGAAAGGCCTGGTCTGAGGCCTCGAGGCTTGCCTCCGTAAGCACGTACTGCTCCACTTTGTGGAACTGGTGGACCCGCATGAGCCCCCGCACGTCCTTGCCGAAGCTCCCCGCCTCCGAGCGGAAGGCGGGGGCGTAGCCGGCGTAGCGCTTGGGAAGCTCAGCCTGGGAGAGGATCTCGCCGCTGTGCAGGGCGTTTAGGACCACCTCCGCCGTGCCCGTGAGGTAGAGGTCGGTGCCGGCGATGGCCCAGACCTGGTCCCGGGCGGCGGGGAAGTGGCCCGTGCCCACGAAGGCCATTTCCCGGGCGTAGGAGGGAAGCGTCATGGGCACGAAGCCCTTCTTGGCCATGAAGTCCATGGCGAAGCGAAGGAGGGCCATCTCGTATAGGGCGAGGTCCCCCCTTAGGGCGTAGGACCGGCTTCCGGAAACCTTGCTGATCCGGGGCTCCCACCAGCCGTTCTTCTCCAGGAGGGCCACGTGGTCCAAGGGGGGAAAGGGGAACTCCCGGGGGCTTCCCACCCGTTTGATCTCCACGTTGGCGCTCTCGTCCTCCCCCACGGGAGCCCCGGGCCAAGGGGGGAGGGGGACCTGGAGGAGGAGCTCCATGAGCCGCCCCTCCTTCTCCCTTAGGGCTTCTTCCAGCTCCTTGACCTCTTCCCCTAAGGCCTTGCCCCGGGCGATGAGGGCCGCTTTGGCCTCAGGGGGCGCCTTGGGCACCTCCTTGGCGATGCGGTTTCGCTCCGTGTGTAGGTCTTGCAGGCGCTGCTTCAGGCCCTGCACCTCCTGGTCCAGGGCCAAGAGGGCGTCCAGGTCCAGGGGGATCCCCTTCTCCCGAATGGCCTTGCGGAAGACCTCGGGCTCCTTGCGCAGGCGCTTTAGGTCCACCATGACTACTCCAAAACGGGGGGCACGCGGAAGAAGCCCGCTTCCTTTTCCGGGGCCAGGGCCAAGGCTTCCTCCTGGGGGAGGGAAGGCCAGGGCTCGTCCTCCCGCAGGCGGCCCAAGGGGGCTTCTTCCTCCACCCCCTCCACCCGGGGCAGGGCGTCCACGAAGTCCAGGATCCGCTTCAGGTCCTGTAGCAAAAGGGCCTCCTCCTCGGGGGCAAGCCGGATTTTGGCGAGGGCCTCCAGCTTGCGCAGGAGGTCAAGGGAGAGCTCCATGGTGGGCATTCTACGTCAGGAGCGCCGCAAGCCACCACACCAGGGGGGCGAGGAGAAGAGCGGGCAAAAAGGAGCCCACCCGCACCTTGGTAAGGCCCAGGAGGTTGATCCCCACCCCCAGGACCATGAGCCCTCCCACCCCGGTGGTGAGGAGTACCCGGGGGTCTTGGGCGGGGTCGGGGAGGGCCTGGCTCAGGGTGCCCGCCAGGAGGGCTACCCCCCCCTGGTAGAGGAGGATGACCAGGGTGCTAAACCCCACCCCGATGCCGAAGGAGCTGGTGAGGGCGATGGCGCTCATGCCGTCCAAGGTGGCCTTGAGGAGGAGGAGGCTCGCGTCCCCCGTGAGGCCGTTTTGGATGGAGCCCAAAAGCGTCATGGGTCCCACGCAGAAAAGAAGGCTCGCCGCCACGAAGCCCTCGGTGAAGCTCCCCCCGCCCCGCACCGCCTGCTTGATCTTGTCCCCCAGGCTTTCCAGGCCGTCTTCCACCCGGGCCCACTCCCCCAAAAGCCCCCCCGCCACCAGGGCGATGAGCCCCAGGACCACCCCGTCTATGGCCCCTCCCTTGGCCCTTCCCAGGGCCTGGGCCATGGATAGCCCGATGAAGAGGGTGGTGAGCCCCACCCCCTGGACCATGATGCGGGCCATGCGCTCGGGAAGCCGTCCCCGGAGGAGTAGCCCAAGCCCCGTGCCCAGGACCACGGTGAGGGCGTTCACCAGGGTTCCGGAAAGCTTGTCCCACAGGGTGAGCTCCATGCGGGGTATTCTACCCAAGGATGGAACGCCTCCTGACCCAAGACGGGACCCCCACCTTCTACCACCCGGGCTACGGGGAGGCCTACCACCCGCGCCAAGGGGCCCTGCTCCAGGCCCGCAGGCTCTACCTGGAAAAGACCCTCACCCACCTCCACCCCGCCCCCCGGGTCCTCGAGGTGGGCTTCGGCCTGGGGGTGAACTTCCGCGTGGCCCTGGAAAGCGCCCTTTCGCGGGGGGTGAGGCTCCGCTATTTGGCGGTGGAGAAGGCGCCCTTGCCCAAGGAGCTCTTGGCGGAAGTACCCCTTCCTTTGCCCCGGGCGGAAGGGGTTTACGCCGAGATCCTAAAGGCCTGGCCCGAGGAGGTGTTCCGGGGCCCTTGGGGGGAGCTCCGCCTGGTCATTGGGGATGTTCGGGAGGTGGCCCTTCCCCTGGGCTATGCCACCGCCGTCTACCTGGACCCCTTTAGCCCCAAGGCCAACCCCGAGGCCTGGAGCTTGGGGGTGCTGTGGAAAATCCGCCTTGCCCTAAGAAGGGGGGGACGGCTAGCCACCTACTCGGCGCAAGGGGCCTTCCGCCGGGCCTTGGCCCAGGCGGGGTTCAGGGTCCACCGGGTGCCGGGGGTGGGGAAGCGGGAGTGGACGGTGGGTATCGCCGTAGGAGCTCCTCCCGGGTGAGGTAGGCGAGGCTCGCCCAAAAGCTATCCCGCTTGGGGAGCTCCCCCCGGTAAAGCCAGTAAAACCAGGCGCTGGCCAGGCTCGCCACCAGGCGGGGCCAAAAGGGGAGGGGGGCGGTTTGGAAGCCGAAACGCCGGCCCCCAGGGGCCAGGTAGCTGTACCCGTAGACCAGGCGCACCTCGGGGTCTTGGGCCACCCACTGGGCCACCTTTTTCAGGCTTTCCCGGACGTGGCGGATGGCCTCGAGGGGAGATAGCTCCATGGCCCTTTGGCTTTCCAGGTGGAGCTCAAAGGCGGGGGTTCCCGTGGGGAGGCCGGGGAGGCTCGGCCCGGGGAAAGGCTTTTTCTCCAGGCGGAAGAGGTCAAAGGGGCCAAGCCCCGCCCGCTCCACCCGGTGGCGGCGGTTGTACCGTTCCTCAAACCCCTGGAGCCCCCGGATGAGGGCGCGCCTAGGAGTGAGGGGAAGGGGGTTTAGCTCGTCCAGGGTCACGGGCCGGTAGCCCAGGGCGAGCATGTGGGGGAGGGCGAGCTCCAAAAGGCGTAGGGTGCGCTCGGGGCCGTCGTGGAGGAGGACGATGGAGCCCGGGCGCAGGTAGTAAAGAAGCCTTTCCGCCAGGGCCTTGGGGGGGAGGGGAAGCCAGTCCTTGCTTTCCAGGTCCCACAGGGCCACCCGTTTGCCCAAGGCCCGGGCGAAGAGGCGGGTGAAGGGGGTGTGGAGGCCATGGGGGGGGCGGTAGTACCGGGCGGGGGTTTGCGCCATGTGCCGCCACTCCACCCAGGGGAGGAAGAGGGCCAGGGCCCGGTGGAAGGCCCCGTGGTCCTCCACCTGGTGCCCTTCCCGCCGGATGGCCTCCACCCACTCGGGGTGGCGCTTCGCCCTTTCCCCCGTGAGGAAGAAGGTGGCCTTGACCCCGTGGCGCCGGAGGAGGGCGAGGAGGGCTTCCGTTCTCTCCGAAGGCCCGTCGTCAAAGGTGAGGGCCACCTTGGCCTCGCGGCGGCTTCCGTGGGCGTAAGCCCCTAGGCCCAGGAAGCGGAAAAGGAGGTCCGAAAGCCCATAAAGGAGGACCAGGCCGAGGGCTAGTTCCATCTTCCCCTCCCCAGGATGAGGGCGTAAAAGAAGCTTAAGGCGAAGAAGAGGGCGCTACCCGTAAGGAAGGGAGCCTGCGGGCCAAACGCCTCCCACAACACCCCCCCCACCGCCGGCCCCAAGGCCACTCCAAGCCCCTCCACCGTCATGAGCCCCCCCCAGATGGCGGCTCGGTTTTCCTCGGGGAGGTTTCTGGCCAAAAAGCCGTTCCAACCCGGCATGAAAAGGCTATACCCAAGCCCGACCAGAAGGGCGAGGAGGGCCGCTTCCGTTAGGCTTGTGGTGGTGGCCAGGCGGAGCATGGTCAGGCCCAACAGGGCGAGCCCTCCCACCAGAGCCAGGCGGTAGCCGCGGCGGTCCACGAGCCGCCCGGTAAAGGGAAGAAGGCCAAAGGCGACTGCCCCGCCCAAAAGCAGGAGCCCCCCCAGGGCGATGGGCTCGAGGCCCAGCTTTTCCTTCGCGTAGCGGAGGAGGAAAAGGGAAACCAAGGCGGGGGCGAAGGTTTGGCCGAAGGCGGCGGGAAGGAAAAAGAGAAGCCGGCTCCAAGGGTAAGCCCCCCGCTTAGGGGGGGGCAAGGGAATGCGGAAGGCGAAAAGGCTCAGGGTGAGGAGGAAGGCGAGCCCCTGGGCCAGGAGGAGGAGGAGCAAGGCCGCCTCGGGGTGGCGTTGGGCCACCTGTCCCACCCCTACCAGGCCGATGCCCGCCCAGGGCAGGACCAGGGTGAGGGTGAAGGAGAGGGCCCGGGCCTCCCGCCCCGGCACGGCGATGCGGCTGGCCAGGGTCATCAGCCCCGGGTACAGGGTGGACATGGAAAGCCCCCAAAGAAGGGCAAGCCCCCAGAGGAGCCAGGCGGCCTTGGCCCCCGGGGTGAGGAAGAGGGCGAGGAGGCCCATGAGAGCGGCCAGGGTGGCCACCCTGCCAAACCCCACCCGCTCCGCCACAAGCCCTCCGAAGGTCTTGGAGAGGTTCTCCGCCAGCTGGTGAAAGGTGAAGGCCAGGGTGAAGATGGCGGGGCCCAGGTGCAGGTACTCGGGGGCGTAAAAGGGCAGGAGGCCGGCGAAGAAGCCGCTTCTTACCCCCTCCATGAGCCCCACGGCCAAGACCAGGCGCAGGAAGACGGAAAGCCCCTCCCTGGCCCACGGCAGATAGCGAAACACGCTAAAGTATACCCGTGCGGATCAGCGTGGTGATCCCCGCCCATAACGAGGAGGACTATCTGCCGGGCGCCCTCAAGGCCGTGCTGGGGCAGACCCTGCCCCCCTTTGAGGTGGTGGTGGTGGACAACGCCTCCAGCGACCGCACCCGGGAGGTGGCCGAGGCCTTCGGGGTGCGGGTGGTCTACTGCGCCCGTAAGGGGGTGGCCCACGCCCGGCAGGCGGGGCTCCTGGCCGCCCGGGGGGAGTGGGTGGCCATGACGGATGCCGACTCCCTTCCCACCCCCACCTGGTTGCAGGCCCTGGCCCAGCATGCCCCGGGGGCCGTGGCCCTCTACGGCCCCCTGCGCTTCTATGGGGTCTCCCCCTGGGAGGCGGCCTTTTCCGAGTGGGGCTACCGGGCTTTTTTGAACCTCATGGCCCTTCTCGGGCGTCCCAACCTGGCGGGGGCCAACCTGATGGTCCTTAAGGAGGCGGCCCTAAAGGTGGGGGGCTTCCCCGAGGTGGAGGCCCGGGAGGACGTGCTCCTGGGCTGGAGGCTAAAGGCCTTGGGCCCAGTGCGCTACGTGCCCGGGGCCCTGGTCCTCACCTCCGCCCGCCGGCTGAAGGGGGGTTGGGGGCGCTTTCTCCTCAGGCAGGCTAGAAACCTCCTGGGCGATCCTCGAGGCTACTTCGGGGAAGCCGGGGAAAAGGAAAGATGAGCCTCCGGGGCTCGGCCCGCAGGATCTCGCTGGCCTCGTCGTAGACGGCCACGATCCGCTCAGCGATGCGTTCCGCGGAGCGTTCCATGGCCCAGGCCCGGGCCTGGAGGCTCAGGCGCTGTCGCTTTTCCTCGTCCTTCAGGAGCTCTAAGGCCTTCTCCGCCAGGGCCCGGTAATCCCCTGGGGGCACCAGGAAGCCGGTCTTGCCCTCTTCCACCCCCTCCAGGGTGCCCTCCGCCCCCACGGCCACCACGGGAACCCCCATGGCCTGGGCCTCCCAGATGACGAGGCCCTGGGTCTCCGTCTCGCTGGCAAAGAGGAAGAGCTCGGCCAGGCGGTAATACCCCCCGATGCGTCGGTAGGGCACGGGCCCCAGGAAGCGCACCCGCTCCCCTATGCCCAGCTCCCGGGCCAGCGCCTGAAGGGGCTGGAGCTCCGGCCCCTCGCCGATGTGCACCAGGAAGACGTCCTCCTCCCGGGCCAGCTCGGCCACTGCCCGGAGCACCACGTCAAAGGACTTCTCCTTTCCCAAGCGGCCCACGGTGATGAGGCGGCGCTTGCCCTCGGGCCAGGGGGAAGGGGAGGGGAGAGGGGCTTCCTCCAGGATGCGGTTGTCAATCCCCGTGGGGATCACCCGGATGGGCCGCTCTATGCCGTAGCTCTCCGCCAGTCGCCTCACGGGTTCCGTGGGGGCGATGACCACCTCTACCCGGTTATAGAAGGCCTTGGCCAGCCGGGGCACGATGCCGGTGTACTTGTCCAGAATGGCCAAACCCGGCACGTAGTGGGCGTACTTCTCGTAGTGGGTGTGGAAGGTAGACACGTGGGGCAGGCCCTTGTTGCGGGCGATCCTGAGGCCCCAGACCCCCAGGGTGAGGGGGGTGTGGGTGTGGATCAGTTCAAACTCTGTGGGCAGGTGCCGGGCCGAGGGCAGGGCGATCTGCTGGCCCTCGTAGAAGGGGTAGGCCACCGAAGGCACCCGTACCACCCCCTCCTCGCCCTCCGGGGCCTCGGGGTGGTGGGGGGCTACCACCCAAGCCTCGTGGCCCATGCGGCGGAGTTCCCGGAGGAGAAGGTAAACGCTGGTGGTGACCCCGTTGGGGTTGGGGAAATAGACGTCGGTGAAAAGGCCTACGCGGTAGAGGCGCATGCGAAGTCTAGCATACCCCACGCACCAGCCCTAGCTGGTGCAGGTCTCGGTAGACGTGCTCCACGGTCCCAGGGATGCCACCCGGCGGGCCGATGCGCTCCTTGCCGGCTTGGCTGGCCTGGGCGTAGGCTTCCGGAGCCTGGAGGAGGATGAGGCCTTGGCCGGCAATCTGGTAAGGGTCGGGTTCCACCAGGTGTAGGGCCTTTCCCAGAAGGCGTTTCTGCCTTCGAGCGAAAGCCCGGGTGTACTGGGGGCCAGGGGTGGGGAAGCCTATCACGGGTATTCCCAGGCCGGCTGCCTGCTCCGTGGCCGTGCCCGCCGTGGCCAGGGCCAAGCGGCTTCGGTGAAGGATGGCGGAAAAGGCCCCCCGGAGCACCCAGGCCGTCCGGCCCTCCTTTTCCAGGCGGAGGGTGTTGGCGTCCACCTCTTCTGCCTGCCAACCGGAAAGCGGGGGGAGGCGGGACCAGTCCTTGGCCCAGGCCACGGCCGGGGTCAGGGGGAGGTGGCGGCTGGCTTCCAGCATGAGGGGCAGGCTGAAGGCCTCGTCCCCACGGGTGCCTGGCAGGAGGGCGAGGAGGGGGTCTGTGCCCAGGTAAGGGGTAAGGTCCCGCTCGGGAGGGGGGAGAAGGTCCATGGCGAAGCTGCCGTACCAGTGGGCATGGGCTACGCCCAGGGACCGAAGCCGGCGGAGGCTAGCCTCATCGCGTACGAACACCGCCCGGACCCTGCGGTGCAGGAGGCGTTCGTAAGGGGTGAAGTCGCTCCCGCCCCAGTCCAGGAGGACCTCTATCCAGGAGGCTTGCTCCAGGTAGTGGGCGGACACCAGGGGATTTACGTGGTAAACAGGGCATCCCCGGGCGGCCAGGACCCCCACGCTGAGGGCGTAGGCGTCCCCCACCACCACCACCACCTGGGGTTCAAAGCGCCAGGCGGTGCGCCACTGGGCCCAGGACATGGAGAGAAAACCCGCCCGGAGGTCGGCCAGGAGGTTTTCCAGGCTGCCGAAGAGAAAGCCTCCCGAGGGCATCTCCTGCCGTGGACCCAGAATCTCCCGGGCTATTCCCTCGTAGGGCTTCCCGCGGCCGACCAAGGGCAGGGCGTAGGCCTCGAGGCCCAACCCCTGGGCAATACGGGCGCCGATGGCATCCTCCGTGGGACCGTTGGAAACGAAAAGAAGCCTCACAGGAGCTCCAAAAGCACCCGGACTGCCCGGGCCTGTTCCCTTAGGGGCACGTAGGCCCCGCCTTTTTCCAGGGCTAGGGTCTCGTCGGGGGGAAGATGGAGGAAGGCCACGGGCACGCGTTCGGGCAGATGGTAGAGGGAAAGGTAAAAGGCCTGGTTGCAGAGGTAGCTTCCGGCAGAGAGGCTAACCCTAGCGGGAAGGCCCGCTTCCTGGAGGCGCTTCAGGGCCTGCTTGACGGGAAAACGGGCGGGGAGGGCCAGGGGGCCGCCGGGGACCACCGGGGTGTCCTCCAGGACCTGCCCGCGGTTGTCGGGGCGGTCAAAGTCCAGGAGGTTCACCGCCAGGCGCTCCAGGGTGAGCTGGGGCCGGCCCTCGGCCAGGCCCAGGTGGAGGACCGCCTCAGGCTCCAGGGCGTGGAGGGCGGCAAGGGCGGTGGGCAGGGCCTCGGCGTCTACGGGAAGCACGGCCTTCCTGAGAGGCCTTCCTCCCACCTCTTCCGGCAGGAGGTCCAAGAGGGCGGCGGAGGGGTTATGCCTCAGGCCGCCAAAGGGTTCAAAACCGGTAACCAGGATCATGGGCCAGACCCGCCCGCCATTATAGCCCCCATCCCTTTGACCCGGTATAAGATGGGGGGCGTGGAGCTGGGTCTCGTGACCGACACCGCGGCCGACCTCTCCCCCAAGGTCCTCCAGGAGGAGGCGGTGGGGACGGTGCCCATCTACGTGCACCTCATGGGCCGCAAGTACAAGGACTGGCAGGAACTCACCCCCGATGCCCTCTACCAGGCCATCCGCGCGGGGGCGGAGCCGGTGACCGAGCCCCCGGCGGTGGAGGACTTCGTTGAGGTCTACGAGCGCCACCTCAAGGTCTACGACCGCCTCCTTTCCATCCATGTTTCCGGGGAGCTTTCCAAGACCGTGGACCGGGCTCGGGAGGCAGCCGTGAAGGTGGCTCCCACCCGCATCCGGGTGGTGGACTCGGGCATGGTCTCCGCCGGGCTTGGGGCCATGGTGCTCCGGGCGGTGGAGATGCTGAAGAAGGGGGCGGACGAGGAGGAGATCGTGCGGGAGATGGAGCGCTTGAAGCGCTCCAGCCTCTACTTCAGCGTGGCCGACCTTTCCCACCTGGCCCGCAACGGCCGCCTGCCCCGCTTTGGCGAGGTGGTGGGCAACCTCCTGGGCCTGCGCCCTATCCTGCGGATTGAGAAGGGGCACATCCGCTTCCTGAAGGTGGCCCGGGAGAACTCCGTCCCGGAGGCCCTGGCCCGGTTAGTACTGGATGAATTCCAAGGACGTACCGCCCGCATCACCATCGCCCACACCGATGCCAGGAGCGAGTGGGTGGACGGATTGAAGCGGGCCCTCGAGGGCGCCCTGCGCCTGGAGCGAGGACGGATCACCCGCTCGGGGGCCACCATCGCCGCCAACGTGGGCCTGGGGGCTTTGGCGGTGCACGCCTACGCCGTAGAATAGCCGTTGGCCCTTTAGGGCCTTGCGGCATGGAGATCCTTCTGGAAAAACTCTACGGCCACCGTCTGGCCCTGCCCCAGGTGGCGGCGGCCCTCCTCTTGGCCCGGGAAGACCTTCCTGCCCTCCTCCTGGTCCCCGAGGACCGCCTGAGGCGCTGGCGGGACCTCTCCGCCTTCGGGGTGCCGGTGTACGCGAACCCGGGCCTCGAGGCCATGGAGGAGAAGGCCCTCTTCCTCCTCAGCTACGAGGAGGCCCTGGCCCCCTTTCCCGAGGACCCCTCTGCCTGGCGCATGGTGCTGGAGGTGGGCCGGGCCTATCCCCGCACGGAGCTTTTGGACCGCCTCCTGCGCCTGGGTTATGCCCGAGACGAGGATTACCGGGTCCTGGGGGAGGTCTTGGAGCTTGGGCCTTTGCGCCTGGAGTTCTTCGGGGAGGAGCTGGAGCGGCTTTTCTGGGAGGGCGAGCCCCGTAGGCGCCATGTCCTCCTGCCCAAGCCGGGCAAGGCGGAGGCGTTTACCTCCCAAAAGGTCCTCCACTTCCCCGGTCCCGTCTACCTGGACACCCCGGCCCTAGCCCCCAGGGAGCTTTTTTCCCTCCTGGCCGGGCGGCCGGTGGTGGCCCTGGGGGCGCACGGGGAGTTTCCCCTCCTGGAGCTTGGGGTGAGGCCCCTCCCTCCCTACCGGGGTAGCCTCAAGGCCCTGGAGAGGGACCTGGCCCGCTGGCTGGCCGAGGGGAAGCGGGTCCACCTCTTCGTGGGCCACGGGCGCACCCTGGAGTACCTGAGGCGCCGCCTGGCCCCCCTGGATCCTTTGGTGCTGGAGCGGTTTCCCGGGCCCAAGGGGAGGCTTGCCCTCCTGCCCGGGGCCTTTGAGGGCGGGGCGGAGTGGGGAGAGCATGTCCTCCTCACCGAGGCCCTGGTCTTCGCCACCGGGGGGGTGCGGGCCAGGCTCCGCTCCGGGGAGGGCCTCTCCGACCCCGGGGCCCTTTCCCCGGGGGACTTCCTCATCCACCCCGACCACGGCATCGGCCAGTTCCTGGGCCTGGAGACCCGGGAGGTCCTGGGGGCCAAGCGGGACTACCTGGTGTTGCGCTACCGGGGGGAGGGGCGGCTCTACCTGCCCGTGGAACAGCTCCCCCTCCTCAAGCGCCACCCGGGCACCACCGATGACCCTCCGGAGCTTTCCTCCTTGGGCAAGAACGAGTGGCAGCGGGCCAAGGAGAAGGCCAGGAAGGATGTGGAGGAGCTAGCAGGGCGGCTCCTCGTGCTCCAGGCCAAGCGCAAGGCCACGCCCGGGCGGGCCTTTCCCCCCCTGCCCGACTGGGACCCCCTGGTGGAGGCGGGCTTCCCTTACGCCCTCACCCCCGACCAAAACCAGGCCCTGGAGGAGGTGCTCAAAGACTTGGAAAGCCCCCATCCCATGGACCGCCTGGTTTCGGGGGACGTGGGCTTCGGCAAGACGGAGGTGGCCCTGAGGGCCGCCCACCGGGTGGTGGGGCACGGGGCCCAGGTGGCCTTTTTGGTGCCCACCACCCTGCTCGCCGAGCAGCACGGCAAGACCTTCCGCGAGCGCTACCATGGGCTTCCCGTGCGGGTGGCGGTTCTTTCCCGCTTCACCCCGGAGAAGGAGGAAGCGGAAATCCTTAAGGGCCTGGCGGAGGGTACGGTGGACATCGTCATCGGCACCCACCGCCTTCTCCAGCCCGATGTGCGCTTCAAGGACCTGGGCCTCCTCATCGTGGACGAGGAGCACCGCTTCGGCGTGGCCCAGAAGGAAAGGATCCGGGAGCTCAAGGCGGAGGTGGACACCCTCTACCTTTCCGCCACGCCCATTCCCCGCACCCTTTATAGCGCCCTGGTGGGCCTAAAGGACCTTTCCAGCATCAAGACCCCACCCCCGGGGCGCAAGCCCATCAAGACCTTCCTCGCCCCCTTTGACCCCCTTCTCGTGCGGGAGGCCATCCTCTTTGAGCTGGAGCGGGGGGGGAAGGTCTTTTACGTCCACGACCGGGTGGCCTCCATAGAGACCAGGCGGCGCTACCTGGAAAACCTTGTTCCTGAGGCCCGCATCGGCGTGGTCCACGGCCAGATGCCGGAGGGGCTCATAGAAGAAACCATGCTCCTCTTCGCCGAAGGAGCTTACGACGTCCTGCTGGCCACCACCATCATTGAGTCAGGGCTGGACGTCCCCGAGGCCAACACCATCCTGATTGAGCGGGCGGACCGGCTCGGCTTGGCCACGCTTTACCAGCTCCGGGGCCGGGTGGGCCGCCGGGACCAGGAGGCTTACGCCTACCTCTTCCACCCGCCCCGGCTCACGGAGGCGGCGGAGAAGCGCCTCGCCGCCATCGCCGACCTCTCGGACCTGGGCTCGGGCCACCTCCTGGCGGAAAAGGACATGGAGATCCGGGGGGTGGGAAACCTTCTGGGCCCCGAGCAGCACGGGCACATCCGGGCCCTTTCCCTGGAGGTCTACACCGAGCTCTTGGAGGAGGCCATCCGCAAGCTCAAAGGGGAGGCCCAGGAGGAAAGGCCCCACGTCACCCTGGACCTCGCCCTTTCCGCCCGTCTGCCCGCGGAGTACGTGGGGAGCCTCGAGGCCAGGAGCCGCTACTACGGCCGCTTCGCCGAGGCCAGGAGCTTGGCGGAGCTTTCCCAGCTGGTGCGGGAACTTAAAGAGTGCTACGGGCCCTTGCCCGAGGAGGCGGAGAACTTCGTGAACCTCGCTCGGCTCCGCCTGGTGGCGGAGCGAAAGGGGGTGGTCTCCCTCACGGAGGACCTCACCCATCTGCAAGCGGTCTTCGGCTATTGGCCTTTGGTCTACGATACGCGTGGCCTTAAGGGCTTGTCTTTCCGGGTAGAGATAACCAAGCATCCTCCTGGTTTCCGGTTGGAGAAAAAAGGTCTAAGGCCCCGGGATTACCCTGAGGCCTTGATGGAAACGCTCTTTCTTTTTGCCGACCGCTAGCTCAAGTTAAGCCAAATGCTTTTTACCTCGGTGTAGTGTTCAAGAGCATAATGCCCCATCTCCCTGCCTAGTCCACTTTCCTTGAACCCTCCCCAAGGGCTGGTGGCGTCCAAGAGGAGGTAGCCATTTACCCAAACCGTTCCCGCCTTGAGGCTGTGAGCTACCCGGATGGCTTGCCTCATGTCTTCGCTCCATACCCCGGCGGCCAGTCCATACCGGGTGGCGTTTGCTCGTTGGATGGCCTCGTTGAGGTTCTCATAGGGAAGAACGGTGAGAACGGGGCCGAAGATTTCTTCTTGGGCAATGGTGTGATGGTCTTCAGCGAAGAAAACGGTGGGCTCCACGTAAAATCCGGGCAAAGAATGGTTGGGTTTTCCCCCGGTTAGAAGTTCAGCGCCTTCTTCCTTTCCTTGCCGGATATACATCATTACCCGCTTCCTGTGTTCGTCGCTGATCAGCGGCCCTATTTGCGTACCAGGATCCAGAGGGTGTCCTTGGCGCATCTTCTTAACGGCGTCAAGGAGTTTGTCCATAAAGGCATCTAAGCGTCTTTTAGGTACAAAGAGGCGGCTTCCAGCGGCGCAGACTTCTCCTTGGTTGAAAAAGGCCGCGAATAGCACCCCCCGGACCACCTTTTGCGGATCTGCGTCTTCTAGCACAATGTTCGGTGATTTTCCCCCCAGTTCTAACGTGACGCGTTTAAGCTTGTCCGCAGACTTCTTGAGGATAGCTTTGCCCACTTCTGGCGAGCCGGTAAAGGAAATCTTGGCGATTTTGGGATGCTTGACTAACGCTTCTCCTGCTTCAGGACCGAAGCCTGGCACGACGTTCACCACACCCTTGGGGAAACCGGCTGCTTCTACGAGCTCAGCAAGGTACAAAGCGGTGAGGGGTGTGAGTTCGGAAGGCTTTAACACAACCGTGTTTCCCGCGGCGAGGGCAGGAGCTAGCTTCCAACTGGCGATTAAGAGGGGAAAATTCCACGGGATGATCGCTCCAATCACGCCGAGGGGTTCACGACGAGTATACGCCAGGTAGTTGCCGGGTAGAGAAACGGGGAGCACCTCACCAGACCATTTGGTAGTCCATCCTGCGAAGTATCGGAAATGCTGAGCAGCTAAGGGAACATCTGCGGTCCGGGCTTCAACGTAGGGCTTGCCTACGTTAAGGGCTTCTAGAACAGCCAAGGGTTCAGCGTGCTCCTCGATCAGCTCCGCTAACCGGAAGAGGAGTCGGCTTCTTTCATCAGGGCTGGTGCGGCTCCATGGGCCTTCAAAGGCCCGCTCTGCAGCAAGAACGGCCTGATCCACATCGGGCGCCTTGGCGCGCGCCACAAAGGCGAGCACTTCCTGGGTTGCTGGATTGAGGACGGCAAAGCGCTCTCCATCTTGGGCTTCCATAAACCTGCCCCCGATGTAAAGGGGCCCAACGCGTTGCAAAAACTCTTCGGCTGGTCGCGGCAAGCTGATGACCATGGTTTATGCGTCTCCTTCGTCCGTTTCCAGGGCAATCTGTTCTATCTCTTTTAGGCTTTGGCTGCGAGCTAGTTCCAATCGCCGGTATCGTTTTTGGAATTGACCCATGGCGTAATTAACAAATTCCCCAACTTCCAGCTGAAGGGGGAACCCCTGGGGGTAAGCTCGGAAAATGTCTTGGACTACTCCGAGCGCGTAGGGAAGGAGGTAGTTCATTCGCCGCTCCACCACTTCCCATAAGGATGGATTTCAGCAATCAAGCGAGATAGAAGGTAAATGCCATAGGCGATGTGACGAGATTCGTCTCGCTGAACGTAGCGCACGCCTTCCAACGTTCCTGGAAGCTTTACCCCTTGTTGGCCCAAAAGTTCTGCCGCGCGGTAGTAAGCATAGTATCCGGTTTCTGCCAAAACGCCCTCAACGATCATATTGTAGGTAACGGCAGCTTCCGCCTGGGCTTCGGGTGAGGGGTCATCCAAAAGGCGCCCCATGGCTTTTGGTAGCTCTTCGTAGAAGATTTTTTTGTAATTAACGCTGTGGAAACGCTCTAGATCGGCTTCTTGAGCAACCTCCCGGATGAGGAGATCAAAGAATTCAACGTGCTTGGCTTCGTCCACTAGGAAAGTAGTCAGGTACATCTCCTCTTCTAATCGCCCCTCTCGGGCGATGACTTGAACCAGGGGAAGCAGATCAAGGGTGACCGCTTCTTCGCCTGCCACGAAAAGGGAGGCCAAATGCAGGGATGCTTCTTTTTGCCCCTCGTCTAGAGTGGCGAAGCTTTCCTTATCTACAGAAAAGTCGATGCTCCTCGGATCCCAGAAGTACTTCTTTGCCTTGTGGTAAAGTTGGAGAGGAAACGAGTCCTTCAGGCCTACCCGCGCTGTTTGGAACCCTTCCCTTAACACCTTTCATCACCCCCTGACAACCAAAAGGACTTTTAGCGCTTCTTTCCGGTCAAAAAGCTCATACCCTCGAGGAGCCTCCTCCAAGGGGAGATAGTGGGAAACAATCCGCTCCGGTTGCAAACGGCCGCTAGCCAAAAGGGCCAGAACCGCATCAATGTAGAGGTGGACGTTGGCCAAACCTATACGGAAGGTTAGGTCCTTGACCAGGCCCGATGCTAAAGGGAATGGAAAGGAGGGGGCGTTATCCACCCCAACAGCTGATACCCTTCCCCCAGGGCGTACCATCTCCAGGGCCAAGCTGAGGGTGGCAGCTCCGCCTACAGCCTCGAGGACCAAATCTGGCCCCTCATCGTTGGTTTCAGAGCGAACTCGCCGGACAGGATTTTCTTGTTCGGCGTTGATGGGGATGGCGCCGAGGGAAGCGGCGCGTTCCAATCGCTCAGGGATGCGATCTATGGCAAGTATTTTGCTCGCACCCAATACCTGGGCTACTTCAATGGCCATCAATCCCACGGGCCCCGCTCCGATGACAGCCACGCTATCACCGGGCCGGAGCTGGCCCTGGATGAGTCCTCCATAGGCTGTGGAGAGGATATCGCCGGCAAAGATGGCCCGTTCTGGGCTTAGGTTTGGAGGTAGTTTCCGGAGATTGACGTTGCTGAAGGGAACCCGAAGGATTTCCGCCTGGGCTCCTTGGAGATTGCCAAACATGGGGCCATAACCGTAGACGCCTCCCCGTTCACACAGGTTGTACTGGTGCCTTCGGCAGTAGGGGCAGGTGCCACAGGCGATGTGGAACGGTCCAACAACCCAGTCCCCTGGCTGAAGATCTTGGATACCTTCGCCCACGGCTTCCACTTGGCCCACGAACTCGTGGCCTAGTACACTTCCGGGGAGAACAGGTATTTTGCCGTGGTAAAGGTGCAAGTCCGAGCCACATATGCCGGCCAGGTGCACGCGCACGAGGGTATCTAGGGGATGCTGTAGGCGAGGGGCATTGACCTCCTTGACGGCGATGCGCTCTTTGTTTTCAAAAACCACTGCGCGCATAGTTAGAGCCCTTCGGGGTACTGGGTAGGTACTTGTTTTGCGGTGTTGGTCAGTTCCAATGCCGCCATCATGTATTGGCTTAGGGCTGCCAAGTCCCCCTTTTCCAGTTTGACCTTACCGCGCATGAGGGCAGAGACCGGGTCCAGTTCGCCCTCAATTATTTGTTTCCAGGTACGGGCATCCGCGCTGATGATGTAGGGGGCCTGCTCAAAGTCATCTGCTGTGGCTTGCCGGGCATCGCGGCATTCGCCGTGGTATAGGTCCAGGTAAATCCCCCGCTTCTCATCTAGACCCAAAGCGGGATCGGGCTCCACGGCCAAGATAAGCGCCCCTTCCCACGTTGCTGCAGCTTGGCGGTAGGCAGGGTTGTTGTTAAGTGCCTCGCAGTAGGCCTTGGCCCATTGGTCGGAAAAAGGTTCGTACATGTGTTCCTCACCTCCCGATTTGGGAATGCAGGTTTCACCTTAGACTAGGTCAAGTATCCTTGTCAAGGGGGGCCAGGGCATCTTGAC
>NZ_JTJB01000043.1 GCF_000794385.1 Thermus sp. 2.9
GACCCTCGGGATGTGAAAAAAGAGGGGGTGCTATGCAGCAAGATCGTGAGCACCCCCTTTACTATCTTGACGCGGAAACCCTTCTGGTGGCTACCTACATTTGGGTGGATGACGAACTCAAGGCCTTGCAAGCTCAGGACTTCAAGCTCCCCCCAAAGCAAAAGCACCAGAAGGCTACCCTGGCCGAGCTCCTAACCCTCGCCATCTTTCTCCTTTTGCAAGGCCAAGACCTCGCCAAAGGCTACTTGGCCGCCAAGACCACCCTCAAGGCCTACTTCCCCTCCCTCCCCCACCTCTCCCGCTTCTACCGGGTCCTTCAGAAGGCCCAGGGGTTGTTGGCTCACCTGGCCATGAGGCTCTCTGGGGGACAAGGCCTCCTGCAGGTGGTGGACCTCAAGCCTATCCCCCTGGCCCACGGCCACCGCATCCACGGCCTCTCTCTTCCCGAGGCCGCGATGGGGGTAGGACCTCTGGGGGCTTTCGCGGGCTACGTCCTCATGCCAGTGATGAACGAGCGGGGTCTCTTCTTTCGTTGGGCCATTCTCCCCGGTAATGCCCGGGAGACCTGGGGGAGGGACCTGCTGGACGGTCTGCCCGCGGTCCTCGGGGACCGGGGCTTTCGTTGGGTCCAGGGAGTCAAGACACCACCCTATCGGGTCAGGGGAGGAAGGGTGGTGGAGACGGGGTGGAGAGGGTGGATGGGAAGGGTACGGAACTGGATAGAGACCCGCTTCAGCGTGATGGTGCGGTCTTTGGGGCTTCATCGGATAGAGGCCCGGTCCTACTGGGGGCTGGTGGCCCGGGTGAACCTCATCCTGCTTGTTCACAACCTCATACGTAGCCGGGTGCTTCTCAGGATGGCCGGGGTGGAGCTATGAGGTAGCACACGAAGGAATCAGGCTAAAAGGGTGTTTGTCCCAGAAAGTTGGCTAGGATATAAAGGGAGCGAGTATCACAATGTGAACTTCGAGTATGTGTAGTGTGATAGTTTTTCTTTCCCCCAATTGACGGTGGTTGGGAGTACGTCCTAGGTTAGTGCACAACGTATCCAATACGTGGCAAGGGTGTTGGGAAGGAGGCAAAGCAGATGCTGATTGGCATGCGGAAGGCCCTGGCAGGTATAGCGGTTAGCGCCATGTGGGTGTCCTCGTTGACAGTAGCGGCACAAGGCGATCTCCGGGTGGCTTCTCCCCCCGATTTCCCGGTGGAGTTGGCGGACCTCGAGGCGCTCCACGATGCGGGACGTTACCGGGAGGTCTACGAAAAGGCGCTTGCGCGAAAGGACGCCTGGGGTTTTATCCTAGCCTCCTATAGCGCCACAAACTACGCCCGTTACCAGGCACAGGATGCCGAACGTCAAGATTGGTTTAGGCGCGCTGCAGATGCGGCCCGCGAGGCGATAAAGCTCTCTCCTCAAGAGAAACGCAAGGCGTCTTTTGACGTGAGTGCCGAGGCAAAGGCTTACTTCGCCTTGGGACAAGCCTTGGGAAGGTACGTTCAGTATGCAGGTCTATTCACACAAGCGCTCTTGGTGAACCAGATTCGCTCTGCTTTCAGTAAGGCGATTGAGTTGGCCCCGCAATTCCCAGATCCATATATTGGTATGGCGTTGTGGCATGCGGAGGGGGTTTCGCGCAACATATGCTTAATCTTTGGGTGTAAGCGGGATCAAGTGCGGGTGTTCTTAGATAAGGCTGAGAGCCAGCGTAGCAATTCCAAACGAGTGGTCTTGGGTTACGTGGATGGGGGCTATGCGAACTTGCTGATCGGAGATTTCCAGGAATCCGAGCGCGGCTTGACCACGGCGCTAGCGACCCCAGCCAAAACGGCTGAAGACAAGTATGAGCACGAGCGGGCTCGCAAGCTGATGGAGGAGCTTAACCGCAAGAGGGGGACAGCGAAATGACGCGGGCGGAGGAAAAACCTTGGCTCAAGTTCTATGACCCGGGGGTTCCGCTGGAGCTTGAGTATCCCGAAGTGCCTGTTCAGGCTCTTCTGGAGGAGTCTGCGCGGAAATGGCCCTCAAAGGAAGCCCTCTTCTTCTACGGCACGAAGATCACGTACGCAGAGCTCTTATCCTTTTCTCAGAGACTTGCGGCCAATTTACAGCGCCTGGGCTTGAAAAAGGGAGAGCGAGTAGCGTTGATGTTACCGAATACCCCTCAGTACGTGATTGCCTACTATGGGGTGCTAAGCGCCGGAGGGGTTGTGGTTAATATGAACCCGCTCTACACACCCCGGGAAATGCGGACTATACTTCAAGATACTGAGGCTCGCTTTTTGATTATCTTGGACCTCGCTTTCCCGCGTTATCTAGAAATTGAAGGAGAAACGTCGGTGGAGCAGGTGTTTACCGCGGGGATTCAGGATTACCTACCCCCTCCCCTCAATGTTTTGTATGTGGCAAAGGCTAAGCAGGAGGGGATTTGGCAGGAATTGCCACAGCATCCCAAGAGAAAGGATTTTGCCCTTCTCTTAGAAGCAGGAGAACCTCAACCAGTAGGAGTACATCCGGATGATTTGGCATTGCTGCAGTACACCGGGGGCACCACCGGTTCCCCTAAGGGAGCCATGCTTACGCACAGGAACCTGGTGGCCAACGTTTACCAGGTTTGGTCGTGGATGGAAGCGGGTCGTTTCAGGCAGGATAAGTTCCGCTTGGAGGAGGGCAATGAGGTGGGCTTGTGTGCGGTGCCCTTTTTTCATGTCTATGGGATGACCGTGGCCCTGAACTTGGGGATCAAAGGGGGGGGGAAGCTCATCCTGGTGCCTCGGCCTGAGTCCAAGGAATTGGTGGATCATGTGGAGGATCACCGGGTGACCCTTTTCCCTGGGGTACCCACAATGTACGTGGGTTTCCTGCAAGTGCCAAACTTGGCAAAAAGAGATGTTTCTTCTATCAAGTTTTGCATTTCGGGGGCGGCTCCTCTCCCTGTGGAGGTGGCGAAGCGGTTTGAGGAGGTAACCGGGGCCAAGCTCATAGAGGGATATGGCCTGACTGAAGCGAGCCCCGTGACCCACGCCAACCCCCTTTTTGGTAAGCGCAAGGTGGGATCCATAGGTTTGCCCCTTCCCGGCGTAGAGGCGAAGGTGGTGGATGAAGCGGGCAAGGAGCTGCCTCCTGGAGAAGTGGGAGAGCTAGTGGTCCGAGGTCCCAATGTTATGCGGGGGTACTGGCGGAGGCCTGAAGAGACGGCGCAGGTTTTGAGGGATGGATGGCTTTATACCGGCGATATGGCCCGGATGGATGAAGAAGGCTACTTTTACATCGTGGATCGGAAAAAAGACTTGATCATTGCGGGTGGCTACAACATTTACCCGCGGGAAGTAGAGGAGGTTCTTTACAGCCATCCTGGAGTTTTAGAAGTTGCGGTAGTGGGTGTTCCCGATCCTTATCGGGGAGAGACTGTTAAGGCTTTTGTGGTCTTGAGGCCAGAAGCACGCGGGCAGGTGACAGAGCAGGAATTGGAAGAGTATTGCCGTAAGCACCTGGCTGTGTACAAGGTTCCGAGAAAATGGGAATTTCGTGAGGAATTGCCGAAGAGTTTGGTTGGAAAGGTTCTCCGGCGGGTGTTGCGGGAAGAAGGGGGAAAGGGAGGTGGGTTATGAAGGGGTGGCGTGCTTGGGTTTGGCTCACCTTAGGGGGGGTTTTGGGAGCGTGTGGCCTTCCAAGTCCGGATGAGGCTAGGAGGAATCTGGCTCCGGAAACTCCCCTTACGCCAGAGTATCGGGACATTCCTTTGGCCAGGGTGCAGCTGGGCGTAGAGGACCTTTATGGGCTCCTTTTTGGCGAAAGCCCCAATGTTCGCCTCTTTGTTATGGATAGGGAAGGGGAAAGGGGCGGGATCCGTCAAGGGGATATGGCCTTAGAGATTGGGGTCCCGGATTTTGAACTAGCGTTTTTTGTTTCTGCGCTAGAGCTTAACCGGCCAGTAAGGAAAGAGGTTTCTCTACCCCAAATTGGCGGTGTGAACTACTCTTTGCAAAATCTCCTGAGACAGGCGCAGCTTCCCGAGGCTTATCTTTTGCAAACCCTCACCCTGACGTTACCCGAGGGGTATGTGCGGGCGAAGGACATTGCGGTTTGTGTGCGAGGGGGTAATTCGTGCACAAGCTTTTTAAGCCGGGTTGCTGATGGAAACACGGAGTTCCGCTTTGAGACGGGGAAGCCCGTAGAGGTGGTGGCCGAGGCGAGCGCCTTGCTCAATGCCTTAGGAACATCCGTGTTTGAAGGCGCAGTGGGGGTGGATCTTAAACTTACCCCATTGGCGGATCTTGGGGATCTCATTGCGTATGTAGGGCAAAGGGGATGCGGCATAACAGGATGCAACATACAGCAAAGCGTTACAGGGGCTCGGGTTTTAGCTCCCTTTGGCGCTAAGGCCTCGAGTCCCTTGGAGGTCGCCACGAAGGCGCTTGCTTCGCCTTTGGGTGCACTGCCAACGAGCACTGTGGAGGAGCTTAAGCGCTACACGGAGAAATTAGGCCTTACCTTGGAGCTCGAGTCCAGTCTGCCCACGGAGGTTTTAGGGGTGACCTTGTGGGCTGGATCAGGAGATAATCCTCGGTTTGATGCACCTTTGCCGCAGGATTTCGTTTATACGACATCTGAGTCAATACCCGCTCCGCAGGTGGATTCCGACGGCCGTTCGTTGGGGGTTTCCCGCAAGGTAATCACCGTGGAGTTAACTCAGGAAGAGACCAAGCGTTTCTTAGGTCTATTGGGACAGGAGAACGTTCACGTGGCAGCGCGTTTGCGCCTCCAGGGACCCCAAGGAAGCCAGGGGGTGTTTCGCTTCAAAGCAGAAGACCAATTGCGTATTTTTGCCAAGGGTACAGCAAGGTTGCGAATTGGGAGGTAAAACGATGCGAGGTGTTCGCTGGGTGGTTGGATGTTGGCTAGCACTTGGGGTTGTGGCTTTGGGGCAGCCCGCTTTTTATCCGGAAGGCCCGCAAGTCCTGCCGATGGAGGGGGGCATGAGGATTGGCCTTCCGAGTATGGAGCTGGATGTTGATAACAACACGCTGACGCTGGCCGATTTAGTCAATGTGGCTGCGCTATTAAAGGATCCGCAACCGACGGACATCCTTCTCCTTGCTGCCAGGGTACCCAAGGGTGTGAATTCGGTGGCTACTTTACAAGGGCGGGGACAGGTGCTTGCGTTAGCTTGGCCTTTTGGGATAGATCCGCTAACAGGTTCGGCAGCTTTTAGCCTAGGACTTTCCTACGGTATTGAAGCTCGAGGTTTACTTAACATCGGTAAGGATTTGGTAGCCTTGGCGCAAGACGGCGCGCAGCCGGGAGATGCGCTCGTGTTGGATGGCACCCAAGGTATAGGTACGGTTTTTGACCGGTTGACGCTTCAAGCAGCCTTGCCTATCTTGGATGGGCTCGTTGTAGCGGGTACAGAAATATCGCTCCTGTATACAAGGTTCTTGGCCCAGGCAACCTTGGGGGGGAATCTCTATTACGATGCCAACGGATACGATGGCATGGTGGGCCTCGAGGCGGTGCGTGGGGGGGGTGGGTTCGGTTATCAACTGGGGCTTGGTCTGCAAACACGTTTGCCCACGTTGGGTGCGGGGGTTCGTATCAGGTTTTTGGGAAGGCTCAGCTATGCGGGCGAACGCACAGCGGTGATGATGCAAGCCACGGATGCAACGGCGTTGGATATTGTGGATTGCCTTCGTAATGCCACAAGCAATGCCCAGGTTAGCTGCGTTTCGCAGACCAACCAGGTATCCGAATCCCTGTCCTTACCCACGGAGGTGGATGCCTACGCTTACTACCCGCTTTTTCTTGGAGAGGGTGATCCAGTGTTTCTTATGGCACGGGCTCGGGGGGTATTGGGAGGGCCGCTTGAAGAAGGCTGGCGGATAGGTTTGGGTGCATCTTACCGGGTTTTCCCTCAAGTTCCGATGGGGGTGGAAGTGGGCTTGGGAGGTCCTTCGGGATTTGCGTTGGGTTTGCGTGTTGGATGGGAATGGCCTGGAGCGGAACTGCGCTTTGGTCTGCTCCAGCGTGGAGGTTTCGTACTGGGTGCTAGGGGCACGGAGTTTCAGCTGGCGGCGGTGTTGAAGTAGGGGGTTGGAATGGTAGATTCGGCGCGGCGGTACCATCTGTCCGAAGAGGAGCGCAAGCGGCTGAAGAAGGAGTTGGACCTGAAGGCGAAAGCTATCACGCCGCGGGCCCGGATGCGTGCGGTCATGAGCGTGATAGCCAGATATGGGTTGTCCCAGATCCTCGCAGGTGGAGTGCCCAGGACGGAGGAGGGGTGGCGTGCTCTGGGGCGCCGGGTAAAACAGGCTTTCCAAGAACTCGGCCCCACTTACATAAAGTTGGGTCAGGTTTTGGTTACACGACAAGAGCTCTTTCCCGATCCGTTTACCGACGAATTGAAAACCTTGCTAGATGAAGTTCCTCCCATGCCGTTTCCGTACATCGCTTTGGTGCTTCAAGAGGAACTTCCGGACGGGTTGGATACCTTTAATTGGATTGACCCACAACCCCTGGCCTCTGCTTCGGTGGCTCAAGTGTATCGGGCGGAATTGCGGGATGGCCGGGCTTGCGCAGTTAAAGTGGTAAGGCCTCTGGTTGACTTGCTATTCCAAACCGATATTGGTGTCATAAAGCGGCTCGCTTCACGGATCCAGCGCCTTTTGCCTCCTCCAGTTGCTGCTTCGGTAGATCTGCCCGGCATATTGGAGGACTATTATTCCAGCGCACTCTCAGAGCTAGATATGCGCTTGGAAGCGCGCAATACCGAAGAAGGGCGACGGATGGCCGAGGAGTTTGCTACGTTAGCTGTCCCCGAGGTATATCTGGCGACCCAGCGCGTGTTGGTGATGGAGTTTGTAGATGGTTGGAATTTGAAGGATTTTCCAGTGGATTTTTTCACCTTTGAGGAGCGTTTGGAAATCATGTTGGATTTAGCCCACATCTACATTAAAACCTTCCTGGAGGGCCTGTATCATGCAGACCCTCACGGGGGGAACTTAATGATTCATCGCCATAACCGCAAGTGCTACATCATTGACTGGGGTATGATGGGGCGCATGGATGCAACACACATTGAAGCGATTTTTCGCACATTGCTTCACGTGCGATCTGGTCAGGCAAAAGACGCAGCCGAAACGATTATGGAGGTGTACGAACCCACAGCTTTTACGGATCGGGGAAAACTGCGGGATCAGCTTCGTGCCTTGGGTATTCACTATGTAAACTCTGAGCAGGGCAGCCTACGAAATTGGGGTGATTTTCTGATTCGATCTATAAAGATCGCCTTCCAGAACCACTGCCGTATACCTTCCGGACTCGCCTTATGGGCGAAGGGATGGTCTGCGGCGGAAGGCACGGCGCGCTGGATCTGCCCGGAGATTAGCTTCCACCATGTGGTGGAATCGGCAGATATACGTATCATAGAAAGCTGGCTTAAGCGCCGCTTTAACTACCGGACAAATGCGAGCTTGTTGGCTGAGGGGTTGGAATTTTTAGCCACATTTCCACGTAGAGTCAAAGAAATTCTAGAAAATCTGGCTTGGAATGAGCTGAGATTGGTTCTGGAGGGAAGGCTTGCCCAAGACCAAGAACGCTTGATCTCACGGTTGGTTAACCGCCTTTCCCTGGGCATGTTAGCCAGTGGGCTGTTTTTAGGAGGTGCAATTCTGCTGGCGTTTGGCGGGGGGGTCCCGGGCAATCCTTCCATGGTACGGTTCGCTGGGCAGGTTGGGCTTTGGGGAGGGTTGCTCCTTTCAGCGTACTTGGTCTACAGGGTTGTGCGTCAGCGTATTTAGGAGGGGTGCATGAGGGAAAAAAACGGGTTGAGCATGGAAGAGCGGATACGCGCTTTTTACAGGCAAAGTGGTGGCCCGTTAAATCCAAGAATTCCGGAGTTGATAGAGCGGCATTTGCTATATGGTAAGGACCACGGTGTTCCTGGACGACGGGAGACCTTGACAGACGCCTTTATGCGCTGGTTAATGGAGGATCCAAGCATGCGGCTTATAGCGGAATTCTATATGCGCCGACAGATGCGCCAGGGATCGTTGGAGAGCCGCTTAATGCAAGTGGAAAAAGAGCTGGGCGCACTTCGTGAGGAGGTTAGGGAGCTCAGGCGGGCGTTCTTGGAGCTTTGTAAGCAGCGGACAGATGGGTGAACCTTGACAAGGGAGGGGTTAAGTCTTGACGTTGACGGCTTGTGAGCGTAAACTTTGACTGAGTATAAGTTTAGGGAGGCAAAGATGCGTCGGATAAAAAAGGTAGGGGTCATAGGGGCCGGAACCATGGGTAGTGGGATTGCGGCTTTGGTGATTAGCGCAGGTGTTCCCGTGGTGCTTTTGGATATCCCGGGACAGGATGATCGGAATGCCCCGGCGAAGCAGGGCATTGAGCGGGCTTTGAAGTCAAAGTTTCCCGCGTTCATGGACAAGGACTTGGCCTCGTACATAGAGGTAGGCAATATTGAAGACAATCTGGACATGCTGCGGGATTGTGATTGGGTGGTAGAGGCCATTGTAGAGAAAGTGGAGCCGAAGCGGGCGCTTTACGGCCGATTGGAGTCTGTGCTCCATCCGGAAGCCATTGTTAGCTCCAACACGAGCAGTATTCCCATGCGGATTTTGCTGGAGGGGCGTACAGATGAGTTCCGGCGCCGCTTTTTGGGGACGCACTTCTTTAACCCGCCGCGTTACCTCCATTTGTTAGAGATCATTCCCACGCCTGAAACGGATGCCAGCGTGGTGGCCGCCATTCGCCATTTTGGTGAGCGCATCTTGGGTAAGGGGGTGGTCCTGGCCAAGGATAGCCCGGGCTTCATCGCCAACCGGCTGGGTGTGTACGGCATGGTGCAGGCGATGCGGCTTATGGAAAAGCACGACCTCACCATTGACGAAGTGGATGCGCTCACAGGTTCTCTCTTAGGGCGCCCGAATTCTGCCACTTTCCGCACCGCGGATCTCACGGGTTTGGATGTCTTGAAGCTGGTGGCGGAAGAGCTCGCGGAGGCTACTGGGGAAGACTTTACGCTTCCTGCGTGGTTTTACCAGATTGTGGAGCGTGGGCTTTTAGGGGATAAGACGGGGGCAGGCTTCTACAAAAAGGAAAATGGGGAACGATACACCTTGGATTACAAGACATTGGAATATCGCCCGCGTCAGAAGTTAGAGTTGCCCGAATTAAGGGCTTTAAAGGACAAGCCCTTAGAGGAGCGGCTGCGGGGCGCACAGCAATTGCCTGGAAAATACGGAGCCTTCTTGAAGGAACTCTTCGCCTCTACAGCCCACTATACGGTTTCCAAGGCCCCCGAGATCGCCTATGACCTGGTAGGGGTAGATCAGGCCTTGGAGTGGGGTTTCGGGTGGGAAGAGGGACCCTTTAAGAACATGGACGCCCTTGGCCTGGATTATGTGCGCCAGGTATTCCAGGAATTTGGGCTTCAGGAACCAGACTGGATCGCAGGTAAAGAGCGCTTTTACCGCAACGGGACATTCCTGGGCTTTGACGGGGTTTATCATCCTCTGCCGAGCCGTCCCGATGTCATACAACTGAAGCCCCTGAAGCGGGAAGGCAAGATCCTCCATTCTACTTCGGAGGCTTCTGTTCTGGATTTGGGCGATGGGGTGCTCTTGCTGGAGTTCCACAGCAAGATGAACGCCATCGGCGAGGGGGTCCTCCGAACGTTAGAGAAGGCGTTGCGCATAGTGGAGGCAGGGGAGTATTTGGGCTTGGTCATCGGCAACGAGGATCCCCGGGCGTTTTCGGCTGGCGCTAACCTCGCCTTGATTTTGTCGCTGGCCCAGGAAGGAGATTGGGCTGAGCTTAAGCGTGCCACCTACTTCTTCCAGCAAGCAACCAAAGCCATTCGGTATGCCCCATTCCCGGTTGTGGTGGCCCCGTTCGGCCTGACCTTAGGCGGGGGAGCTGAGTTCATGCTCCATGCGGACCATGTGCAGGCCCACGCGGAGCTATACACGGGCCTGGTGGAGGCGGGGGTTGGTTTGTTGCCCGCGGGCGGCGGCACAAAGGAAATGCTTTTGCGCTTCACTAGGGAGCTTTCTGGCTTCGCTCAGGCGGACTTATTTGAGGGTGTGCGCAGAGCTTTTGAACTTATTGCCACTGCTAAAGTGGCAACGAGTGCCCTCGAGGCCAAGAAGTTTGGCTTCCTTCGGGATCGGGATGGCATAACGATGAATCGCGATTTCCTCATCGCGGATGCAAAGCGTAAAGTGTTAGAGCTTGCCGTGGACTACAGGCCTCCCCTTCCGTCAAGGATTACCGTGTTGGGGGACGAAGCTCTAGGGAACTTAAAGTACGCTGTTTGGCAGTTCCGGGAAGCGGGAGAAATTACAGACCACGAGGTCAAGATTGGTCAGGAAATCGCGTGGGTTCTTTCTGGTGGAGGTGGGCCGCGGCGTGAGGTGACGGAAGACTTCCTGCTGGAATTGGAGCGCGAGGCTTTTGTCCGGCTTTTGGGAACCCGGAAGACCCAGGAGCGCATCGCTTACACCCTGAAGACGGGTAAGCCGCTGCGGAACTAGGTGGCGTTAGGGGGATAGAAAATGCGCGAGGCGGTCATTGTTAGTGCGGTTAGGAGCCCCGTTGGGCGGGGAAAGCGGGACGGCGTTTTTGCGAATCTGCATCCGGTGGATCTGTCTGCGCAGGTGATGCGCGGTGCTGTGGAGCGGATTGGCCTTGATCCAGGGGAGCTGGAGGATGTCCTCTGGGGTTGCGCGGTCCCTGAGGCGGGGCAAGGGCTTAACATCGCGCGGTTGGCCCTTTTGAGGGCGGGTTTCCCCATAGAAGTGTCGGGGGCAACCGTTAACCGTTTTTGCTCCTCGGGATTGCAAACCATCGCCATGGCAGCTCAGGCTGTCATGACGGGAATGGCGGATGCGGTGCTTGCGGGGGGTGTGGAGGTGATGAGCCAGGTTCCCATGTCGGGGTTTGTTACCCGTTTGCACCCTGACCTGACCCCGGATACCTGGAGCCCGGAGGCTTACTCCACCTACATAGGTATGGGTTACACCGCCGAGCGGGTAGCGGAGCGCTTCGGAATATCCCGGGACGATCAGGATAAGTGGGCTTATCGGAGCCATCAGTTGGCCACCAAGGCGCAACGGGAAGGAAAGTTTACCGAGATCGTACCGATCCGCGTTCCCAAGGTGAGCTTCCAGGGGTCTAAAAAGGTGGTGGAGGAAGCGGTTGTGCAGGTGGATGAAACCGTTCGTCCGGATACCACCCTCGAGGCCCTGGCCAAACTCCGCCCCGCCTTCAAGAAGGGGGGCACGGTGACCGCGGGGAACGCCAGCCCTTACTCCGACGGGGCAGCGGCGGTGATCGTCATGAGCCGGGAAAAGGCGGAGGCCTTGGGCCTAAAGCCCCTCGCCCGTTTTGTCAGCTTCGCCGTGGCGGGGGTGGAGCCCGACGTCATGGGCATCGGTCCGGTGAAGGCGGTGCCCAAGGCCCTGGCGCGGGCGGGCCTCACCCTGGACCAGATTGACCTCATAGAGTTCAACGAGGCTTTCGCCGCCCAGGTTCTGGCGGTGATGCGCACCCTGGGCATGCCGGAGGAGAAGACCAACGTGAATGGCGGGGCCATCGCCTTGGGCCACCCCTTGGGGGCCACGGGGGCCAAGCTCACGGCCCAGCTCATCAGCGAGCTTTCCCGTCGTGGGGGGGGCTACGGCCTTGTCACCATGTGCATCGGCGGCGGCATGGGGGCTGCTGGTGTCTTTGAGGTGTACCCGGCTTAGAAGGAGGAGCGTATGGTTCAGGAAAGGAAGCTTTGGCAAAAGGGTGGTGGGTGGCTTTTGGAAGCACCGGAGCGGATTTATACGCCGGAGGACTTTGACTCCGCGATCCGCGAGATAGCCAAAACGACCCGGACGTTTGCGGAGCGGGAGGTTCTCCCTCTCTTGGAGCGCCTGGAGCACGGCGAGCTGGAGCTGAACCGCGACCTGCTCCGTAAAGCGGGGGAGTTGGGCCTCTTGGGTGCTGAAACGCCAGAGGAGTATGGGGGGCTTGACCTTCCCAAAACCGTTTCCACGGTGATTGCGGAAAACCTTGCGGGGCTAGGGGGGTTTGCCGTTACCCATGGGGCCCATACCACCTTGGCTATGCTTCCCATCATCTACTTTGGCAGCGAGGCCCAGAAGCAAAAGTATTTGCCCAAGATGGTAGCGGGCGAGTGGGTGGGCGCATACTGCCTTACCGAGCCTGGTGCGGGTTCGGATGCGCTTTCCGGTAAGACCCGGGCCACCCTTTCGGAGGACGGGAAGTACTACATACTGAACGGCGTCAAGCAATGGATCTCTAACGCCGGCTTCGCGGATGTTTTCATCGTTTTTGCCAAGGTGGATGGGGAGAAGTTCACCGCTTTCATCGTGGAGCGGAGCTTCGGGGTGAAGGTGGGTCCCGAAGAGAAGAAGATGGGCATTAAGTCCTCTTCCACCAGGCAGGTGATCCTAGAAGATGTCAAGGTGCCCGTGGAAAATGTGTTGGGCGAGATTGGCAAAGGCCACAAAATCGCCTTTAACATTTTGAATGTTGGCCGTTACAAGCTTGGGGCGGGATCCATTGGTGGAGCAAAGCTAGCGCTGGAGATTTCCACCAAGTACGCCAAGGAACGGGTGCAGTTTGGTCGGCCCATCGCCCAGTTCGGCCTCATCCAAGAGAAATTGGCCGAGATGGCCACACGGGCCTTCGCCGGGGAGAGCGCCGTTTACCGCACCATGGGCCTCATCGATGAGGCCATTGGCGATAAGAAAGGCCCTGAGGCGGTGATGGCTGGCATTGAGGAGTATGCTGTAGAGGCCAGTATCATCAAGGTGCTCGGATCGGAGGTTTTGGCCTACGCTGTGGATGAGGGGGTACAGATCCACGGTGGCTACGGGTATTCTCAGGAGTACCCCATAGAGCGGGCTTACCGGGATGCTCGCATTAACCGTATCTTTGAGGGAACCAACGAGATCAACCGCCTTTTGATCCCGGGCATGCTCCTTAGACGGGCCATGAAGGGGGAGTTGCCCTTGGTGCAGGCGGCTACCAAGCTTCAAGATGAGCTCATGTCCCCCAGCTTTGACGAACCGGAGGACCCGGAGGCAGCCCTGATCCAAAGCTTGAAAAAGCTAGCCCTCATGCTCTCAGGTCTGGGGGCCATGCGTTTTCAGCAGAGGCTTGAGGAGGAGGAGGAACTCTTGGCTGCCGCTGCGGACCTGCTCATTGATATTTATGCGGCGGAAAGCGCCTTGTTGCGGGCCCGTAGGCTTGGAGGGGTAGCGGAAAAGATGGCCCGACTGTACCTTTACCAGGCAGCGGATCGGGCACAGGTGCGGGCCAGCCAGGTGGTACCCCGGTTGGCGCAGGGGGATGAGCAAAGCTTCATTCTCTCGGCGGTGCGCCGGCTTACAAAGCGGCCCGCCGTGGATATGATTGCTCTGAGGAGGGAGATTGCGGGAGCGGTCCTCGAGGCCGGGGGCTACCCCATCCCCCGCTAGCCTCCCAAGCGTTTGGCCCCCGGGGTACCCCGGGGGCTTTTTAGGTTAGCTCCAGCCGCCATTTGGGGCCTTCCTTGGTGTCCTCCACGATGACCCCAAGGTCCTTTAACCGCTCGCGGATGCGGTCGCTTTTGGCGAAGTCCTTAGCCCTCCTGGCCTCTTCCCGGAGCTCCAGAAGGAGGGCGATGAGGCCTTCCAGAAGGGGCCCGGAAAGCTTGTCCTCCAAGACCCGTGGGGGGAAGAGGCCCAGGATGCCCTCCCCCAAGGTGTGCAAGAGGGCCTCGGCCCGGGCCAGGCTATCCCCTTTGGCCTCGGGTAGGAGGCGGTTGAGCTCGGGCAGGAAGGTGAAGAAGGCGGCCAGGGCCTCGGGGGTGGAGAGGTCGTCCTCCAAAGCGGCGAAGAAGGCCTTTTCCAGGGCGTCTAGGGCCCGTTCCAGCTCGGGGGTGGTGCCGCTTTGAGCACCCTTCCGCCTTTGGCGCACCTCCCGGTAGGCCTGGAGGAGGCGGGCGTAGCCCCGCTTGGCGCTTTCCAGCCCCTCCCAGGTGAAGTCCATGGGGCTTCGGTAGTGGGTCTGGAGGAGGTAGAAGCGGAGGGCCATGGGCTCGTGGGCCTGCAGGAGGTCGTGGAGGAGGACCAGGTTCCCCGTGCTCTTGGCCATCTTCTCCCCCTCCAGGAGGACGTGGTTGTGGTGCATCCAGTGCCGGGCGAAGCGGTAGCCCGCCGCCTCCGCCTGGGCGATCTCGCACTCGTGGTGGGGGAACTGCAGGTCAATCCCCCCCGCGTGGATGTCAAACCCTTCCCCCAGGTACTTGAGGCTCATGGCGGTGCACTCAATGTGCCACCCTGGGTAGCCTTCCCCCCAGGGGCTTTTCCAGCGCATGAGGTGCCCGGGCTCTGCCCGCTTCCAAAGGGCGAAGTCCAGGGGGTCTTCCTTTTCCTCCCGCACCTCCACCCGGGCCCCGGCCCGTAGCTCCTCCAGGCGCTTGCCCGAAAGCTTGCCGTACTCGGGGAAGGCCCGCACGCGGAAGTAGACGCTTCCGTTCCGCTCGTAGGCGTACCCCAGGTTTAGAAGCCGCTCGGTGAGCTCAATCTGCTCCGGGATGTGGCCGCTCGCCCGCGGGGCGATGGAGGGGCGGAGGACGTTCAGGGCCTGGATGGCGTCAAAGTAGCTCCACATGTACTTTTCCGCCACCTCCATGGGTTCTAGTTGCTCCAGCTTGGCCCGCTTGGCGATCTTGTCCTCCCCCTGGTCGGCGTCGTCGGTGAGGTGGCCCACGTCGGTGATGTTGGAGACGAAGCGCACCTTGTAGCCCTGATGGAGGAGGTAGCGCCGGAGGACGTCGTAGACCACCGGACCCCGGGCGTGGCCCAGGTGGGGGTCGGAGTAGACGGTGGGGCCGCACACGTAGATGCCCACGTGCCCGGGCGTGGCCGGTTCAAAGGGCACCTTCTTTCGCCTGAGCGTATCGTAGAGGACAAGGCCCATAGGGAGGATTATAGGCTTCGTGGCATAATGGCGGGGTATGGGAAGGATCCTTCGGGGCCTAGCGGGGGAGGGAAACCTTAGGGTGGTGGCGGCGGAAACGGGGGATATCGTGGAGGAAGCCCGGCGCCGCCACGGCCTTTCCCCCACGGCCACCGCCGCCTTGGGCCGGGCCATGACCGGGGCTCTCCTTTTGGCCCAGCTCCTCCTCAAGACCCCCAAGGAGCGCATCACCTTGCGCATGGAGGGCACGGGGCCCTTGGGGGGCCTGGTGGTGGAGGCGGACGCCTTGGGGAACGTGCGGGGGTATGTGCAAAACCCCAGGGCGGAGGTGCCCTTGCGGGAAGACGGCAAGCTCAACGTGGGCGAGCTTATCGGGGCTGGGGTCTTGCGGGTGGACCGGAGCCTGCCCAGTGGGGAGGTTTACACCAGCACCGTGCCCCTGGTTTCCGGGGAGATCGCCGAGGACCTGGCCCACTACCTCTGGCAGTCCGAGCAGGTGCCTTCCGCCATCCTCCTGGGCGTTCGGGTCAAGGGGGAAGGGGAGGTGGAGGTGGCTGGAGGGGTGGCGGTGCAGGTGATGCCCGGGGCCTCCGAGGAGGTGCTGAGCCGCCTCGAGGCCAACCTTAAGGGCATTCCCGGCATCACCCCCCTGCTCAGGGAAAAGGGCTTGGAGGGGGCTTTGGAGGACCTCTTGGCCGGCCTCGGCTTCGCCCGCACCGACCTCAGGGCCTTGGGCTACGGGGCGAACGAGATCCCCGCCCGCTTCCGCTGCCGCTGCAACCGGGAAAAGGCCTTGGAGGCTTTGGTCTTCTTCACCCCCGAGGAGCGGGAGGAGATGATCGTCCAAGACGGGGGCGCGGAGGTGGTCTGCCACTGGTGCGGCGAGGTCTACCGCTTCTCCCCCGAGGAGATCCGCGCCCTGGTGGCGGAGGTGCGCTGCCCCGACTGCGGAGCGCTATGGCTTTACCCCAAGGCGGACGGGACGGTCTTTCGCATAGAGGGGGACACCTGCCGCTGCGGGCGCGAGGTGGAGCTCCCAGCGGGGCGGGCCCAGGCCTAGTGGGGTAAGCTTTAGGCATGTTCAGGACCATCCTCCTGGCCTACGACGGCTCGGAGCACGCCAAGCGGGCGGCAAGGGTGGCCAAAGCCGAGGCGGAGGCCCACGGGGCAAGGCTTGTCGTGGTCCACGCCTACGAGCCCGTGCCCGACTACCTGGGGGAGCCCTTCTTTGAGGAGGCGCTCAAGCGCCGCCTGGAGCGGGCGGAAAAGGTCTTGGCCGAGGCGGTGGCCCTCACTGGGGTGTCGCGAGCGGATGCCTTGCTTCTGGAAGGGGAGCCCGCCTCCGCCATCCTGCAGGCGGCCTTGGGGGAAAAGGCGGACCTCATCGTCATGGGCACCCGGGGGCTTGGGGCCCTGGGAAGCCTCTTCTTGGGGAGCCAAAGCCAGAAGGTGGTGGCCGAGGCCCCTTGTCCCGTGCTCTTGGTGCGCTAGGAGGAGTCCGTGGAGTACGAGACCCTGGCGGTGCTTGCCGGCTTACCAGAGGACCCCTTTGGGGCGGTGGGCCTGCCCATCTACGCCGTGGCGGCCTATGGCTTCAAGACGCTGGAAGAGGGGCAGGAGCGCTTCGCCACGGGGGAAGGGTACGTCTACGCCCGGCAGAAGGACCCCACCACCCGGGCCCTGGAGGAGCGGCTAAAGGCCCTGGAAGAGGCCCTGGACGCCGTGGCCCTGGCCACGGGCCAGGCGGCCACCTTCGCTGCTCTGCTCGCCCTTTTGCGCCCCGGGGACGAGGTGGTGGCGGCCAAGGGGCTTTTCGGCCAGACGATTGGGCTTTTTAACCAGGTCTTGGCCCCATGGGGTGTGCGGGTGCGCTATGTGGATCCCACCCCGGAGGCGGTGCGGGAGGCCCTCACGGAAAGGACCCGCTTGGTCTTCGTGGAGATCGTGGCCAACCCCGCCCTTTTGGTGCCGGACCTCGAGGCCCTGGCCACCTTGGCGGAGGAGAGGGGCGTGGCCCTGGTGGTGGACAACACCTTTGGCGCTGCCGGGGCGCTCGCTAAGCCCCTCCGGTGGGGGGCGCACGCCGTGGTGCAAAGCCTCACCAAGTGGGCCTCGGGCCATGGCTCGGTTTTGGGCGGGGCGGCGCTTTCCCGGGAAACGGAGCTATGGGGGCGCTTTCCCCACTTCCTGGAGCCCGACCTCAAGGGGCAGGTCCCCTGGGAGGCCCTGGGGCCCCGGTGCTTCCCGGAAAGGGTGCGCACCCTGGGGCTCTCCCTGGCGGGCATGGCCCTTTCCCCCTTTAACGCCTACCTCCTCTTCCAAGGCCTGGAGACCGTGGCCCTCAGGGTGAGGCGCATGAGCGAGACCGCCCTCAGGCTTGCGGAAGCCTTGCGGGGCCACCCCAAGGTGAAGGCCCTCCGCTACCCCTGGCTTCCCGAAGACCCCGCCTACCCCCACGCCAGGAAGTACTTGGCCGCCGGGGGCGGGATCTTCACCTTGGACCTGGGAAGCCTCGAGGCGGCAAGCCGCTTCCTTAGCGCCATCCGCCTTCTCAAGGCGCCCAATGTGGGGGACGCCCGCACCCTTCTCGTCCACCCCTGGACCACCACCCATAGCCGCCTGAAGGAGGAGGCCCGCCTCGAGGCCGGGGTTACCCCAGGCCTCATCCGGGTTTCCGTGGGCCTGGAGGACGCCGGGGACCTGGAGGCGCTTTTCCGCGAGGCCTTGGCCGCGGTCTGAGGGGAGAGGGAAAGCACAAGCGGATTTTATCGTGAAGAAAAGAACATATCCCGCCGCTGTGGCGGGGTGGGAAAGCCCCTCGGACCTACACCACCCAGACCCCCCGCCGCATGAGGGGTGTGCGGGTGCCGTCCTCGAGGAGGCCATCCACGTCCACCTCCTCCGAGCCGATCATCCAGTCAATGTGGATCAGGCTCTCGTTCCCGCCCCGCCTCCGGAACCCCTCCCCGGAAGGGCGGCCCTCCAAGTTTTCCTGGTAGGCCTGGCCGAAGGCGATGTGGCTTGCGGCGTTCTCGTCAAAGAGGGTATCAAAGAAGACCAGGCCCGTCTTGGCGATGGGGTTGTCGGCGGAGACCAGGGCCACCTCCCCAAGGCGCCTCGCCCCCTCGTCCGTGGCGAGGACCTTCCTTAGGACCTCTTCTCCCTTTTCTGCCCCCACCTCCACGGCCACGCCCCCCTCAAACCGGGCCCAGATGCCCTCCACCAAGGTGCCCCCGAGGGCTAGGGGCCTCGAGGCCCGCACCACCCCTTCCACCCGCCCCCGGTGGGGGGCGGTGAAGACCTCCTCCGTGGGCAGGTTGGGGTTGCAAAGCCGCCCCTTCTGCGTGGGCGTGGCCCCACCTTGCCAAAGGTGCCCCTCGGCGAGGCCCACCACCAGGTCGGTGCCGGGGCCCCGGAAGTGGAGGGCGTGGAAGCGGCGGGCGTTCAGGTAGGCCACCTTCTCGTGCAGGAAGCGGTTGTGGGCCTCCCAGGCGGCGATGGGGTCTTCTTGGTCCACCCGGGTGGCCTGGAAGATGGCCTGCCAAAGCCGCCCTACCGCCTCCTTCTCGGGAAGCCCCGGGAAGACCGCCTGGGCCCAGCCCGGGTGGGCGAAGGGGACGATGGTCCAGTTGGTGACGAACTCGGTGATGGCCTCCAAGGCGGGCTTGTAGGCCCGGGCGTTGGCCTGCTGCGCCTTACCAATCCGCTCGGGGGGAAGGCCTTCTAGGGCCTTGGGGTCGTTGCCGGAGACGGCAAGCCTGGCCGCCCCTTCCCGGAAGGCCTTGGCCATCCCCTCGTAGAGCCAGGCGGGGGCCTTATCCAAGCCCTCTTCCGGGGTCAAGGAGAGGCGCTTGCGGGAGAGGGCGTTGTCCCCATAGATCACGGTGAAGAGGCTTGCCCCTTCCCGGTAGGCCTTTTCCGCCAGGAGGCGGACGAAGTCCAAAGCCTCAATGGGGGCGGTGGTGATGACCTCTTGGCCCCTTTCCAGGTTTAGGCCCACGCGGATGGCCAGCTCGGCGAGCTTCTCTAGCTGTTCCTTAAAAGCGTCCACGCCCCCAAGTCTTTTCCCCCTGGGGCTTCCCGTCAAGCCCGGGGGCAGGCGCGGGGCCGGCTGAGGAGGAGGGCTAGGCCCGCCAGGAGGAGGAGGAAGGGGCGGTGGTCGGGCAGGACCAGGGCCAGAAGGAGAAGGACCAGGGTTACAAGGTAGCGCACCCAAGCGGCCATGTTTCCATCTTACCTTCGCGGCCCTGGGACATTCCTCACCCCTTTTGGGGGCTAAGGTGGAGGCGAGGTGAAGCCTATGCGTTCCATTACCGTGGACGGGAACGAGGCGGTGGCCCGGGTCGCCTACCGCCTCTCCGAGGTCATCGCCATCTACCCCATCACCCCCTCGAGCCCCATGGCGGAGCTTTCCGACGAGTGGGCGGCCAGGGGCGAGCCCAACCTCTTCGGCCTGGTGCCCAAGGTGGTGGAGATGCAGTCGGAAGGGGGGGCGGCGGGGGCCTTGCACGGGGCCTTGCAGGAGGGGGCCTTGGCCACCACCTTCACCGCAAGCCAAGGCTTGCTCCTCATGATCCCCGACATGTACAAGATCGCCGGGCAGGCCTTGCCTGGGGTGATCCACGTGGCCGCCCGCGCCCTCGCCACCCACGCCCTTTCCATTTTTGGCGACCACCAGGACCTTTACGCTGTGCGCCCCACGGGATGGGGGATTTTGGTTTCCGACTCGGTGCAGTCGGCGCAGGACCTGGCGGCCATCGCCCACGTGGTGGCCTTACAGGCGAGCCTTCCCGTCCTCCACGCCATGGATGGCTTCCGCACCTCCCACGAGGTGCAGAAGATCCAGCCCCTTTCCGACAAGGAGCTAAAGGAGCTCTTCCCCTTTCCCGCCTTGGAGGCTTTCCGCAAGCGGGCCCTCACCCCTGAGGCCCCGGTGATCCGGGGCACGGCGCAGAACCCGGACCACTACTTCCAAAACCGCGAGGCCATCAACCCCTACTACCGGCGGTTTCCCCAGGCGGTCAAGGAGGCCATGAACCGCTTTGCCGGGGTGACGGGGCGGCGCTATGCCCCCTACGAGTACTTCGGCCACCCTGAGGCGGAGCGGGTGGTGGTGGTTATGGGCTCCGCCTCCTTGGCGGTGGAGGAGGCGGTGGAATACCTCCTCAAGCGGGGCGAGAAGGTGGGCATGGTGCGGGTCCGGCTTTACCGCCCCTTCCATCTGGAGGACTTCCTGGCCGCCTTCCCCAAAAGCGTGCGCCGGGTGGCGGTCTTGGACCGGGGCAAGGAGCCCGGGGCGGTGGGGGAGCCCCTTTTCCAGGAGGTGGCGGCGGCCTTCGCCCTGCAAGGCGGGGAGGTTCCCCTCTTGGTGGGTGGGCGCTACGGGCTTTCCTCCAAGGAGTTCACCCCCGCCATGGCCCTGGGGGTCTACGAGGGGCTAAAGGGGGAGAAGCCCCGCCACGGCTTCACCATCGGTATCCAAGACGACGTGTCGCACACGAGCCTCCCGTACCCCGAAGTGGACTTTGAAGACCCTGCCTCGGTGCGGGCGGTCTTCTTCGCCTTGGGGGCGGACGGGACGGTTTCCGCCAACAAGAACACCATCAAGATCATCGGGGAGGAAACGCCCCTTTACGCCCAGGGGTACTTCGTATACGACTCCAAGAAGTCCGGCTCCCGCACCATCAGCCACCTTCGCTTCGGCCCCAACCCCTTGAACAAGCCCTACCTTATCCGCAGGGCCAACTTCGTGGGCATCCACCAGTGGGGTTTTCTGGAGCGCTTCCCCATGCTGGAGGTGGCGGAGGAAGGTGCCACGGTGCTCCTCAACAGCCCCTACCCCAAAGAGGAGGTCTGGGACCGTTTGCCCAGGCCCGTGCAGGAGGAGATCCTGCGCAAGAACCTGAAGGTTTACGTGGTGAACGCCTACGAGCTCGCCCGCAGGGTGGGGCTTCCGGGCCGCATCAACGTCCTGATGCAGGCGGCCTTCTTCAAGCTCTCGGGGGTCTTGTCTGAGGAGGAGGCCAAGGCCCGTATCAAGAAGGCCATTGAAAAGACCTACGGCAAGCGGGGGAGAAGCGTTCTGGAGAAGAACTTCCAGGCGGTGGAGCTGGGCTTCCAGGCGGTGGAGCCCCTCCCCATTCCTGGGCGCCCCACCTCAGAAAAGGGTCTGGTGCCGCCCATGGTGGGGGACCCGCCTCCTTTCGTGAAGGAGGTGCTGGGCCCCATCGCCTTGGGTCTGGGGGACGTCTTGCCCGTTTCCGCCTTTCCCGTGGACGGCACCTACCCCACGGGCACCGCCCGCTACGAGAAGCGGGGCATCGCTGAGTTCGTGCCCACCTGGGACCCCGAGGTCTGCGTGCAGTGCGGGAAGTGCGTCCTGGTCTGCCCCCACGCCGTGGTGCGGGCCAAGGTGGTGCCGGAGGAGGCGCTTTCGGGGGCTCCGGAGGGGTTTCCCCACCGCAAGGCCATGTGGAAGGAGCTTGCTGGCGAGTTCGTCCTCGCCATAAGCCCGGACGACTGCACGGGGTGCTCCTTGTGCGTGGAGGTCTGCCCGGCCAAGGACAAGCGCAACCCCAGCCGCAAGGCCTTGAACCTGGCGCCCCGCCTCGAGGTCCGCGAGGCCATGAACCGGCACTGGGACTTCTTCCTGTCCCTACCGGAAACCCCACGTGCCGGCCTCAAGCTCCACGCGGTCAAGGACGTGCAGCTCCTGGAGCCCCTGTTTGAGTTCCCCGGGGCCTGCGCCGGGTGCGGGGAGACCCCCTACCTTAGACTCCTTTCCCAGCTCTTTGGCGACCGCCTCATCGTGGCCAACGCCACGGGGTGCAGCTCCATCTACGGGGGCAACCTCCCCACCACCCCCTGGAGCAAGAACAAGGAAGGCCGGGGCCCCGCCTGGGCCAACTCCCTCTTTGAGGACAACGCCGAGTTCGGCCTGGGCATGCGCCTGGCCCTGGACAAGAAGGCGGAGCACGCCAAAAAGCTCCTGCCGGAGTTCCGTGAGGTGCTCGGGGAAGATCTCTTGGCGCGGCTTCTTGCCGAGGTGGGGCCGGAGGGCGTGACGGAGCGGCGAAGGGATGTGGTCCTCTTGCGGGAGCGGCTTAGCGGGCTGGATGACCCTAAGGCCCGGGACCTCCTGGCGGTGGCGGACGCCCTCATCCCCCACTCGGTCTGGATTGTGGGCGGGGATGGCTGGGCCTATGACATCGGCTACGGGGGGCTGGACCACGTCCTGGCCTCGGGGGCGAACGTGAAGGTTTTAGTCTTGGACACGGAGGTCTACTCCAACACCGGGGGGCAGGCCTCCAAGGCCACGGGCCTGGGGGCGGTGGCCAAGTTCGCCATGGCGGGCAAGCCCACCCCCAAGAAGGACCTGGCCTTCATGGCCATGAGCTACGGCCACGTGTACGTGGCCCAGATCGCCATGGGGGCGAACGACGCCCACACCCTGCGGGCCTTCTTGGAGGCGGAGGCCCATAGGGGTCCCGCCCTCCTCATCGCCTACAGCCACTGCATCGCCCACGGGATTGACATGGCCAAGGGCATGGACCACCAGAAGCTGGCGGAGCGCTCGGGGTACTGGCCGCTTTTCCGGTATATCCCTGGGGAGGGTTTAAAGTTGGACTCCAAGCCCCCCACCTTGCCCCTCCGGGATTACCTCTATGCGGAAAACCGCTACCGCCTCCTCCTCCAGACCCACCCCGAGGAGGCCGAGGCCTTCTTGGAGGCGGCGGAGGAGGCGGTGCGGGCGCGGTGGGAAAGGCTAGAACGGCTTGCGGGCCACACGGCCATTCCGGCGAGCTAGGAGGGCGGCATGGACCTGAAGACCACGTATCTGGGCTTGACCCTGGAACACCCCTTGGTGGCCTCCGCTTCGCCCCTCACGGAGAAGCTGGAGGGATTCTTGCGGCTGGAGGACGGCGGGGCGGCGGCCATTGTCATGCACTCCCTCTTTGAGGAGCAGGTGGCCCTCGAGGAGGAGATGCTGGACCATTACCTGCATTACGGGCACGAGAGTTACGCCGAGGCCCTCACCTACTTTCCCCGCGCCCACGAGTACCGCCTGACCCCGGAGCGGCACCTGGACCTCCTCTCCCGGGCTAAGGAGCGGGTTTCCGTGCCCATCATCGCAAGCCTCAACGGCATTAGCCCCGGGGGCTGGGTGGAGTACGCAAGGCTTTTGGAGGAAGCCGGGGCGGACGCCATTGAGCTTAACCTCTACTACATCCCCACGGACCCTGCCCTGTCCGGGGCAGAGGTGGAGGAGGTGTACCTTTCCACCATCCGGGCCGTGGTGGGGGCGGTCCGGGTGCCCGTGGCGGTGAAGGTGGGCCACGCCTTCACCGCCTTCGCCCACTTCGCCAAGCGGGTGGAGGGCACGGGGGCCAAGGCGCTTGTCCTCTTTAACCGCTTCTACCAACCGGATTTTGACCTGGAAACCCTGTCCGTGGTCCCCACTCTCTCCCTGTCCCGGCCCTACGAGGCGCTTCTGCGCATCCACTGGATCGCCCTCCTCTATGGCCGGGTGGGGCTGGAGCTGGCCTTAACCGGGGGTGTCCACACGGGCAAGGAGGCGGTGAAGGGCCTCCTGGCCGGTGCCCAGGTGGTGATGATGACCTCGGCCATCCTGGAGCGGGGCCCGGGCCACTTCCGCACGGTGTTGGCCGAGCTAAAGGCCTTCATGGAGGAGAAGGAATACGCCAGCGTGGCGGAGATGCGGGGGGTGATGAGCTACCAGAAGGTGGCGGAGCCCGCCGCCTTGGAGCGGGCCAACTACCTCAAGGTTCTGGGTTCGTACCGGCTTCTTCCCTGAGGGCGTAAAGCCCGCCTCCCAGGGCCACCACCGGGCTTCGCTCCCACCGGGCCAAGGCGGAAAGCCTTACCTTGGCGATCTTCTCCGGCTCCCGCACCGCCTGCCAAAAGCCTTCCTCCTTCAGGCGCCGGCCCACCTCGGTGTAGTGCAGGGGCCGCCCCGCCTCCTTAAGGAGGGCCACCACCCGTTTGCGGAACCGGTCCGGCCTGGGCATGGGGCCTCAGTATACCCGTATAGTGAGGGCATGCGAAACCAGGAGCTTGCCCGCCTCTTTGAGGAGATCGGGCTTATGAGCGAGTTCTTGGGGGATAACCCCTTCCGGGTCCGGGCCTACCACCAGGCGGCCCGCACCCTCTATGACCTGGACACCCCCATTGAGGAGGTCGCCAAAAGGGGCAAGGAAGCCCTCCTGGAGCTTCCCGGTATCGGGCCTGATCTCGCGGAGAAGATTTTGGAGTTTTTGAATACGGGGAAAATCGCCAAGCACGGGGAACTGGCGAGGAAGGTGCCGCGGGGCGTCCTCGAGGTCATGGAGGTGCCCGGGGTGGGCCCCAAGACCGCCCGGCAGCTTTACGATGCGCTCGGGATAGACTCCCTGGAAAAGCTCAAAGAAGCCCTGGAGCAGGGCGACCTCCTAAAGCTCAAGGGCTTTGGCCCCAAGAAGGCGGAGCGCATCCGGGAGGGCTTGGCCTTGGCCCAGGCCGCGGGGAAGCGGCGGCCCTTGGGGGCGGTGCTTTCCCTGGCCAGAAACCTCCTCGAGGCCCTCCGCGCCCTACCGGGGGTGCAGGGAGCCGAGCTTTGCGGCTCGGCCCGGCGCTACAAGGACACCGTGGGCGATTTGGACTACCTGGCGGCGAGCCTCGAGCCCGCCCGGGTGGTGGAGGGCTTCGTGGCCCTGCCGCAGGTGAAGGAGGTCTACGCCAAGGGCAGGGAACGGGCCACGGTCTTCCTGAAAAACGGCCTGCAGGTGGACCTCAGGGTGGTGCCCCCGGAAAGCTTTGGCGCCGGCCTCCAGTACCTAACGGGGAGCAAGGCTCACTCCATCAAGCTCCGCGCCTTGGCCCAGGAGCGGGGCCTCAAGCTTTCCGAGTACGGGGTGTTCCGGGGAGAGGCGCGCCTGGCGGGGGAAACGGAGGAAGAGGTCTACGCCGCCTTGGGCCTCCCCTACATCCCCCCGCCCCTGCGGGAGGACCATGGGGAGATAGAAGCGGCCCTAAGAGGCGAGCTTCCCCGGCTTGTGGAGCTTTCCCAGGTGAAGGGGGATCTCCAGGTCCACTCCACCTATTCCGACGGGCAGAACACCTTGGAAGAGCTGTGGGAAGCGGCCAAGGCCCTGGGGTACGAGTACCTTGGGGTCACGGACCACTCCCCGGCGGTGCGGGTGGCGGGGGGGCCTTCCCCGGAGGAGGCGCTCAAGCGGGTGGAGGCCATCCGCCGCTTCAACGAGACCCACGGCCCCCCTTACCTCCTGGCGGGGGCCGAGGTGGACATCCGGCCCGATGGGAGCCTGGACTACCCGGACTGGGTCCTGCGGGAGCTGGACCTGGTCCTCATCTCCATCCACTCCCAGTTCAAGCTCTCCAAGGCGGAGCAAACCAAGCGCATCCTGAGGGCCTTGGACAACCCCTTCGTCCACGTCCTCGCCCACCCCACGGCCAGGCTCATCGGCCGCCGTCCCCCCATTGAGGCGGACTGGGAGGCCATCTTCCAAAAGGCCAAGGAAAGGGGCGTGGCGGTGGAGATTGACGGCTACTACGACCGCATGGACCTCCCCGACGACCTGGCCCGCACGGCCCACGGGATGGGGCTTTGGGTGAGCCTTTCCACCGACGCCCACCAGACCGAGCACCTCCGCTTCATGGAGCTCGCCGTGGGCACCGCCCAAAGGGCCTGGATCGGCCCGGAGAGGGTTTTGAACGTGCTCTCCTACGAGGACCTCCTCGCCTGGCTCAAAGCCCGGCGAGGGCCTTCGCCTTGAGGAGCACCTCCAGGAACATCTCCCGGGTGAGCCTTCCCGTCTGGGTGTTCTGGCGGGAGACGTGGTAGCTCGTAAGGAGGTGCCGCCCGTCGGGAATGGGATAGTGGGCCCCGTGGAAGAAGGGGTGGCCCCGTTTGGGAAGGCCGAAGTAGGCCAAAAGGGCCTCGTGGGCGATGCGCCCTAGGGCTAGGTAGACCCGGGCCTCCCGGAGAAGGCCGAGCTCCACCTCCGTCCAGCGGGCGCAGGTTCGGATTTCCTCCCGCGTGGGCTTGTTCTCGGGTGGGGCGCAACGCACCGCCGCGGTGAGGTAGACGCCGAAAAGCCTGAGGTCATCCCCAGGCTCGCTTTCCCGCTTGCTGGAAAGCCCCGCCTCAAAGAGCAAGGGGTAGAGGAAGGCCCCCGAGGCGTCCCCGGTGAAGGGGCGGCCCGTGCGGTTGGAGCCGTGGGCCCCGGGGGCGAGGCCGAAGAGGACGAGCTTGGCCTTGGGATCTCCGAAGCCCGGCACGGGCTTAGCCCAGTAGCTTTCTTGACGAAAGGCCCGCCTGCTTCCCGCCACCCCTTCCCGCCAGGCCACAAGCCTGGGGCAGAGGCGGCAGGCCAAGAGGGCCTCTTGGTACCGGGTGAGGCCATCCACGGGAAAAGCATACCCCCCGGGCACGAGGCCCGGGGGTAGGGGGTGGGCGCTTATTCGCTGCAGTGTCCGGGACCGATGTACCCTTCGTTGTACTGGCCGAGGAGGTCTGCGTAAGCGCGGGCTTGGTTGGTTTCGGTCTTGCTAAAGGGGCCGGAAGGCGTGTGGGTGGCGAAGAAGTTCTCCGCCCAGGCCAAGGCCGCTCCCACCTCCGAAGGAGCGGCGGACCCGTTCAGCACGTTGAGCTTGGCGGCGATGTACTGGTGGGCCAGCTGGTAGTAGGGATTGCCGCCGGAGGGGGGCGTCCAGAGCACGCGGTAGTAGCTCTGGCCGGAGAGGAAGAACGGGCTATCCTCGCCGTCTGGCGTGATGAGGTCCCAGGCGTCGTCCCGGGGCTTGGCCGGCCCGTACTTGGTATGGGTCTTCCAGTAGCCCTGGGTGAGGGTGCACCCTTGGGCGCACGCGGGCACCCGGACGGAAACCGTCCAAGAAGAGTTGGTTTGCTTCTGGGTATCGTTGGTGGTTAGGGTTGCGGTGTTGGTGAACGTGTACTCGCTATCCTGTGGACCGCATGCGTAAGGTCCCACGTTCAAAGTGTAGGTAAACGTGCGCGGGGCTTCGGCCGCGGATACCGTGCCCAAAGGACCGTAGCGATCGTCGCTGACGCTTACCGCTTCGTCCACCAGTTCGGTGGGCTCGCCAAAGGTCACGGGGCGGGTGGCGGTGGCGGTGCGCACCCTATCTTGCCCTTGGCGGACGTAGGTCGCGGTGGCGGTGTTGGTACGCTCGGCCTTGTCCGGCAGGCTGGCGGTGTAGGTGCAGGTAAGCGTTTCCCCGGGGGCTAGGGTTTGGGGCAGGTTTCCACAGCTCACGTTAGCCTGGATGTCAGGGGAAACCACATCGCTCACGCCCTGGACTACGAAGGTGATGGGGGTGTTGTTGCGGATGGTGATGTCCCCGCTCACGGCAAAGTCCCGGTCCTCGTACCGGCTTACCTTTACCTCCACCTGGTAGTTCACGGGGAAGACCTGGCCCGGGGAAAGGGTGAGGTTTTGCTGGTCACCGCTTTTGTGGATTTCCCAGAAGTATTGCCGGGTGTATGTGGTGCGAGCGGTCTTCTCCATGTCCAAGCGGTATTCCCAGCAGAAGGTGACGTGGCTTATGGCAGGGATCTGCCCTTCCCTAGGATGGTCGGGTGCCCGGAGGCCCGTGTCCGAGGTGGCGGGGGGATTGTAGATGTAGACGTTGGCGTTGGGACCTCCCTTCACGATCACCGCCGAGATGGCGAGGTTGGAGCTCCAATCCACGTACCGCCCATCTTGAGAGAAGCTGACGGTGACGTAGTGGCCGTAAGCGTCCACGTTGGAGGTACCGCTTGTTGGGGGGTCCACCTTGTAGGCGCCGCCAAAGGGAATACCCGCCTGGGCGCACTCGGTTTCGGCGCTCCCTGCCTGCCAAGGAATGTAGGGAATCGGGGTGACGCTGCTAGCCACCCCCACCTTGGCGCTGGGGCCCGATTGGCCCCCCTGCCCCCCGCAGGTGGCGAGGAGCAGGGCCAAAGCGAAGCCCAAAATCCAAAAATACTGACCTGATAGCCGCATAACTGCCCTCCTTTCCACCTTCAAGATGGTGCTTTGGGAGGGCAGCGGCAACGGATTTTGGCTTAGGTCTAGTGTGGTAAAGAGTCCTAAGCCATTGCCGAAGAAAGGCTTAAGACCCTTGGACCTAGGGTCTAGGCTAGGAAGTGCACGTGGGCGAGCTGGCTCCGCTTCTTCACCCCAAGCTTTTGGAAGACCAAGGAGAGGTGGGCCTTTACCGTCTTCACCGAGATGCCGAGCTCCTTGGCGATTTCCTCGTTGGTAAGGCCCAAGGCAGCAAGGGCCGCCACTTCCTTTTCCCGCTGGGTGAGGTTGGGGAAGGGTTCACCCACCAGGGCGGCCACCACCCGCCTTTCCGCCCAGACCTCGCCCCGGGCCACCGCCGCCAAGGCCTTCGCCAAGACCTCGAGGCCCTGCTCCGGGTAGAGGTAGCCCCGGTACCCCTTCTTTAGGGCCTGGGCCGCCTGGTCCTTGGTCCGGAGGAGGATCACCGTGGGCACGGGCGGCGGGGCGGGTATTTCCCGATCGGCCTCCACCAGGCCCACCTGGGCTTGGAGGGGATGGGCGACAACCTCTAGGTCCAAGGACCGCAAGACGGCCTCCAGCGCCTCTTGGTATGCCTTCAAAGCAACCTGAAGCCAGACCTTGACCATGTCCTAGCTCCCAGTCTAACTGGGAGGCCCCACAAGGGGCTTAAAAGGCCTTCAAAGGGGGATGTTGTCGTGCTTTTTGGGCGGCCTTTCTTCTTTTTTGTCCCAGAGCATCCGTAGGTGCAGGTGGAGGAGGCGGCGGGTGTCCTTGGGGTCTATCACGTCGTCAATGTACCCCCGGGCCGCCGCCACCCAGGGGTTGTCAAAGGCCTTGCGGTATTCCTCTATCTTCCTTCGGCGCGTCTCCTCGGGGTTGGGGGAGGACTGGATCTCCTTGCGGTAGATGATGTTGGCCGCCCCCTCCGCTCCCATCACCGCCACGGAGGCGGTGGGCCAGGCCAGGACCACGTCCGCCCCCATGTCCTTGGAGTTCATGGCGAGGTAGGCGCCGCCGTAGGCCTTGCGGACGATGAGGGTGATCTTGGGCACCGTGGCCTCGGCGTAGGCGAAGAGCATCTTGGCCCCGTGGCGGATGATGCCCCCGTGCTCCTGGGCTACCCCCGGTAGGAAGCCCGTCACGTCCACCAGGGTGAGGAGGGGGATGTTGAAGGCGTCCATGGTGCGGATGAAGCGGGCGGCCTTATCCGAGGCGTTGATGTCCAGGGCCCCGGCCATGAAGCGGGGGTTGTTGGCGATCACCCCCACGGGGTAGCCGCCGAGCCGCCCCAGGCCCACGATGATGTTCTTGGCGAAACCGGGCTGGATTTCCAAGAACTCCCCCTCGTCCAGGAGGGTGCGGATCACCTGGTGCATGTTGTAGGGCCGCCTCGCGTCGGGATGGACGATTTCCAGAAGCTCCGGGGTAGGGCGGAAGGGGTCGTCCTTGGGGTGCAATACCGGGGGCTTTTCCCGGGAGTTTTGCGGCAGGTAGGAGAGGAGCTTCTTGATGAGGTCCAAGACCTCCTGGTCGTCCTTTCCCTCCAGGTGGGCCACGCCGCTTTTTTCCATGTGCACGTCGGCCCCGCCCAGTTCCTCAAAGCTTACCTCTTCCCGGGTGACGCTTTTGATCACCTCGGGCCCGGTGATGAACATGTAGCTGGTGCCCCGGCTCATGAGGATGAAGTCGGTCATGGCGGGGCTGTAGACGGCACCCCCGGCGCAAGGGCCCAGGATGGCGGAGATCTGGGGCACCACCCCGGAGTAGATGGCGTTGCGGTAGAAGACCTCCCCGTAGCCGGAGAGGCTGTCCACCCCCTCTTGGATGCGGGCCCCGGCGGAGTCGTTGAGGCCGATGATGGGGGCCCCCACCTTGGCGGCCAGGTCCATGAGGCTGGCGATCTTGCGCCCGTGCATCTTGCCCAGGGAGCCGCCAAGGACGGTGAAGTCCTGGCTGAAGACGAAGACCAGGCGCCCCCCGATGGTGCCGTAGCCCGTGACCACCCCGTCCGCGGGGGCCTCGAGGCCCTCCATGAGCCCGGTTTCCAGGTGCTCGGCGAAGGGCATGAGCTCCACGAAACTCCCCGGGTCCAGGAGGTGGTCAATCCGCTCCCGGGCGGTGAGCTTGCCCTGCTGGTGCTGTTTTTCTATGCGCTCCCTTCCCCCGCCCAGAAGCACCTTTTTGCGCCGCTCTTCAAGCTCCGCCAAGAGCTCGTCCAGGATGAGCCGGGCGTTGTCCGCCATACTGGCCGTCATGATACAATAAGAAACCGGGCAGGCTTCCAGGAAAGGCCGCCTGGGAAGGAGGTGAAGCGTGCGAAAGTGGTTTTGGTATCTCCTAGCGCTCCTCCTCGCGGGGCTTTTGGCCTGGGGAGGGTATGCGGTGTACGCCGCCTATCAGGGGCTGAAGGCTAAGGTGGCGGCCCTGGAGGCCCGGGTGAGCGCCCAGGAAGAGGCCGTGAAGGGGCTTGCCGAGCGGGTGGGGAAGCTGGAGGAGGAGGTCTTCAAGGCTCCCGCCCCGCCCCTATCCCTGCCGGAGGTGCCGGCGGGAGGTGGTGCTCCCGTGTGGCCGTACGCCGTGGGCGTGGTGGCGGCGGCTTTGCTCTTGTACCTCCTCCTGCGGCTTTTGCGGGGGCACGAGGCGGCCAAGGCCTCCGCGCCCACCCCAAACCCCGAGGACCTCGAGGCTTCCCGCATGACCGAGGAGGGGGGACCTCCCCCGCCCTCGAGCCGCTAGGGATAAAAAGCCCCGCCGGGGACCGCCCCGGCGGGTTGGCTTTTGCCTCAGTCCTTTAGCCTCTTCACCGCCTCAATGAGGGCGGGCACCACTTGGTGCACGTCTCCCACGATGCCGTAATCGGCGTGCTTGAAGATGGGGGCCTCGGGGTCCTTGTTCACCGCCACGATGTACTTGCTCTTGTTCATCCCCGCCAGGTGCTGCACCGCCCCCGAGACGCCCAGGGCGATGTAGAGGGAAGGCTGCACCGTCTTGCCCGTCTGGCCCACCTGCTCGCTGTAGGGCCGCCAGCCCGCGTCCACCACGGCCCGGGTAGCCCCCACGGCCCCGCCCAAGAGGGCGGCGAGCTCCTCCACCAGGCGGAAGGCCTCGGCGCTCCCCATGCCCCGGCCTCCCGTGACCACGATGTCCGCCTCGGTGAGGGAAACCCCCTTCTTCTCCTCCTGGAGGCGTTCCAGCACCTCCACGGTGGGCACGGAGGGCACTTCCAGGGTTTTCACCTCTCCCCGGGTCGGGAGGGGTTCCGCCAGGGGAGTGGTGTTGGGCTTTACCGTGAGGACCACGGGCAAGGCGGCCCGCACCTTCTGCGTCACCCGGTTCAGGTAGGCGTAGCGGGTGGCCACCACCGCCCCGCCCTCCACCGTGCTCTCCAGGGTGTCCTCTAGAAGCCCCGCTTTAAGGGCGTAGGCCACCCGGCCCAAATAGGTGCGGCTTTGCCGGGAGGAGGGGGCCACCACCGCCTGGGCCCCCACCTGCCGCGCCGCCGCCAAGACCCCGGCCGCCCACTTCTCCGCGGTGTAGGGGCCTAGGGTGGCGGTGTAAAGGGTTTCCACGTAGGCTAGGGCTTCCTCCGCCGGGGCCTTTTCCTCCGCCAGAAGAACCCCCACCACCTTGCTCCCCAGGGCCTCCGCCAGGGCCCGGGCCCGGGTGAGGGCCTCGAGGCTTCCCTTCCGCAGCTTGTTCCCATCGTGGTCCAAAACCACCAGCACCATAGCCACCTCCTAGAGGACCTTGGCCTCTTCGTGGAGGAGCCGCACCAGCTCCTCCGCCGCCGCCACGGGGTCCTTGCCGTCCAGGATCTTTTGCAGGCGGGTCTTCTCCTGGATGGTTTCCTCCAGGATCTCCACCTTAGGCGCGCCCTGGAAGGCCACCTTCTTGACCTCCTTCTTCTTGGCCTTCATGATCCCGGGCAGGGTGGGGTAGCGGGGCTCGTTCAGGCCCTGCTGCGTGGTGAAGACGGCGGGAAGCCGCACCCTAACCCATTCCGCCCCCTCGTCCAGATCGTGCTTGGCCTTGGCGGTCTCGCCCTCCAGCTCCAAGGCGGTGGTCCAGGACACCACGGGCACCCCCAAAGCCTCCGCCAAGGCGGCGCCCAGGGCTTGGCTGTCCCAGTCCGCCTGCTGCCCCCCGGTGACGACCAGGGTGGGGGCTTCCTCCTGGATGACCCCAGCCAAAGCCTCGGCCACCGCCACGGGGTCGGCGAAGCCTTCATAGACCACGTGGATGCCCCGGTCCGCCCCCATGGCCAAGGCGGTGCGGATGGCCTCCTCCGTGCGCTCGGGGCCAAACCCCACCACGATGGCCTCGCCCCCGTGCTTTTCCTTGAGGCGCAGGGTCTCCTCCACGGCGTACTCGTCCATCTGGTCCAGGATGAGGGTGGCCCCGGAAAGGTCCACCCGGTTCCCTTGGATCTTGAGCCTGCTCTCCCCGTCGGGGACTTGCCGGATCACCGCAACGAACTTCATCCTGCCTCCTTTCACTCCGCCAGGACGTGCCTGGCGATGATGAGCCGCTGGATCTCGTTGGTGCCCTCGTAAATCTGGTTGAGCTTCACATCCCTAAGGAGCTTTTCCACTGGGAACTCCCGCACGTAGCCGTAACCCCCGTGGATCTGGATGGCCTGGTTGGCCGCTTCAAAGGCGATTTCCGAGGCGTAGGCCTTGGCGATGGCGCTGGCGTGGGCGTGGGGTAGGCCCTGGTCGGCGAGCCAGGCGGCGTAGTAGGTGTACATGCGGGCCGTTTCAATGCCGATCATCATGTCCGCCAGCTTGAACTGGATGGCCTGGAAGTTGGCGATGGGCTGGCCGAAGGCTTCCCGCTCCTTGGCGTACTTTTTGGCCTCGTCCAAGGCCCTGCGGGCCACCCCCACGCTTCCCGCCGCCACGGGGATGCGGGTCTTGTTCAGGGTGTTCATGGCGATCTTGAACCCTTCCCCTTCCTCCCCCAGGCGGTTTTCCACGGGCACCTTCACGTCCTCAAAGATGAGCTCGTAGGTGCCGCTCGCCCTTTGCCCCATCTTGCCGTGAATCTTCACCGCCTGGAAGCCTGGGGTGCCCTTTTCCACCACCAAGGCCACCACGCCCTTGTGGCGGAGCTCGGGGTTCACCGTGGCGAAGACCACCACCCACTCCGCCTCGCCCCCGTTGGAGATCCACATCTTGGTGCCGTTCAGGACGTAGTGGTCCCCTTGGCGCACGGCCCGGGTCCTGAGGGCGGCGGCGTCGGAGCCGTTTCCGGGCTCGCTCAGGGCGAAGGCGGCCAGGGCGGGCTTTTGCGTGAGGGGTGTGAGGAAGCGCCGCTTTTGCTCCTCGGTGCCCGCCAGGAGCACGGGGGTGATGCCCAGGTCGCTGGCCATGGGGATGGTGTAGATGCCCATGCAGGCGTAGGCCAGCTCCTCCCCCACGATGACCTCGTCCAGCATCTTGAGGCCCATGCCCCCGTACGCCTCGGGGATGATGGCGTTGAGGAGGCCCACCTCGTGAAGTCTTTCAATCACGGGCCAGGGGACCTCCTCCTTCTCGTCGTACTCCGCCGCCACCGGCAGGATCACCTCCTTGGCGAAGCGGCGGGCGAGGGCCTGGAGTTGCTTTTGCTCTTCCGTTAGGCTAAAGTCCACGGGCATACCCGACCTCCCCTGGGCAAGGGGCCCACTCTTTGACCAAGTCTAAGATTTTGCCCTTCCCCTTGCAACCCAGGCCCCATGCTACCATTGGAGGCAGATGAGATTGGTTGGTCAGCTTGGGGTTTTGGCCCGCTTCCAGCGGGCCCTTCTAAAGGATTTGGAACCCGTGCAGATTCTTCGCAACCTCCTGGAGGTGGCCACGGAAGAGGGGGTGGAGCGGGCCGCCCTTTTCCTCTACCACCCCTCCACTCGGGAACTGGTGGGCGAGGTGGCCTCGGGGAGGGGGCGGCACTACACGGTTTCCGCCATCGCCCTACCCCTTTACAGCAAGGGGCCGGTGCAGGAGGCTTTTTTCGCGGAAGGGCCGCTTAAGAGGGGGGAGGAGTGGCTTTTGCCCGTGGTGGGGGAGGAGGCCCTATTTTGCTGGAGCGACCCCGAGGCCCGCTGCCAGGAAAGGCCCCGGGCCACCCGGGAAAGCCGGGCCTTGGTCTGCCCCAGCTGCCCCCGCTTTGGGGCCAAGGGGGTGCTGAGCCTCGAGGGGGTGCCCCAGGCCCTCCAGCCCACCTTGCCCCTCCTCGCCCAGCTCACCGCCTTGGCCCTGAAAAACGGGGAGCTTTTGGCAAGCCGGAACGCCGCCTTGGAAAAGCTCTCCCGCCACGTGGAGGCCCTCTCCCACGTGAGCGCCCTGGCCCGGGAGGTGGCCCGCTCCCTGGAGCCGGGGGCCGTGTTGGAAACCTTGGCCCGGGCGCTATCCCAGCGCTTTGGCTTTTTCCGGGTTACCGTGGCCTTGGTCAAGGAAGGCCGCCTGGAGGGGCACCTCACCGTGCGGGGTCAGGAGGTGTTCTGGACGGAGGGCAGGAGCCGGATCCACCTGGCCGTGGACGCCTCCCCGGACCCCATGGCCCGAGCGGTGCGGGAGCGGAGGACCTTGGTTCTCCCTAAAGACCAGATTCCCGCGGCCGTGGGCCAAGGCGTGGGGGCCAGCGTGGCCTACGTGCCCATCCTGGCCGAGGACGAGCCTTTGGGGGTGGTGGCGGTGGACCACGGCCCGGGAGGGGGCCCGGTGAGCCCGGAGGAGGTGGGCTACGTGGAGCTTTTGGCTGGGGTGGCCGGGGTGGCCCTGAAAAACGCCAAGCTTTACCGGGAAAAGACGCAGCTTTCCTTGGCCCTGGCGGCGGAGCGAAGGCGGTTGTCCCAGGTACTAGAAGACCTCCCCGATGGGGTGGTGGTCCTCTTTGGCGAAAGGGGCTTCGCCAACCCCCGGGCGCAGGAGGCGTTGGGCCTGGGACCGGAGGTGGCGTTGGAGGACCTCCCCGCCGCCTTGGGCCCGGCTTTAGAGGGGGGCAGGCTGGAGCTTTCCTTAGGCGGGCGGAGCTATAGCGTCCGGGGCCGGGCGGTGGGGGAGATGCGCATCCTGGTGCTCCACGACATCAGCGAGCGGGTGCGCATGGAGCGGGCCTTGCGGGAACAGGTGGCCTTTACCCAGGCCCTGGTGGACCTGGCCCAAGCCGCCCTAAGGGAGCAGAACCTGAAGGGCCTGGCCGAGGCCATCGTGCGCCGCCTCCAGTCCCTTTTCGCCGCGGAAGAGGGCGTGCTCGTGGCGGAAGGGGAAGGGGTTCTCTTCGCCACCTGCCCCCTGCCTCCCTCCCTGCCCCAGCCCAACCTCTTGGAGCGGGCCTTGGCCGAGGAAAGCCCCTTGGGGGTGGAGGAGCTTCGTCCTAGCGAGTGTGCCATCGCCGCTACCCTGGGCCTTCACAGCGCCTTGGTGGTGCCCTTTCGCGCCGGGGTTTTCCGGGGCGGGCTCCTCCTCGGCTACCGGCGAAGGCGCCGCTTCGGGGAGCGCCTCCTCGCCCGCCTCGCCCAGGTGGGGACCCTTTTGGCCTTGGTGTTGGAAAAGGCCCGCTTCCTGGAGCTCCTGGAGGCGGAGGAGGAGCGGCTTAAGGCGCTCTTGGAGCACTCCCAGGACGTGGTTTACGTCCTGGACGGGGAGGGCGGGGTCCGCTTCGTAAGCGCCAGCGTGCGGGGGGTGTTGGGCTATGATCCCGAGGGGTATAAGCGGACCCCCCTCAACGCCTTGGACTTCGTCCACCCCGAGGACCGCTCCTTGGCGGAGGGGCTTTTCCGGGAGCTTTTGGCCCACCCCGGGGAGGTGCGCACGGGGGAGTTCCGCGTCCTTCACGCCGACGGAACGCCCATTCCCATGGAGGCCTGGGGGCGGAACCTCCTCCACGAGCCCCGGGTGGGGGGGGTGGTGGTGAACCTACGGGACTTGAGGCCCCGCCTCGAGGCCGAACGCCTGAAGGGCGAGTTCATCGCCGCCGTTTCCCACGAGCTCCGCACCCCCTTGGCCGTGATCATGGGCTTGGCGGAGCTCCTCAAGGAGGAGGGGCTTTCCCCCGGGGCGGAGGAGTCCGTGGATCTTATCCTGGAAAGCGCCTTCCGCCTCAAGACCATGGTGGACAACCTTTTGGATACGAGCCGCCTCGAGGCGGGCCGCTTTGAGGTGAACCGCCGCCCGGTGGACCTGAGACCCAAGCTCCTGGAGATCGCCCGGAGCTTCCAAGGGGTGGCCCGGCTTGCTGGGGTTGAGTTCCAGGTGGAAATCCCCGAGCTTCCCGTGGTGGAGGCGGACCCCGAGCGGGTGGTGCAGGTGGTGGGCAACCTCCTCTCCAACGCCTTCAAGTTCACCCCCCCAGGCGGCCGGGTGCGCCTTTCCGCCAAGGGGGAGGGGGAGGCCTTAGTCCTAGAGGTGGCGGACACCGGGCCCGGCATCCCGAAGGAGGAGCTTCCCCGGCTCTTCCAGCGCTACGCCCGGGCCAAAAACGCCAGCGCCCGCGGGGTGGCGGGCACCGGGCTTGGCCTTTACATCTCCCGCCACATCGTGGAGGCCCACGGGGGCCGGATAGAGGTGGAGACGGAGGAGGGCAAGGGAAGCCTCTTCCGGGTTATCCTACCCCTATATGGCCCGCATCCTGCTGGTGGAGGATGAACCCTTGGTGGCCCACACCGTGCGCCGCATCTTGGAGCGGGCCGGGCATGTGGTGGACTGGGCTCCCTCAGGGAAGCTGGCCTTGGAGCGCCTGGGGGAAGGGGCTTACGGCCTGGTGCTCTGCGACCTGGTGATGCCGGGGGTCTCCGGCCTCGAGGTCATCCGGGAGGTCAAGCGCCGCGGGGGGCCTCCCGTCCTCGCCTTGTCCGCCAGCGTTTCCGCCAGGAGCCGGGAGGAGGCCTTGGCGGCGGGGGCCAAGGGCTTCTTGGGCAAGCCCTTTGACGCCCAAACCCTCCTCGCCCAGGTGGCTAAGCTTTTGGAGGAAGGGACGTAGTCTGCTATCCTAAGGGCACCTGAGGAGGCGGTATGGAAAGGAGGAGCTTTCTGAAGAAGATGGGCGTGGGCCTGGCGGCGAGCCTCACCTATTCCGCACACGCCCAGGCCCAGCCCCAGGTGCGCTGGCGGCTTGTGTCCAGCTACCCCAGGAGCTTGGACACCCTCTTTGGCGGGGCGGAGGACTTGGCCAAGCGGGTTTCGGACCTCACGGGGGGCCGGTTCCAGATCCGCGTGTACCAAGCGGGGGAGATCGTCCCCGGGGGGCAGGTGCTGGACGCCGTGCAGCAGGGCACGGTGGAGGCGGGGCACACCTACGGCCCCTTCTATGTGGGCAAAAACCCGGCCCTGGCCTTTGACGGGGGGGTGCCCTTTGGCCTCACCTACCGCCAGCACAACGCCTGGATGCTCTTCGGCGGGGGGTTGGAGCTCCTGCGGGAGGTCTACGCCGATTTCGGCGTCCTCCAGTTCCCCGGCGGGAACACGGGGGCGCAGATGGGGGGCTGGTTCCGCAAGGAGATCAGGTCCCTCGGTGACCTAAAGGGCCTCCGCATGCGCATCCCCGGCCTCGGCGGGCTCGTGATGGGCCGGCTTGGGGTGGTGCCCCAGACCCTGGCCGCCGGGGACATCTACCCCGCCTTGGAGCGGGGCACCATTGACGCCACCGAGTTCTCTGGGCCCTACGACGACGAGAAGCTCGGCTTTTACAAGGTGGCCCGCTACTACTATTACCCCTCCTTCTGGGAGCCTTCGGCGCAGCTTTCCTTCCTGGTTTCGCAACGGGAGTGGGCCCGGCTCCCTCAGGAGTTCCAGGAGGCCTTCCAGGTGGCGGCCCAGGAGGTGAACCTCACCATGATGGCCAAGTACGACGCACAAAACCCCAAGGCGCTAAAGCGCCTCCTCGCCGCCGGGGTGCGCCTGAGGCGCTGGCCCACGGAGGTGATGAAGAAGGCCTTGGAGGAGGCCCGGGCCCTCTACGAGGAGCAGGCGGCCAAGGACGCCACGTACAGGAAGGTCTACACCGCCTACTGGGCCTTCCGGGAAGAGCAGTACCGCTGGTTTGGCGTGGCCGAGCTCGCCTACGAGACCTTCGCCTTCCCCGCCACCTAGTCCACCTTCTCTAGCCGCACGGCGCTCACCTTGTACTCCGGGATGCGGCTGATGGGGTCTAGGGCGTCCAGGGTGAGGCGGTTGGCGGGGGCCTCGGCGAAGTGGAAGGGGGCGTAGACCACCCCTTCGGGGGTGCGCTCCGTCACCCAGGCCCGGGCGCGGATGCGGCCCCGGCGGCTCACCACGTAAATGGGCTCGCCGTCTTGGAGGCCGAGCCGTTCGGCGTCCTTGGGGTTCACCTCCACCTTGAGCTCCGGGTAGGCTTCCTGCAGGCGGCTGTTGCGGCTTAGGGTTCCGCCGTGCCAGTGGAAGAGGACCCGGCCAGTGGAGAGGGTGAAGGGGTAGTCCTCCGAAGGGGGTTCCGCCGGAGGGGTGTAGTCCACGGGGTGGAAGCGGGCCCGGCCCGTGGGGGTGTTGAAGCGTTCCCGGAAGAGCACCGCCTCCCCGGGGTGGTCCTCCCGGGGGCAGGGCCACCGCACCCCCGCCGCCTCGAGGCGGGCGTAGGCGATCCCCCCCATGAGCTCGGGGATGGCCCGGCGCACCTCCTCCCAGATGGCCCCGGGGCCGGGGTAGGTGGGCCAGGGGCGCCCCAGGGCCTGAGCCAGGCGCTGGCCGAGGGCCTGGGTGATCCACCAGTCGGGCCGGGCCTCGCCGGGGGGCTCCAGGAGCTTCCGCACCCGCTGCACCCTGCGGTCGGTGTTGGTGAAGGTGCCGTCCTTTTCCAGGAAGCTGGCGGCGGGGAAGACCACGTGGGCGAAGGGGGTGGTTTCGTTTTCCAGGATATCTTGGACGATGAGGAAGGGAAGGGCGGCGAGCTTGGCCTTCAGGTGGTCCTGATAGGGTTCGCTGGTGACGGGGTCTTCCCCGATGAGGTAAATGGCCTCCACCTCCGGAATGGCTTCAAAGACCTCCGTCATGCGTAGGCCCGGCCTGGGGTTGAGGGGCACGCCCCACAGGGCTTCAAAGCGGGCCCTGGCCCCCTCCTCCGCCACCTTGAGGTAGCCGGGGTAGACGTCGGGTAAGGCCCCCATGTCCCCGGCCCCTTGCACGTTGTTCTGGCCCCGCAAGGGGTTGAGGCCCGCCCCTTCCTTGCCCACCTTGCCCGTGAGGAGGGCCAGGTTCACCAGGGCCTGGGCCGTGGCCGTGCCCTTGGTGTGCTGGGTTACCCCCATGGCCCAGTAGGCCCCGGCCCGCTCGGTGGTGGCGTAGAGCCGAGCGGCCAGGGCGATTTTCTCCCGCTCCACCCCGGTGACGGCCTCCGCCCTTTCCAGGGTGTATTCCTCCAAGGAGGCTCGCCATGCCTCAAAACCCTCCGTCCGGGCCTCCACGTAGGCCCGGTCCCAAAGGTCCGCCTCCAGGATGTACCGGGCCATGGCGTTCAGGAGGAAAAGGTCGGTGCCGGGGCGCACCCTAAGCCACAAGGTGGCGGCCTCGGCCATGCCCGTGTACCGGGGGTCCACCACGATCATCCTCGCCCCCTGGCGCACCCGCTTCTTGATCATGGCGGCGATGACGGGGTGGGTTTCCGTGGTGTTGGAGCCCACCACCAGGAAGAGGTCGGTTTTCCAGATGTCCTCTATGGGGTTGGTCATGCTGGCCCCGCCCAGGGAGCGGGAAAGGGCGGCGGTGGAGGAGGAGTGGCAAAGCCGGGAGCAGTGGTCCACGTTGTTGGTGCCCAGGAGGGCTCGGGCTAGCTTCTGGGCCAGGTACACCTCCTCGTTGGTGGTCTTGGCCGAGGGGAAAACGGCGATGGCCTCGGGGCCTTTTCGCCTTAGCACATCCAGAAGCCTTTCCGCCGCGAAGTCCAAAGCCTCCTCCCAGGTGGCCCTGCGGAAGGGGGCGTTCAGGCTTTCCCGCACCAGGGGGTGAAGGAGGCGCTTGCCGGAGAAGGGGAAGTCCAGGCCGAAGCGCCCCTTGACGCAAAGGGCCCCGTGGTTGGGAGGGATGTCCGGGGCCAGGACCCGGACCACCCGGCCTTCTTTTAGCTCGGGCTCCACCTGGCAACCCACGCCGCAGTAGGGGCACGTGGTGCGCATCACGCCACCTCCAGAGCAAGGGGCCGAAGGGCCCCCGTGGGGCAGACCTGCACGCAGTTGCCGCAGAAGACGCAAGGGGTTTCCGGCAAGGGGCGGCCCAGGGGGGTGGTGGGGTGGGCCAAGAGGCCCCGGCCCTCGAGGGTGAGGGCGTACACCCCCATGACGCCATCCCCGCAGGCGTCCACGCACCGGCGGCAGTTCACGCACTTGGCGTAGTCCCGCAGGAAGAAGGGGTTGTCCTCTACGGCTTCCCGCTCCTTCCGCCCCTCCACCTCGGGCCAGCGGGCGGGCTCGGCCCCATAGCGCTCCAGGAGGGCGAGGAGTTCAGGCGCCTGGGAGAGGTCGGTGGTGAGGGCGAGCCACTCCAAAAGGGTCTTCCTCAGGCGCCGGAGGGCTTCGGTTTCCGTCTTCACCTCCATCCCCTCCTGGGCCAAGGTGGCGCAGGCGGGTTGCAGGCGCCCATTCACCTCCACCAGGCAAATCCGGCAGAGGCCCCGGGTTTCCGTGTGGGGGTGGTGGCAGAGGGTGGGCACCCGGGCCACCTGGAGCAAAAGGGTCCCTTCCTGGACTTCCACGTCCTTCCCGTCTACCCTAAGCCGCACCTTCCACCTCCAGGAGGCTCTGGTAGGCCCAGTAGGCGGACTGGCCCAAGCCGCAGAGGCTTCCCCTTAGGGTTTCCGCCAAATCCCGCACCAGAGCCCGGTTCCGCTCCCGCCGCTTCACCAGCTCCACCTGCACCGCCGTTCCCAAGGGGCAGGGGAAGCACTTCCCGCAGGACTCCTCCTTCAGGAAGTGGACGAGGCCCAGGAGCACCTCCCACAGGTCCACCCCGCCCCCGAAGGCCACCAAGGCCCCCGCTCCCAGGGGAAGCCTTTCCTTGAAGCGCAAGGGAAAGGCGAAATCCCGGGTGAAGACCCCCGCCGCTCCCCCCAGGAGCACCGCCTGGAGTTCCTCAGGCTCCCCCCCGGCCCGGCGCAAGGCCTCGCCCAGCGGGGTGCCCAGGGGGAGTTCGTAAAGGCCCGGGCGGGCCACGTCCCCGCTGATGGAAAAGAGCTTGGGCTCCCGCGCGCGCCAGGCCCCGGGCCCTTCTTGCAGGAGGAGGGGCAGGTTGGCCAGGGTTTCCACGTTCTGCACCAGGGTGGGCCTTCCCCAAAGGCCCTGCTCCACGGGGAAGGGGGGCTTGAGCCTGGGCTCGGCCCGCTTGCCCTCCATGGACTCCAAAAGGGCGGTTTCCTCGCCGCAGATGTAAAGCCCGCCGCTTCGGAAGACCTCCGTGGGCACGGGGAGGAGGCCGGCTTCCTCCAGTTCGCGGGTGGCGCTTAGAAGGCCCGTTTGCGCCGCTTCAAACTCCTCCCGCACGTAGAGGTAGACCTTTTGCGCCCCCACGGCCAAGGCAGCGAGGAGGGCCCCTTCCAGGACCAAGAAGGGGTGGTGTTCCAGGAGGAAGCGGTCTTTGAAGTTGCCGGGCTCGGACTCGTCGGCGTTCACCACCAGGTACTTGGGCGAGGCCCCTTTAGCCACGGCCCGCATCTTCACGTGGGCGGGGAAGGCGGCCCCGCCCCGGCCCAGGAGCCCGGCCTCCTCCACCGCCCGGATGACCCCATCCGGGCTCCCTTGCCCTTGCCGTAAGGCGGAAAGGGCCTTGAGCCCGCCCAAGGCGCGGTACTGGGCCAGGCTCAGGATGGGCTCCGGGGGGATGAGACGGCTTCCGTGGCCTATGGCGAAGGGTAGGCGGAAGTCCCTAAAGGGCACCAGGCCTCCCGCCCATTCCACGAAGCGGCCCTCGGGGGTGAAGCGCACGTGGATGGGGGAGAAGGCCTCGAGGCCCAAAGGGGGGTAGGTCCCGTCCGCCGCTTCCCGCAGCCGGGCGAAGCCCCGGGACCGGGCCACGGGGTCGTCCACCAGGAGGCGGCCTTGGGGTAGGCCGCGGTAGCGGGGGTAGTAGCGCACCACCCCCCAAGCCTGGGCCAGGGGCACCCCGGCGAGGCGCGCCGCCTCGGCCACCTTTTCCTCGGTGAGGGGCATGCGGGCGTCCAGGAGGGGGAGGAGGCTCGGGTTTTCCATGGCTTAAGCTTACGCCTAAAGGAGGCGGAGCCCGGGAAAGCGTTCCAGGAGGGCCTGGCGGAAGCCTTCCAGGCCCCTTTCGGGCACCAGGGCCACCACCGCCCCGCCGAAGCCCGCCCCCGTGAGCTTGGCCCCATACGCCCCCGCCGCCAGGGCCGCCTCCACCAGGGTGTCCAGCTCGGGAAGGCTCACCTCGTAGTCCCGGGAAAGGGAGCGGTGGCTTTGCGTCATGAGTTCGCCAAAGGCCTTGGCGTCCCCCCGCCTCAGGGCCTCCACCCCCCTAAGCACCCGCAGGTTTTCGCTCACGATGTGCCGGGCCCGCCTGTCCAGGGGGGCGGGGAGGCTTTCCACCAGGCAGAGGTCCTGCACCTGGCGCAAGGAGGCCAGGCCAAGCCGCCTTGCCGCCTCCTCCGCCTCTTGGCGGCGGGCGTTGTAGCCCGCCTCCGCCAGGCGGCGCTTCAGGCCCAGGTCCAGGACCACCACCCGGCTTCCCGGGGGGAGGGGCAGGTTCTCGTGGGCCAGGGTCTTGGTGTCCAAAAAGAGCGCCTTGCCCACCTCCCCCAGACTCGCCGCCATCTGGTCCATGATCCCGCACCGGACCCCCACGTAGGCCACCTCCGCCTTCTGGGCCAGGAGGGCCACCTCGAGGTCGCTAAGGGGCAGGCGGTAGAGGGCCCGAAGGGCCTTTAAGGCCGCCACCTCGAGGGCCGCGGAACTGGAAAGCCCAGCCCCCATGGGCACCTGGCTCCGCACGAAAAACCGTGCCCCCGGCACCCCGTGCCCCGCTTCCCGCAAGGCCCAGACCACGCCCAAGAGGTAGTCCAGGAAGTCCCCTTGCGGGCCGCTTTGCAGGGGCCGGGCGCGAAGCTCCCGCAGCGCTTCGCTATAGGCCTCCACCCTGCCCTCGGCCCGCCCCGCCTCCACCTGGGTGAAGTAGGGAAGGGGCGTGGGCAGGACGTAGCCCTCCTGGTAGTCCGTGTGCTCCCCCAAAAGGTTCACCCGCCCCGGGGCCTTGGCGCTGGCCTCGGGCAGGGCGCCGAAGACTTCTTGATAGCCCATGCCCCTATTATGGGCAAAGGGCTTTCAGGTTGTGGTCCAGAAGGGCCAGATAGGTGGGCACCTTGGCGTCCAAGGTGTCGGTGTAAAGCACCGCCACCCGCGCGCCCAGGGCCTCGGCCAGGGCCTTCAAAGCGGTGCCGCGGAACTGGGGTTCGGCCAAGAGGAGCTTCACCCCTTCCCGCTTCGCCCTTTGCAAGAGGGCGAGGAAGCTTTGGCTCCCCACCTCCTGCGCCCCGCTTTGGCCGAGGGTGCCCACCACCACCAGGCCATAGCGCCGGGCGAAGTAGCGGAAGGCGTCGTGCTGCGCCACCACCTTGGTCCCCTTTAGGCCGCAGGCCCGGAAGGCTTGGTCCCGCTTTTCCACCTGGCTTTGGAAGCGGGCCAGGTTGGCCGCGTACGCCCCCTTCCCCTCGGGGTCCAGGCGGCCGAGCTCCTCGGCGATGCGCTTTGCGTAGCGCACGGCGTAGGTGGGGTCCAGCCAGAGGTGGGGGTCGCAGGGGCCGTGGTCGTGGGCTTCCTGGCCGGGTTCCTCGCAGATGAGGCCGGGTTGCCCTTCCCCCAGGAGGACCACCCGGGCCCCCTTGGGGAGGAGGTTTTGCAGTTTGGGCAGGAAGGGTTCTAACCCGAGCCCGTTGGCGAAGAGGAGCTGGCTTTGCGCTAGGGCCCGGGCCAGGCCCGGGGTGGGCTCAAAGGTGTGGGGGTCGGCCCCGGGGGGCACCACCGCCACCACCTCCACCCGTTCGCCCCCCACCTGCCGCACCAGGTCTGCCAGGATGGGGGTGGTGGCCGCCACCTGCACCTGGGCCAGGGCGGGGGCCAAGAGGAAGAGGAGCCATGGACGCCACATGCCAAGAATGATAACGCAGTTTCAATAGAAGCACAAGCCCCCACCTTCGGGCAAAGGTATAATCGGCGTAAATGGACCTCAAAGCCCTGCACAAGAAGCACGTCCTCACCCCGTGGGTGGCCCAGGCTTCCTTGAACCCCCCCTTGGTGGTCCGGGGGGAAGGGGTCTGGCTTTGGGATGCGGAGGGCCACCGCTACCTGGACTTTTCCGCCGGGCTCGTGGCGGTGAACCTGGGGCACGGACACCCCAAGGTGGTGAAGGCCATCGCCGAGCAGGCGGCCACCTTGGCCTACGCCGCCCCGAGCCTCTTCTACGACAAGCGGGCCCTCCTCGCCCAAGCCCTTTCCGACCTCGCCCCCTGGCCGGAAGGGGCCCGGGTTTTTTTCACCCCTTCGGGGGCGGAGGCCAACGAGGACGCCATCAAGTTCGTCCGCCACCTCACGGGGCGGTTTAAGGTTCTTTCCGCCTACCGCTCCTTCCACGGGGCCACCCACGGGGCGGCAAGCCTCACCGGGGAGAACCGCCGCTTCCCCGCCGAGCCGGGTATCCCGGGCGTGGTCCACTTCTTCGCTCCCTTCCCTTACCGGAGCCCTTTCTACACGGATGATCCCAAGGAGGAGGTGGCAAGGGCCCTGGACCACCTGGAAAGGGTCCTCCTCCACGAGGACCCCCACCGGGTGGCGGCCATCTTCCTGGAGCCCGTGGTGGGCTCCAACGGGGTCATCGTCTACCCCGAGGGGTACCTGGAGGGGGTGCGGGCCCTTTGCCAACGCCACGGAATCCTTTTGGTGTTTGACGAGGTGATGACGGGCTTCGGCCGGGTGGGGGCGGCCTTCGCCGCCCAACGCCTGGGCGTGGTCCCCGACCTCATCACCTTCGCCAAGGGGGCCACCTCCGCCTACGTGCCGCTCGGCGGCGTCCTGGTGCGGGAAGGCCTGGCGCGGCGCTTTGACGACACCCCTTTGCCCACGGGGCACACCTACTCCGGCCACCCCCTGGCGGTGGCGGCGGGGCTTGCGGCGGTGGAGGCCTACCGGGAGGAGGGCCTCTTTGAGCGGGCCCTGGCCTTGGAGGGCCTTTTCCGGGAGGCGCTTTCGGCCCTCCGGGAAAGGCACCCCCTGGTGGGGGAGGTGCGGGGGCTTGGGGCCTTCTTCGGCCTGGAGCTGGTGAGGGACCGGAGGACCAAGGAACCCCTTTCCCCCTGGCACGCCCCCTTCAGCCCCTCCATGCAGCGGCTTTTGCAGGCCCTTTTCCAGGAAGGGGTGTATGTCTTGGCCAAGCACAATGTCCTCATCGTGGCCCCGCCCCTCACCATCCGGGAGGAGGAGTTCTTGGAGGGGGTGGAGCGCCTCTCCCGCGCCCTAAGGCGGGTGGAGGTGGAGGCCTTGGGGTAGGCTTTAGGGGTGCGGCGGCTTGCGGACCTGTATTCTCTTTTGACCTCCTTAGAGGGGAAACCTTACCCCTTTTACAAGGACCTGAAGGGCCTTTGGCAAGGGGAAGGTTTCGTCCTGCGCTTCGTGCACGTGCAGGGAGACCCCTTTGCGAGCCCCTCGGTGCTGGAGGTGCGCTACCCCAAGGAGGCCTTGGCGCGCCTTAGGGTCTACGGCCTCGAGGCGGGCCGGGTGGCGGTGGAAGACTTCCTCTTAAGGAGCCTAAAGGCCCGCCTAAAGGCGCTTCCCCACATCGGGGGCATGGGGCACTCTGGGGAGGTTAGGGTGGAGGTGGAAAGCCCCAAGGTGCTGAAGCGGGCGGGGGCCCACCTGGGGGAGGAGGGGCTTTCCCTCCGCTTCCGCCTAGGGCTTCCCGCCCAGGGGCGGCGCATCCTGGGGCGGGAGGCGGCGCGGCTTTTCCGGGCTTTGGCCGAGCACCTGAGGGGCTTCCTATTGGAGCTGGACGAGGGGGCGCTCCTGTCCCACGTGCACCAGGCGGAGGACTTCGCCTATATCCAAGAGCGCCTTGCCGAGCGGGGCCTCGTGGCCTTCGTGGGGGAGGGGAGCGTGCTTCCCCGGGAAAGCGGGGTGAGCCAGCGGCCCCTGAAGGGGGCCATTCCCTTCCAAAGCCCCCCAAGCCTCAAGGTGGCCTTCCGGGTGCCCCACGCGGGGGAGGTGGTGGGCATGGGGCTTCCCCAGGGGCTCACCCTCATCACGGGCGGGGGGTTTCACGGCAAGACCACCCTCCTCGAGGCCCTGGTCCACGGGGTCTACCCCCACGTGCCGGGGGACGGGCGGGAGTGGGTGGTGACGGAGGCCTGGGCAGGGCGGGTGCAGTCCGAGGACGGCCGGAGCGTGAGGGGGGTGGACCTGAGGCCTTTTGTCCACGACCTTCCCCTGGGCCAGGACACGAGCTTCTTCTCCACCGAGGACGCCTCGGGCTCCACCAGCCTGGCGGCGGCCATCCTCGAGGCCCTGGAACTGGGGGCCCGCCTCCTCCTCCTGGACGAGGACACCTCCGCCACCAACCTCCTGGTGCGGGACGCCCGCATGCAGGCCCTGGTGCGCCGGGAAACCCTCACCCCCCTTTTGGACCGGGTGGCGGACCTCAAGGCCCTCGGGGTAAGCCTCGTCCTGGTGGTGGGGGGCGTGGGGGACTATTTGGAGCTTGCGGACACCGTGGTCCTCATGGAAGAGTACCGGGCCAAGGAGGTGACGCAGGAGGCCCGGGCCATCGCCCAGGCCCACCCCACGGGCCGGACCTTCGGCGAGCCCCGCTACCCTTTGGCGGTGCGCCCGAGGATCCCCTTGCCGGAAAGCTTTGACCCAAGGCGGGGGCGGAAGGCCCGGGTGAAGGGGCGGGGCCTCCGGGAGCTCGTCTACGGGGAAGGGGTGGTGGACCTCTCCGCCCTGGACCTCTTTGAAAACGCCCAGGTGCGGGCCATCGGGGCCTTTTTCCAGCGCCTTCAGCGGCTGGCGGACGGCAACACTCCCCTCAAGGACCTGGTGGAGAAGGCGCTTGCGGTGGAGGACCTTTTCTCCCTGGAGGAGGCCCCCGAGCTCGCCGCCCTCCGCCCCCTGGAGCTCGGGGCGGCGGTGAACCGGCTTAGGGCCCTGGAGGTGCGCTAGCCCTCCCAGGGGTGGAAGAGGGCGGGCCTTCGGGCGCTTGCCGGCAGGGCCTCCCCTTCCAGGAAGGCCTGGGCGTAGAGCTGGGCCAGCTCGGGGAAGGGGGCTTGGGGCACCTGGGAAAGGGCGTGGACGGCCACGGCGTCCGCCAGGCGCCTTAGGGCCTCCTTGGCGTACCAGGGGCCTTCCTCCGCCAGGCGCTTGAGGGCCCTTTCCGCGTGGGCGAAGGCCAGGGGGGTGGCCTTAAGCGCCTCCAAAAGGGGCTCGTGGGCCCGCTTCTTGGCGATGGCCTCCGCCATGTCCAGGGCCTGGATGTTGGCGGGGCCCTCCCAGATGGGGGTGATGAGGGCCTCCCGGTGGAAGCGGGCCACGCCGTAGTCCTCCAGGAAGCCGATCCCGCCGAAAAGCTCCATGGCCAAGGCGGTGATGGCGGTGCCGTGCTCCGCCGTGCGCCCCTTGGCCAGGTGGGAGAGGAGGCGGGCCAGGTGGTAGGCCTCGGAGTAGGGGGGACGCTCCTCCCAGGCCCGGTCAAAGGCGGCCACGGCGTAAAAGGCCAAGGCGGTGCCCCCCACCTGCCTAAGGCGCATTTCCAAAAGGTCCCGCTGCACCAGCTCGTGCTCCACGAGCCTTTTCCCGAAGGCGGTGCGCCGCCCCACGCGGAAGAGGACCTCCAGGTGGGCCTTCTTGGCGAGGCCCATGGCGGCCGCGGCGTTGGCCAGGCGGCTCACCGTCAGGTTTTCCAGGGTGTAGTAGATGCCTTCCTCAAGCCTTCCGATGGGGTAGGCGAGGCTTCCCTCCAGCTCCACCTCCCCCGAGGGCACGGCCCGGGTGGCGAGTTTTTCCTTGAAGCGGCGCACCCGGAAGTTGAGCCTTCCCTCCACCTCCCGCGGCAGGAGGAAGAGGCCAAGCCCCTTGGGGCCCTCCGGGGCCCCTTCCGGCCGGGCGGTGACGAGGGCGTAGTCCGCTAGGCCCGCCCCGGAGGCGAAGTACTTGTCCCCCCCGTAAAGCCGGTAGGCCTCCCCTTCCTTGCGGGCCAGGGTGCGGTTCGCCCCCAGGTCGCTTCCCCCGTGGATTTCCGTCATCCAGGTGGCGCCGAAGGCGGGGCCATAGAGGAGCGCTCGCTTCACGCCCGCGTGCTCCGGGGCGTACTTGTGGAGGGCGTAGGCCACCTGGTGGGTGATGGTGAGGATGCAGTAAAGCCCCCCGTCCGCCAGGAGGTAGCCCATGGCGTAGTGGAGGGGCCAGCCCCGCCCCTCGTAGGCGGGGCGGACCATGGGGCGGAGCTTCTCTAGAAGCGCCCGTTGCGCGGGGGAGAGGAGGGCCCGGTCTACGCGGTTGCCGTTCAGGTCGTGCATCTGGAGGCGGGGGTGGGCCATTTGGTCCACGTGGTGGGCCACCTCCAAGACCTCCTCCCCCACGAGCCGGCCGAAGGCGGAAAGCTCCTCCTGGGGCAGACCGGGGGAGAAGGTGCCTAAGATCGCCCTTAGATCCGGGTCTAAAGCGTAGTGATCTTCGCCCTGGCTATACAAGAGCTTCACGGCTTCCCCCGGCCCTAACCTACCCCCGAGGCCTCCTGAGGGTCAAGGTGGCGTGATTCACAGTCAAATAGTTTTAGATGAAATAATCTCCTTCCGTGGTCTTTGAGGTCCTGGGCCGGATCTGGCGCTTGCAGCGGGCCCTCCGCGAGGAGGCGGAGCGGGGGCTTGGGGAGCTTGGGGGCCTCGAGGCCTGGCTTCTGCGCGTCCTCAAGCACCACCCCCATCCCTCGGAGGCCGCCCGGCGCATGGGGCTACCCCTCCCCACGGTGAGCCACATGCTCCGCCGCTTGGAGGGGGCGGGCTTTGTGGCCCGGGCCTTGGACGAAAAGGACCTCCGCCGCTTCGCCTTCCGCCTGACCCCCAAGGGGGAAGAGGCCCTGGCCCAAGCGGAGGCCCTTATGGAGGAGGCCCTGCGCAAGCGCCTAAGCCGGCTTTCCCCGGAGGAGGTCCAGGCGCTTTTAAGGCTTTTAGAAAAACTGGAGGAACCATGAACCCCACCCCGCAAGAAGTCCGGTACACCATGGTGGGCATCCTGCTTGGGATGTTCCTCGCCGCTTTGGACCAGACCATCGTGTCCACCGCCATGCCCCGCATCGTGGGCGAGCTCAAGGGGGCGGAGTACTACGCTTGGGTCACCACCAGCTACCTCCTCACCTCCACGGTGTCCGCCCCCATCTTCGGCCGCCTCACCGAGCTCTTTTCCCGCAAGGCCATCCTCCTTTGGGCGGTGGGGCTTTTCCTTTTGGGCTCCGCCCTTTCCGGCCTTTCCCAGAACATGGCGGAGCTCATCCTCTTCCGCGGCCTGCAAGGGGTGGGGGCGGGGCGCTTTTCGCCTTGGCCCTCACCACCATCGCCGTCTTCTTCCCGCCCCGGGAGCGGGGGAGGATCGCCGGGGCCTTTGGGGCCATCTTCGGCCTGTCCTCCGCCGTGGGGCCCTGGCTTGGCGGGCTCCTCACGGACCACCTCTCCTGGCGGTGGGTCTTCTACATCAACATGCCCGTGGGGGCGGTGGCCCTATGGTTCATCCTCCGCTACATGCCCCGGCTCAAGCCCGCCCACCGGGAGCCCTTTGACTTCCTGGGGGCCTTCCTCCTCATCCTTTGGACCGTGCCCCTCATGCTCGCCTTCTCGTGGGGCGGGAGCACCTACCCGTGGGCCAGCCCGGTGATCCTGGGCCTTTTGGCCGGGGCGCTTTTGGGCCTTTCCGCCTGGGTTTACGCCGAGCTCAAGGTGGCCCACCCCCTCTTTGACCTCTCCGTGTTCCGCATCCCCACCTTTTCCCTTTCCGCCCTGGCCGCCTTCTTCTTTGGCCCCGCTTTCCTCGGAGCCGTGGCCTTCCTGCCCCTTTACCTCCAGGTGGTGAAGGGGGTTTCCGCCAGCCAAAGTGGGGTCACGGTTCTTCCCCTCACCCTTGGGGTCATGGCGGGGAGCATCGGGGGAGGGCAGCTGGTGGCCCGCTTGGGGCGGTACAAGGCCTTGCTTTTGGGAAGCCCTTTGTTCCTCTTCGTCCTTTTCCTCACCCTGCACTTCGTCCTGGCGGTGGACACGCCCCTCTACGTGGTCATCGCCCTCTTCTTCCTTCTGGGCCTCGGGCTCGGCCCGGCGCAGAGCGTTTTAAACATCGTGGCGCAAAGCGACCTTCCCAGGGAGCGCCTGGGAAGCGGCACCAGCATGGTGCAGTTCACCCGGCAGATTGGATCCACCATGGGCATCGCCCTTCTGGGCACCATCCTGGCGGGAAGCCTTTCCGACCACTTGAAGGCGGCCTTTCCTGGCGGGAGCACCCCCGCCATGGCCCGAACCGGGGAGGGGATGGCCCTGGATCTGGACCGGGAGTTCGCCCGGCTAAAGGCGCTCCTTCCCCGGGCCCTTGCCGGCGACGCCGCCGCCTACGAGGCCCTGGTCCAAGACCCCTTCCTCCCCGAGGCCTTCAAGAAGACCCTGGAGCCTGGGGGGCTACCCGCCCGCTTCGCCAGGCTCCGGGGGGAGGTGGAAAAGGCGCTTGCGGGCGACGAGGCGGCGCGCAAGGCCCTCCTGCAGGACCCCACCCTGCCGGCGGAGCTCAAAGGCCTTCTCCTCCCTGGCGGTGTGGTGAGGGGAACCTTGGACCTCCTGGCCCGGGCTTGGGAGGGGGACGAGGGGGCGCAAGAGGCCCTACTCGCTTCCTCCTTGGCTCCCGCCCTTAAGGGGCTCCTCGCCTCCCCACCCCCACCCGGCTTAAGGCCCAAGGTCCTGGCCCAGGTGGAGGCGGGACTAAGGGAGCAAGCGATCCGCATCCAGGCTCAAGTGCAGGAGTCCTTGAAGCGGGCGGAGGAGGAGGCGCTTCGGGAGGTGCCGAAGCGGGTGCTGGCGGAGCTTACCGCGGTGGAGGCCAAGGTGAAGGGAGCGCTAAAGGAGGGCATCGTGGCGGCCTTAAAGCGGATCTTCCTCTTCGCCGCGGGCTTCGTGGCCTTGGCCTTTTTGGCGGTGCTTTTCCTGCCCAACCGGGAGCTTCAGGGCCGTTCTTCCCCTCAGGCCTCGCTAGAGTGAAGGGGTGGAGGGGCTTTACCTGGTCTTTGGCGAGGGGCTTTCGGAGGAGGCCAACCGCCTGGCCCAGGGCCTGGCCCGGGCCCTTTGGCAGGCTCCTCCCCCGGGGCTTCTGGAGGCGGTGCCCGCCTACGCCACCCTTTACCTGGAGTACGATCCCAAGCGGCTTTCCCGAAAAGCCCTCCTCCGGCGCCTAAGGGGCTTGGCGCCGGAGGAGGAAGGGGTGGGGCGGGTGGTGGAGATCCCCGTTCGCTACGACGGGGAAGACCTCCAAGAGGTGGCCCGGCGCACGGGGCTTTCCCAAGTAGAGGTGAAGCGGCGCCACCAGGCCCCCCTCTACCGGGTCTACGCCCTGGGCTTCACCCCGGGCTTTCCCTTCCTGGCCCCCGTGGACGAGGCCCTGCGCCTGCCCCGCCGCGCGCACCCGAGGCCCCGGGTGCCGGCCCATAGCGTGGCCATGGCTGGGGCGCAGACGGGGATCTACCCCTTGCCCTCCCCGGGCGGGTGGCACCTTTTGGGCACAGCCTTGGTGGCGGTGTACGACCTCCATCGGGAGCCGGCTTTCCTCCTTTCCCCGGGGGATTGGGTGCGCTTTCGGGAGGCGGAGGGTCCTCCACCCCCGGAGCCTGCGCCCCTAGACCTCCTTCCCCCCTCTCCCCGCTTCCCCGCCCTGCGGGTGGAGGAGCCTGGGCTTTTGGACCTCGTGGTGGACGGGGGAAGGTTTGGGGCGGGGCACCTAGGGCTTGCCCGCTCCGGGCCCTTGGACCCCTATTCCGCCGGGGTGGCGAACCGCCTGGTGGGAAACCCTGCCGGGACACCCCTTTTGGAGTTCGCCCACAAGGGGCCGGTCCTCACCGCCCTCCGCGCCTTGGTGGCGGCCTTTGCGGGCTACGGGTTCGTGGCCCTTTTGGACGGGGAGGAGATCGCCCCGGGGCGAAGCTTCCTTTGGCCGAAGGGCAAGGCCCTCCGCTTCAGGCCCAAGGGGAAGGGGGTGCGGGGCTATTTGGCGGTGGCGGGGGGCCTCGAGGCCCTTCCCTTTTGGGGCTCGGTTTCCCCCGACCTCCGGGGCCGGGTGGGCCGGCCCCTCCGGGCGGGGGATGTGCTTGGCCTAAAGGCGCTCCGCTCGGCCCGCCCCGGCCTTGCCTTTCCCCTGAGGCCCCTTGCCTTCCGCCTCCGCCTCCTCCCGGGGCCTGACGTTAGCCGGGAGGCCCTTGGGGCCTTCCTTTCCGTTCCCTTCCGCGTGGCCCGGGCGGACCGCATGGGGGTGGAGCTCCTGGGCCCGGAGGTGCCGGGAGGAGAGGGGCTTTCCAAGGCCACGCCCTTGGGAGGGGTTCAGGTACCTCCCTCGGGGCGGCCCCTCGTCCTTTTGGCGGATAAGGGAAGCTTGGGCGGCTACGCCATGCCCGTGCGGGTGGTGCCGGAGGACCTTTGGCTTTTGGGGCAGGTCTGGCCTGGAGCGGAGATATGGTTCACGTGTTGGCAAGATCGTGAAAAATTACACATGAAGGTTCCCTGGCCCCCGGATAGGGAAGCCCCCTAGACCCCCTCCACCACCACGGCGATTCCCTGGCCCACCCCGATGCACATGGTGGCGAGGCCGAAGGGGACCTTTCGCCTCCGCAGCTCGTGGACCAGGGTGGTGAGGATCCGGGCCCCCGAGGCCCCCAAGGGGTGCCCCAGGGCGATGGCCCCCCCGTTGGGGTTCAGGCGGGGGTCCTCCATGGCAAGCCCCCACTCCCGAAGGACCGCCAGGGCCTGGGCGGCGAAGGCCTCGTTGAGCTCAATGAGGCCGATGTCGGCAAGGGTGAGCCCCGCCCGCTCCAGAGCCTTCTTTGTGGCGGGCACCGGGCCGATGCCCATGATCCTCGGGGGCACCCCCGCCACGGCGATGCTAAGGATGCGGGCCAGGGGCTTCAGGCCGTGGGCCTTGGCGTAGTCGTCCGAAACCAGGAGCACCGCCGCCGCCCCATCGTTCAGGGGGCTGGAATTCCCCGCCGTCACCGTGCCCCCCTCCCGGAAGACGGGCTTGAGGCTCGCCAGCTTCTCCAAGGAGGTGTCCCGCCTCGGGCCCTCGTCCACCGCCACCAGGGCCTCCTCCTTCCCCCGCCGCACCGGGACGGGCACCACCTCCCTGGCAAAGCGCCCCTCGTCCCAGGCCCGCACCGCCTTCTGGTGGGAGAGGAGGGCGAAGCGGTCCTGCTCCTCCCGGGGGATGCGGTACATCTCCGCCAGGTTCTCCGCCGTCTCCCCCATGCTCTCCGTGCCGTAGAGGGCCTGCATCCTGGGGTTCACGAGGCGCCAGCCCAGGGTGGTGTCGTACATCACCTGGTTCCCGGTGGGGAAGGGCCGCTCCGGCTTGGGCACCACGAAGGGGGCGCGGGACATGGACTCCACCCCGCTTCCCACGTAGACCTTTCCCTCCCCCGCCCAGATGGCCCGGGCCGCCTGGGCCACCGCCTCCAGGCCGCTGCCGCAGAGGCGGTTCACGGTGCAGCCCGCCACCTCCACGGGGAAGCCGGCGAGGAGGAGGGCCATGCGGGCCACGTTGCGGTTGTCCTCCCCCGCCTGGTTGGCGCAGCCGGCGTAGACGTCCTCCACCTCCTCCTTGGGCACCCCGGCGCGGTCCATGAGGGCGGAGAGGACGTGGGCCAAGAGGTCGTCGGGCCGCACGGCGCTCAGGGCACCCCCGTGCTTGCCGATGGGGCTTCGCACCGCTTCCACGATCCAGGCTTCGGGCATATGGGCCTCCTTACCGAACGGTCGGTAGTAGCTTAGCGGACATTAGGGGTGTTGGTCAAGGGGAGGGGAGGGGAGAGAGATAGCGCGAGCTTGTGTAATCGTGAAATAAATCACACCTGTCTCACCTCCCGTAGAACCTCCCCCCAGTCCTGAACTGGCAAAGCGCACACCCCCCGCCGGCAGACGTAAGCTCTGCCGGCTTCCCGGCCCTCCAAAGCCGGCAGGGCCCCCGGAGGTCCCACGATCACTTGGGTCAAGGGTAAAAAGGTTTCCTTCGCCGCTTGCGCCATGGGGCAGGGCAGGGGCAAAGCCAGCTCCGTTCCCCTCTCCAAGAGGCTTTTGGCCAGGAGGGCTCCGGGCAGGGCCTGGGGGTACCTGCTAAGCCAAAGGGCCCTGGTCTCCAGCAGGCCTTCCGCCCGCTCAACGTAGTCGCCCTGGAAGATGGCGCCAAGCCGGAAAAAGGCTTCCGCCAAGGCGCTTTCCCCCGAGGGCAAGGTGGCCTCCTCCACCTCCCCTGCCGGGAGGGGAAGCTTGGGGGAAGCTTTTCCCCCAACGAAGGCCGTCCAGGCGGCCTCGGCCAACACCTGCGCTTGGGCTAGATAAGGCCACTCCCCCGTGGCGGTGTAAAGCTCCAAGAGGGCGAGGGCGGTGAAGCTCTGGTCGGACAAAAAAGCTTCTTCCCCCAGGCTTCCTCCCCGCCATGCGTGGCGGAGAAGCCCTTCCTTCCGCATGGTCTGAAGGAGGAAGTGCGCCCCCTTACGGGCCGCCTCCAGGTAGCGCCCTTCCCCCAAAAGCCTTCCCCCCTCGGCCAAGGCCCGCACCGCCAGGGCGGACCAGTCCGCCAGGACCTTGTCGTCCAGGGCTGGGGGCATGCGCCGCCTGCGGGTAGCGAGGAGCTTTTGCCGCACCCTTTCCCGCCAAGGGGCAAAGGCCTCCCCAAGCTCCCTCGCCACCTCCGCCTCCCCCCAGGCGGTGAGGACGGAGCGCCCCCCAAGGTCCTCCCCCAGGGCGAAGTAGCGCCGGGCTAGGGGGAAGTCCTCCCCCAAAGCCTCGGCGAGCTCCGCCTCGGTCCAGGTATAGTACCGCCCCTCCTCCCCTTCGCTATCCGCGTCCAAGGCGGTGTAAAACCCCCCCTCCTTGGCCTGCATGGAGAGGAGCCAGTCCAAGGTTTCCCGAGCCACCCGCAGGAAAAGAGGGTCGCCGAAGACCTTGTAAGCCCCAAGGTAAACCCGGGCCAAAAGGGCGTTATCGTAAAGCATCTTCTCAAAGTGGGGCACCCGCCAGAAGCGGTCCACGCTGTAGCGGTGGAACCCTCCGCCCACCTGGTCGTAGAGGCCCCCGAGGGCCATGGCCCGCAGGGTTTTGGGCAGGAGGGCCCTGGCCCTCTCCTCCCCCTCCCAGGCTCGGGCCAGGAGGTAGAGGAGGAGGGTACCCTGGGGGAACTTGGGGGCGGGGAGGAATCCCCCCCACTCGGGGTCAAAGGCCTGGACCAAGTGGGCCAAGGCCTCTTCCTCCGCCTCTTTCGGCACCGGGCCCGGAGGGGGGTTGAGGCTCCGCCAAAGGGCCTGGGTTAGGTGCTCCGCCTCCTGCAGAATGCCTTCCCGCTTCTCCCGCCAAGCCTCGGCCACGGCAAGGAGAACCCGCCTAAAGCCGGGCAGGCCCATGCGGTCCTCCTTGGGGAAGTAGGTGCCGCCGAAGAAGGGCTTCCCCTCAGGGGTGAGGAACAGGCTCATGGGCCACCCCCCCTGGCCCGTGAGGCTCACCAGGGCCCGCATATAGGCAGCGTCCACGTCGGGGCGCTCCTCCCGGTCCACCTTCACCGGGACGAAATGGGCGTTGAGGAGGGCCGCCACCTCCTCGTCCTGGAAGCTCTCCCGGTGCATCACGTGGCACCAGTGGCAGGCATAGTAGCCCACGGAGAGGAAGATGGGCTTCCCCTCCGCCTGGGCCTTTTGGAAGGCTTCCCCGCCGAAGGGGTACCAGTCCACGGGGTCTTGGGCGTGGGCCAGGAGGTAGGGGCTTCGGGCGTTCTTAAGCCGGTTTGCCATCCCCCTAAGGGTAGCGCAGGGCCAAGGGCGCCCCTGGGCCTTCCTTACAATGGGAGCGTGTTGGGCGTGGCCAAGGACCTGGACGAGCGCCTTCGGGCCTGGCTTGCCGAGGACCTGGGGCATGGGGACCTCACGAGCGGCCTGCTGGTGGACGAGGCCCTTTGGGGCGAGGCGGTCATCGTGAGCAAGGCGGAAGGGGTCATCGCTGGACTTCCCGTGGCGGAACGGGTTTTTCACCTGGCCGACGCCCGGGTGCACTTTGCACCTCAGGTGGCCGAGGGAAGCCCCGTGGCCCCCGGGGTGGAGGTGGCCCGCCTCGAGGGCCCCTTGCGGGGCATCCTGGCGGGGGAGCGCCTGGCCCTCAACCTCCTGCAAAGGCTTTCCGGCATCGCCACCCTGACCCGGGCCTACGTGGAGGCGCTGCGGGGCACCAAGGCCCAGGTCCTGGACACGCGCAAGACCACCCCAGGTCTTAGGGACCTGGAGAAGTACGCGGTGCGGGTGGGCGGGGGGAGGAACCACCGCTTTGGCCTCTTTGACGGCATCCTCCTCAAGGAGAACCACATCCGGGCGGCAGGCGGTGTGGGGGAGGCGGTGCGGCGGGCCAAGGCGGGAGCACCCCACTACCTCAAGGTGGAGGTGGAGGTGACGAACCTCGCCGAGCTGGAGGAGGCCCTGGCGGCGGGGGCCGACGTCATCCTCCTGGACAACTTTTCCCCGGAGGCCATCCTCGAGGCGGTGCGCCGCGTGGCGGGCCGAGTACCCCTGGAGGCGAGCGGGAACATGACCCCAGAAAAAGCCCGCATGGCGGCTGAGGCGGGGGTGGACTACGTGAGCGTGGGGGCCCTCACCCACTCCGCCAAGGCGCTGGACCTCTCCCTCCTGGTGGTGCGGCCCTAGGGCTACCATGGGGGTAGGAAGGGCTCTTTTCGCGGAAACCATGGGAAAGGAAGCGCTCATCCAAGAGATCCAAAGGCTTAAGGCAAAGCGGGAAGCGGTGATCCTGGCCCACTCCTACCAACTCCCCGAGGTGCAGGAAGTGGCGGACTTCGTGGGGGACTCCTTGGGCCTCGCCCGGGAGGCCGCCCGCACTCCGGCCAAGGTCATCGTCTTCGCCGGGGTGCACTTCATGGCGGAAACCGCCGCCATCCTGAACCCCGAAAAGACCGTGCTCCTCCCCGACCTCGAGGCGGGCTGCTCCCTGGCGGACAGCATCCGCCCCGAGGACGTCCTTGCCTGGAAGGAAAAGCACCCGGACGGCATCGTGGTGGCCTATGTGAACACCAAAGCCGAGGTGAAGGCCTTGGCCGACGTGTGCGTCACCAGCGCCAACGCCGTGGAGGTGGTGGCCCGCCTTCCCCAGGACCGCCCCATATTCTTCGTTCCCGACATGTTCCTAGGAGCCCACGTGGCCCGCATGACCGGACGGAAGCTGGACCTCTTCCCCGGGGAGTGCCACGTGCACGCCGGGATCCGGGAGGAGCACCTGAAGGCCCTTTTGGAGGCCCACCCGGAGGCGGAGTTCCTCATCCACCCCGAGTGCGGCTGCGGCACGGGCTGCCTCTACCTCAAGCCCGACGCCAAGATGCTCTCCACCGAGGGAATGGTGCGCTACGCCAAAGGGGCGCAGGCCCAGACCTTCGTGGTGGCCACGGAGGTGGGCATCCTGCACCGCCTGGAGAAGGAAGCCCCTGGGAAGGCCTTTTACCCGGTGAAGCCCGACGCGGTGTGCGAGTACATGAAGCGGATCACCCTGGAGAAGGTCTACCTTTCCCTGAAGGAAATGCGCCACGTGGTGCAGGTGCCTGAGGAGGTGGCGAGGAAGGCGCGGCGGGCCCTCGAGGCCATGGTGGCGGTGGGGTGATGGAGCGTCTCACGGCGGACCTCCTGGTCGTGGGGGCCGGGGTGGCGGGGGTCTACGCCGCCTTGGCGGCGGAGGCCAAGGGCGCCAACGTCCTTCTCCTCGCCAAGGACCCCTTGCCCTCGGGCTCCACCCCCTGGGCCCAGGGAGGGGTGGCCTTTCCCTTGGACGAGGAGGACCTGGAGGCCCACCTCCAAGACACCCTGCGGGCCGGCCGGGGCTTGGTGGAGGAGGCCGTGGCCCGCTCCATCCTGGCGGAGGCCCCCCGCCACCTGGAAAGGCTTACAACCATGGGCCTACCCTTCCACCCGGAACCTACCCGGGAAGGGGGGCACTCCCGGCCCCGGGTGCGCCACCTGGGGGGGGACCAAAGCGGCCTCCTCCTCCTAAGGGGGCTCCTCACCCACCTGCAAAGCCCCGTCCTGGAAGGGTACATGGCGGCAAGCCTCCTCCTGGCCCAGGGGCGGGTGGCCGGGGTACTGGCCATCTCCCCTCGGGGCCCGGTGGAGATCCGGGCGGGGGCGGTGCTCCTGGCCACGGGGGGGTTTGGGCGGCTTTTCCCCGTCACCACCAACCCGGAAGGGGCCACGGGGGACGGGATGGCCCTGGCCTTCCACGCCGGGGGGGTGCTGAGGGACCTGGAGTTTGTCCAGTTTCACCCCACCGCCCTCCCAAACGGGGCCCTCGTCTCCGAGGCTTGCCGGGGGGAGGGGGCCCTTCTCCTCAACTCCCGGGGGGAGCGCTTCATGGGGCGGTACGACCCCCTCCTGGAGCTTGCCCCCCGGGACGTGGTGGCCCGGGCGGTGCACCGGGAGCGGGAGGCCACGGGAGGCGTGTTCCTGGATCTGAGGCCCATCCCTCACCTGGAGGCCCGCTTTCCCACCGTGGTGGCCTCGGCCCGGGCCCTGGGCCTGGACCCCTTGCGGGAACCCATCCCCGTGGCCCCCGCCGCCCACTACGCCATGGGTGGGGTAAAGACGGACCTCAGGGGCTACACCGGCCTTCCTGGGCTTTACGCCGCCGGGGAGGTGGCCTCCACGGGGTTCCACGGGGCGAACCGCCTGGCCTCCAATAGCCTGTTGGAGGGCCTCGTCATGGGGGAGCGGGCGGCCTTGGCGGCCCTGGAGGACCTGGCCTTCCCCCCCAAGGCGGAGGCGCTCCCCGCCCTGGCCTTGGACCCCCACCACCTCCCCGCCCTAAGGGTCCAGACGGAGCCCGCCGGGGTGGTGCGGTCCGGGGAGGGTTTGCGGCGGGCCCTGGCCTTCGCCGAGGCTCTGCCGCTGGAAGAGGTTCCCCCCCTGGAGGCCACCCGCGCCGCCTTGGAGGCGGGGCATTTGGCCCTCCTCGCCCGGCTTCTCCTCCGGCTGGCCCTCCTGCGCGAGGAAAGCCGGGGGGCCCATTTCCGGGAGGACTTCCCCGAGGAGGCGAAGGAGGTCTACCACCTCGAGGCCCAAGGCCCCCACGTGCGCCGGGTTCCCGCGGGGTAAGATGGGGGAGGAGGCTTCTATGAAAGGGCACCCCGAGGTGATCCAGAGCCTACAGGAAAGGCTTTCCGAGGAACTCGCCGCCATCTTGCAGTACATGGTCCACGCGGAGATGGCAGAGAACTGGGGCTTTAAGGCCCTGGCCCGCCACCTGAAGGCCCACGCCATCACCGAGATGCGCCACGCCGAGAAGCACATTGAGCGGATCCTCTTCCTGGAAGGCTTCCCCGAGGTGAGCCGCATTGGGGAGATCCGCATCGGCAAGAACGTGGAGGAGATCCTCTTCCGCGACTACGAAGGGGAGTTGATGGCGGTGAAGGGGTACAACGAGACCATGAACCTAGCCCAGTCCCTGGGGGACAACGGCACCCGGGACATGGTGGCGGAAATCCTCAAGGACGAGGAAGCCCACGTGGACTGGCTGGAGGCGCAACGGGAACTGAAGGAGCAGATGGGCCTCGCCAACTACCTGCAGTACCTGGCGGGGGAGGCGGAGTAGCTACGCCACCGGGGCCTTCAGGTTTTTGCGGGCCCAGCGGTCTATGGCGGCGATGACCGCCTCCAGCTCCCGGCCCGCCTCGGTGAGGCTGTAGCGGGTCCTCGGGGGCATGTGGGACTCCACCCGCTTCTCCACCAGGCCCAGGGAAACCAGGTGTTCTAGGCGCTGGGAAAGCGTGGCGGGGTTCACGCCGCCGATGGCCCGGGAAAGCTCGTTGAAGCCCTTGGGGCCCTCGAGGAGGGCGCGGATGATGTGGAGCGTCCACTTCTCCTGGAGGAGGTTGAGGGCCGCGTAAACCGGGCAGAAGGCCGCCTCGTGCTCGGCCATGGGACCATTGTACCACGGGGGCCACGCCCCAGGGTTTCCCTATTTCCAACGGCACGGCGCGGCTCTCGCCCGCCCACCTTGCCTAGCCGGGGGTCGGTGTGGAAGCATGGAAGGGAAAGGAGGCAGGTATGGAGGTCACCCTTTCCGTGCTCAAAGCGGATATCGGCTCCGTGGGCGGGCACACCGCACCAAGCCGCCGGGTCCTTGCCCAGGTGGAGGCGGTGGTGCGGGAGGCGGTGGGCCGCCTCCTCTTGGACGCCTATACCTTCCACATCGGCGACGACATCGTCCTCCTCATGAGCCACACCCGTGGGCCCCGCCACCCCGAGGTCCACGCCCTCGCCTGGCGGGCCTTCCAGAAGGGAACGGCGGTGGCCAAGGAGGAGGGGCTTTACGGGGCGGGGCAGGACCTTTTGAAGGACGCCTTCACCGGCAACCTCCACGGCCTGGGCCCCCAGGTGGCGGAGATGACCTTCAAGGAGCGGCCTGCCGAGGCCTTTTTGGTCCTGGCGGCGGACAAAACCGAGCCCGGGGCCTTCAACCTCCCCCTCTACCTGGCCTTCGCCGACCCCATGTACGCCTCGGGCCTCCTCCTGTCGCCGGATCTAAGGCCGGGCTTCCGCTTCCGCATTATGGACCTGGCCCAGACGGAGCGGGATAGCCACATCACCCTGGACGCCCCCGAGCGGCTTTACGATAACCCAAGTTGCTACCCAGCCATCTTCTGGGTCAGGAGACTGATGTTATGGGCCAGGACGAAGGTGAGAACTTTGATGACGAAACCCTCCTGGGTCACGGCGTGGATGCGCCTGGGGAAGAGGTGATGGAGCATGCTCCCCACCGTCTCCACCACCCTCCGCCCCACGATGGCCAGGTACTGCATCCAAGGGAGATACCGCCGGCTGTTCCTCCTGCGGATGACCATGGGAACAACCTCCTGGGCCTCCCGGAGGAGGTCCTCGTACAGATGGCTCTCGTACCCCCGGTCCAGGTAGAGCTCCGCCCCCTCGGGAAGGTCCAGGGGAAGGAGGAGAAGCGAAGCGAGGTCGTGGAAGCTCCCCGGGGTCAGGTTCACCTCGTGGACGAACT
>NZ_JTJB01000044.1 GCF_000794385.1 Thermus sp. 2.9
GGAGCTTGAGGCCGTGGAAGTAGACCCGCTTGCTGGGGATGAAGCCGCGGTAGGCCTTGTCCGGGAAGAGGCGGGAGCGGGGGGCGCGGATGTTCTCGCAGGCGGGGAGGGGGAAGGTGTCCAAGGCATACGCCTGGGCCTGGTGGAGGTGCTTCCAGACCTGGGCCAGGAGGTGGAGGAGGGGGAGAAGGAGGGGGTAGAGGGCGTGGAGCCTGCGGTTGAAGCGGCTTGGGGAGGGGACGTGGGTGAAGAGGCCGAGGTCTTTGGCGAGGGCCAGGGCCTTGTTGTGCTTGCCGCCGAACTCTAGGGCGGCAAGGAGGGCGAGGGTGAGGATGGCGGAGGCGGGCGTTTTGGCTTGGGGGTCATCCTTGTAGCCCATGGCTTGCAGGGCGTCGTCTATAATGCAAAAGGCCGCTATGAGACGGGAAAGCATAGCGGCCACTATTTTTTCAGATCCAGGGGATAGGTAGCAACTTGGGTTACGATATCGCCACCCTGCTCCGCGACTCCCACCGCTTCGCCATAGAGTCCATCTGGTCCCGCAGGCACGGGGAGATCGCCGCGGTGGTGAGCACCACCCGGCTGCGGAACATCGCGGGGCGCTACGTGGGCAAGGACGATCCGGTGGCCCTCATCCGCACCCAGAAGATCTTCCCCGCCACCGAGGAGTTCGGTCCCCCCTTCGCCCTGGCCCCCTTTGTGGCCGGGGACACCCGGGGAAGCCACCATATGCCCCTGATGCCGGTGAGGGCCAACACCCAGGCTTCCAGCTTTTTCTGCGTGCCCATGGTCTGCGCCCTGGCCTTCTCCCTCAAGGAGGGGAAGCTTTCCGAGCCCGTGGACCTCTTCGCCGACCCCGTGTGGGACGCGGTGCGGGCGAAGGTGGTGGAGAAGGCCCAGGAGATGCGCCGGCAGGGCTTTTACGGCCCCGCCATGCTCCCCATGGAGGAGCTGGAGTACACGGGGATCGCCGAGCGGTTGAAGGAGCTGGCCAGGGAGTTCACGTAGCATGAAGCTGTGGAGGTCATAGAAGCTTTGGCCAGAGCCCGTCTCCTTCCTCTCCTCACCGTGCAGGGCGGGGAAGATCTCTGGGGTTTGGCCCGGGTGTTGCAGGAGGAGGGGGTGGGGCTTTTGGAAATCACCCTCCGAACTCCCCAAGGGCTGGAAGCCCTGAGGACGCTGAGGGATAGCGGCCTTCTCCTGGGGGCAGGCACGGTGCGAAGCCCGAAGGAGGCAGAGGCAGCCTTGGCCGCAGGCGCGCGGTTTATCGTTTCGCCGGGCTTAAAGGAAGAGGTGGCCTGGCTAGCCCGGGAGGAAGGGGTGCCGTACTTCCCCGGCGTCCTTACCCCCACGGAGGTGGAAAAGGCCTTAGAGCTTGGCCTTTTCGTCCTCAAGTTCTTTCCTGCGGAGCCTTTTCGGGGTGCCCAGGTGCTCAGGGCCTACGCCGAGGTCTTTCCCGAGGTGCGCTTCCTCCCCACGGGCGGCATCAAGGAGGAACACCTACCTCTTTACGCCCCTTTGCCCAATCTTTTGGCCGTTGGGGGAAGCTGGCTCCTAACGGGGGATATCCCTCTTGCCCGTGCCCGCATCCGCACAGCCCGAGCCCTCCTCACGCCCCAAGCTCAAGGCTAATGCGCCGGGCTGTCTCCTGAACCGCCTCGGCCACCTCAGGGATACGGTGCTCGTCCAGGTAAATGGAGGCGGTGGAAACGCTTACCGCCGCCACCGGCTCCCCTTGCACGTTCAGGATGGGGGCGGCCACGCACCGCACTCCGGGTTCGTTTTCTTCCAGATCCAGGGCGTATCCCCGGACCCGGGTGGTGCGGAGCTCCTCCCGAAAACGCTCGTAGTCCCCTAGGGTCCTGGGGGTACGGTTGAGGCCAGGTATGAAGGCCTCCCGCCACCTTTCCTCGGGAAGGAAGGCAAGGATGGCCTTGCCCAAGGCTGTGGATTGGGCAGGGAAGCGGCTGCCGATCTGGCTCGCCAGGACAAGTTCGCGTTTGCCCGGGACCTTGTCAATGTAGACGACTTCCCGGCCCTCCAAGACGGCTAGGTGCACTGTCTCCTTGGTGGCGTCCCGGAGGGCCTCGAGGTGGGGACGGGCCAGAGCAGGAAGGTGTAGCTGGCCATAGGCCTTAAATCCCAAGCGGATCAGCTTGGGACCAAGAAAGTACCCCTTTCGCGGCTCGTGGCGAAGATAGCCGGCCCGGCTTAGGGTGCTTAGGATCCTGTGGGCAGTGCTTCGGCTTAGCCCTAAGGTTTCGGCAAGCCTCTTTAGGTCGTGCACCCCGTCGGCCACTCGCTCCAGGAGCCACAAGCCGCGGAGAAGGGTCTGGGCGCCCTCCGTTTCCTCCAGGGTTTCCCGCTGCATGTTCCCATTATATGGGAGGAGGTTGGTTATTGACAATATGTGGGACTGAGTAGTATATAGTGGGACGAAAAGAAAGGGCGGTGAGCAGCAATGAAGCGTATCGGGGTTCTAGGGGTAGTTTTGGTGCTGGGCTTGGTCTCGGGACAGACATACACCCTCCGCTTCAACCACGTTCTGGGGCCCAACCATCCCTACCATGTAGGCCTTCAAGCTTGGGCGGAACGGGTGGCAGAGCGTACCAACGGGGATCTGCGGATCCTGGTCTTTCATAGCGCCCAGCTTGGGGTAGAGGAGGACATCATTGAGCAGTTGCGGCAAGGCGTACCAGTGGGCCAGAACACCGACGGGGCCCGGCTTGGCAACTACGTAAAAGAACTGGGCGTCTTCAACGGGCCGTACTTCGTGGACGATTACGCTGCGGTGGAGCGCCTGGCCAACCTGCCCGTGGTCCAGGGATGGATTGAGCGCCTGGCCCAGCAGTACGGGATCCGGGTTCTCTGCTTTAACTGGGTGCAGGGTTACCGGCACTTTATGACCAACAAGCCCGTCCGCCGCCCGGAGGACCTGCGGGGCCTGCGCATCCGCACGCCCCCCGCCCCCGTGTGGCAGGAGTCCGTGCGGGCCCTGGGGGCCACTCCCGTAGCCCTCCCCTTCGGCGAGATCTACTCCGCCCTGCAGCAGCGGGCCATTGACGGGGCCGAGCTCGTTTACGCCAACATCCCCGATATGAGCCTTTGGGAGGTGTTGCGCTACGTGAACGAGACCAAGCACTTCCTCCTCATCAACTTTGAGGTGGTGGGGGAGGCGTGGTTCCGGCGCTTGCCGGCAAACTATCGGCAGATCCTCCGCGAGGAGTGCGTACGGGCGGGTCGGGAGACCTCCCAGCGCATCGTCGCGGAGGAGGGGCGGATCAAGGCCCTAGTCCAACAGCGGGGCATGACCATCGTGAGCGACGTGGACCTCGCGGCGTTCCGCAAGGCGGCGGAGGCCGCCTACGAGCGCCTCGGGCTTAAGGCTATCCGGGATGCCCTGTACCAGGCCCTAAGGCGGTGAGGAAATGGGACCCATGGGCACGCTGGGAAAGCACATCCTGCGCTGGGAGCAAACGCTTGCCCAGGCTTTCCTCCTCGCCTCCACCCTGATCGTCTTCGCGGGGGGCGTGGGGCGTTTCCTGGGGCACCCCTTGGACTGGTCCATGGACCTGGCCACCTTTTGCTTTGCCTGGGCGGTCTTCCTTGGGGCAGACCTGGCCCTCCGGGAGGGCCAGCATATGGCGGTGGACAACCTGGTGCGCCTCCTGCCTCCCCGGGCCCAACGGTGGGTTTGCGGTGCGGTTTGGCTCTTCGTGGCCCTGTTCTTGGCCCTCCTCTTCGCCTATAGCCTCCAAGCCGCCCACCAGGCCCGTTTCCGCAGCTTCCAGGGCATACCCGGCTTCAGCTACGCCTGGGTGACGCTGAGCGTGAGCCTGGGCAGCCTCCTCATGCTCACCACCGCCCTGGGGAGGTTTTGGCGGGCCCTTAGGGAGGGATCATGCTCCTGAGCTTCCTCGTTTTCTTGGGCTTGGTCCTCCTGGGCATGCCCGTGGTCTTCGCCATCGGCATCGGGGGGCTGGTCTACTTCCTCACCCAGCCAGAGCTCCAGCTCACCATGCTCGTGCAGCTTGCCTTGGCGGAGACCCAAAACTTTTCCCTTTTGGCCATCCCCACCTTCGTCCTGGCCAGCGAGCTCATGAACGAGCTGGGGGTGACCCGCAGGCTCCTCCGGTTTGCCCACATCCTTACAGGCTTCTTGCGGGGCGGCTTGGCCCAGGCAAGCGTGGTCTTAGCTCTGCTGGTGGGCGGGCCTTCCGGCTCAGCCATCGCCGACGCCACCATGCAGGCGAGGCTTTTGGGACCCGAGATGGTGCGCAAGGGGTATTCCCGGGGCTTCATCGCGGCGTTGCAAGGGTTCTCCGCCCTCCTGGCGGTGGCGATTCCCCCAAGCATTGGCTTTATCCTCTACGGGAGCATCGGGCAGGTGTCCATCGGCCAGCTCTTCGCGGGGGGCATCGGGGTGGGGATCCTCATGGCCTTGGCCTACATGCTCACCGTGGACCTCCTTGCCCGGCGGAGGGGGTACCTCCCGGAAAACCCCGCCCCGCCCACGGCCCGTGAAATTGTCCAGGCGCTTAGGGAAAACTTCTTTGCGGTTCTCTTTCCCTTCTTACTCATGGCGTCCCTTCGCTTCGGCATCTTCCTTCCCTCGGAGGTGGGAGCGGCGACGGTGGCCTATGCCCTTTTTGTAGGGCTTCTCTACCGGGAGCTTTCCTGGGAGCGGGTGTGGCGCGCCCTGGAGCGCTCCGTGCGGGACGTGGGCGTGGTGGTCCTCCTCGTCAGCATGGCCGCGGTGCTGGGATACGGGACAAAGTGGGAGATGCTTCCCCAGAAGGTCTCCGGGTTTCTCCTTGGTGCCGTGCAAAACCCCAAGGTGGCTCTCCTTCTCATCCTCTTTGCCTTGCTTCTCCTCGGTTGCATTATGGACTCCACCGTGATGATCATCCTCCTTACCCCCATCCTGGTTCCCGCAGCCAAGGCCTTGGGGATTGACCTGGTCTACTTCGGCGTGCTCATGGTCCTCACCTGCGCCGTGGGGCTTCTCACCCCGCCCGTGGGGCTTTCCATGTACGCCGTCTGTTCGATCCTGGGCTGTGGCCTGGAGGAGTACATGCGGGAGGGGTGGCCCTTTTTAGTGGCCACGCTCCTGGCGCTCCTTTTGGCCTTCCTCTTCCCCGGGGTGGTCCTTTTCCTGCCCCGGCTCCTCTTTTAGGGGTGGAGCATGCGGCTTAAGGGGAAAAAAGCGCTCGTCATCGCGGCGGGGCAAGGCATCGGCCGGGCCATCGCCGAGGCTTTCCAGCGGGAAGGGGCCGAGGTTCTTGGCGCCACGTTGCACCCGGAAAAGCTTGCCGGGGTGGTGCCCGCGGTGCGGCTGGACGCCCGGGACAAGGAGGCGGTCTTCGCCCTCATCCAGGGCATGGAGCGGCTGGACGTCCTGGTGAACGCCCAGGGCGTCGTGCCCGTGGGGGGGCTTTTGGAGGCCACGGACGAGGACTGGGACGAGGCCTTCCTCCTGAACGCCAAGAGCGTCTTCTGGGCCATGCAGGCGGCCCTTCCCAAGATGGCGGCCCAAGGTGGGGGGAGCGTGATCAACATCGCCTCGGTGGCCGCCTTCAAGATGGTCCCCAAGCGCTTCGTCTACGCCGCCACCAAGGCGGCGGTGGTGGCCATGACCAAGGCGGCGGCCCTGGAGTTTGCGCCCTATGGGGTGCGGGTAAACGCCATTTGCCCGGGAACCGTGGACACGCCTTCCCTCCGGGAGCGGGCGGGGAGCGAGGAGGGGCTTAAGGCCTTCGCCGAGCGGCAGCTCCTCAAGCGCTTGGGCCGGCCTGAGGAGATTGCGGCCCTGGCCGTCTACCTGGCCTCGGATGAGGGCGCCTTCGCCACGGGGAGCGCCTTTGTGGTGGATGGGGGGATGAGCCTATGAGGTGGCGGGCGGAGGCCCTCCTGGCCTGGACGGAAGGCCTCCTCCAAAAGACAGGGGCTGACCTCCCCTCCGCCCGGGCGGTGGCCTGGGCCCTGGTGGAGGCGGAGATGAGGGGCGTTTCCAGCCACGGCCTCCTGCGCCTGCCCGTCTACCTGCGCCGCCTCGAGGCGGGCCTCATCCACCCAAGCCCCACCCTCCCCGCCGCGGTGCGGGGCCCGGTGGCCCTCTTGGACGGGGAGCACGGCTTCGGGCCCCGGGTGGCCCTTAGGGCGGTGGAGCTGGCCCAGACGCTCGCTCGGGCCCACGGCCTGGGGGCGGTGGCGGTGCGGCGGAGCACCCACTTCGGCATGGCGGGGCTTTACGCGGAGAAGCTAGCCCAGGAGGGCCTTTTGGCCCTGGTGACCACCAACGCCGAGCCCGACGTGGTGCCCTTTGGCGGCCGGGAAAAGGCCCTGGGCACCAATCCCCTGGCCTTCGCCGCCCCCGCGCCCCAGGGGATTTTGGTGGTGGACCTCGCCACCGCGGAGAGCGCCATGGGCAAGGTCTTCCTGGCCCGGGAGAGGGGGGGAGAGGATCCCCCCAAGCTGGGCCGTGGACCGGGAAGGCCAGCCCACGGAAGACCCCGAGCGGGTGTACGCCCTAAGGCCCCTGGGGGGGCCTAAGGGGTACGCCCTGGCCCTTTTGGTGGAGGTCCTCTCCGGGGTCCTCGCAGGGGCCGGGATTACCCACGGCATCGGCCGCATGTACGACGAGTGGGATCGCCCCCAGGACGTGGGCCACTTCGTCCTGGCCCTGGACCCGGAGGCCTTCCTGGGCCGGGAGGCCTTCCTGGAGCGGATGGGGGCGCTTTGGCAAGCCCTCAAGGCCACACCCCCCGCCCCGGGACACGCGGAGGTCCTCCTGCCCGGGGAGTTGGAGGCGCGCAGGCGGGCCCAGGCCTTGGGGGAGGGGCTGGAGCTTCCGGAGAAGCTGGTGCGGGAGCTTCAGGCCCTGGGCGAACGCTACGGCGTGCCCTGGAGGGAAGATGCCTGAGGTGGTGACCGCGGGGGAGCCCTTGGTGGCCCTGGTGCCCCTGGAACCCGGCCACCTGCGGGGCAAGCGGCTCTTGGAAGTCCACGTGGGCGGGGCAGAGGTGAACGTGGCCGTGGCCCTGGCCCGGCTTGGGGTGCGGGTGGGCTTCGTGGGGCAGGTGGGGGAGGATGAGCTCGGGGCCCTGGTGGAGGAGAGGCTTAGGGCGGAGGGGGTGGACCTGCGCTACTTCCGCCGGGTTCCGGGCTTCACCGGGCTTTACCTGAGGGAGGTCCTGCCCTTGGGGCAGGGGCGGGCCTTCTACTACCGTAAGGGCTCCGCGGCCAGCACCCTCGCCCCTGAGGCCTTTGACCCGGGGTATCTGGAGGGGGCTCGCTTCCTCCACCTAAGCGGCATCACCCCGGCCCTTTCCCCAAGCTGCCGAGCCTTCGTCCTTTGGGCCATGGCGGAGGCCAAGAAGCGGGGGGTGCGGGTGAGCCTGGATGTGAACTACCGACAGACCCTCTGGTCGCCGAAGGCGGCGCAGGCCTTTTTGCAGGAGGCCCTCCCCTGGGTGGACCTCCTCTTCCTGAGCGACGAGGAGGCGGTGCTCCTTTTCGGGGATGGGGAGAGGGCCCAGGTGCTTGAGGCACCCGAGGTGGTCCTCAAGCGGGGCAAGGCGGGAGCCACCGCCTGGGTGGCGGGGGAGCGGGTGGAGGGGGAGGCCTTCCCCGTGGCGGCGGTGGATCCCGTGGGCGCGGGGGACGCCTTCGCCGCCGGGTACCTGGCGGGGCACCTCTTGGGGCTAGGGGTGGCGGAGCGCCTGCGCCTGGCCAACTTCCTCGGGGCTTGCGTGGCGGCAAGCCGGGGAGATCACGAGGGGGCGCCTTACCGGGAGGACCTGGAGGCCCTCTTGGAGGGCCGCGCCCGCTTTTTCCGCTAGGAGGTGAGCATGGAACGCGCTGCGCTGGTGACGGGAGGGAGCCGGGGCATCGGCCGGGCCATCGCCGAGGCCCTGTTGCGACGGGGTTTCCGGGTGGCCATCGCAAGCCGCCAGCCCCAGGAGGCGGTGGCGGCGTGGCGGGCGGAGGGGCTTCCCGCCCACGCCTTGGCCGCGGACATGGAGCGGGAGGACCTCGAGGCCCTGGTGGCGCGGGCGGCGGAGGCCCTTGGGGGGCTTCACGTCTTGGTCCACGCCGCGGCGGTGAACGTGCGCAAGCCCGCCCTGGAGCTCTCCTATGAGGAGTGGCGCCGCGTCCTCTACCTCCACCTGGACGCGGCCTTCCTCTTGGCCAAGGCCGCGGCGCCCCACATGGCCCGGGCGGGCTGGGGGCGGATCCTCTTCCTGGGCTCCGTGACCACCTTCACCGCGGGAGGACCCGTGCCCATCCCCGCCTACACCACGGCCAAGACCGCCCTCCTGGGCCTCACCCGGGCCTTGGCCAAGGAGTGGGCTCCCCTGGGGATCCGGGTGAACCTCCTCTGCCCCGGGTATGTGGAGACGGACTTCACCCTGCCCGTGCGGCAGAACCCCGAGCTCTTCGGCCCCATCACCGCCCGCATTCCCCTGGGCCGCTGGGCCAAGCCCGAGGAGATCGCCCGGGTGGCGGCGGTCCTCTGCGGGGAGGAGGCGGAGTACCTCACGGGACAGGCGGTGGTGGTGGACGGGGGGTTCCTCGCCTACTGAGGCTTCCGCGCCACCAGGGTGAGAAGAGTGTAGCTGGCCACGGTCTTGCCCTCCTGGTTCACCACCTCCACCGCCCACTCCACCACCCCGGTACGCTCGTCCCGTGGGCGTTTGGCCTTCACCGTGAGGCGGGCCTGCAGGGTGTCCCCCGCGGCCACGGGCTCGGTGAAGCGGAGGCCCTCCAGGCCGTAGTTGGCGAGGACCGGCCCCGGGGCGGGGTCCACGAAGAGCCCAGCGGCCGCGGCCAGGACGAAGTACCCGTGGGCCACCCGCTTGCCGAAGAGGCTTTTTTGGGCGGCGAGCTCGTCCGTGTGGGCATAGAAGTGGTCCCAGGAGAGGTGGGCGAAGAAGGCGATGTCCGCCTCGGTGACGGTGCGGCGGTGGGTGGTGAGGGTTTCCCCCACCGCGAGCTCCTCGTAATGCTTCCGGAAGGGGTGGACCTGGGCGGGGGTCTCCGCCCCCTTGGCGTACTCCGAGAGGAGGGATTGGAGGGTCTTGGGGTCCCCCTGGAGGGCGAGGCGGGAGAGGTGGCGCTTCACGGAGAGGAGCCCGCCGAGCTCCTCCCCGCCCCCCGCCCGGCCCGGCCCCCCGTGGAGGAGGCGGGGAAGGGGAGAGCCGTGGCCCGTGGAGGTGTGGGCGTCGTGGCGGTTTAAGAGGTGGAGCCTCCCCACCTCTCCCGAGAGCCCCTGGAGGAAGAAGCGGGCCTCCTCGAGGTCCAAGGTGGCCAAGGTGGCCACGAGCATGCCCCCGCCCATGCGGGCGAGGCGCAGGGCCTCCTCCCGGGTGCGGTAGGGGAAGAAGGTGGCCACGGGCCCGAAGGGCTCCACCCGGTGGAGGGCCTCCTTCCAGGGGTCTTGGGCCAGGAGGAGGGTGGGGGGGAAGAAGGCCCCATCCTTTCGCCCCTCGTGCTGCCAGTAGACCTGGGCGCCCGCTTTCCGTAGGGCCGCCACCGCCACCTCCACCTCCTCCTTCTGGGCCAAGGAGGCCAGGGGGCCCAGGTCCACCCCCTCCTCCCGGGGGTCGCCCAGGCGCAGGGGGGCGAGGCGGGCTTGGGTGGCCTCGAGGAGGTCCTGGAGCCTTCCCTCCGGCACCAAAACCCGGCGGATGGCGGTGCAGCGCTGCCCCGATTTGATGGTGAGCTCCTGGGCGATCTCCTCCGCCAGGCGCAAGAGCTCCTCTTCCCCCGCCCCTTCCCCCAGGATGGCGGCGTTTAAGGAGTCCGTTTCGGCGTTGAAGTGGGCCCCCCGTTCCAGGAAGGCGGGGTGGCGCCGGAGCTGGTCCGCCGTGGCCTTGGAGCCCGTGAAGTAGAGGCTGTCCCGGTAATCCAGGGCCTCCAGGGCGTCCCCTAGGCCGCCCGCCACGAACTGGAGGCTGCCTTCGGGGAGGAGGCCCGACTCCAGCATCATCCGGGCCAGGGCCTCCGCCACGTGGGCCGTGGGGGTGGCGGGCTTGACCAGGGTGGGAACCCCGGCCAGGAAAGCGGGGGCGAACTTCTCCAAAAGCCCCCAGACGGGAAAGTTGAAGGCGTTCACCTGGAGGGTGATCCCGCCCTTGGGCCCGAGGACGTGCCGCCCCTGGAAGGAGAGGTCCTTGGAAAGGGGGAGGTAGTCCTCCTCGGGGAGGAGGTTGCCCTCGGGGAGGGTGCGGGCGAGGCTGGCGTAAGCGTAGAGGACCCCGATGCCCCCGTCCACGTCGTACCAAGCGTCCCGCCGCGTGCCCCCGGTGGTGGCGTAGAGCCGGTAGAGGACCTCCTTGCGCTCGGAAAGGTACTGGGCCAGGGCCCTAAGCCGCCTTCCCCGCTCCTGGAAGCCTAAGGCCAAAAGGCCCTTTCCCCCCACCTCCCGCCCATGGGCCACGGCCTCCTTGAGGGGAAGCCCCCCCGCCGTGACCCGGGCGATCTCCTCGCCCGTGGCGGCGTCCCGAATGGGAACGCCCTCGCCTTCGCCTTCCCACCAAGCGCCTAGAAGGTAGCTTTGGAGCTTCATCCTCACACCGCCTTAAAGGCCTCAAACACCTCGCCGCAGGCACCGCACTGGTAGAGCATCTTGCAGAGGGTGGCCCCGAAGGCGTTTTTGAGGACCACCTCCCGGCTACCGCACCGGGGGCAAGGGGGGTCCTGGTGGGCCAGGGGGAGGGGCAGGGGTGGGGCGATGCCGTAGGCGGCAAGCTTTTCCTTGGCCTCCCCCGCCATGGCCTCCGTGGACCAAGGGGTGCGGGCCTCCTCCACCTCCACCGCCTCTGCCCCCGCCGCCTTCAGGGCCCGCACGATCTCCTCGCGGATGAGCCTAAGGGCGGGGCAGCCGGAGAAGGTGGGGCGGAAGCGCACCTTAACCCGGGATCCTTCCGCCTCCACCCCCAGGACCATCCCCATCTCCACGATGTTGAGGACGGGGATCTCGGGGTCCTTGACCCCCTTTAGGGCCTCCCAGTAGCGGTCTACCACGCCTTGGCCTCCGGGTCCCAGCGGGCCACGGACTGCATCTCCGCCAGCAGCGACCATAGGTACTCCGTGTGCTCCTTCCGGCTTTTGGGCACATAGCCCCCCTGGGGAGGCTTGAGCCCCGAGCGCTCCAGGTGCCGGGTGACCTCTTCCAGGTAGGGGGCCTCGAGGGCCCTCAGGTCCGGCACCACCCCCGCCTCCGCCAAGGCCTCCTCCTCCGGGAGGGGGATGAAAAGCTGCTTGGCGTAGGGGAAGAGGAGCTCTAAAGCTTCCTGGGCCCGGCGGTGGCTCTCTTCGGTGCCCAGGCCCAGGCGCTCCACCCAAAGGGCGGAGTGCCTCAGGTGGAAGCGCTCCTCCTTCAGGATGCGGCTTGCCGCCTCGGCCAAGGGTTCATAGGCGCTCCCTTGCGCCTCCTTGAGCCAAAGGTTCTCGTAGGCGTCAAAAAGGTACTGCCGCACCAGGGTGAAGGCCCAGTCCCCCTTGGGAAGCTCCACCAGGATGGCGTTTTGGTACTCCAGGGGGTCGCGGAGGAAGACCAGGCGGTCGGGGTCGGCGCCGTCCAGCTCCTGGCGGAGCTCCAGGTAGAGCTTGGCGTGGCCCAGCTCGTCCTGGGCCAGGTTGGCGATGGCGATGTCCTCCTCGAGGATGGGCGCGTGGCCCACCCACTCGGAAAGGCGCTGGGCCAGCACCACCTCGTCGTCGGCCAAGGCGGTTAGCTTGGCCACCAGGGCTTCCTTGAGGTAAGGGTCAAGGGGCATCCTCCACCTCCTTGGCGGTGACGAGGCCATAGTAGCTCTGCAGGCGGTAGGTCTTGTCCTTGGCCGGGGCGAACCAGCTCTCTATGACCTCCTCCTTGGGCTCCGTCCCCACCACCAGCCGCTCCGGCACCGCCCAGAAGGCCACCCCTTGGGCGTGGAGGAGGGCCTCCCGGATGGCCGAGGCTGGGCCCTTGGCCAGGAAGCGGCCCACCAGGTCCCCATACACCATGCTCCGGCGGTGGCTCCGCTTGGCGAAGACCCAGTAGGCCTCCTCCGGGCCCTCCTCCAACCCTTCGCTCCATGGGCCCTTCAGCCCCTCCTGGGTCACGTGGAAGAAGGCCTCCGCCGGAGCCACAAAGAGGGCGTAGGCGGAAGGCCGGCGCACGAAGACGTGCCGGGCCAGAAGGAGGGCGTGCTCGGGGTCGGTGGCGTGCACCGAGCCCACCATCTGGGGCGGGCTTTTGGGGGTGTCCTGCTTGATCACCTCGTAGCGGGGCCACTCGGTTCCCCACATGGCCGCCTCCTAGTCCGCCGCCTGCGCCAGGCGGCGCTTGGCGTGGGCCTCCATGGCCTCCCGCACCCAGCGCCCCTCCTCGTGGGCCCGCTCTCTTGCCAAAAGGCGGTGGCGGTTCATGGGGCCCTCCCCGTTGATGACCTTCCAGAACTCATCCCAAGGGATGGGGCCGTGGACCCAGTTCCCCGTCTTCTCGTCGTAGCGGAGCTCGGGGTCTGGGGGGGTAAGCCCCGCCTCCAAAAGCTCCGGCACGTGCTCGTTCAGGAACTCCTGGCGGATCTGGTCGTTGGTCTTGGTCTTGATGCCCCAGCGCAGGAGGAGGGGGGTGTGGGGGGAGTCGGTGTCGTGGGGCCCCGCCATCATCAGGGTGGGCCACCACCAGCGGTTTAGGGCGTCCTGCACCATCTGCCGCTGCTTCCTGGACCCCCGGGCGTAGAGGAGGACCGCCTCCTTGCCCTGCTTGTGGTGGAAGGTTTCCTCGGCGCAGATGCGCACCATGGCCCGGGAATAGGGCCCGTAGGAGCACTGTGCCAGCATGGTCTGGTTCTTGATGGCCATGCCGTCCACCAGCCAGCCGATGATGCCCACATCGGCCCAGGTGAGGGTGGGGTAGTTGAAGATGTTGGAGTACTTGGCCCTTCCCGAAAGCAGGGCCTCCACCATCTCCTCCCGGGTCACCCCAAGGGTTTCCGCGGCGTGGTAGAGGTACTGGCCGTGCCCGGCCTCGTCCTGCACCTTGGCCAGGAGGATGAGCTTGCGCCTCAGGGAGGGGGCCCGGGTGATCCAGGCGCCCTCGGGAAGCATGCCCACCCACTCGCTGTGGGCGTGCTGGGAGATCATGCGGATGAGTTGCCTGCGGTACTCCGCCGGCATCCAGTCCCCGGGCTCAATCTTCTCCCCCCGGGCGATCCTGGCCTCAAACTCCGCAAGCCTTTCCGGGTAGTCTGGGTCCTCCGGGTAGCCGATCCTAAGCTTCACCATCCTTGCCTCCTTCCTCCACGCCCAGGGCCCGAAGCACGAGCCTGGCGTAGGCTTCCGCAAGCTCCTCCAGGGAAAGCGGCCCATCCGGGCGGTACCACTGGTAGGTCCAGTTGAGGGCGGAAAGGACGAAGAGGGTGGCGAGGCGCACGTTTTCCACGCGGAAGGCGCCCTTCTCCACCCCTTGCTGGATCACCCCTTGCACTCCTTCCTCGTAGCGGCGTCTGAGCGCCTTGGCCTCCTCCAGTAGGGGAGGCGAGAGGTGCTTCCACTCGTGGAAGAAGACCGTGGCCCGGGGGAGTTCCTCGGCGATGACCCGAAGGTGGCCCTTCACCAAGGCCCTCACCCGATCCACGGGGCTGCCTTCGGGAAGGCTTTCCAAAACGGCGAGGAAGCGCTCCGCCGCCTGGCGCACCACCTCCAGGAGGATCTCCTCCTTGGACTGGATGTGGGCGTAGAGGCTTCCCCCTTGCAGGTTCAGGTGGCGGGCGAGCTCCCGCATGCTTGTGGCGTGGTAGCCCCGCTGGCTGAAGAGGGTTCCGGCCACGTGGAGGATCTCGTCCCGGCGCTCCATGGCTAACGATCGTTTGTTAGTTTTGCACACCCGGGGCGAAGGGACAAGTGTCCCAACTCACCTTTTCCCTTGACACGGGAGGGCGGTGGGTATAGGGTGTACTTACCGACCGGTCGGTGAGCCATGGTGACCACGACCAAAGACCGCATCCTCGAGGAGGCCGCCAAGCTCTTCACCGAGAAGGACTACGAGGCCACCAGCGTCCAGGACATCGCCCAGGCCCTGGGCCTTTCCAAGGCGGCGCTGTACCATCACTTCCGGAGCAAGGAGGAGATCCTTTACGAGATCAGCTTGAAAGCCCTTCGGGGCCTGGTGCGGGCGGGGGAAGAGGCCATGGCCCACCCTGACCCGGAGGAGGCCCTTCTCCGCTTCATGGAGGCCCACGCCCGCTACTTTGAGGAGAACTACCCCTTCTTTGTCACCATGCTGCAAGGCATCAAAAGCCTTTCCCCGGAAAACCGGGCGGCCACCAATGAACTGCGGGACCGGCACGAGGCGAACCTCAGAAACATCCTCCGGTGGGGGGTGGAAGCGGGAGCCTTCCGCCCCGTGGACGTGGCCCTGGCGGGGCGGGCGGTGCTTTCCCTGCTCAACTGGATGATCCGCTGGTTCCGCCCCGGCGGCCCTAAGCGGGCGGTGGAGTTCGCCCGGGCTTACCATGACCTCATCCTGAGGGGGTTGAAGGATGGAGATCCCGGAGCACAAGGAGCTTAGAGAGGTGGCGCGTCGCTTCCTGCAGGAGGCGGCGCCCAAGCTAAAGGAGTACGAGGAAAAGGAGGTCTTCCCCTGGCCCCTGGTGGAGCGCATGGGGCATCTGGGCTTTTTGGGCGTCTTCGTCCCGGAGGAGCTGGGCGGGGCGGGGCTGGATTTCTTCGCCTACCTCGCCCTCTTGGAGGAGATGGGGGGGTACGCTTCCTTGCGGTCCATCCTCTCCGTGCAGCAGAGCCTGGTCCTAACCCCCCTCCTCGCCTACGGCACCGAGGCGCAGAAGCAGCGCTACGTGCCCCGCTTGGCCCGGGGGGAGATCCTCGGGGCCTTCGGCCTCACGGAGCCCGAGGCGGGCTCCGACGCGGCGAGCCTCCGCACCCGGGCCTACCGGGAGGGCGACCACTACGTGCTGGAGGGGCAGAAGACCTTCATCTCCCACGGCAACGTGGCGGAGGTCTTCCTCATCTTCGCCAAGACGGACCCGGAAAAGGGGGCTAGGGGCATTACCTGCTTCCTGGTGGAGCGGCAGGACGGTGTGAGGACGAGCCCCTTGAAGGGGAAGCTGGGCCTGAAGGCGGCGGATACGGGGATGGTGTTCTTGGATGGGGTGCGGGTGCCCAAAGAAAGGGTTTTGGGACGGGAGGGGGAGGGCTTTAGAATCGCCCTTTCCACCCTGGACACGGGCCGCATCTCCTTGGCGGCGGGGGCGGTGGGGCTCATGCGGCGGGCCTTGGAGCTTTCCCTGAACTACGTGAAGGAGAGGCGGCAGTTTGGCCGGCCCATCGCTAGCTTCCAACTCATCCAAGAGCATCTGGCCGAGATGAAGCTGGACCTGGAGGCCTCGAGGCTCCTCGCCTACCAGGCGGCCTGGAAGAAGGTGAAGGGGGAGCCCTACACCCTCGAGGCCAGCTTGGCCAAGCTCCACGCCTCCGAGGCCGCCAACCGGGTGGCCTACCGGGCCATCCAGGTGCACGGTGGCTACGGCTTCTTTGAGGAGTACGAGGTGGCGAGGCTTTACCGGGACGCCCGCATCCTGACCCTGTACGAGGGGACGAGCGAGGTGCAGAAGCTCATCATCGGGGCCCACCTCACGGGGATCCGGGCCTTCGCTTGAGAGGAGGTGCGCCATGCCCATGTACTTTGAGGACTTTGAGGTCGGTCAGCGCTTCACCACTCCCGCCCGCACCGTCACGGAGGCGGACGTGGTGAACTTCGCCGGGGTTTCCGGGGACTATAACCCCATCCACACCGACGCCGAGTTCGCCAAGGAAACCCCCTTTGGCCAGCGCATCGCCCATGGGCTTCTGGTGCTTGCCATGCTCACGGGGCTCAGGCAGCGCTCGGGGCACTTTGAAGGTACCGTGATCGCCTGGATGGAGATCCGGAGCTACAAGTTCCTCAAGCCCGTCTTCATTGGGGATACGGTGCGGGGAGAAAGCGAAATCTTGGAGAAGCGGGAAACCTCCAAGCCTGACCGGGGCATTCTGGTGCAGCGGGTGAGGGTCTACAACCAGCGGAACGAGGTGGTGCAGGAGGGGGAGTTCGTGACCATGGTGCGGCGGAGGCCCGCTTGAGCCCCTTTGCCCGCTTTTTCCAGGCGGAGGTCTTGAGGAAGGGGGATGGCGAGGCGGAGCTCCGCCTCCCTGTGCGGGAGGAGTTCCTCCAGGGGCAGGGCCTGGTGCATGGCGGCATCCTCGCCGCCCTTCTGGATAGCGCCCTGGGCCAGGCGGTGGAAAGCCTGGGGGTGAGGGTGGTGACGGCGGAGCTTTCCGTAAGCTACCTACGGCCCGTGCGGGAAGGGGTGCTCCTCGCCCGGGGGTGGGTGGTCCACCCCGGGCGCCACCTCCTCCACGCCGCCGGGGAAGTCCTCTTGGAGGGGAAGCGGGTGGCCTTCGCCAAGGGGGTCTTCTACCGGGTGGGTTAGGGTTATACTGAGTCTAAATGGAGGACACCATGTTCCCGAGCACCATGATGGAGGAGGAGCTTAACCTTTGGGACTTTCTGGAAAGGGCGGCGGCGCTTTTTGGGAAGAAGGAGGTGGTCTCCCGCCTCCACACCGGGGAGGTCCACCGCATCACCTACGCCGAGGTGTACCGCCGGGCGAGGCGCCTCATGGGGGGGCTTAGGGCCCTCGGGGTGGGGGAGGGGGACCGGGTGGCCACCCTGGGCTTCAACCACTTCCGCCACCTCGAGGCCTACTTCGCCGTCCCCGGAATGGGGGCGGTCCTCCACACGGCCAACCCAAGGCTTTCCCCCAAGGAGATCGCCTACATCCTAAACCACGCCGAGGACAAGGTCCTTCTCTTTGACCCCAACCTCCTGCCCTTGGTGGAGGCCATCCGGCCCGAACTGAAAACGGTGCAGCACTTCGTGGTTATGGACGAGCAGGCCCCGGAGGGCTACCTGGCCTACGAGGAGGTCCTGGGGGAGGAACAGGACCCCGTGCGGGTGCCCGAGCGGGCGGCCTGCGGCATGGCCTACACCACGGGGACCACGGGCCTACCCAAGGGGGTGGTGTACAGCCACCGGGCCCTCGTCCTCCACTCCCTGGCGGCAAGCCTCTTTGACGGCACCGCCCTTTCGGAAAGGGACGTGGTGCTCCCCGTGGTCCCCATGTTCCACGTTAACGCCTGGTGCCTGCCCTACGCCGCCACCCTGGTGGGGGCCAAGCAGGTCCTGCCGGGGCCCCGGCTGGACCCCGCCTCCTTGGTGGAGCTCTTTGACGGGGAGGGGGTTACCTTCACCGCCGGGGTGCCCACGGTCTGGCTGGCCCTGGCCGACCACCTGGAGGCCACGGGCCACCGCCTCAGGACCCTAAAGCGCCTGATGGTGGGGGGCTCGGCGGCTCCCCGGAGCCTTATCGCCCGCTTTGAGGCCATGGGGGTGGAGGTGCGCCAGGGCTACGGCCTCACGGAGACCTCCCCGGTGGTGGTGCAGAACTTCGTCAAGAGCTACCTGGAAGACCTTCCGGAGGAGGAAAAGCTCACCCTCAAGGCCAAGACCGGCCTCCCAATTCCCCTGGTGCGCCTCCGGGTGGCGGACGAGGAGGGCCGCCCCGTGCCTCAGGACGGAAAGACCCTGGGGGAGATCCAGCTCAAGGGCCCCTGGATCACGGGGGGCTACTACCGGAACGAGGAGGCAAGCGGAAGGGCCC
>NZ_JTJB01000045.1 GCF_000794385.1 Thermus sp. 2.9
CGCGCAGGGTCATGCCCCCTCTTTACTCCAGGAGCCGCATATAGGTCAAGTCTGACCCCGGACGGCTGGTTCCGCACCGGGGATATCGCCGTCTGGGACGAGGAAGGCTACGTGGAGGTCAAGGACCGGCTCAAGGACCTCATCAAGTCGGGCGGGGAGTGGATTTCCAGCGTGGACCTGGAAAACGCCCTCATGGGCCACCCCAAGGTGAAGGAGGCGGCGGTGGTGGCCATTCCCCATCCCAAGTGGCAGGAGAGGCCCCTGGCGGTGGTGGTGCCGCGGGGAGAGGCCCCAAGCCCGGAGGAGCTCAACGCCCACCTCCTCCAGGCGGGCTTCGCCAAGTGGCAACTTCCCGACGCCTACGTCTTCGTGGCGGAGATCCCGCGGACGAGCGCGGGCAAGTTCCTGAAGCGGGCCCTTAGGGAGCAGTACAAGGACTACTACGGGGGTGCGTGATGTTTTTGGAGCAGTTTCGCTTGGACGGCAAGGCGGCCCTGGTGACGGGGGGTTCCCGGGGGCTTGGCCTCGAGGCCGCCCTGGCCCTCAAGGAGGCGGGGGCCAAGGTGGCGGTGGTGGCAAGGCGGGCAAGCTTCCTTGAGGAGGCCCGCAAGCACCTGGGGGAGGACGCCTTGTACCTGGAGGGGGACGTGCGGGACGAGGCCCGCCTGGAGGAGATCTGCGCCCGGGTGGAGGAGGAGCTCGGCCCCCTCACCATCCTGGTGAACGCCGCCGGCATCAGCTGGGGAGCGCCCTCCCTGGAGATGCCCGTGGAGAAGGTGCGGGAGGTTTTGGAGGTGAACCTGGTGGGGGCCTTTTTGGCGAGCCGCGCCGCCGCCAAGCGCATGAAGGAACGGGGCTACGGCAAGATCGTCCACATCGCCTCCGTGGCCGGGCTCAAGGGGGAGTACCCCGAGGTGCTGGACGCCGTGGGCTACTCCGCCTCCAAGGGGGGCCTCATCGCCATGACGCGGGATTTGGCGGTGAAGTGGGGGCGGTGGGGCATCCGGGTGAACGCCCTGGCGCCCGGCTTTTTCCCCACCCGCATGACGGAAAAGGTCCTGCCTCGGGCCGAGCCCCTCCTCAAGGCCACCCTGCCCTTGGGCCGGGCGGGAAGGCCCGGGGAGCTTGGGGGGGCGGTGCTTTTCCTGGCCAGCCCCGCCTCGGACTACATCACGGGGGTGGTGCTGCCCGTGGATGGGGGGGCCACGGCGCTTTAGAGGTCGGGAAGTCTCCCGGCCGCCTCCTTGAGCCTTTCCCGGGAGGCGTGGAGGTAGATCTGGGTGGTGGCGATGGACTCGTGGCCCAAGAGGTCCTTCACCGCATCCAGCTCCACCCCCACCTCCACCAGGAGGGTGGCGTAGGCGTGGCGGAGCTTGTGGGGGGTGAAGCGCCGGGGGTCCAGGCCCGCCCGGAGGGCGGCCTCCCGGAACTTGGCCTCCACGTAGCGGGCGGAGGGGACGCGGCCCTGGCGGCGCCCCTGCGAGAAAGTGAAAACGGGCACATTACCCTGGGGAGGGCCCAGTTCCATCAGTACCTCCCGGGCTGTCTTGGAAAGGGGCACGAGCCGTTCCTTGTTGCCCTTGCCCACCACCCGCACCGCCGCCGGCAGGCCCCCTTCCAGCACCACGTTGCGCCCCTTGAGGGAAAGGGCCTCGGAGATGCGAAGGCCGGTGCCGTAGAGGAAGCGGGCCAAGGCGGTGAGAAGCCTCGCCTCCTTTTCCTCGGAAAAGGCCGAAAGGAAGCGCTTTAGCTCCTCGGGGGTTGGGTGCAGGGGAAGCCTGCGGCCCGCCTTGGGCCGGCCGATGCCCTCCGTGGGGTCTTCCACCGCCTCGCCCCGCACCTGGGCCAGGTAGCGGTAGTAGCTCCTTAGGGCCGCGAGGAACCCCTGGACCCGCCTGGGGGCCCAGCGCTCCTGCAAGAGGAGGGCCCGCACCGCCTCGGGGCCCGGGGGAAGCTCTTGGGCCTTTAGGAAGCGGAACCAGAAGGCCAGGTCCTGGAGGTAGCGGCGCACCCCCCGGGGGGAGTAGCCGCGTTCCAGGAGGAGGTATTCCGCATAGGGGGCAAGGGGAAGGAGGGCGCTGTCGGGGCTTTTAATGCCTAGGGTTTTCCAAAGAATGTGGGCGGGGGCGCTGGGGTCCATGGGGGCATTATACATGCGCGAAATGTACCTTTCGCGAACAAATATTTTGGCATAGATTCGCCCCTCAGCACCGCAGGTAACCCGGTAGAACCTCGGCCAGTTCGCAAGGCCTGGGCAGCAACGCCATAAGTTCGGGCGAAGGGGGAGCGGTGTTGCCTTCTTTAAGCATCACGTACTGGTCGCGGGTGATGGGAGCGAAGGGGAAGGGGGAAAGGAGGGGCACCAGAAGGTCCATGAGGGGCAAAGGGATGGGCAGGAAAGGCTTCTTGCGGCCCACGGTGCGCATGACGAGCGCCAGGAGCTCCCGGAAGGTGTACTCCTTGGGCCCCACCAGGTCATAAGCGCCAAAAAGGCCCCGCTCCAGGGCCAGGGCGAAGGCCTCCGCCACGTCCCCCACGTACACCGGGCGGAAGGGAAAGCGCCCGTCCCCGATGAGGGGCAGGAAGGGCAAGGGAGCGCACACCAAGCCCCGGAGGATTTTCCCGAAAAACTCGTCCCCGGGGCCAAAAATGAGGCTCGGGCGGAAGATGGTCCACTTTAGGCCGCTTTGCCGCACCAGCTCCTCCCCTTCCGCCTTGGTTTCGTAATAGCGGCTCCCCGTGCCCTTCCGCGCCCCCAGGGCGGACATGTGGAGAAGCCGTTCCACCCCCGCCTCCCGCATGGCCAGGAGGAGGTTTTTCACCCCCTCCACGTGCACCGCCCGGAAGCTCTGGCCCCGTTCCCGGATGACGCCCGCCAGGTAGATGGCGGCCTCCGCCCCCTTCAGGTCGGGCACCTCCCGGGTGATGTCCCCCCGCACGAAGACCGCCCCTTGGGGAAGAGAGCGGGAGCTTCGGGAGAGGACGATGGGGGTATGCCCCCCCTGGAGGAGGCGGTCCACCAGGTGCCGCCCCACGAAGCCCGTGCCGCCGACGACAAAGACCCGCATCAGGCGGCTTCCAGAGCACTCTGAGCCTCGGCCTCGAGGCCCTCCAGGTCCAGAAGGTACACCTTGCGGTAGGCCGTGGCGATGAGCCCCTCCCGCCGCATATCGGAAAGGAGCTTGGACACGGACTCCCGGGTGGAGGCGGTGGCGTCGGCGATCTCCTCGTGGGACACGGTCACGTAAAGCCCCCCTTCGTCGCGGAAGGAGGCGGGGGTGTCCGCCAGGAAGAGGAGGTAGCGGGCGATCCGGGAGCGGAGCTCCCCCGTCTGCAAGTGGGTCTCGTAGGCCAGAACCCGCCGCATCTGGCGGGCCAGGTTGCGGGCCACCTGGTGCAGGGCCTCGTGGTCCATGCGCCTTGGGTCAAAGCCCTGCACCACCGCCTCGGTCATGGCCTCGGCGGCGTAGCGGTGGCGCTTGCCCTCGAGGGCCTCCTCCCCAAAGTAGTCCCCGGGAAGAACGTGCCTGAGGGTCAGGGTGCGGCCATCGGGGAGGAGCTCCACGATCCGCACCAGACCCGACTCCAAGCGATACAGGGTGTGGGCGGGGTCCCCCGCCAGGTAGACGATCTCCTTCCGTCCCATCCGTTTCATGCTGCCTCCTCCCAAAACACCTGGGGAAGCCCCCCCCAGGTCCTCCACATAAAGGGCTCCAAGCCGCTTGGCCTCCTCCGCCGTGGCCCCCGCCCCGCCCAGGGCCACCCGGGGGGCGACCCCAGCCAGGGCCCCGTCGGGAAGCGCCCGGAGGCTTTCCACAAGGAGGGCCGAGAGCACCACCCCCCGGGCCCCCAGGGCCTGGGCCAAGGCCTTGAGGTCGGGAAGGGGGGTGTCGGGGCCCAGGTAGAGGGCGGGAAGCCCCTGGCGGCGCAAGAGGTAGGCGGCCATCATGGCCCCGATCTCGTGCCGCTCCCCCGGGGGGGTGGTGACGAGGATGGGGGTGCCTTGGGGGTAGCCCGCAAGGTCCAAAAGCTCCTGGAGCCTAGCCCGGAGGAAGGTGGAGGCCAGGTGCTCCTGGGCCACGGACACCTCCCCCCGGTGCCAGGCCTCGCCGATCCCCCGCAAGACGGGCACAAGCACCTCCCGCACCACTCCCTCGGGGCCCAGTAGGCGCACCCCCCGGCGGAAAAGGGCCTCCGCTTGGGGAAGGTCGGCGGCGAGGAGCGCCGCCCTCACGGCCTCCGCCAAGGCCTCGGGGCGGGCGCCTTCGGCCAGGACGCGGCGGATGGCGGCCTGAGGGGTGGCCCCCTCCTCCAGGAGGCGGCGGATGCGCTTGAGGGCCTCCACCTCCTCCTCGCGGTAGAGCCGGTGCCCCCCCGGGGTGCGCTCAGGCCGGGGAAAGCCGTAGCGGCGCTCCCACTGGCGCAGGACGTGGGCGGAAAGGCCGGTGATGGCCTCCACCTCGGCGATGGTGTACGCCCCGCTTCGGGTCATGCCTTTAAGGTAAAGGTTTGTCTAGGTTTTGTCAAGTATATGTACCACTTGGGACCGGACTCGGAAGTGTGGCCGGGACAAAAGTCCCACGCCCGTTCTAATCTAGGATGCGGAAGACCTTGTATGGAGCCCGATTGGAAATGCCTAGCAAGGCTGGTACGCTCCCACTCCGCCACCTTTTACCTGGGAAGCCTCCTCTTCCCCAAGGCGGAAAGACAGGGAGCCTGGGCCGTCTACGCCGCCTGCCGCATGGGCGACGAGGCGGTGGACGGGCCCGGGGGCGGCTGGGAGGCCCTTTCCGCCTGGTGGGAAGGGGTGGAGCGGGCCTACGCCGGGCGGCCTCTGGCGGAATGGGAGGTGGGCTTGGCCTGGGCCCTGGAGCGCTGGGCCATCCCCCTTGAGGCATTCGCCCATATGAAGGAGGGCTTCCTCACGGATTTGGGCCCGGTGCGCCTCAAGACGGAGGCGGAGCTCCTCCGCTACTGCTACCAGGTGGGGGGCACCGTGGGGCGGATGATGGCGGCGGTGGCCGGAGGGGAAGGGGCGGAAGGGGAGGCCATCGCCCTGGGGCAGGCCATGCAGCTCACCAACATCCTGCGGGACGTGGGGGAGGACCTGGGGCGGAACCGGGTCTACCTACCCGAGGCCCTCCTGGCGCGGTACGGGGTATGCCTGGAAGACCTCCGCGCCGGGAGGATCACCCCGGGCTACCGGGACCTCATGGCCCACCTCGAGGCCCAGGCCCGCGCCCTCTACCGGACGGGGCTCAAGGGCCTCCCCAGGCTCCGCGTGGGCAAGGCGGCCATCGCCTTGGCCGCCCTCCAGTACCAGGGGATCCTGGACAAGCTCAAGCGCATGGGCTACCAAAACCTGTCGCGGCGGGCCCACCTGAAGCCCTGGGAAAGGCTCTGGCTTCTCCCGGAGGCCTACCGCCTGGCCCGGACGGGGGAGTGATGCGCCTGGTCTGGCACCGGGGCGACCTTCGCCTCCACGACCACCCCGCCCTCCTCGAGGCCTTGGGGGAAGGACCCGTGGTGGGCCTCGTGGTCCTGGACCCCAACAACCTCAAGACCACCCCAAGGCGGCGGGCCTGGTTCCTGGAAAGCGTCCGGGCCTTGCGGGAGGCTTACCGCAGGCGGGGTGGGGCGCTTTGGGTGTTAGAAGGCCTCCCTTGGGAGAAGGTGCCGGAGGCGGCGAGGCGCCTTGGGGCCAAGGCGGTCTACGCCCTAAAGAGCCACACCCCCTACGGCCGCCACCGGGACGAGCGGGTGCGGGAGGCCTTGGAGGTCCCCCTCCACCTCCTTCCCGCTTCCCACCTCATCCCCCCTGACCTCCCCAAGGCCTACCGGGTCTACACCCCCTTCCGGCGGAACCTCCAGGACCTCTCCCCTCCCCTACCCGCCCCCGAGGCCCTGCCGCAGGCCCCGGAGGAGGGGGAAATCCCCCAGGAAACCTCCGACGTCCCCCTCCCCCCTCCCGGGGAGGAGGCGGCCTTGGCTAGGCTTTACGCCTTCCTAGAGGAGAAGCTTCCCCGCTACGCCGAGGCGCGGGACCGCCTGGACGGGGAGGGGGGCTCGAGGCTCTCCCCCTACTTCACCCTGGGGGTCCTCTCCCCCCGCCTGGCCGCCTGGGAAGCCTTGAAGCGGGGCGGGAAGGGGGCCCTTAAGTGGGTGGACGAGCTCATCTGGCGCGACTTCTCTCACCACCTCCTCCACCACTTCCCCTGGATGCGGGAAAGGCCCCTGGACCCCCGGTGGGAGGCCCTGCCCTGGAACGAGGACGAGGCCCTCTTCCAGGCCTGGCTGGAAGGGCGCACGGGGGTCCCCCTGGTGGACGCCGCCATGCGGGAGCTTGGGGCCACGGGCCTCCTCTCCAACCGGGCGCGGATGTGCGTGGCCCAGTTCGCCGTGAAGTACCTCCTCCTCCCCTGGCGGAAGGCGGAGGCCGCCTTCAAGGCCCTCCTCCTGGATGGGGACACGGCGCAAAACCTCCAAGGTTGGCAGTGGGCCGGGGGTCTTGGGGTGGACGCCGCCCCCTACTTCCGGGTCTTCAACCTCGTGGAGCAGGGTAAGCGGCACGACCCCGGGGGCGCCTGGCTTCGCCGATACGCCCCCGAGTACCCCTCCTACGAGCCCATGGACCCCGTGGTGGACCTGGAAGAGGCGAGGCGGCGGTATCTGGCCTTGGCCGAAGACCTCGTCAAAAGGTAACCGGGACTACTTTCGCCCCGGGAACCTGGAAACCGCTCGGGTATCCTTTAGCCATGACCGCCACCTTGGACCTTCGGCAGGCCCTCCCCGACCTGAGGCGCCTACGGGACGACCCCTTGGAAACCCTCCTCGCCTGGGGCCGGGCGCACCCCCGCCTCCGGCTTCCCCTCCCCGGCTTTCCCCTCCTCCTGGTCTTTGACCCCAAGGGGGTGGAGGGGGTTCTTTTGGGCGCGGAAAGCAAGGCCACCTTCCAGTACCAAGAGCTTGCCCGCCTCACGGGAAAAGGCCTCCTCACGGACTTCGGCCCTTCCTGGAAGGAGGCGCGGAAGGCCCTCAAGGACCCCTTCTTGCCGAAAAGCGTCCTGGCCTACGCCCCGCTTTGGCAAGAAGAAGCGGAGGGCTTCTTCGCCCCATGGCGGGCGGGGGAGGTGCGGGACCTGGCGCGGGAGATGCTCCGCCTCTCCTTACGCTTCCTGGGCCGGGCCCTATGGGGCAAGCCCCTTCCCGAGGGCCTGGCGGAGCTCGCCCTAAAGGCCTTGGAGCGGGCGGTGCAGCGGATGCAAAACCCCTTCACCCGGCTCAACCTCCTGGCGGAAGGGGCCTTCCAACGCTGGAAGCGGGCCTTGGAGCGGGAAGCGGCGGGCCTCGTCCACACCCCTCCCCTCGCCCACCTTCCCCGGGAAAGGGCCTTGGCGGAGGCCAAAACGCTCCTCATCGCCGGGCACGAGACCACGGGAAGCGCCCTCACCTGGGCCCTTTACCTCCTCGCCCAGCGCCCGGAGCACCAGGAACGGGTGGCCAAGGACCCCGCCTTCGCCCGGGCCGCCTTCCACGAGGCCCTAAGGCTCTACCCCCCCGCCTGGCTCCTGACCCGCAAGGCGGAAAGCCCCTTGGACCTCCCGGGGGAACGGGTGGCGGCGGGCACCACCTTGGTCCTTTCCCCCTACGTCACCCACCGCCTGGCCTTCCCCCAGGGGGAAGCCTTCCTTCCGGAGCGCTTCCTGGAAGGCCCCGCCATCCCAAGCGGCCGCTACTTCCCCTTTGGCGTTGGGCAAAGGCTCTGCCTGGGGCGGGACTTCGCCCTCCTGGAGGGGGAGGTAGCCCTCACGGCCTTCTTCCGCAGGTTCCGCCTAAACCCCTTGCCCGAGCCCGGGGTCCACGCCGGGGTGACCCTCTGGCCCAAGGGGGGGCTTCCCGCCCGCCTGGAGGCGGCATGACCTACTTGGAATTTCACCTCCTCTTCCTCCTCCCGCCCCTCCTCCTGCTCCTCCTTTGGGCCAGGCCCAGGCCGCCCAGGCTTTGGGCCTACCTCCTCATGCCCCTCATCGCCCTCCTTTACACCACCCCCTGGGACAACTACCTGGTCTGGCGGGGGGTGTGGGGCTACCCCGAGGGGCGGGTCCTCCTTCGGATCGGGTACGTGCCCCTGGAGGAGTACCTCTTCTTCCTCCTGCAACCCCTCCTCACCGGGGCCTTCCTCCTCCTCGTGGCGGGGCCTCCCCCGGCCCCGGGGCCTGGGGTCTTTCGGGTGGTGGGCGGGGGGGTCTTCCTCCTCTTCTCGGCGGCGGGCGTCCTCCTTCTGGCCCTTGGGGGGAAAGGGCTCTACCTGGGGCTCATCCTGGCTTACTTCGCCCCTGTCTTCCTCCTGCAGTGGGCCTATGGGGGGGATCTCCTTTGGGCCTGGCGGCGGGCCCTCCTCCTCGGGGTGGCGCTTCCCACCCTTTACCTCTGGCTCGCCGACCTATACGCCATCCGGGCGGGGATCTGGTGGATCGCCCCAGAGTACACCCTGGGCCCCAGGGCCTTCGGGCTACCCTTGGAGGAGATGGCCTTCTTCCTGGCCACCAACCTGGCGGTGGTGCAGGGCCTGCTTTTGGCCTGGCACCCGGAGGCCCTAAGGCGGCTAAGATGATGGACCCCGAGCGCCCCTTGGCCAGGCTCCTCAAGCTCTTCGTGGAGGGCTTCCTCCTCCTGAGCCTCAAGGGAAGCCTCCGGGGGGTGTACCTGAAGGGGGAACCCCCCCAGGAGCCCCTGGTCCTGGCCCTGAACCACCACAGCTTCTTTGACGGGCACCTGGTCTGGCTCCTGGGGCGGCGCGCCCGGAGGCCCACAAGCCTTTTGGTGGCGGAGGAGAACCTTCAGGCCTTCCCCGTCCTTTCCCTGGCGGGGGCCCTGCCCACAGGCCGGGTGCGGGAGGCCCTAAGGCGCCTTAGGCGGGGGGAGTGGGTGGCGGTCTTCCCCGAGGGGGAGCTGCGCCACCCAGGGGCCTTGGGGCCCTTGAGGCCGGGGGCCCTTTGGCTCGCCCAAAGAGCCGGGGTAAGGGTCCTCCCCGTGGCCACCCGGGTGGCCCTAAGGGGGTTTGAGCACCCGGAGGCTTTTCTCCTCGTAGGCTCGCCCTTTTCCCCCGAGGAAGACCTTAGGGCCCACCTGGGAGGGCTTTTGGCGGAGCTGGACCGGGCCCTAAGGGAAACCCATCCCCGGGCCCTTCCCCCGGGCTTCCGGGAGGTCCTAAAGGGAAGGCGGAGCCTGGAGGAAAGGGTCCGGCCCCTGGTGGAGGCCCTCAGGCGATGACGGGGGACTTCTTCTTCGGGGTCTTCCTCTTCCTCCTCCTCCGCTGGCTCGCCCTCTTCTATAACCTTTTGGCCTTCCCCCGGCTTGCGCCAAGGCCCACCCCCAAGGGGCCCACCGCCTCCCTCCTCGTCCCCGCCCGAAACGAGGCGGAAAACCTAAAGCGCACCCTCCCCACCCTCCTCCGGCAAGGGGCCCTCGAGGTGCTGGTGCTGGACGATGGCTCCTCGGACGGCACCGCCCGGGTTGCCCTGGATCTGGGCGGGGACCACCCGGGCTTCCGCCTCCTCGAGGGGAAGCCTCCCCCCCCAGGCTGGACGGGGAAAAACTGGGCCTGCTGGCAACTGGCCCAGGCGGCCCGGGGGGAGGTGTTGGTCTTCACCGACGCCGACGTGGCCTGGGGCGAGGGGGCCCTGGGGGGGCTCCTTTGGGCCTTAGAGGGCAAGGACCTGGTTTCCGTCCTCCCCCGGCAGGAGGTGGCAGGCCCCCTCCTCGCCCCCGTTCCCTTCGTCATGGGAGGACTTTTCTCCTTTCTGCCTTATCCCTTCCTAAAGGCCCTCCGGGTGGCCAACGGCCAGGTCCTGGCCTTCCGCCGGGAGGCCTACTTCGCCCTCGGGGGGCACGAGGCGGTGCGGGGCGAGGTGCTGGAGGATGTGGCCCTGGCCCGGCGGGCGGGGCGCTACGGGCTTTACTTGGCGCCTAGGCTTTTCGCCGCCCGCATGTACCGGGGCTACGGGGAGATGCTGGAGGGGTTTGGGAAAAACTTCCTGGAGATCCACCTGAAGAACCCAGCCATCCTCCTGGGCTCCTGGTTCTACCACCTGGCCCTCTACACCCTCCCCTGGGCCTTCGGGCGCTGGGAGCTTGGCCTCATGGGCCTTTTGGAACGGGCCCTGGTGCAACGGGCCACGGGGGGGCCCCTCTGGCCCGCCCTCCTGGTACCCTCGGCGCCCCTTCTCCTCCTGCCCGTCTACCTCCGCGCCCTCCTGCCGGGGAAGCGGTGGAAGGGGCGGGCCTTGCCCTAGGAAGGCCGCCTCTTGCTTCCATGAAACCATGGCCCTCATCGCTCGGATCTCCTCCAAAGGCCAGGCCACGATACCCAAGAGGGCGCGGCAGGCCTTGGGCCTGAAGCCGGGGGATCTACACCTCACGGAGTTGGAGGCGGACGGTTCCCTTCGCTTGCGCCAGGTTGCCCCTTCGGACCTAATTT
>NZ_JTJB01000046.1 GCF_000794385.1 Thermus sp. 2.9
GCTGCAATAATTATTGACAGAAGCGTTCTTCCGTGCTACTTTAAAGGTCGGCTTGGGCCCGTAGCTCAGTTGGATAGAGCGGCTGACTACGGATCAGCAGGTCAGGGGTTCGAATCCTCTCGGGCCCGCCAAGAAACCCCCGGGGCGCATGCCCTGGGGGTTCGCCTTCGGTGGTGGGCCGTGCAGGATTCGAACCTGCGACCTACCGATTAAAAGTCGGTTGCTCTGCCAGCTGAGCTAACGGCCCCCAAGCCCTAGCGATTATAGCCCCCTAGCGCGGCTTGCGCAAGGCGTCCATGATCCAAAGGCCAAGCCCTTCCTCCCGCACCCGCCCCTTTAGGGCCTCCACATCCAGCTCCCTGGGCTCCACAGCTTCCAGCGCCTCCTTGGGCAGGGGAGCTGCCTCCAAAAAGGCGAAAAAGGAAGGGTCCACCCAAGGGGGCACCCAGGCCCCGCTGCGGCAGAGGAAGACCCGGTGGAAAACCCCTGCCACCTTGCCCCCGGGGTCTAGGGCCCGGGCCAGGGGCACCTGTGGCTCGGGCTCCAGGGAAGGGTTGCGCCAAGGGGGGTAGTAAACGGCAAGCCGCGCCCCGGCGCGGGCGTAAAACACCATCCAGTCATCGCAAGCGGGCTCCTCGCCCAAGGGGCGGTAGCCGGCGTCGTGGTGGGCGTCAAAGAGCACCACCTCCTCCACCCCCTCCCGCACCCTAGGGTGGAAGGCCAGGGCGTTGGAGTCGGCGTAGAAAAGCCGGGCCTCCGGAGCGAAGTTAAAGCGTTCCCAAAAACCTTCCCATTCCCGGGCCTGGGGCAAGGATAGCCCCCGGAGCAAAAAGGCCAGGGCGCGGGCCCCCCACGCCTCCTGAAGGTAGTAAGGGGTTTCAAAGTGGGCCCAGGCGTAAAGGTGGGCCTCCGGGTGACGAGGGTCCTGCGGTACGGGAAAGAAGTAGTCAAAGTCCACCACCAGAAGCCGCATCCTCTCACTAAATAGTAAAATCCCCCGCCAAGGGCGGGGGAAAGGGTTTCGGTGGCTTCACCAGATGTAGAACAGGACGACAATGAAAAGCCACACCGCGTCCACCAAGTGCCAGTACATGCTGGCGGCCTCGAGGGTGCCGTGGTTATGGAGGGTGATCTTGCCCCTAAGGGCCTGGAGGTAGGCCAGGATGAGGCCAAAGCCCCCGATCACCACGTGCAGGCCGTGCAGCCCCACGATGGTGAAGAAGGCCGCCGTCCAGAGGTTCTCCTGCCAGCTGGAGTGGCTGTGGAACTGGTAGAACTCCCAGGCCTGGAAGAGGAAGAAGAGAACCCCCAGCAGGATGGTGAAGAGAAGCCCGAAGCGGAAGGGGTTGAACCGGCCCCGCCTGAGGTCGTGGTGGGCGAAGTGCACGGTGAAGGAGGAGCTCACCAGGAAGAAGGTGTTGAGGAGGGCAAGCCAAAGGGCAGGCCTTTCCTCAGGGGGCACCGCCGCCCCGGAAAGCCTGAGGTAGAGGTAGCCGGCGATGAGGATGGCGAAGAGGCCCACCTCCGAAACCATGAACCAGGCCATCCCCATCCAGGCGTTGGACTTGCCCGTGAGGGTGTGGTGCTCCACCGGGTGGCTGTACTCGTCCTCCAAGGCCCAGCGCACCAGGCCGTAGGCGAAGAGGGCCAGGAAGACCCACATCCAGATGTTGGGCACCGGCAAAGCCGCCACGGAGACGAAGAAGGCGAAGAGGGTGGCGGCGGAGTAGAAGGGCCAGAAGGAGCTATTGGGCAGGTGGATGTGGCTCGGGTCCTCGGGCTTGAGCTCCACCCCCTTCTTGGCCCAGTCGTAAAGGGGCCGCTCGGAGGAGAACTCCGTGGGAAGCTTCACGTCAAAGTTGTGGGCCTTGGGGGGGGAGGCGGTGAGCCACTCCAGGGTGTAGCCGCCCCAGGGGTTATCTGGCGCCTTTTCCCCGGAGCGGAGGCTCTTCCACATGGTGTAAACCCAAACGAGGCCGCCCAGGCCCAGGATAAAGGCCCCGATGGTGGAGATGAGGTTGAGCTCGGGCCAGCCGGCGATGTCGGCGTTGTAGGTGTAGTAGCGCCGGGGCATGCCCAAGAAGCCCAGGGCGTACTGGGGCATGAAGGTCACGAGGTAGCCCACCAGGAAGAGCCAGAAGTGGAGCTTCCCCAGGCGCTCGTCGTACAGGCGGCCCGTCATCTTGGGCCACCAGTAGTAAAGCCCCGCGAAGGCGCCAAAAGCGGACCCCGCCATGAGGACGTTGTGGAAGTGGGCCACCACAAAGTAGGAGTCATGGAACTGGTAGTCCAGGGGGGTCATGGAGAGCATGACCCCGGTGATCCCCCCGAGGAGGAAGTTGAAGATGAAGCCTAAGACCCAAAAGAGGGGGGTCTTCATCTGCAGGTGGCCGCCCCACAGGGTTCCCAAAAGGTTGAAAAGCTTCACCCCGGTGGGCACGGCGATGAGGGCGGTGAAGAAGGCAAAGGCGATCTGGAAGATGGTGGACTCCCCCACGGTGAACATGTGGTGGGCCCAGACCATGGTGCCCAGGACCACGATGCCCATCTGGGCCCAGACCATCTGCTTGTAGCCGAAAAGGGGCTTGCGGGCGAAGGTAGACGCCACCTCGGCCAGAATGCCGAGGTAGGGAAGGAGCATCACGTAGACCGTGGGGTGGGAGTAGAACCAGAAGAACTGCTGGAAGAGAACGGGGTCCCCCCCGATGTCCGGGTTGAACCAGGAAAGGCCAATCTTGCGGTCCAGGAGAACCAGCAAGGTGGCCGCGGTGAGCCCCGCCAGGCTGAAGAGGTTGAGGACGCTGGCGGCGAAGACGCTCCAGACGTACATGGGCATCTTCCACATGCTCATCCCCTGGGCCCTGAGGTTGTAGATGGTGGCGATGAAGTTGGCGTTACCTAGGAGGCTGGAGAAGCCCAGGAGCAAGATGGCCGCCATGTAGAAGTTGACCCCGCTTCCCGACTGCACCGAGAAGGGGTAGTAGAAGGTCCACCCCACCGCCGGGGCCCCGCCGGGGAAGAAGAAGCTCATGAGGGCCAGGATGATGGCCCCCAAAAAGGCCCAGTAGCTGAAAGCGTTCACCCGGGGCAGGGCCACGTCCCGCGCCCCCAGCATCAGGGGCACCACGAAGTTGCCGAAGCCGGTGAGCCCAGCCTGGATGATGAAGAAGAAGAGCATGGTGGCCCCGTGCAGGGTGAGGACCTGGTTGTACTGCTCCCCGGTGAGCAGGTGGTTGTTGGGCACCGCCAGCTGCGCCCGGATGAGGAGGGAGAAAACCCCCGCCAAGGCGAAGGCGAAGAAGGCGGTGGCGGTGTACATGAGGCCGATCTTCTTGTGGTCCACCGTGGTGAGCAGGTCCCAGAGGACCGCCCACACATTGGTCTTAGGCTTTGCGACAATGGCCATCCTCTAACCTCCCCTAGAACTTGGGCAGGGCCCGGAAGTCAAAGCCCTCCACCTTAAGCCCCTCCAGGTAACGAACAAGGGCGTCCAGGTCTTCCTCAGAAAGCTGGGGGAAGCCCGGCATCTTGGTCCCCGGCTTCATGGCGGCGGGGTCCTTGATCCAAGCCTTGAGGTGTTCCGGGGTGTTGTCCACGATCCCCGCCGCCAGGCTCACCCGGTTGCCCACGAAGCCGAGCTCTGGGCCGATGACCGCAGGGGGCATCTTGCCCTGGACGGAGTGGCAGGCCATGCAGTTTTGCTGGAACACCTCCTGCCCCCGGGCATCCGCCACAGGGGGCGTGTAGCCCTTGGCCGCCTCCACGAAGCGGTCAAACTCCTCCTTGGGCACCACCAGGACCCGGAAAAGCATGCGGGCGTGGCTCGGCCCACAAAGCTCGGCGCAGAAGCCGTAGTAGTTGCCCGGCTTTTCCGCTACAAAACGGATCCGAGTCTTTTGTCCCGGAATGGCGTCCTGCTTGCCCACCAGGCCCGGCACCCAGAAGGAGTGGATCACGTCCTTGGAGGTCACCTCTAGCTCCACCGGCACCCCCGCGGGCAGGATGAGCTCGTTGGAGTTGCGGAAGCCCAGCTCGGTGTAGTTGAAGTCCCACCAGAACTGGTAGCCCGTGACCTCCACCTTCATGGCCCCCGGGATGGGTTTGTTCACCTGGATGAGGGCCCGGGCGGTGAGGCCGAAGAGGATCAAGATGATGGCCACGGGGATGAGGGTCCAGATGACCTCGAGGCGGTCGTTCCCGTGGATCTGGGGTGGCTCGCCTTGCTGGCCAGGGCGGGCGCGGAACTTCCAGGCGATGTAGGCCAAAGCGCCCGCCACCACGCCGAAGATGAGGACGGAGAAGACCAAGACCCAGACCAGGAGGTGATTGGTTTCCCGGTTCACCGGGGAAAAGGGATGGGTGATGGCCACCCGGTGGGCCTCCTGGGCCAAGGCCAGACCAAAAAGACTCAGGGCCGAAAACGCTCGTCTCATCCACTCCCTCCCTATAGCACCCGGTCCACCGCCATGGCCACGAACAAGAGGGCCAGGTAGAGCATGGAGTATTTATACAGCGAAACCGCCGTCCTCCGCTCGGGCTGGCGGTAGAGGGCAAGGGCCTTAAGCAACAAAAGGGCGTTCAGGGCCAGGCTGAAGAAGAGGTAGAAAAGCCCGAGCTCGCCCAAAAGAAGGGGCATGAGGGAGATCAGGGCGGTGAGGAGGGCGTAGAGGGCGATCTGCATCACCGTGACCCGCTCCCCCAAGACCACGGGCAGCATGGGCACCCCCACCGCCCGGTAGTCGTCCTGGATCATGAGGGCCAAAGCCCAGAAGTGGACGGGAGTCCAGAAGAAGATGAGGGCGAAGAGGTACCAGGCGAAGAGGTTAAGCTCCCCCGTCACCGCCGCCCACCCCACCAAGGGTGGGAAGGCCCCCGCGGCCCCGCCGATGACGATGTTTTGCCAAGTGCGCCGCTTGAGGTACAGGGTGTAAACCAACACGTACCAGATAAGCCCCATCAGGGCCAAGGTGGCGGCGAGGAGGTTGGCGGCCCAGGCCAGGAGGCCGAAGCCCAAAAGGGCGAGGGCAAAGGCGAAAAGGAGGGCATCCCGGCTGGAAATCTTTTGCGTCACCGTGGGCCTTTTAGCGGTGCGCCTCATGCGGGCGTCAATGTCCCGGTCCACCACCATGTTAATGGCGTTGGCCGCCCCCGCCATCAGGTACCCCCCCAAGGCCACCGCTAGGAAAAGCCCGGTCCCCGGCCACCCCTTGGCGGCGATGAGCATGGCGAGGAGGGTGGTGAGGAGAAGGAGGCTGATGACCCGGGGCTTGGTGAGGGCCAAGTAGTCCTTCCAGGTGGCCCCCCCCGTACCCCGGTGCACCCGGGCCTCTTGGCCTTCCCCAAGCTCCACCCGCCGCGCCCCTCGGGCCAGGCTCGAGGCCATGAGGAGCACGAAAAGAAGCCACACGGCGTAGGCCAAGAAGAGGTGGAGGATCTGCATCCAAACCGGGGCCTTGAGCCAGACGTTCACGAGCCCCGCCAGAAGCTGGGCCCCGTAAAGGTAAGCCAGGCCCTGAGCCAGGCGCCTTGTGGCCTCCGAGGGGCGGAGGTGGGCCACCAAGAAGCCGGCGAAGACCACGTAAAGCCCCACGCTCACGGCGATGAGGGGGTGAAGGACCCTAAGGCGCACCAGGAAGTGCTCCCCAGGGGTAAGGGAGCGCTCCAGGGCCTCGAGGGTGTTCCGCACCGGGAAAAGGAGGTCGCCAAGAGCGGTGACCGCCCCGCTCATCCCCAGGAAAAGGAGGGCAAGAAGCCCAAGCAGAAGCGCCCACCCCACCGCCCCCTGCCCCCTCAGGCGCAAGGGAGCGCCCCCGGAAGCCCACCAGGCGGTGAGGGCCAAGGCGGCCAGGAGGAAGTAGGTGTTGGCCAGGTGCACCATCTGCACCACGGCCCGCTCGGCGCTCACGTTGTGGGCAGTCCAGCCGAAGAGGACCAAGGAGGCCCCCACCAGGCTTTCCGTGATCATAAAAAAGAAGGAAAGGGCGGCGCCAAACCGGGCGGGATGCCCCTTGGGCAAAGCGCGGAGGGCCAGGACCAGGAGAAGCAACACGGAAAGGAAGGCCAGGCCCGAGGTGGCCCGGTGGGTGAACTCAATGAGGGTTTCCACCTGGGGGCTTCGGGGGATGATCTCCCCGTTGCAGGTGGGCCAATGGGCGCCGCACCCTGCCCCCGAGCCCGTGGCCCGCACATAAGCCCCCCAAAGGGCCACCAACACGTTCCACACCAAGACTCCCCAGGCGTAGCGGCTAAAGGTCTGGCTCATAGGAAACCCGTCCCCCAGACGGTAGCGCTTACCATTCTGCCAAAGGGCTCCCCTTGGGGGTGAAGTACATTTGTCCCTACCATAGCCGCCACCTAGGAGCCTAATACCCCCGGGCCCTATTT
>NZ_JTJB01000047.1 GCF_000794385.1 Thermus sp. 2.9
GGGTTCAGGGCCCGGGGGCCCGGTAAAGTTCTTCAGCCCATCCTGGGACCCGCCCGGCGCACAGCCTCGTCCACCCCATCGGCGTACTTTTGAAAGTTCTCTTGGAAGAGGGCGGCGAGCTTACGGGCCTGGCGGTCGTAGGCCTCCTTGTCCTCCCAGGTGGCGCGGGGGTCCAGAAGGTCCTGGGGCACCCCGGGCACCTCCAAGGGCACCTCAAAGCCAAAGACGGGGTCCTGGCGGTAGGGGACGCCCTCCAGAACCCCCTGGAGCGCCGCCCGCAAGAGGGCCCGGGTCACGGGCAAGGGGAAGCGCCTTCCCACCCCGTAAGGCCCCCCGGTCCAGCCGGTGTTCACCAGGTACACCCGGGGGCCGTGGCGGGCGATCTTTTCCCCCAGCATCCGGGCGTAGACCCCGGGGTGCATGGGGAGGAAGGGGGCCCCGAAGCAGGCGGAAAAGGTGGCCTTGGGCTCGGTGATGCCCCGCTCCGTGCCCGCCACCCGGGCGGTGTAGCCGGAAAGGAAGTAGTACATGGCCTGCTCCGGGGACAAGCGGGCGATGGGGGGAAGCACCCCGTAGGCGTCGGCGGAGAGGAAGAAGATGGCCTTGGGGTGGCCCGCCATCCCCGACTCCACCACGTTCTCCAGGTGGGCGATGGGGTAGGAAGAACGGGTGTTTTCCGTCTTGGAATCGTCGTCCCACTCCACCCGGCGGCTTTCCGGGTTCACCACCACGTTTTCCAAGATGGCTTCAAACTGGTTGGACGCCTTGTAGATCAAAGGCTCGTGCTCGGGGGAAAGGCGGATGACCTTGGCGTAACACCCCCCCTCAAAGTTAAACACGCCCTCCTCGCTCCAGCCGTGCTCGTCGTCCCCGATGAGGGGCCTTTCCGGATCGGTGGAAAGCGTGGTCTTGCCCGTGCCGGAAAGCCCGAAGAAGACCGCCACGTCGCCCCCCTGCCCCACGTTGGCCGAGGCGTGCATGGGGAAAACCCCTTGCTTGGGCATTAGGTAGTTCATCACCGTGAAAATGCTCTTCTTAATCTCCCCGGCGTACTTGGTGCCCACGATGAGCACCAAGCGCCTTTGGAAGCTGATGCCCACGAAGACCTCGCTCCGGGTGCCGTCCCGCTGGGGTTCGGCCAGGAAATAGGGGGCGTGGACCACGGTGAAGCCGGGCTGGAAGCGCTCCGCCTCGTCGTCTTCGGGAAAGCGGCGGGGCAGGATAAACATGTTGCGGGCGAAGAGGGCGTGCCAGGGGCTTTCCGTCACCACCCTGACCCCCAGGCGGTAGCGCCTGTCGGCTCCGGCGTAGAGGTCTTGGACATATAGGTCGCGCTCGGAAAGGTACTGGGCCACCCGCCCCAAAAGGGCCTGGAAGGCCTCCGGGGCGAAGGGCTGGTTCACCTCCCCCCACCAGATCTCCCCCTCCACCTCCGGCTCCCGCACCACGAACTTGTCCTTGGGGCTTCTCCCCGTGTAGGGAGTGGTGTCCACCACCAAGGGGCCCTTATGGGCCAGAATCCCCTCGCCTCGGCTCAAGGTGTGTTCCACCAACACCGGGGAGGCGGTGTTCCAGAAGACTTGTTTTTTGGGTTGAATGCCGATATAGCTCAGGCGGTCCATACGGGCCTCCTCCAGGCCAGGGTATCACAAGGCACATTTCCACGTTTCCACCTCAACCCTCCCCCTCCAAAAAGGCCCGGGTGAGGCGCTTGCCCAGCTCCACCCCCGGCTGGTCAAAGGCGTTCACCCCCCATAGCTCCCCTAAGAAGGCGGTCTGCCACATGAGGTGTTGCAAAAGCCACCCCACGGCGTAGGGGGACACCTGGGACAGGTAAAGGGCGTAGACCCGTTGCCCCGCCTCCGCCAGGGCCTGGTAGGTGGCCTCCGCCTCGGCCTTGAGGAGGCGAAAGAGGGTTTTGCCAAAGAGGTAGCCCGCCTCCAGGAGCTCCGCCGCCGGGGGCAGGGGGAGGTCCTCCTCCGGGCTTTCGGGAATGACCAGGGTGAGGAGCTTGTCCAAGGGCCCCTCCCGGAAAAGCTGCACCTGGGCGTGCTGGTCCTGGGGTCCAAGGGCGGGCAGGGCGGTGGTGCCCACCCGGCGGCCTTCCCGGTCCACCTTGCCCAAGGACTCATCGTGGAGCTGGACGAACCAGGCGGGAAGGTGCTTGAGACGCTCGGAATACACCATGAAGACGGTCATGGGCAGGTGGCGGTGGAGGTGGTGGAGGAGGGCGGTCTTAAGGGGAAGGCTTTCCTCCAAGGGCGCCAGGGCCAGCTCATTAGCCTTCCGCGCCCCCATGAGGAGGGCGTCCAGGTCGGCCCCGGCGAAGGCGAGGGGCAAAAGGCCCACGGGGGAGAGGACGGAAAACCGCCCCCCCACCTCCTCGGGGATGGCGAAGGCCGTAAGCCCCTCCCGCTCCGCCAGGGCCCGAAGCGCTCCCCCCTTGGGGTCCGTGGTCACCACCAGGTGCCGCCGCCAGGCTTCCCCCAGGTGCGCCTTAAGCCAGTCCAGGAAGACCAGAAGCCCCGCAAGGGTCTCCGCCGTGGCCCCGGACTTGGAGATGGCGTTCACCAGGGTCTTGGCGGGGTCCAGGGTCTTCAGGAGCTTCCGGATGGGCTCGGGCTCCACGTGGTCCACGTAGTGGAAGCGCACGCCGCTTTGGTTAAAGGCGGCCTCGAGGGCCTTGGGCCCCAGGGCGCTACCCCCGATCCCCAAGAGGACGAAGTCCTCCACCCAGGGGTTCGCCGTGCGGAAGCGGCGGATCTCCCTTAGGGTTTCCGTGTCCTCGGGGAGGTCTATCCAGCCCAGCATGGCCCCCTTCTGGCCCCGCTTGGCCAGAAGGCGCTCCCGGGCCTCTTGGAGGAGGGGGAGGTTCGCCCTTAGGTCCTCGGCGAACCCGGGGAGGAAACGGGTGTCCAGGCGCAGCATGGCCCCATCCTACCCCCAGCCGGGGTAGGCTAAGGGCATGGGCTACGTGCCCCCGCCCACGCCCCAGCACGGCCTCGAGGAGGGCCCCGTCCTCCTCAAGGACGGGCGCGCCGCCCTCCTGCGCCGGGCCACCCCGAAGGATCTTCCCCTCTTCGTGGACTTCCTGAGGCGGCTTTCCCCCGAGTCCTTGCGCATGCGCTTCTTCTCGCCCATCTCCCCGGAGAAGGCGGCGGAGCTCCTCCTTTCCGCCAAGCCCGAGGAGGAGAAGGTGACCCTCATCGTCCTCGCCGGCGACCCCCCCAGGATCGTGGCCACGGGGGAGTACGTGCGGGTCAAGGGGGAGGACACCGCCGAGGTGGCCTTCCTGGTGGACGACGCCCACCAGGGCAAAGGCCTCGGCACCCTCCTTTTGGAGCGCCTGGCCCTCCTCGCCGCCAAGCGGGGGGTGCGGCGCTTCCAGGCCTTCACCCTGGCGGAAAACCGCCAGATGCTCAACGTCTTCATGGAAAGCGGCTTCCAGGTGCGGGCCCACCGGGAGGGGGGGGAGGTGGAGGTGGAGCTGGACATCCTCCTGGAGGAGAGAACAGCGGAGCGGTTTGAGTGGCGGGAAAAGGTTTCCACCATCGCCAGCCTCCACCCCTTCTTCTTCCCCCGGGGGGTGGCGGTGGTGGGGGCGAGCCGGGACCCGGAAAGCATCGGCTACCGGGTTCTGGAAAACCTCATCTTCGGCCGCTTCCAGGGGCCCGTCTACCCGGTGAACGAGGCCATTGGCCGGGAGGGTGGCACCGTGGGCCCCCTCCTCGCCTACCCCAGCGTGGAGAGCATCCCGGGTCCCGTGGACCTGGCGGTGATCGCCGTGCCCAAGGAGCGCGTCCCTGGCGCCCTGGAGGCCTGCGGCCGCCGGGGGGTTAGGGGCGCCATCGTCCTCACCACGGGCTTCGCCCCGGAAGAGGCCAAGGCCCTGGCGGATAAGGCCCGCCGCTACGGCATGCGCCTTTTGGGGCCCGGGTCCTTGGGCCTGGTGCACACCCACCCCGAGGTGCGCCTGGCGGCGGCCTTGGCCCCTTTGCCCAAGGCTGGGCCCCTGGCCCTCTCCAGCCAGTCGGGCACCCTGGGCCGGGCGGTGATGGCCTACGCCGAGGGTATGGGTCTCGGCATCGCCTCCTTCGCCTCCTTGGGGGCCAAGGCGGATATCTCCTCCAACGACCTCTTGCAGTTCTGGGAGGAGGACGAGCGCACCCGGGTCATCCTCCTCTACCTGGAAAGCTTCGGCAACCCCAGGCGCTTCTCCCGCCTGGCGCGCAGGATCGGCAAGAAGAAGCCCATCCTGGCCGTCCACCCCTCCCGCGACCCCTTGGTGCGGGCCCTCTTCGCCCAGGCGGGGGTGATCCGGGCCAACGACCTGGAGGAGGCCTTTGACGTGGCCGCCCTCCTCTCCCTGGGCCGCCTGCCCGAAAACCCTCGGGTCCGCCTCATCTCCAACGCCTCCGGCCCTTCCAACCTGGCCCTGGAAGCCCTTCGGGAAGGGGGGCTTCAGGTGGAGCACGTGGACCTGGGCTCCACCGCCAAGGCGGAGGACTTCGCCCAGGCCCTTGAGGAGGCCCTAGCGAGCGAGGCAGGGAGCGTCTTTCTCCTCTTCGTCCCCATGGGCTTCGCCTCCGAGGAGGAGTTCTTGCGCCTGGTGGAAAGCGCCTCGGGGGAGAAGCTCCTCCTCGCCTGCGTCATGGGGGCGCCGGGGGTGCGGGCCCGGGTGTTGGGCCGGGCGGCCCTCTACCGCTTCCCCGAGTCGGCGGCCATCGCCTTGGCCCGGGCCTGGGCCTACCGGTGCTGGCGAGAAGAACCCCTTTTCTTCCCCGACTTTCCGGACCTCCGCCTGGAGGAGGCGAGGCGGCTTCTGGAGGGCAAAAAGCGCTTAAGCCGCGAGGAGGCGGAGGCCCTCCTAAAGGCCTTTGGCCTCCCCTTGGGGAAGGCGGGGGGCCTCACCCTCCGCCTCGAGGCCGAGCCCCACCCCCTCTTCGGCCCCGTGCTCTCCCTCCTCCTGCCCACCCCCCTGGGGGACCAGGCCCTGGGCCAGCGCCTTTCGCCCCTCACGGAAAAGGACGCCCGGGAGCTCCTAAAGCCCCTGGAGGGCCTCGAGGACCCCGCCCCTTACCAGGAGATCCTCCTCCGCCTCTCCCGCCTCCTGGAGGAGTTCCCTCAGGTGGAAAGCGTCCAGTTGGAACTCCAAGGGCCCAAGGTGGCCCGGTTTGAGGTGCGCCTTGCGGATCCAAAGCCCCGCTAACCCCAAGGTGAAGGCCCTCGCCGCCCTAAAGGAGCGCAAGGAGCGGGAAAGGACGGGGCTTTTCCTGGTGGAGGGGAGGCGGGAGGTGGAAAGGGCCTTGGGTGCGGGCCTCGCCCTGGAAACCTTAGTCCTGGGACCCAGGGCGCTTCCCGAAGACCGCCTCTTGGCGGGAAGCGCCCCGGTCCTGGAGCTTTCCCAAGAGGCCCTGGAGCGGGTTTCCGCCCGGGAAAACCCCGCCCAGGTCCTGGGGGTCTTCCGCATCCCCCAAAGGCGCCTGCAGGGGGTGCGCCTTCCCCCAAACCCCCTGGTCCTGGCGGTGGTGGGCCTGGAAAAGCCGGGCAACCTGGGGGCCATCCTGCGGGCGGCGGACGGGGCCGGGGCGGACCTCGTTTTGGTGGCGGAAGGGGTGGACCTCTTTAGCCCCCAGGTCATCCGCAACTCCACGGGGGCGGTCTTCGCCCTTCCGGTTTTCCCCGTGGCGGAGAAGGAGGCCTTGGCCTTCCTCAAGGCCCAGGAGCTTCGCCTGGTGGCCGCCACCCCGGAAGGGGAAAAGCTTTACTGGGAGGAGGACTACCAAAAGGGGGTGGCCTTCCTCCTAGGGGCGGAGGACGAGGGCCTGCCCCGGGCCTGGAAGGAGGCGGCCCAGGCCCGGGTGCGCATCCCCATGCGGGGGGTGGCGGACAGCCTAAACGTGAGCGTCTCCGCCGCCCTCCTCCTCTACGAGGCGGTACGCCAAAGGTCCGTGGGGCTTTTGTAAACCTGGATACGTTCCTCTCCCTAAACATTAAGTAAACTTTCTAAAGTCCGCTTCGTGTCCACGACACAATATTACCTCCCAGGGGGGAGGGTTGACAACTTAAGTAGTAGTGTTCTACGTTTAGGGATAAAAGGAGGTGAAGGCAGGTGAGGATTAGGGACTTCTTGGCTTTGGCGAAGCGGAACCCCGGATTGGCAGTAGGGGTATTTGTGAGGCTACCGATGAAATATCGGAGTGTTCTGCTGCTAGCGGTAGTTGTAGGGGGAGGGATGGTTCTAGCTTTCCATGGCCTTTCGCCTAATGGTTGTGCTCTGGATGTGAAGGATTGTCCATACATGCCGATGTAAGGCTATAAGGCTGCCAGGAGAGCCGCCATGGGCCCCATTCTCGCCGCCTTAATCCTCCTTCTCGCCGCGCCTCCCTTTGGGACCTCCCTGGCCCTTGGGGTTGGCCTTCTCCTGTTAGCCCAAAGGTTTTCTCCTACCGGCTTCCTGGGGTGGGCCTTCCTCCCGGGGCTCCTCCAGGCCTTCGGCAAGCCCCTCGCCTCCTGGCTTTCTGAGTGGGCCTGGGTCTCCTTCTTCCTCCTCCTCTATGGGCTTTTCCTCGCCGCCCAGGGCCGTCCTTGGGCAAGCTTCTTCCTCCTACCCCCCGCCCTTTTCTTGGGCCCTGGCGGGCTCTTCCTTCTGGGGGTCTTGCACGGGGTTAGCCTTTTGGAAGGCGCCCGGGCCCAGGCCCAAGCCCGGGGAGAGGCCTTCCAAGCCCCTCCCCATGCCCTGGCCATCCCCTTTCTTCTGGGCCTTTCCCTGGGAGGGCTCGCCTCTTTCACCTTGCCCCACCTTCCCCTCCCCTCCTTGCCCGAGGTGCGCTTCCCTACCCCAAGCGGGGTGCATGGACCCCCGGAGGGAGGGGTGGTCTATGGGGCCCCGGAAGGGGGGCTTCCCCTTTGGGCCCTTTGGCTGAACCGCCTCCTCCCCCACGCCCATTCCTTGGCCCTCCTTCTCCTCCTCTTCGCCCTCGTGCCCCTTTTGGGGCGGGGGGAAAGGCTCCCCTACCGGGGGGTCCACCTCCTTCCCCTTCTCCTCGCCCTCCTGGCCGGGGGCCTCTTCCTCCTCTTCCTGGGCACCTTGGGGGGCGGGGAACGTGGCCCCGCCCAAGCCACCTTCTCGGGGTCCTCCCCCCTCTTGGAGCCATCCCCCACCACCTCAATCCCGGGCCCTCGGCGCATGGCGGAGGCGGGCTTGGCCCTGGCCGGGCTTTCCGCCCTCCTCACCCTGGCCCTCCTCCTGGCCCTGGCGCTTTTCCTCTGGCGGGGCCGCTTTCTGGCCGGGGCAAAAGGGGAAGCCACCCCAAGCCCCTGGCGCCCCCGGGCCCTCCGGCGAACCTTACCCCAAGACCGGGTGCGCCGGGCTTACCTCCACGCCCTTAAGGCCCTGGGCCAGGCGGGCTTTCCCCGCCTACCCCCCGAGGGGCCTTTGGAGTACGCAAGGCGGGTCCGTGGGCTTTTCCCTAGGGTGGAAGCCCCCTTGGAGGGCCTCACCCGGCTCTACCTACCCGTGCGCTATGGGGAGGGTCTGGGGGAGGAAAGCGCACAGGAGGCAGAAGCCTACCTGGCGGATATCCTGAGGCTATGCTCCTCCAACGGGTCCAAGAAGCCCTAGCGGACCGGGTCTTCCTCCAGGAGGAGACCCTCAAGCTTTCCCTGGCCACCTTTCTGGCCGGGGGGCACCTCCTATTGGAGGACGTTCCGGGCACGGGCAAGACCACCTTCGCCAAGGCCTTGGCCCGGGTTCTGGGCCTCTCCTTTAGCCGCATCCAGATGACCCCCGACCTCTTGCCCCAGGACCTCACCGGGGTCTACCTGTACCGGGAGGGAAGCCTCCTCTGGGAGAAAGGCCCCCTCTTCGCCCAGGTCCTCCTGGTGGACGAGCTCAACCGGGCCACGCCCCGCACTCAGTCGGCCCTCCTCGAGGCCATGGGGGAGGGACAGGTAACCTTGGAAGGCCGAACCCACCCCCTCCCGCAACCCTTCTTCGTCCTGGCCACGCAAAACCCGGTGGAGGAGGAGGGCACCTACCCCCTGCCCGTGGCCCAACGGGACCGCTTCGCCGCCCGGCTCTCCCTGGGTCTTCCCGACGAGAAGGCCCTCCTTCAAGCCCTGCGGGAAAAAGACCCCTTGGAAGGCCTGGCGTCCGTGGCCCAGGCGGAGGAGCTTTTGGCCCTGAGGAAGGCGGTGCGGCGGGTGCGGGTGGCGGAGGCCCTTTTGGACTACCTCCTGGCCCTGGCCGGTTGGCTGCGGGGACGGGAGGAGGTGCGCCTTGGCCCCTCGCCCCGGGCGCTTCTCCAGGTGGAGCGCTTGGCTCAGGCCCTAGCCTTCCTGGAAGGCCGCCCCTTTGCGGTTCCCGAGGACCTCAAGCGGGCCTTCGCCGCCGCCATCCCCCACCGCCTTCTCCTAAGGCTGGAGGCGGAGCTTTCCGGGATCGCCCCCGAAGGCCTGGTGGCGGAGGCCCTGCGGGCGGTTCCTGCACCCGTGGAGCGCGCATGAGCCTCCTGGGGCTTTTGGCCCTTTTGCTCCTTTTTCTCCTCTACCGCGCCCCCTCCTATACCCGGGTCCAAGCCCACGCCCAGGACTTCCCCCCGGGCTTTCCCGGGAGGGAAGGGGAAGGGCAGGTGCGGGTGGAACTCGCAAGCCCCCTGCCGGTTTTCTTCCGCCTCGAGGCCCTTCCCTCCGCCCCCTTGGGCCTGGTGCCCCGGGCCCTTTCCGGGGTGGCCTGGGGGCGGAGCCAACGCACCTTGGCCCTCCCCTACGCCTACCGCCGGCGGGGCCTCCACCCCGTACGCCTCTCCTTCGGGCTCCAAAGCCCCTTGGGGTTTGGAAAAAGGGTTCTTGTCCTGGAGGCGGGCCAGGTCCTGGTCTACCCTGCTCTCCGGGCTCTTCCCCCCTACCGGCCTGCGCCCAGCCTCTTTCTGGAAGGCCGGGCGGCGGCCTTCGGCCTCCCCGACCCCCTGGAGGCCAAGGGCCTCCGCCCCTTCACCCCCGGGGACACCCCTAGGCTCCTGGCCCGCAAGGCCAGCGCCCGCTTGGGCTACCCCGTGGTGCGGGAGGTGGAGAAAAGCCTGCAAGGAAGCCTCTTCCTCCACATAGACACCCAAAGCCTTCACCCGGGCTACCTGGACCACGCGGCAAGCCTGGCCACCTGGCTCCTCCTCCAGGCGGAGGCCCGGGGGGAACGCTTCGGCCTTTCCGCCGGGGAAGTCCTGCCCCTGGGCCGGGGCAAGGCCCATCTGAACCGGGCCCTTGCCCTCCTCGCCCGCCTCGCCCCCACCCCTGGCCCCGCCCTCCCACCCCCCGCCCCCTGGGGGAGCACCTACCTCCTCCTTACCCAAGGAGCAGAAGATGCCTTCCTGAAAGCCGCCCTCCTGGGAGCGAGGCAGGCCCGGAAAGGGGTCCTCCTCCTTTTGCCCGAGGGCTACTTCCTTTTCCCCGGGGAGAAAGGCCGCCCGGCCCGGGGCCGCACCCCGGGGCTCCTCCGGGCCCTAGGCCTTAAAGCGGTGCTCGCCGCCCACGGCCTGGAACTCCGGGTGGTGCGGGGGAACGAGCCCCTCCGTTTATAAGCCCCCCCTCAACCCCCTTGACAAAAGGGCCTAGGGACAAAATAATGACCCTTGGTTTGACACTCTCGGCCTTTGAGCGTCAAAGGGGGGAGTGAAGATGGCTGCGGAGGTGAAGACCGTGATTAAACCCCTAGGCGACCGGGTTGTGGTGAAGCGGATTGAGGAGGAGCCCAAGACCAAGGGCGGCATCGTGCTCCCCGACACCGCCAAGGAGAAGCCCCAGAAGGGCAAGGTGATCGCGGTGGGCTCGGGCCGCATCTTGGACAACGGCCAGAAGGTGCCCCTCGAGGTCAAGGAGGGGGACATCGTGGTCTTCGCCAAGTACGGCGGCACCGAGATTGAGATTGACGGCGAGGAGTACGTGATCCTCTCCGAGCGCGACCTTTTGGCGGTTCTGCAGTAAGGAGGTGAGCTATGGCGAAGATCCTGGTGTTTGACGAGGCGGCCCGCCGGGCGCTGGAGCGCGGCGTGAACGCCGTGGCCGACGCGGTGAAGGTGACCCTTGGCCCCCGGGGCCGGAACGTGGTCCTGGAGAAGAAGTTCGGCTCCCCCACCATCACCAAGGACGGGGTGACGGTGGCCAAGGAGATTGAGCTGGAGAACCACCTGGAGAACATCGGGGCCCAGCTCCTCAAGGAGGTGGCCTCCAAGACCAACGACGTGGCGGGGGACGGCACCACCACCGCCACCGTCTTGGCCCAGGCCATCGTGCGGGAGGGCCTGAAGAACGTGGCCGCCGGGGCCAACCCCCTCGCCCTCAAGCGGGGCATTGAGAAGGCGGTGGAGGCCGCGGTGGAGAAGATCCGCTCCCTGGCCATCCCCGTGGAGGACCGCAAGGCCATTGAGGAGGTGGCCACCATCTCCGCCAACGACCCCGACGTCGGCAAGCTCATCGCCGACGCCATGGAGAAGGTGGGGAAGGAGGGGATCATCACCGTTGAGGAGTCCAAGAGCCTGGAGACCGAGCTGAAGTTCGTGGAGGGGTACCAGTTTGACAAGGGGTACATCTCCCCCTACTTCATCACTAGCCCCGACACCATGGAGGCCGTCCTCGAGGACGCCTTCATCCTCATCGTGGAGAAGAAGGTCTCCAACGTCCGCGAACTCCTCCCCATCCTGGAGCAGGTGGCCCAGACCGGTAAGCCCCTCCTCCTCATCGCCGAGGACGTGGAGGGCGAGGCCCTTGCCACCTTGGTGGTGAACAAGCTCCGGGGCACCCTCAACGTGGCCGCGGTGAAGGCCCCGGGCTTCGGCGACCGCCGCAAGGAGATGCTCAAGGACATCGCCGCCGTCACCGGTGGCACGGTGATCTCCGAGGAGCTCGGCTTCAAGCTGGAGAACGCCACCCTCTCCATGCTGGGCCGGGCCGAGCGGGTGCGCATCACCAAGGACGAGACCACCATCGTGGGCGGCAAGGGCAAGAAGGAGGACATTGAGGCCCGGATCAACGCCATCAAGAAGGAGCTGGAGACCACCGACAGCGAGTACGCCAAGGAGAAGCTCCAGGAGCGCCTGGCCAAGCTGGCGGGCGGCGTGGCGGTGATCCGGGTGGGGGCCGCCACCGAGACCGAGCTCAAGGAGAAGAAGCACCGCTTTGAGGACGCCCTCTCCGCCACCCGGGCGGCGGTGGAGGAGGGCATCGTGCCGGGCGGCGGCGTGACCCTCCTTAGGGCCATCAGCGCGGTGGACGAGCTCCTGAAGGGCCTCGAGGGCGACGAGGCCACCGGGGCCAAGATCGTGCGCCGGGCCCTGGAGGAGCCCGCCCGTCAGATCGCCGAGAACGCCGGCTACGAGGGCTCCGTCATCGTCCAGAAGATCCTCTCCGAGAGCAAGAACCTCCGCTACGGCTTCAACGCCGCCACCGGGGAGTTCGTGGACATGGTGGAGGCGGGCATCGTGGACCCCGCCAAGGTGACCCGCTCCGCCCTGCAGAACGCCGCCTCCATCGGCGCCCTCATCCTCACCACCGAGGCGGTGGTGGCGGAGAAGCCCGAGAAGAAGGAGTCCACCCCCGCCCCCGCGGGCGCCGGGGACATGGACTTCTAGCGCCCTCTAAGGGGAAGGGCCGGGTAAAACCCGGCCCTTTTTCCTTTAGAAGGGGACCGCCTCCTCCTTGGCCCCGCTCCCCCCGTTCCCCTGGAGGAAGACCTCCCGGTCGGGCACCAGGTGGGCGCGGAAGCCCTCGGCCTCGAGGGACAAGCGGGCCTCCTCCGCCACCCGAACCTCCCTTAGGGCGAAGAGGGCTTCGCCGAAGGGCCCCTGGACCTTCACGTAGAGGGGAAGCGTCCCCGGGTGCTCGTCCAAAAGGCTTTTGAAGAGGGCCACCCCCTTCTCGTCCAAAAGGGCGTGGTCCACCTCCACCTCCACCGCCTTGGGGGCCTCCGCCACCTCCTCGTGGGTCCAGGCCCCTTGGGCGATGACCCTAAGGCCCCCTTCCTCCCGCTCCACCTCCGCCAGGACCAGGAGGGGCGTGTCCTCCTTGAGCTTGGGGGAGACCCCCTCGTAGGCCCGGCCAAAGGCCACCACCTCCAAGGCCCCCGTCTCGTCGGAAAGGGTGAAGCGGGCCATCATGCCCCCGCTTTTGGTGGGCTTGCGCACCACCTCCTCCACCATGCCCGCCAGGAGGACCCGGGACCGGGGCGGTAGCCCCCGCACGAACTCCTCCAGCTCCTCCAAGGCGCAACTCGCCGCCTCTTTGAGCCCGGGGTAGCGGAGCACGGGGTGGCCGGACACGTAGATGCCCAAAGCCTCCTTCTCGTAGCGGAGGCGGGTGATCTCGTCCAAGGGCTCGGCCTCCACCAATGGGGGCTCCTCCACCTCGGCGAAGAGGCCCAGCATCCCCGAGCGGGCCCGCTCCCGGCTTTCCGCCGCCCAGCGGAGGAGGGGCTCTAGGGAGGCGAGGAGGCGCGCCCGGTCCCCGAAGGCGTCAAAGGCCCCCGCCTTGATAAGGGACTCGAGGGTCCGCTTATTCACCACCTTCTCGTCCAGGCGCTTCAGGAAGTCCCCCAGGCTCCTAAAGGGCCCTCCCCGCTCCCTCTCCTCCAGGATGGCCTCCGCCGCCGCCTCCCCCACGTTCTTCACCGCGGAGAGGCCGAAGAGGATCTCCTCCCCCACCACCTTGAAGTCAAAGCCGGAGCGGTTGATGTCCGGGGGCAGGACGGGGATGCCCATGGCCCGGGCGTCGCGGATGTACTCCGCCACCTTGTCCGAGTCGTGGCGCTCCACGCTGAGGAGGGCGGCCATGAACTCCACGGGGTAGTGGGCCTTCACGTAGGCGGTCTGGTAGGAGAGGAGGCTGTAGGCGGCGGCGTGGGAGTTGTGGACGATCACGTCCTGGGCCACGAAGGTGTGGGTTCCCTCCACCGTGAGGTCAAAGACCTCCTCCTCGCCCAAGGCCTCCAAGGCCTCCACCTGGTCCCAGTAGATCTCGGCCCCAACCAGGCGCTGAAGGGCGAGGCCTCCGGTGAGGAGGGCGAGCCGCCCGAGCGTGGCGCGGGCCAAGCCCTCCCGCCCCTTCCCCGGGCGCAGGAGCCCTTGGGCCAGGCCCGCTTCCGCCAGGAGGGCCGCCACACCCTCCGGAGAGGCCTGCGCCACCGCCTCCCGCACCAGGGGCAAGGGGGCGGGGGGAACGACGTCCTTGGTGCTCCGCCCGCCCTCCTCCCAAGTGGCCAGGAGCGCCTCCAGGTCCCGGGCCCGCTTACCCACCAGGTAGGGCCCCACCCAACGGGCGAAGGTGCGGGCGCCCTCGAGGCCACCCAACAGGTAGACCACCCATCCCTTGCGCCCCCCCCGGTAGGGGAAGTCCTTGGCCGAAAGCCGGCTCTGCAGGCCAAGGCGCAGGAGGAGGTGCTGCACCCCCCGGGCCAGGGCCTCCGAGGCGGCGGCGTAGTGGATGAGCCGCCCCTTGAGGTCTATCCCCCCATCCCCCACCCAAAGCCGGCCCAGGAGGCGGGCCACCCCTTCGGGGGGAAGCCCAAAGACCTCCTGGGGAAGCTGTTTTTCCCGAGCGGAAAGGCCAAGCAAACCCAACCCCCGCAAAAACGCCACCGCCTCCGCCGGGCGCTTCCCATCCCTTCGGCCCACGTAGACGTGGGCCACGCCCCTTTGCCAGGCCACCTTGGCCCGGGTGTTGGCGAAGGCCTCCAAGGCCTCCAGCATGGCGGCCAACTCCTCCTCCGAGGAGGTGTAGAGGCAAAACCCCGAGGGGTGGCGAAGGTTGCCCTTGGCCAGGGCGAAGCCCAAAAGGTCCAGCTCGTGGGGCTTGAGGTTCGTGGAAGGAAGGTAGGGGAGGTGGCGGGGCAGGGCCACAAAGTCCCCTGGCTTCAGCGCCCCCAAGGGACGCCAGCCCTCGGGGGTGTAGAGGGGGTGGTTGGCCGTGGCCTCGAGGACCCGTCCCGTGGCAGTGCGCAGGCGGAAGACCTGGGCCCGGCCGCTGGAAAAGGCCGCCACCACCGGCCGGGGCACCAGGCGAAGGGTGTTCTCGTCCAGGGAAACCACCCAGACCCCCTCCGCCTCCCCCCGGACGATGGCCCCCACGGAAACCGGCCTGCCCGTGCGGTAGTCCACCACCTGCGCCCGGGCGGGCAGGCACTTGTTGAAGCCATAGTTGGCGAAGGCCTCCAGCATGTCAAAAAGCCGGTTGGCCTCCTCCTCCGGCACGCCCCGCTCCGTAGCCCCCCGCACGAAGCGCTCCCGGTGTTTTTGCATCTCCTCCACCTTCTTTTTTCCCATGGCCCTCCGGAGAAGGTCCGCCTCCCCCAGGGAATACCCCGCCACCGCCGAGGCGATCTGCATGATCTGCTCCTGGTAGACGGGGATGCCGTAGGTCTCGTCCAGGATGGGCCTCAGGTATTTCTCCGCGTGGGGGAACTCGGCGTAGCTCACGGGCTCCTGGCCGTGGTGGCGGCGGATGTAGGTGGGGATGTGCTCCATGGGCCCGGGGCGGTAGAGGGAAACCAAGGCGATGATGTCCTCCACCCGCCTGGGCTTGAGCCCCCGCACCGTGGCCGTCATACCCCCTGACTCCAACTGGAAAATCCCCTTGGTCTCCCCCCGGGCGAGGAGCTCAAAGGTCTTGGGGTCGTCCAGGGGAAGCCGATCGTAGTCCAGGACCACCCCCTTGGACTCCTCCACGATCCGCTTGGCCTCTTCCAAAAAGGTGAGGGTGCGGAGGCCCAGGAAGTCCATCTTCAAAAGGCCCAAGGCCTCCACCGCTCCCATGTCGTACTGGGTCACGGGGCGGCCTTCCTGGTCCCGCATGAGGGGGACGAGGTCGGTGAGGGGCTCGGCGGCGATCACCACCCCGGCAGCGTGCACGGAGGCGTGGCGGTTCAGACCCTCCAGCCGCATGGCCACCTCTATAACCTCCCGCACCTTGGGGTCTTTTTCCATCTCCGCCCTGAGCTCCGGCACCACCTGGATGGCCTCGGCCAAGGGCTTGGGCTTGCCGAACTGCACGGGGATGAGCTTGGCCAGCTCCTCCGCCTTCTTGTGGGGGATGCCGTAGACCCGGGCCACGTCCTTCAGGGCCGCCTTGGAGGCCAGGCTGCCGAAGGTGCCGATCTGGGCCACCTTGTCCTCCCCGTACCGCTCCCGCACGTACTGGATCACCTGGTCCCGCTTGCGGTCGGAAAAGTCCGTGTCTATGTCCGGCATGGACACCCGCTCGGGGTTCAGGAAGCGCTCAAAGAGGAGGCCGAAGCGCAAGGGGTCAATGTTGGTGATACCCACGGCGTAGGCCACCAGGCTCCCCGCCGCACTCCCCCGCCCGGGGCCCACGGAAACCCCGTGCTCCTTGGCCCAGTTGATGTAGTCCTGCACGATGAGGAAGTAGCCGGGAAAGCCCATGCGCTCAATGACGGAAAGCTCGTAAAGGGCCCGGTGCAAAATGGCCTCCGCCCCCCACTCCCTCACCCCCTCCAAGGGGGGAAGCCCGGCCATGAGCCTTTCCCAAGCCTCCTTCTCCACCTGGGCCAGGGCCTCGGCCAGGGCCTTGCCGTCCCCGTGGGGGGGCATTTTCCCCAAGCGGCGGAAGAGCTCCCGGTAAAACGCCGGGGTAATGCGGTCGGGGTAGCGGTCAAGGAGGCCCTTGAGGGTGAGCTCCATGAGGTACTGGGCCTCCGTGCGCCCTTCGGGGAGGGGGAAGCGGGGGATGCGGTAGACCATCTTGTCCCCGATGGGGAGGTCCACGTTGCACAGGCGGGCGATCTCCACCGTGTTGTCAAAGGGCTCGTCCCCCCATTCCTCCTCGGGGAGCATGGCCCGCATCTCCTCCGGGGTCTTCACGTAAAACTCGTCGCAGGGGAAACGCCAGCGGTCGGGGTCGTCCAGGGTGCTCTTGGACTGGATGGCCAAAAGCACCTCGTGGGCCCGGGCGTCCTCCTTGCGCACGTAGTGGCCGTCGTTGGTGGCCACCATCCCCAGGCCGTACTTCCTGGCGAACTCCTTGAGGACCTGGTTCACCTTTTTCTGCTCGGGAAGGCCGTGGTTTTGGATCTCAATGAAGAAGCGGTCGCCGAAGATGGAAAGGTACTCGTTGAGCCGGGCCTCCGCCAGGTCCAGGCGGTCCTGCAGGATGAACTGGGGGATCTCCGCCCCCAAGCAGCCGGAGAGGGCGATGAGGCCCTCGGCGTGCTCCCGCAGGATCTCTCGGTCAATGCGGGGCTTTTCGTAAAAACCTTCCAGGTAGGCCCGGCTCGCCAGGCGCACCAGGTTCTGGTAGCCCCGAAAGTCCTTGGCGAGGAGGGTGAGGTGGAAGTATCCCCCGTCCAGGCCCTTGCCCCGCTTGCGGTCGTAGCGGCTTTCCGCCGCCACGTAGGCCTCGTACCCCAGGATGGGCTTCACGCCCATGGAGGTGGCCTTCTTGTAAAACTCCACCGCGCCGAAGAGGTTCCCGTGGTCGGTGATGGCCAAAGCGGGGTCCTCGGGGGAGACCTCCTTGACCCACTTGAGGAGGTCGGAAAGCTTGGCCGCCCCGTCCAGGAGGGAGAACTGGGTGTGCTGGTGCAGGTGGGCAAAGCGGAGTTTGCGGCCCATATCCTCCCATCCTAGCTTGACTCCCCCCCGCCCAGGGGGCAAAGTGGGGGAGATGACCTTGGGGGAGCTGCGGGAAGAAGTCTGGAACGCCCTGGCCCGCTATGGGCTAGCCCTCCACCCCACCCCCCCCCACGGCCACCACCCCAACTTCCTGGGGGCCAAGAAGGCGGCGGAGCGCCTCCTCAAGGCCCCGGAGTTTCAGGGGGCCAGGCGCATCCTGGCCGGGATGGACGCCGTGCTCAAGCCCTTACGGGAAGAGGCCCTGCGCCAGGGAAAAGAGCTCCTCCTCCCCCACCCGGACCGGCCGGGGGAGTTTTTGCTCCTCAAGGACCTGGACCCCAGGCGGCTCAAGCGGGTGCGGGAGGCCTACCGCTACGGGGTGCCCGTGGCCCTCGGGGGCCAGGCCATAGACCTCGTCCTCATTGGGGCGGTGGCGGTGGACGAGGAGGGGGGCTGGGTGGGGAAGGGCTACGGCTTTCCCCAGGCCTGGCTCCAGGTGGAGGCCCCCTTCGCCACCCTGGCCCACCCGGTGATGGTCTACCCCAGGCTCCCCATTCCCCCCGAGCGGCGGGTGGACCTTATCGCCACGCCACAGCGGCTCATCCGGCCCGGAGGCCCAAGATGAGCCCCCCCACGAAGCTCGCCCCGAAGGGCAGGTTGTAGGTGAGGGTGGCGAGGAGCCTCTCCCAAAGGCTCTTTAGGCCGGGCTGCTGGAGCAAGGGCTCCACGTCCCGCTGGATGCGGGTCCAGTCCACCTCCACGTAGCCGGCCTGGGCGAGGAGCTGCAGGGCCACGAAGAGAAGCCCCAAGGCCAGGGCGAGAAGGCGGCCCACCTTCTTCAAGGCGTAGCCCACGGCGTAGCCGGCCAGGCCGCCAAAGGTCATCTGCCCGAGGTAAGGGGTGAGGTCGGGGAGCTCCACGCCTCCCACCCTAGCGGGGCAAGGCCCTTGAGGCAACTAGGCGAGGCCCAGGAGGTGGGCTTCCCGCTTCATGGCCTCCAGCACAAAGGCCAGGTGCTCGTCCAAGGGGACCCCCAGCTCCTCGGCCCCCAGTCGGATCTCCTCCCGGTTTACCCCCTTGGCGAAGGCCTTGTCCTTGAACTTCTTCTTCAGGCTGGAGAGCTCCAGGCCCAAGATGGAGCGGTCTGGGCGCACGTAGACCGCGGCGGCGATGAGGCCCGTGAGCTCGTCCACGGCGAAAAGGGCCTTGGCCATGCGGCTTTCCCGGGGCACCCCGGTGTAGCTGGCGTGGGCCAGGATGGCCTTTAGGACCTCCTCGGGGTAGCCCAGGCGCCTAAGCTCCTCCACCCCCCGGTAGGGGTGTTCCTCCGGGTACTTCTCGTAGTCCATGTCGTGGAGGACCCCGGCCATGGCCCAAAGCTCCTCGTCCTCCCCAAAGCGGCGGGCGTAGGCCCGCATGGCCACCTCCACCGCCCGCATGTGCCGGCGCAAGGACGGGCTTTCCGTCCAGGCCTCCATGAGGGCCAGGGCTTCCTCAAAGCGCGGCATGCCCTAAAGTATAGCCATGCGCATCGGCTACGGGGAGGATAGCCACCTTCTTGCCGAGGGAAGGCCCCTCTACCTCTGCGGCTTAGAGATCCCAAGCCCCGTGGGGGCGGTGGCCCACTCCGACGGGGACGCCGCCCTCCACGCCCTCACCGACGCCCTCTTGGCCGCCTACGGCCTCGGGGACATCGGCCTCCTCTTTCCCGACGATGACCCCCGCTGGCGCGGGGTGAGGAGCGAGGTCTTCCTGCACCAGGCCTTGTCCCGGGTGGAGGCCTTGGGGGGGCGGCTTTTTCAGGTGAGCCTCGTCCTCACCCTGGACCGGCCCAAGCTTTCCCCCCACCGCCAGGCCCTCGTGGAAAACCTAGCCCGCCTCCTGGGGCTTCCCCAAGACCGCGTGGGCTTAAGCTTCAAGACCTCGGAGGGCCTCTTCCCTTCCCACGTCCAGGCCCGGGCCCTGGTGCTTTTGGATGGTTGAGGCGCTGGTCTGGATCGGTACCCTGGTCTTCGCCGCCACCGGGGCCCTGAAGGGGGTGGAGAAGGGGTTTGACCTCCTTGGCGTTTTGGTCCTGGCCACGGTGACGGCGGTGGGTGGCGGCTCCATCCGCGACGTCCTGGTGGGCACCCTTCCCCCGAGCGCCCTCCAAAACGAGCCTCTCCTGTGGAGCGTGGTGGGGGTGGGGGTTTTGGTCTTCCGCTTCCACCCCCGGGTGCAGGCCCTGGAAAAGCCCATCTACTACCTGGACACCCTGGGCCTAGGCCTCTTCGCCGCCTTGGGGGCGGAAAGGGGGCTGGCGGCGGGCCTGGGGCCCTTTGGGGTGGCCTTGGCGGGGACCCTTTCCGGGGTGGGGGGTGGGGTCTTGCGGCACGTGCTCTCCGGCGAGGTGCCCGGGATCCTCTACCGGGCCGGGGACCTCTACGCCTCCGCCGCCTTGGTGGGGGCCTTGCTGGTCTACGCCCTTCACGGAAGCCACCCCGAGCTCTCCCTCTTCGCCGGGGCCTTGGCCACGGTGTTCCTCCGGGTCTTCGGCCGGCGGCTTGGGCTTAGGCTCCCCACCCCCCGCTAGGGCCCTACTTCAGCTTGGCCAGCTCCTGGCGGGCCCTTTCCTGGTCGTAGCGGTCAGCGGCGGTCTTGGCGGGAAGGGAAAGGGCGGTTTCCAGCTGCTTTTTCGCCTCCTCCTTCTTGTTCCAGGCGGCGAGCACCTTGGCGTACTCCACCCGGTGAATGATGACATTGGGCTCCAGTTCTATGGCCTTTTTCATCAGGGGCTCCACTTTTCCCCCGTCCGCCCCCTGGGTGGCGGCCACCAGCCAGCCCTTTTGCACCAGTTCAAAGTGCCAAAGGGCCAGGGCCACCATGGCCCCGGCATGGTCGGGCTTGAGCTTCAGGGTCCTTTCCAAATCGCTACGGATGCGGGGGGCGAGCCCCTCGGAAAGGGCCTCGAGGATCCCCTTGAACTGGGAAAGCCGCCCCAAGGCGCGGGCCCGCTCAAAGTAGCCCTCCGGGTAGCCCGGATCCTTGGCGATGGCCTGGGAGGCGGCCTTTTCCGCCTTCTCAAACCAGGCCCGCTTCTCTTCAGGCTTGGCCTCGTAAAGGGCGTAGAAGCTCGCCCCCTTGGCCGCCAAGGCCAAGGCCTCCGCGGTGCCCAGCTTGAGGCCCGCTTCATAGGCCTCCTGGAAGCGCCCCGCATCCACCAAGGCCGCCACCTGGGAAGCCTGGGCCAGGGCCAAGGACAAGAGCGCCGATATAAGGATCGCCGTCCATCGCTTCATGGGTTTCACCCGATGGGATTATACCGGGTACAAGACAGGGGACGTAAACTGGAAGCCATGAAGCCTATTTGGGGATGGATGGTTATCCTTTTCCTTCTCGCTCCCCTGGTTCGGGCCCAAGGGGCCGAGGAGTATTTCGCCCGCTGCCAGAGGCTATACGACCAAGGGGCCCTGGAAAGCGCCAAACTCACCTGCGAGCTCGCCTTGGTGAGCGACCCCAACCACGCCCCAAGCCTCCGCCTCCTTGCCCGCATCGCCTTGGAAAAGGGCGACCTAGCGCAGGCGGAGGCTTACCTGGAGCGCTTGGGGGACGACCCCGAGGGCCAGGTCCTGAAGGCGCGGCTCCTTTTGGCCCAGAGGAAGCCGGGGGAGGTCCTGCGCCTCCCCTTGGGGCAGGAGCCCGAGGCGAGGCTGGTGCGGGCCTTGGCCCTCGAGGCCCTAAAGCGGCCGGAGGAGGCCCTGGCCGAGGCCCAAGCCCTCCCCCCCACCCCGGAGGTGCGCCTCCTTTTGGCCCGGCTCCACCTGAGCCTGGGCAACCCCGAGGCGGCCCTATTGGTCTTGGGCTCCACCCGGGAGGAAAGGCTGGAGCGGGGGCGCCTTCTCTTCCTCACGGGGCGGCCCGGGGAAGCCGCTTCGCTTTTGGAAAACCTCCTCCCGGAGCTCTTGGGAAGGCCCGACCTAAAGGCCCAGGCCCTTTCCACCCTGACCCTGGCCTACCTCGGCCAAGGGGACTTGGGCCGGGGGCTTGCCGCCTTGGGGCAACTGGCCCAGGTGGAAAACCTCCCCGGGCGCTTCCTGGCCAAGGCCTGGCCCTGGCTCCTCGCCCTCCTCGCCTTCTTGGTCCTGGTCCTTTTAGGGGAAAGCCGCATTGAGCCCCTGCGCACCGTGGAGGTGGTGGAAGACCCCCTGCCGGGGCCGGGAAGCCTCTACCTCCTGGCCCTCCTCGCCCTCCTTTTGGCCCTGGGCTTCGCCGCTTTTGTGGGCAAGCTCCTTTTCGCCAACCTCCTCGCCTTCCTCACCCCCTACCAGGGGGCGGAGGTGCTCCCGAGCCTCTACCTGGCCTACGGGGCCTTCCTCCTCCTGGGCCTTCTCCTTTGGCAAAGGAAAAGGCTTCCCGCCCTTTTGGGCCCTTGGGGAAGCTGGGTGGAGGGGTTTTGGGTGGGGCCGGCCTTGGTCCTTCTCCTTTTCCTCTATGGCCTCCTCCGCCCGTTTTTAGGCCTATCCACCCTCCCCCTAAACCTCCTCGCCTTCCTGGGCCTGGCCCTCATGGAGCCCTTCTTCCGCGGCCTCGTCCCCCTGGTCTTCAAGGAGCGGTACAAGGACCTTGCCCCCGCCCTTTCCGCCCTCTTTTTCGCCTTGGTGGTGCCGGGGCCCACCCTCCTCCTCCTCCTCCTGGGGGCCGGGCTTCTTTGGGCCAAGGAGCGGGCGGGAAGCGTGGTGGGGCTTAGCCTGGGCTGGGTGGTGGCGGGGGTGGTCCTTTCCCTCTTCCCCGCCCGTTGGCTAAGGCGCTTCTAGCATGCGCCCCGTGTTTTTCCTCTCCGACTTCGGCCTTCAGGACCCCTACGTGGGGGTGGTGAAGGCGGTCTTGGCCCAGAGGGCCCCCGGGGTGCAGGTGGTGGACCTGGCCCACGACCTCCCGCCCCAGGACCTGCGGCGGGCGGCCTACGCCCTCTTTGAGGCGGTGCCCTACCTGCCCGAGGGGAGCGTGGTCCTGGCGGTGGTGGACCCGGGGGTGGGGACGAAGAGGCGGGCCACGGCCGCCCTGGGCCGCCGGGCCTACGTGGGGCCGGACAACGGGCTTTTCACCCTGGCCTGGCTCCTGGACCCGCCCCGGCGGGCCTACGCCTTAGAAGAGCCCGCCCCCCCTCTCCCCCAAGGGGTGGAGCCCTTACCCGGCTGGCGCCCGGGGGGGTTCACCTTCCACGGCCGCGACCGCTTCGCCCCCGCCGCCGCCCACCTGGCCTTAGGGCTTCCCCCGGAAGCTTTGGGTGAGGAGGTGCCGGTGGAAAGCCTTCTCCGCCTCCCCCTAAGCCTCACCCCGGGGCCGGAAGGGGAGGTCCTCACCTTTGACCGCTTCGGCAACGCCATCACCACGCTCCTCCAGGCCCCCTTGGGGGGGTGGGTGGCGGTGGCGGGCAGGAGGGTCCCCATCCGCCGCACCTTCGGCGAGGTAGGGGAGGGGGAGGCGGTGGCCTACCTGGGGAGCGCCGGGCTTTTGGAGATCGGCGTGAACCGGGGAAGCGCCCGGGAGGCCTTGGGCCTAACGGAGGGCCTGGCGGTGCGCCTCATAGGTCCTTGACCCAGGCCGCCACCTCGTCCAGGTATTCCCGGGCGGTGAAGTCCAGGCTCACCGGGGTGATGGAGATGTAGCCCCGCCGCACCGCCCAGAGGTCCGTCCCCTCCTCCTCCTCCCCCACGGGGGTGCCAGCGATCCAGTAGTAGGGCCGGCCCTCGGGGTCTAGCCGCTCCACCACGGTGTCCTCAAAGTGGTGGGTGGAAAGCCGGGTGACCTTCACCCCCTTGGGGGTGCCAGCGGGGAAGTTCACGTTGAGGAGCACCCCTTTGGGCAAGCCCCTTTCCGCCACCAGGCGGGCGATCCTCACCGCGTGGCGGGCCGCCTCGCTGAAGTCCAACTCCTCGCCGGAGGTGTCCAGGCTGAAGGCGATGGCGGGGATGCCCAAGGAGGTGGCCTCGAGGGCCGCGGCCACCGTGCCCGAGTGGGTGAGGTCTAGCCCCAGGTTCACCCCGATGTTGATGCCCGAAACCACCAGGTCGGGCCGCCCCAGGAGGTGCACCCCCAGGACCACGCAGTCCGCCGGGGTGCCGTCCACCCGGTAGGCGGGGATCTCCCCGAAGCCTGCGCTAGCCGTGTGCTTGAAGCGCAAGGGGCGGCGCACGGTGATGCCGTGGCCCACCGCCGACTGCTCCACGTCGGGGGCCACCACAAAAACCTCCCCCAAGGCCCGCATGGCCAGGCCCAAGGCCTTGATCCCCGGGGAAAAGATGCCGTCGTCGTTGGAAACCAGGACGCGCATGCCCTAAGCCTAAAGCAAAGGAAGCCCCAAGAGGGGCTTCCCCGAGGGCTTTTGCCCGTTAGATGCGGCGGACCTTCTTGGCCTGGGGACCCTTGCCGCCCCGGCCGGGCTCCACCTCAAACTCCACCCGCTCCCCCTCGTTCAGGGTACGAAACCCTTCGGCCTCAATGGCCGAGAAGTGCACGAACACGTCCGGACCCTCTTCCTGCTGGATGAACCCGTAGCCTTTTTCCGCGTTGAACCACTTAACGGTACCCTTCTTCATGCTTCTCCTTCATCCCGAAAACCCACTTGGCTTTCCAGGGACTCCCCACTATCCCACGGGGGGAGGGAAAAGTCAAGCCCCCCCGGGAAACCCCGGGGGAGGCTCGGCCTGCGCCTAATGGGAATGCCCGCCCTCGTGCACGTGGCCGTGCAGGAGCTCCTCGGGGGTGGCATCCCGCACCTTCACCACCTCCACGTCAAAGTCCAGGTCCTTGCCCGCCAAGGGGTGGTTGAAGTCAATGGTGACCTCCTCCCCCTGGACCTCCACCACGGTGAGGGGCATGGGGTTCCCCTCCATGTCCTGGGCGTAGAACTGGGCCCCGGGGGCCACCTCGGCGTCCTCGGGGAAGGCGGAGAGGGGCACCACCTGCACCCCTTCCGGGTCGTGGGGGCCGTAGGCCTTCTCCGCCGGCACGTGGGCCTGGAAGACCTCGCCCTCCTCGCGGCCCTCCAGGGCCTCCTCGAGGCCCCGGATGAGGTTGCCGTGCCCGTGCAGGTAGGAAAGCTCCCCCTGGTCCAAGACCTCCCCCTCCACCTGGAGGGTGTAGCGAATGGTGACCACCTTGTCCTGTGCTACCTTCATGTTCACCCTTCCGCAAGCTTAGGGCTTGCTTTCCCTAGGTTAGCAGATGCCCCCCGCCAAGGAAACCCCTATAGTGGGGGTATGCGGGTGGAAGGAGCCATCGGCAAAACCCCCGTGGTGCGCCTCGCCAAGGTGGTGGAGCCGGGCATGGCCGAGGTCTTCGTGAAGCTAGAAGGCCTAAACCCCGGGGGCTCCATCAAGGACCGCCCCGCCTGGTACATGATCCAGGACGCCGAGGAAAAGGGCCTCCTAAAGCCGGGCTCGGGCCAGGTGATCGTGGAGCCCACGAGCGGCAACACGGGGATCGGCCTCGCCATGATCGCCGCCAGCCGGGGCTACCGCCTCATCCTCACCATGCCCGCCCAGATGTCGGAGGAAAGGAAACGGGTCCTGCGGGCCTTCGGGGCCGAGCTCGTCCTCACCGACCCGGAAAGGCGGATGCTGGCGGCACGGGAGGAGGCCTTAAGGCTCAAGGAGGAGCTTGGCGCCTACATGCCTGACCAGTTCAAAAACCCCGCCAACGTGCGGGCCCACTACGAGACCACGGGCCCCGAGCTTTACCAGGCCCTGGAGGGGCGCATTGACGCCTTCGTCTACGGCTCGGGCACGGGGGGAACCATCACCGGGGTGGGGCGCTACCTCAAGGAAAGGATCCCCCACGTGAAGGTGATCGCCGTGGAGCCCGCCCGCTCCAACGTCCTCTCCGGGGGGAAGATGGGGCAGCACCAGTTCCAGGGCATGGGCCCGGGCTTCATCCCGGAAAACCTGGACCTAAGCCTCCTGGACGGGGTCATCCAGGTATGGGAGGAGGACGCCTTCCCCCTGGCCCGCAGGCTCGCCCGGGAGGAGGGGCTTTTTTTGGGCATGAGCTCGGGGGGCATCATCTGGGCCGCCCTCCAGGTGGCCAAGGAGCTCGGCCCCGGCAAGCGGGTGGCCTGCATCAGCCCCGATGGGGGGTGGAAGTACCTCACCACCCCCCTCTACGCCGAGGGCTAGCGGCGCACCACCTGGGCGTCCTTGGGGTAGCGCTTGAGCTGGGCGGGGCTCAGGCTCGCCCGCTTGAACTCCACCACCCTAAGGTCGGCCAAGACCTTCCCCCCCTCGTCCAGGAAGAGGAAGCGCACGGGCCTCGGGTCCGCCTTTAGGACGTAGAGCTCTAGCCGGGCGAAGCCCTGCCCCTCCTTGGCCTCCCCCACCAGCTTCCAGGCCACGCCTTCCGGCAGGCGCTCCTCCCCCGCCAGGTGGAGGCTCACCCGCTCGGAAAGGGCCTTCGGGTCGCCCAGGCCCTGGGGGCTGAAGCCCAGGCCCTGCACCTGGGCTTTCTCCTTGGGGCTGATGACGAGCTGGTTGGTGAGGTAGAGGTAGTTCCACACCTCCTTCTCCGTGACCACGGTGAAGTTCCCCTCCAAGGAGCCCGGCTTCAGGAACTCTATGCGGAAGAGCCTCTCCTTGGGCAGGGCGTAGACCCGGGCCTGGAGGGCTTCCCGGCCCCCGGGGCCTTGGATCTCCCCCTGGACCAGGGCCTGCCAGGGCTCGGAGAGGTTCTTTTCCACCAAGTCCAGGATCTGCGAAACCGACTGGGCCCAGGCGAGACCGAGGAAGAGGGCCAGCCCGAGCGCGGCAAGGATCTTTTTCACGGCCACCTCCATGCGTAGCGGACCCAGGCGTAAGGGGCGTGGTGGTAGCCCGCCTCGAGGCCCAGGTCCCCAAGCCACACCACGAAGCTACCCGCCCAAGGGTAGGAAAGGGTGAGATGGAGGCTAGCCTCCCCTAAGTAAAGCCCCGCCTCCAGCCGGTTCACTCCCCCTAGGCGGAGGAGGAGGTCCAGCACCTCCCCTTCCTCCCCCACCTCGCCCTTAAAGCCCAAAAGGGCGTAGGGCCAAGGGGAAACCCCTAGCCCCAGGGTGTAGGTGGCCTCCGGGCGGAAGGCGTAGCTCCCTTCCAGGCGAAACGCCCCTTCCCACCCCGGTTGCAGGCCGAAGGAGGGGGAACGGGGAGGGGCGTTTTGGGCCACCTCCAACCCCAAAACCTCCTTGGGGCTCGCCCGGTAGCGCAGGGCAAGCCGCCCGAAGAAGGAGGCCTCGGGGAAAAGGGGCAAGGCGGCTTGGGGCCGGAAACCGAGCCGCCCCTCCAGGGCCACGGGGCCCGCACCCCCCTCCAGGAAAAGCGCGCCCCCCACGCCCCCCTCCCCCACCTCCCCCTGCACCCCGTAGGCGAGGAACCCCAAGGGCCCCAAGGAAAGGCTCCCCAGGTAGCCCAAAGCCCCCCGCCCCACCTGCCCCTTGGCGTACACCTCCCCTTCCCCCAAGGAGAAGGCGGCCTCCAAAGCCGGGGTCAAGCCGCCCGGCGCCCCGTAAAGCCCCGCCTCCAGCCGCCCCTGGGCCAGGGCGAGGCCCAAAAGGAGGCAAAGCGCCCACGCCCTCATACCGCCACCTGCCTTTGGAAGCGGGCCGAGGCCAAGAAGAGGACGAAGGCGGAGAAGAGGGCCAAGGCCAGGAGGTGGGGCCAGAGCACCCCCCACCCCACCCCTTTGAGCATCACCCCCCGCAGAACCTCAATGAGGTAGCGGGCGGGCACCAGGTAGGAAAGCGCCTGGAAGAAGCGGGGCATGCCGTCTATGGGGAAGACGAAGCCCGAGAGGAAGATGGTGGGAAAGGCGTAGGCGTAGGTGCCGAAGACCGCCTGCACCTGGGTGCGGGCCAGGGTGGAGATCAAGACCCCGGCGGCCAAGGAGCCCAACACGAAGAGGAACATGGCGAGGAGGAGGAGAAGGAGGCTTCCCCGCACCGGCACCCCGAAGACGAGGTGCCCCAAGGCCAAGACCAAAAGGGCCACGGCGAAGGCGATGACCAAGTAGGGCAGGACCTTGCCCAAAACCATCTCGTGGGGGCGCAAGGGGGAGGCCAAAAGGCTTTCCATCATGCGGCTTTCCGCCTCCCGGACGATGGAAAGGGCGGTGAGGAGCACGGTGAACATGGTGAGGACCAGGCCAATGATGCCGGGGATCATGAACCAGGCGGTCTTGTTGTCCGGGTTGTAGAGGGTGCGGAGGGTGGGGCTCAAGGGGGGCAAGACCGCCTCCCCGGAAAGGGCCCGGCCCACCAGGATGCGGGCGTTCACCTCTTGGATGGCCTTGCGCAAGGCGGCCTGGGCCTGGAAGGCGAAGTTGGGGTCGGTGCCGTCCACGTAGACCTCCAGGTTCACGCTCTCCCCCCGGCGCACCTTCGCCAGGGCACCTTCCGGCACCACCAGGCCCACCCGGGCCTGGCCCCGGTCCACCGCCGCCACCACCTCCTCGGGGCTTTGGGCCACCACCTTCAGGCGGAAGCGGTTATCCCGGGTGAGCTCTTGCAGAAGGGTTTGGCTGATGCGGTCTTGCGAGGCGTCGTAGACCGCCAGGGAAATGTTCTCCAGGGTGAAGTTGATGGCGTAGCCGAAAAGGAGGAGCATCAGGGTGGGCAGGAGGACGATGAGCCGGGGCAGGACGTGGTCCCGCCGGATCTGCAAGAACTCCTTTTCCGCCAGGGCTAGGATGCGGCTCATGCCTCCCCCTTGGTGTAGACCAGGAAGACGTCCTCGAGGGTGGGCTCCGTGGGCGTGGCGGGGAAGGGCGGACCACCCCTTTCCGCAGGACCAGGCGCACCCCGTGGCCGCTGGGCCAGGCGTCCAGGCACCCCTCCACCCGCCGGGCCTCGGCCAGGGTCACGGGGGCGAAGTAGAACCCGGCCCGGGCCTTGGCCTCGGCCTTCAGCTCCTGCGGGGTGCCCAGGGCCAGGACCCGCCCGGCGAAGAGGAGGGCGAGGCGGTGGCAGCGTTCCGCCTCGTCCATGTAGTGGGTGGTGACCAAGACCGCCGCCCCCCTTTCCGCCTCCTGGTGGATGAGGTCCCAGATGGCCCGGCGGGAAACGGGATCCAGCCCCGTGGTGGGCTCGTCCAGGAAAAGGACCTCCGGGCGGTGGACCACCGCCTGGGCCAGGGCCAGCCGCTGCCGCCAGCCCCCGGAAAGGTGGCCCGCCAGGGCCTTGGCGTAGGGCAGGAGGCCGAAGCGCGAAAGCGCCTCCTCCGCCAGCGCCCTCGCCTCCTTGGGCCGATAAAGCCGGGCGCGGAAGCGGAGGTTTTCCTCCACGGTGAGGTCGCGGTAGACGCTTTGCTCCTGGGTGGCGTAGCCGATGCGCACCTTGACGGCCCAAGGGGCCCGCACCACGTCCAGCCCCGCCACCACCGCCCGGCCCCCATCGGGGCGCAGGACCCCGGTGAGGACCCGCACCAAGGTGGTCTTCCCCGCCCCGTTGGGGCCCAGGAGCCCGAAGACCTCCCCTGGGCGCACGGAAAGGCTCACCCGGTCCAGGGCCCTAACGCCGCCAAAGCTTCGCGTGACCTCCTCAGCGTGCACCATAGCGTCCCTCCAGATACCCCCGCACGTAGGCCTTTGGGTCCAAGGGAAGGCGCACCCCCAAGGCCTCCCCCAGGAGGAAGCGGGCGAAAAGGGGGCCCACGAAGGCCAAGGCCAGCTCCTCTGGGGGCTCGTCCGCCCGCAAGAGGCCCGCCCCCTGCTTGGCCCGGAAGAAGGCCATAATCCGCTCCAAGGCCAATCCCATCCCCCTCGGGGGGCCCTCCGCCAGGAGCTCGGGGTGGCGCAGCAACTCCGCCAACAGCTTGGGCAGGAGGGCCCGGTGGGCCTGCAAAAGCTCCAAATAGGCCTCCAAGAGGGCGGAAAGCCCTTCCTCCAAGGGAGCCTCTTCCCTTGGAAGCCGCTCCAAGAAACCCCGAGGGAAGAAGGCGGCCACAGCCTTCCGCAACAAGGCCTCCTTGCTCCCGAAGCGGCGGAAAAGCGTCACCTCGCTCACCCCCGCCCGCCGGGCCACCTCCTTGGTGGTGGCCCCGCGGTAGCCCCGCTCCGCCAAAAGCTCCAGGGCGGCTTGGAGGAGGCGGGCCTCGAGGGGGTCGGCTTCCGCAAGCAAGCGCATACTTACAGGGCCAGGCTACCCCCGGCCTAAGACCCCGTCAAGGGTGTGGCATACTGGACCTGGAGGCCAGCATGACCCTACTTGACCGCATCGGACGCCTGATCCGGGCGAACCTGAACGAGCTTCTGCGCCGGGCGGAGGACCCGGAAAAGATCCTGGAGCAAGCCCTTTTGGACATGAAGGAAGCCCTCAAGGAGGCGCGGGAACAGGTGGCCGCCGCCCTGGCCGAGGGCAAGCGCCTGGAGCGGGAGGTGGAAAGCCACGAAAAGGAAGCCGCCTTGTGGGAAGAAAAGGCCAAGGAGGCGCTCAAAGCCGGCCGGGAGGACCTGGCCAAGGAGGCCCTGCGGCGCAGGAAGCGGGCCTTGGACCTGGCGGAAGGCTTCAAAGGGCAACTGGCGGAACACAAGGCCCTGACCGAGCGGCTCATGACCCAGCTCAAGGCCCTGGAGGCCAAGATAGACGAGGCGGAGGCCCGGAAAAAGCTCCTCCTCGCCCGCAAGAAAGGGGTGGAGGCGGCGGAGGCGGTGCGGCGCATGGAGTCCCGCCTGGAAGGGCACCCCGCCCTGGAGGCCTTTGAGGAGATGGAGGCCCGGATCCTGGCCCTGGAAGACCGGCACGAGGCCCTAAAGGCCCTAGACGGCCAGGACCTGGAAAAGGCGCTCGCCGCCTTGTCCGGGGAAAAGGAGCTGGAGGAGGAACTTCTCCGGCTCAAGCGGGAGCTGGGCCAAGGCTAGCCCCCATGCCCTGGGTGTTGGAAGCCCTGCTCCTCCTCCTTGCCTTAGCCCTCCTCTTCCTCCTGATCCGACCCCGCCCCGAAGGCCTGGACTGGGCGCGGGCGAAGCTCAAAGACCTCCTGGACTGGTCCGAGGTGGAAGGCGCCCTGAACGCCCTATCCCGGCGGGAGGCGGAGCTAAAGGAAGCCTTCCAAGCCCCCCACCTCCTCCCGGAAACCCAAACGGCGCTATCCCGGGCCCTCATCCAGGTCCAGGAGGAACGTAAACGGCTCCTCGCCCTCCTGGAAAGCCTGGCGGCGGAGCGGGCCCTCCTAAGGGGCGGTCCACGGGAGGCCCAGGAGCTAAGGGCCCGGCTCCAGGACCTCCGGGAAGTGTTGGCCAGCCTACGGCGGGAGGCGGGGTAAACTCCCTACCATGAGGCGGTCCCTTATGGCCCTTTCCCTTCTCCTCGCCGCCTGCGCCCCCCAGGTGACCCAGGCCCCCGAGGCCCGGCCCTTCCTCCGGAGCGAGGCCTTCTACCCCAGCGCCACCGGGCTGGAGTGGGTGTACGTGCCGGAGGGGGAGCCCATCACTTCTCCCCCCTACCGGGTGCGGGTGGAAGGCCCCGCCCTTTACGAAGGGCAGGAAGCCCTCCGTTTCCGCGCCTTCGGCCGAGGGGAGGACCGGGTTTACTACCGCCAGGTGGGAGCCTTTGGCGTGCGGCTCCTGGGCTTCCAAGACCCCTCGGCCCGGGTGGTCTTCACCCCGCCCCTCCTGGAGTACCCCCCAGAAGGCCTCCTCGCCCCCGGCTACCGCTGGGGAGGGAGGGTGGAGGTGAAGGTAGAACTCCTCTCCCCCTCGGGCCGGGAGCCTTTGGCCCAAGGCCGCCTGGACTACGCCATGGAGGTGCTGGAGGAGCGGGAAGTGCGGCTTCCAGCGGGGACCTTCCGCGTTTACCGCATCCGCCAGGTCTACCAGGACCAGGCGGGGCAGACGGCCTACGAGGTCTGGTTCGCCCCCCGGGTGGGGGAGGTGCGCACCCGGGAGGGGCGCATCCTGGTGGAGCGCAACTTCCAGTGAGGTGGGTATGGTCCTGGATAGGGTAAATAGCCCCGAAGACCTGAAGCAGCTTAGCCTGGAGGAGCTCCAGGCCTTGGCCGAGGAGATCCGGAGCGAAATCATCCGGGTCACGGCGCAAAACGGCGGCCATCTGGCGAGCTCCCTAGGGGCGGTGGAGCTGATCCTGGCCCTGCACCGCGTCTTCCACTCCCCCAAAGACCGCATCCTCTTTGACGTGGGCCACCAGGCCTACGCCCACAAGCTGGTCACAGGGCGGAAGGACCGCTTCCACACCCTGAGGCAGGAAGGGGGCATCTCCGGCTTCACCAAGGTCTCTGAGTCCGAGCACGACGCCATCACCGCCGGCCACGCCTCCACCTCCTTGGCCCAGGCCCTGGGCATGGCCCTCGCCCGGGACCTCCTGGGGGAGGACTACCACGTGGTGGCGGTGATCGGGGACGGGGCCTTGACGGGGGGCATGGCCCTGGCCGCCCTCAACAAGATCGGCGAGCTGCAAAAAAGGATGCTCATCATCCTCAACGACAACGAGATGAGCATCTCCGAGAACGTGGGGGCCCTCAACAAGTACTTCAAAGAGCTCCAGATTAGAAAGTGGGTCCAAGACATGGAAAAGCTGGGGAGGAGTGTGCTTGAGCGCATCTCTCCCCAGCTTTTTGGCCTGGTGGACCGGGCCAAGGAGGCGGCCAAGCTCATCCTCCACCAGGAAAACCCCTTCTACGCCTGGGGTCTGCGCTACATCGGCCCCGTGGACGGCCACGACCTGAAAGGCCTCATGCACATCCTGGAACACCTCAAGGCCCTGGAGGGCCCTACCCTCCTCCACGTGGTCACCAAGAAGGGCAAGGGGTACAAGGTGGCGGAGGCCGACCCCATCTACTGGCACGGCCCCCCGGGGTTTGACCCCAAGAAGCCGGAGAAAGTATCCAAGGGCTACTCCTGGAGCCAAGCCTTCGGGGACGCTGTCACCGAGCTCGCCCACCGGGAGCCCCGGCTCTTCGTCATCACGCCCGCCATGCGGGAGGGCTCGGGGCTCGTGCGCTACTCCCTGGAGCACCCGGAGCGCTACCTGGACGTGGGCATCTGCGAGGACGTGGCGGTGACCACGGCGGCGGGCCTGGCCCTAAGGGGGATGAAGCCCATCGTGGCCATCTATTCCACCTTCCTGCAAAGGGCCTACGACCAGGTGATCCACGACGTGGCCATAGAAAACCTCCCCGTGGTCTTCGCCATTGACCGGGCGGGCATCGTGGGGGCGGACGGGGCCACCCACCACGGGGTCTTTGACATCGCCTACCTCCGCACCGTCCCCAACCTGCAGATCGCCGCCCCTAAGGACGCCTTGGAGCTAAGGGCCATGCTCCAAAAGGCCTTGGAGCTGGGCGGCCCCGTGGCCATCCGCTACCCCCGGGACAACGTGGAGCGGGCCCCCGAGGGGGTGTGGCCCGAGATCCCCTGGGGGAAGTGGGAGGTGGTGAAGGAGGGGACGGAGGTCTACATCCTGGCCTTCGGCAAGACCCTGCGGTACGCCCTCGAGGCCGCAGGGGACGACCCCAGGGTGGGCGTGGTGAACGCCCGCTTCCTAAAACCCCTAGACCGGGAGATGCTCCGGGAGCTCGCCCGCTACAAGCTCCTCACCGTGGAGGACCACCAGCGGATGGGGGGGTTCGGAAGCGCCGTGTTGGAAGCCCTGAACGAGATGGGCCTGAAGCCCGAGGTCAAGGTCTTAGGGCTTCCCGACCGCTTCTTTGAGCACGGGACCATCCCGAGCCTCCACCGCCAGGCGGGCATTGACGCCGAGGGCATCCGCAAAGCCCTGGCGGAGATGGGCCTCGCCCTCGTCCATGAACGGGCCTGAGCGCCTGGCCTTCGCCGCCAACCTGTACCGCATCCCCCTGGAGGGGGGCTACTTCCTGGTGGACGCCGGGCTTCCCTGGGAGGCAAACCGGCTCCTCGCCCGCCTGGCCGACCCCCCCCGCTTCCTCTTCCTCACCCACCACCACCTGGACCACGCCGGGGGAGCAAGGACCCTTTGGGAGCGGTATGGGCTAGCCGTCTACGCCCATCCCCAGGAGTGGCCCTACCTCACGGGGGAAAAGCCCCGCCCGCCCCTCCCCATCCCCCTCCTGGGCCACCGGCTCGCCAACCTGGCCCCACCCCTCCCCCAAGAAGCCCTCCGCCCCGCGGAGGAGGGGATGGAGCTTTTCGGCTGGCGGGTGGTCCACCTCCCGGGGCACACCCTGGGCCAGGTGGGGCTTTTCCGGGAAGGGGTGCTTCTGGCGGGGGACGCCCTGAGGGGCAAGGGCCTCCCGCCCCGCCTCATCAACGAGGACCACGCCCTGGCCAGGCAAACCGTGCGCAAGATCCTGGACCTGGGGGCCAAGCGCATCTACCTGGGCCACGGCGGCCCCCTCACCCGGGAAGCGGTGGAGGCGCTGGCCCGTAAACTGGGCGTATGAGAAAGCTCGCCGCTTTTGGGCTATTCCTCCTTTGGGCCTTGGCCCAGGAGGTGGTGGTCTACCCGGGCTTCGCCGAGGTGAAGGAGCCCGTGCGCCTTCCCCCTTCGGCGTGGGTGTACCTGGCCGGGGAGAAGCTCGCCAAAATCGTCCCCGGCTCCTTGCGGCTTTTGGGGGTGGAGGAGGAGGAAAGGCTTTTCCAGGGCACCGCGGTCCTCTTCCGCTACCGGGGGGAAGGGAAGGCTTGGCTCCGCTACCTCTACACCGGGCTCACGGGGGAGGTCTTCTACACCTTGGAGGAGGGCCGGCTCACCGCCTGGGCCAGGCTCAGGCTGGAAGGGGAAGCTTTAGAAGCCCAGCGCCTGGTCCTCCTTTTGGGGGAGGTGAACCTCCTTCCGGCCAAGGCCCTCCCCGAGGCCGCCCTCCGCGCCTTTGGGGAAGTTCCGGAAAATCCCTTCGGCCTCTTCCGCTACGAGCTACCCCCGAGGAAGCTCCTCCCCGGCACCACGGAAATCCCCTTCCAAAGGGCCCTGGTGGCCCCCACCCGCCTCCTCCGCTACCAGGGCCCCTTCCGCACCGAGGCCCGCATCCCCCTGGAGCGGGGCTACCGCTTCCAGGCCCCCTTTCCCTTGGCCCCCAGCGCCTCGGAGGTGGTGGAGGAGGGGCTTTTCCTGGGGCAGGGCCGCCTTCCCGCCACCCTCGAGGGCAGCACAGCGGAGCTCTGGCTTGGGCAAGACCCAAGGGCGCGCCTTGAACGCACCTTCCGCCTCCTCACCCAGTCGGAGCAGGAGGCCACCTACCTGGTGGAAACCCGCCTGGAAAACCCCTACCCTTACCCCGTGACCCTGCTCCTGGCCGAAAGCTTCCCCAAGCCCTTCCGCCTGGACTTCCCCGGGGCCACGCCCCTCCCCGAGGGCTACCGCCTGGAGCTTCCCCTAAAGCCCAAGGAGGCCAAAACCCTGGCCTACCGCCTCACCCTTCCCCGCTAGGGACACCTGCCCCTTCGCCCTCCTCCTACCCTAGGGGCATGAAGCCCGACCTCCACCGCTTTCCCCTCCTGGTGGCCTGGGAGATGACCAAAGCCTGCCTCCTCGCCTGCCAGCACTGCCGGGCCTCCGCCGTGCCCGACCCCCTTCCCGACGAGCTTTCCACCGAAGAGGGCCTGAAGCTCCTCGGGGAACTCGCCACCTACACCCCCAAGCCCATCCTCCTCCCCACCGGGGGGGTCGTGTCAAGATTTATGTGTAAGCGTCTGTGTACGGGGGGCATACCTCTCCCGAAGCATCCCTTCCAACACCTCCTGCACCTCGGCAAAACCCTTCAACCTCCGCTCCGCCCACCTCCCTTCCTGCCGCTCGGACTCCAGGTACAAAAGCTTGTACACCGCCTCTCCCTTGGGAAACTTGTGGTCCCGCACCTTCGTCCCACGCCTCACTTCCCGAATAAACCGCTCCATCAGGTTAGTGCTGCGAAGATAGGGCCAGAGCACCTGGGGGTAATCGTGGAAACGGAGCAGAGCCCCCGAGTTCTCCCACCAGGAGGCCACCAGGGAAGGGTACCTGGCACCCCAGGCCTCCCTCAGCCTCTCCAAAGCACCCAGGGCTTCCTGTCGGCTCCCCGCCATGTACACCCCCTTCAGGTCTTGGGCCAAAAGAGCCCTGTCCCGGGAACGCACCTGCCCCAGGCTAGAGCGCACCATGTGCACCACGCACCGCTGCCACCCCGCCATGGGATAAACCCTCCTGATGGCCTCCTCTATCCCAGGTAGACCATCGGTGACCAACAGCAACACCCGCCTTAGCCCCCTTTCCCAAAGCTCCTTCAGCACCTCCCCCCAGGCATGGGCGTTCTCCGTGGGAAGGAGCCAGAAGCCCAGAACCTGCCTCTCCCCTTTGGGGGTCACCCCCAGGGCCACGTATACGGCCGCCCTCTCCACCCCAAGTCCCTCCCTGAGCACCTTCAAGAAAAAGCCATCCAGGTAAACAAAGGCCATCTCCTCCGGCAAAGGCCGCTTCTGGAAAGCCTCGGCCGCTTCCAGCACCTGGTCGGTGATGGCGCTGATGGTTTCGTGGGTGTACCGGTGGCCCAGCAAGAGGCTCATCACCTCCGCCGCTTTGCGTTGACTCACCCCAGCGGCGTAAAGGGCAATGGCCACCTCCCCCACGTCCACCTGACGGCGGGCATAGGGTTGAAGGAGGCTGGGATAGTATTTCCCTTCCCGATCCCGGGGGATGGCCAGCTTCACCTGGCCAAAGGCGGTCTCCAGCTTGCGGGGGTAGTAGCCGTTCTTGCGTCCCCCGTGCTGGCGCAAGAAGGCTTCCCGGTCGGCGTCCAGGAGAATCTGCAAGACCTCGGTCACCGTCTGCCTCACCGCTTCCCTTAGCATCACCTGCAAGGTATCCTGGTCCACGGGGTACCTCCTTCCTAATCCTGGTACCCCCCTTTTATACACAAACCCCTACACATAATTCCTTACACGACCACCGGGGGCGACCCCTTGGCCCGCCCCGACCTCTTCCTCCTCCTGGAAGAAGCCCAACGCCTGGGCCTCAAAGTGGGGATCACCCCCGCGGTGACGCCCCGGCTCACCCGGGAGGTGGTGGCCCGCTTCCACGCCCTGGGCGTCCACCAGATGGCCATCTCCCTGGACGGGGCAAGCCCCGAGGCCCACGACGGCTTCCGCGGGGTTCCGGGCACCTTCGCCCGGGCCCTAAAGGCCCTCACCTGGGCCCAGGAGGTGGGGCTCATGACCCAGGTGAACACCACCGTTACCCGGCGCACCGCCAAGGAGCTCCCCGGCATCGCCGAGATCCTGGCGGAAAAGGGCGTGGCCACCTGGGAGGTCTTCTTCCTGGTGCCCGTGGGCCGGGGCGCCTTGCTGGAGCAGCTCTCCCCCCAAGGGTACGAGGAGGCGATGCACCTGCTTTACGAGCTTTCCCGCCGCTACCCCTTCAAGGTGCGCACCACGGAGGGCCCCATGTTCCGCCGGGTGGCCCTGGAACGCCGGCGAAAGGAAGGGGGAGGGGACGGGGCCTTGGTGGGCGAAGGACGAGGTGTCCACCTCTCCGACGGCTTTGGCTTCGTCTTCGTGGCCGCCAACGGGGAGGTCTATCCCTCCGGGTTTTTGCCCCTATCGGCGGGCAACGTGCGGCAGCGGCCGCTTCTGGACATTTACCAAAATAGCCCCCTATTCCGGGAGTTGCGCAACAAAACCCTCCTCAAGGGCAAATGCGGGGTCTGCGAGTACCGGGAGCTTTGCGGGGGTAGCCGGGCCCGGGCCTTTGCGGAAACCGGGGATTACCTGGCGGCGGACCCCCGTTGCGCCTATCTCCCCCGGGCCTGGGGACAAATGCCCCTGGCCTAGGGCAAGAAGGCCCCCCTATTCTGGAAACATGAAGCGGCTTCTTCCCCTCCTCCTCGCCCTCGGCCTCCTCGCCCTAGGCCAAAGCCCTGGGGCCAAGCTCTACTCCGCCAACTGCCAAACCTGCCACCAGGCCACGGGCCAGGGCATTCCCGGGGCCTTCCCGTCCCTCACCCACCTGGACAAGGTGGTCCAGGCCAAGGGGGGCCGGGAATACCTCATCCGAGTGGTCCTTTATGGCCTCCAAGGCCCCTTGAGTGTGGAGGGCAAGACCTATAACGGGGTCATGCCTCCCTTCCGGCAGCTCAAGGACCAGGAGGTGGCGGACCTCCTCAACCACGTCCTCACCACCTTCGCCAAGTCCAAGGCCAAGCCCATCACCGCCCAGGAGGTGAAGGCGCAAAGGGCCAAGCCCCTTTCCCCGCAAGACGTGCTCAAGTCCCGTCCCCCGGTCAAGTAGACCGGCGTAACTCCCTCCCCCCGGGGCCAAAAGGCCCCGGGCCTCTTTCAGCTCACCCGTTCCACCCGGATGAGGTTGGTGGTCCCCCGCACCCCAAAGGGCACGCCCGCGGCGATGACCACCCGCTCCCCCACCTGGGCGAGGCCTAAGGCCTTCACCTCGCGCAGGGCGATGCGCACCATGTCGTCCGTGTCCTGGGGGTCCGGGGCCAGGTGGGGTAAAACGCCCCAGACCAAGGCCAGCTGCCGCTTCACCTCGGGGCTAGGGGTGAGGGCCAGGATGGGCACCTGGGGCCGGGTGCGGGCCACGCGCCGGGCGGACCCCCCGGTGGCGGTGAAGACCACGATGGCCCTGGCCCCCACCGCCTCCACGATGTCGTCCGCCGCCTGGGCGATGGCGTCTTGGGTGGTGGGGGTAGGGGCGGGGCGCAGGACGTTGAGCTTCTGCAAAAACTCCGGGGAGGATTCCACTGCCTTGGCGATGCGGGCCATCATGGCCACCGCCTCCACCGGGTAAGCCCCGGCGGCGGTTTCCGCCGAGAGCATCACCGCGTCCGTCCCGTCAAAGATGGCGTTAGCCACGTCGGAGGCCTCGGCGCGGGTGGGGCTTGGGCTTTGCACCATGGACTCCAGCATCTGGGTGGCGGTGATCACCGGCTTCCCGGCGGCGATGGCGCGGAGGATGAGGCGCTTTTGCACGATGGGAACCTCCTCCAAGGGCATCTCCACCCCCAGGTCCCCCCGGGCCACCATGATGCCATCCGCCTCCTCGAGGATCTCCTCAAAACGTTGCACGGCGGAGGGCTTCTCAATCTTGGCCATGAGCTTGGCCCGCGAGCCGTAGCGGGAAAGGTAGTGCCGGGCGAGGAGGAGGTCGTCCCGGGTGCGCACGAAGGAAACCGCCACCCAGTCCACCCCGAGCTCCGCCCCCAGGGCCAGGTCCTGGATGTCCTTTTCCGAGAGGGCGGGGATGGAGAGGTCGGCCCCGGGGACGTTGATCCCCTTGTGGTCGGAGAGGACGCCCCCCACCTCCACCCGGGTGTGGATCTCGTCCCCTACAACCTTTTCCACCCGGAGGCGGATCCTGCCGTCGTCCAGGAGGAGGACCTGGCCCGGGACCACGTCCTCGGGAAGGCCGCGGTAGGTGAGGGAAACCTGCGTCTCATCCCCCTCCACGGGCTTCCTTGTGAGGATGAAAGTCTGCCCCGCCTTGAGCTCCACCCGCCCTTCCCGGAAGCGGCCGACCCGGATCTTGGGGCCTTGCAGGTCCTGGAGGATGGCCAGGGTCTTGCCCAGTTCCTCCTCCACCTCCCGCACCAGGGCCACCCGCTCCTTGTGGTCCTCAGGGGTGCCGTGGCTGAAGTTGAGGCGGAAGACGTCCACCCCCGCCTCCGCCAGGGCCCGGATCACCTCCTTGGTGCTGGAGGCGGGCCCCAAGGTGGCCACAATCTTGGTGCGCTTAAAAAGCCCCATAGCCTAGGTAGCGGGCCGCCTGGCCCAGCGCCTCTTCAATGCGCAGGAGTTGGTTGTACTTGGCCAGGCGGTCGGAGCGGGAAAGGGAGCCCGTCTTGATCTGGCCGGCGTTCACCGCCACCGCTAGGTCGGCGATGAAGCTATCCTCGGTTTCCCCGGAGCGGTGGCTGATCACCGCCCGGTACCCGGAGCGCTGCGCCAAGCGGATGGCCTCGAGGGTCTCGGAAAGGGTGCCGATCTGGTTCACCTTCACCAGGATGGCGTTGGCCACCCCCCGTTCAATGCCCTGGCGCAACCTTTCGGGGTTGGTGACGAAAAGGTCATCCCCCACCAGCTGCACCCGGTTGCCCAAGGTTTCGGTGAGAAGGCGCCACCCCTCCCAGTCGTCCTCGGCTAGGCCGTCTTCTATGGAGCGGATGGGGTACTTCTCCACCCAAGAAGCCCAGAAGGCCACCATCTCCTCGGAGGAGAGAACTTTGCCTTCCCCTTCCAGGTGGTACTTGCCGTCCCGGTAAAACTCGCTCGCCGCCGGGTCCAAGGCCAGGGAAACCTCTTCCCCCGGGGTGTACCCCGCCCGCTCAATGGCGAGGAGAAGAAGCTCCACCGCCTCCTCGTTCCGCTTGAGGTCGGGGGCGAAGCCCCCCTCGTCCCCCACGTTGGTGCTGTAGCCCCGCTCCCGCAAGACCCCCTTCAGGGCGTGAAAGACCTCGGCCCCCACCCTCAAGGCTTCGGCGAAGCTTTTGGCTCCCGCGGGGACCAGCATGAACTCCTGGAAGTCCAAGCGGTTGTCCGCGTGCTTGCCCCCGTTGATCACGTTCATGAGGGGAACGGGCAGGATCACCCCCTGGACCCCCCCCAGGTAGCGGTAAAGGGGAAGCCCCAAGGCTTCCGCCGCCGCCCGGGCCGTGGCCAAGGAAACGGCCAAGATGGCGTTGGCCCCCAGGTTGGCCTTGTTGGGGGTGCCGTCCAGCTCCAGCATGGCCCGGTCCACCCCTTCCTGGTCCAAGGCGTCGCGGCCGATGAGCTCGGGGGCGATGCGCTCTGCGATGTTTTCCACCGCCCGGCGCACCCCCTTGCCCAGGTAGCGCCGCCCCCCGTCCCGTAGCTCCAAGGCCTCGTGGGTGCCCGTGGAGGCCCCGGAAGGCACCATGGCCCGCCCCCGGGCTCCCCCTTCCAGCTCCACCTCGGCCTCCACCGTGGGGAAGCCCCTGGAGTCCAACACTTCCCTCGCCTTGACGCTTACGATCGTGGTCATGGGTTTCCTCCCGCGGCGTGGAAACGCTTCACGCCCCCCTGGTCCTTAGCTTACACCCTTAGGGGGACCACCACCGCCTGGTAGCCTGAGCCTTCTTCCGCCGGGCGGACGAGGCTTGGGCTGGTGGGCCCGGAAAGCCATAAGGCCGCCTGGCCCGCCACGGGGCCCAGGGCCTCCAGGAGGTAGCGGGCGTTGTAGGCCACCGCCAGGGGCGTGCCCTCCAGAACCACGGGGAGCTCCTCCTGCCCCTTTCCGTAATCCCCCTCGGCGGAGAGGAGGACGCGGCCCTCTTGGAAGAAGAGGTCCACCCGGTGGTTCTGCCGGTCCGCCAGGACGCTCACCCGCCGCAAGGCCTCGCGGAAGGCCTCGGCCTCGAGGGTGGCCCTCAGGGGAAACTCCTTGGGGATCACCCGCTCGTAATCGGGGAACTCCCCTTCCATGAGCTTCACCGCCAGGCGCACCCAGCCCTCCCCCTCCCGCGCCGCCAAACCCAAGGTGCCGGGACCCAGGGCCAAGACCACCTCCCCGGCCCCCACCCCCTTGAGGACCCGGGCCACCTCGTCCACGCTGCGGGCGGGCACCACCGCCTTCTTCTGGAAAGGCTGAGGCTTGGGCAGCTGGTAAAGGGCCAGGCGATAGCCGTCCGAGGCCACGCTGCGGACACCCCTTTCGGAAAACTCCAGCTGCACCCCGCGGAAGATGGCCCGGTACTCCTCGTGGCTGGCGGCGTAGCGCACGTGGGTCAAGGCCCGGAGGAACTCCTCCACGGGCAAGGTGGTCTGCCATGGGTACACCTCGGAAGGGATGGGTTCGGGGAAGGAAAGCTCCGGGTAGCCCTCGGTGGGGGCGAGGGCGAGCCGGGTGCGGAAGCTCCCCGAGGCGAGCTCCAGATCCCCCCCCAAAACCAGCTCCACCCGCTCCCCGGGAAGGCTCCGCACCAGCTGGAAGAAGGGCTGGGCGGGAACAAGGTAGCGCCCCTCCCCCTGGACCTCGGCCGGGAGGCCGGCCTCGAGGTCCACCTCCCCGTTGCTCCCAAAGAGCACCAGGGCGTCCTGGCCCAGGGCCAGGCCCAGGTAGGTGAAAAGAGGGTTGGAGCTGCGGGAGGGAATGACCCTCTCCAGGAAGGAAAGGCGTTCGGCCAACAGGTTTTTGGGAAGAATTACACGCATTACCGGTTCCTCCTTTTAACTGCTACTATGACTTGGTCTTTTAAAGATTTAAAAGATCCGTAGTCGTAGGAGTAGGGCCTGTGGATATGTGGAAAAGAGGGCAGAAGTGCCGTCCTGAACGGGAAAAGGCCTGTGGATAACTCCTGTGGATAAGTGGCCCTAGCTTGTGGATAACGTGTGGATAACTGGCGAGTTATCCACAGCCTCCCGGAGGGACCCAGTTTTCCACAGCTTGTCCACAGGGTTATCCACAGGAAAAGCCCAGTTATCCACAGGGTTATCCACAGGTTATCCACAGGGGTCATACCAGGGCCTCCTTGAGGCGCCGGAGGAGGCTTTGCACCTCCCGGTCGCTTTCCGCAAGCTCTTGGATCTTCTGGATGGCGTAGAGGACCGTGGTGTGGTCCCTGCCCCCGAAGAGCTGGCCGATTTCTGGCAAGGAGGCGCGGGTGAGCTCCCGCACCAAAAACATGGCGATCTGGCGGGGAAGCACCACCTCCTTGCGCCGCCCGCCCCCCACCAGGTCCTCGGGGCGGAGGGCGAAGTGCTCCGCCACCTTGCGGACGATCTCCTGGGGGTCCACCTCCACCTCCCGGGGGGCGAAGATGTCGGAAAGGGCCTTGGCGGCCACGGCCCGGGTGAGCTCCACCCCGTTTAGGGAGGCGTAGGCGATGGCCCGCATCAGGGCCCCTTCCAGTTCCCGGATGTTGGAGGTCACCTGGCGGGCGATGTACTCCAAGACCTCCTCGCTCACCCGTAGGCCCCGTTGCTCGGCGTTCATCTTCAGGATGGCGATGCGGGTTTCCAGGTCCGGGGGTTGGATGTCGGTGATGAGGCCCCACTCAAAGCGGCTCCGCAGGCGGGCCTCGAGGGTGAGGATGTCCTTGGGGGGGCGGTCGGAGGAGAGGATGATCTGCTTGTGGGCCTCGTAGAGGGCGTTGAAGGTGTGGAAGAACTCCTCCTGGGTGCGCTCCTTGCCGGCGATGAACTGAATATCGTCCACCAGGAGGAGGTCCACGGAGCGGTAGCGCTCGCGGAACTCCGTCATCCGGTCCTCGCGGATGGCGTTGATGAGCTCGTTGGTGAAGGTCTCCGTGGAGACGTATTCAATCTTCAGGTGGGGAAAGCGCTTGGCCACCGAGTGCCCCACGGCGTGCATCAGGTGGGTCTTGCCCAGGCCCACCCCCCCGTAGATGAAGAGGGGGTTGTAGGCCCGTCCTGGGGACTCGGCCACCGCCACCGCCGCGGCGTGGGCCATGGAGTTGTTGGGCCCCACCACGAAGTTCTCAAAGGTGTACTTGGGGTTGAGCTTGGGTTGGGCGGGCTCGGGGGAGGGGGCAGCCTGGAAGATGTCCTCCTGCACCGGGTTGCCCGGTACCACCTTGAGCTCAAATCGCGGGGCCTGGGCGCCCAAGAGGCTCAGGCCCTCCTGGATGAGCTCGGCGTAGTGGCGCCGGATCCAGTCCAGGGCGAAGGAGGTGGGCACGGCCAGCTCCAAGACCCCATCCCGGATGCCCAGGGGGCGGATCCGCTCAAACCAGGTGTGGTACTCCACCTCGGTGATGTTGCGGCGGATGTGCTCCAGGACGTGTTGCCAAACGGCCTCGTGGGTCAAGGCTACCCCCCAGCGTTCCGGAGGAACATTCTACGCCAGGCCCTGGGCTAAAGTGGAGGGCGGGATGGGGTACGACGTGGTGGTGGTGGGTGGAGGGCACGCCGGCCTCGAGGCCGCCTGGGCCGCGGCGGCCTTGGGGGTGCGGGTCGCCCTGGTCACGGTGAACCCGGAACGCATCGGCACCATGCCCTGCAACCCCGCGGTGGGGGGCCGGGCAAGAGCCAGTTGGTGGCGGAGGTGGTGGCCCTGGGCGGGCTCATGGGCCGGGCGGCGGACGCCACCGCCATCCACACCCGGGTCCTGAACCGCTCCAAGGGCCCCGCGGTGCAAAGCCTTAGGGTCCAGGTGGACCGGGACCTCTACGCCCTGAAGGCCCAGGAGATCCTGGCGGAAAGGCCCATAGGGGTCCTCCGGGGGGAGGTGGCGGCCCTTTGGGTGGAGGGGGGAAGGCTCCTCGGGGTGCGCACGGTGGACGGCCGGGGCATCCCCGCCAAGGCGGTGGTGGTGGCGGGGGGGACTTTCCTCGGCGGGGTGGTCTGGTACGGGCGGCGCTCCCGGCCCGCGGGGAGGCAGGGGGAGCCCCCGGCCCGCTTCCTCTCCCAGAGCTTGAGGGCGGTGGGGCACACCCTGCGCCGCTTCAAGACGGGCACGCCCCCCAGGATCCGGGCGGACTCGGTGGACTTTGCAAGCCTCGAGGTGGTGCCCCCGGAGGTGCCCCCGGGGAGTTTCACGGGAAACCCCGGGCCCTACGCCGCCCGGCTTCCCACCTGGCAGACCCGGACCACGGAGAGGACCCACCGGCTCATCCGGGAAAACCTGCACCTCTCCCCCCTCTACGCCGGGGACATCGTGGGGATCGGGCCCCGGTACTGCCCCTCCATTGAGGACAAGGTGGTGCGCTTCGCCGACAAGGAGAGCCACCTCCTCTTTGTGGAGCCCGATGGCCTTTCCACCAGCGAGGTCTATTTGCAGGGGTTTTCCTCCAGCCTTCCCCCTGGGCTCCAGGAGGAGATGGTGCGAAGCCTCCCCGGCTTTGAGCGGGCGGTGATCCAGCGCTACGCCTACGCCGTGGAGTACGACAGCCTGGACCCCACGGAGCTCACCCGGGGGCTTCAGTCCCGCTTCCTTCCCGGGCTCTTCGCCGCCGGCCAGGTGAACGGGACCTCGGGCTACGAGGAGGCGGCGGCCCAGGGGCTTTTGGCGGGGCTCAACGCCGCCCGCCACGCCTTGGGCCTTCCCGAGGTGCACCTTCCCCGGGAAAGCGGCTACATCGGCGTCCTGGTGGACGACCTGGTGGGCCGGGGAACGGACGAGCCCTACCGCATGATGACCTCCCGGGTGGAGCTCCGCCTCCTCTGCCGGGCGGACAACGCCGACGAGCGCCTCACCCCCCTGGCGGTGGCCTGGGGCCTCAGGCCCAAGGAGGATCTGGAGCGGGTGGAGGCCAAATACCGCCGGGTGGCGGAGGAGCTCAAGCGCCTCGAGGCCTTACGGATAGAGGGGGTGAGCGGCCTCCACTGGCTCAGGCGGCCGGAAAGCACCTACCAGGCCTTGGCGGAGCGCTTCCCCCCGCCCGAACCCCTGAGCCCCGAGGAGGCCTACCAGGTGGAGGTGCGGGCCAAGTACTCCGGCTACATAGAGCGGCAGGAGAAGCTTAGGGACAAGATGCGGGACCTCGAGGCCCACCCCATCCCCGAGGGCCTGGACTTCCCCAAGGTGCCGGGCCTTTCCCGGGAAGCGGTGGAGAAGCTTTCCCGCCTCCGTCCCCGCACCCTGGCCGAGGCGGCGCGGGTTCCGGGAATCCGCGACTCCGACCTCACCGCCCTCCTCGTCCACCTGCGGAGGCTCGCCTGATGTTGCCCGTGAAACAAGGGGGTGGGGCGTGGGGCTGAGCCCGGAGGGCGTCCGGCTCCTGTTGGAAGGGGGCAACGCTTTGGGTTTGGACCTAAGCCCCCACGTGCCCGCCTTTTCCCGCCTTTACGACCTGTTGATGGAGGCCAACCGCCGGGTCAACCTCACCGCCTTGCGCACGGAGACGGAGGTGGTGGTGAAGCACTTCCTGGACTCCCTCACCCTCCTCGCCTTGCCCCTTTGGGAAGGCCCCTGGCGCGTTTTGGACCTGGGTACGGGGGCGGGCTTCCCCGGCCTACCGCTCAAGATCGTGCGCCCGGAGCTGGAAATCACCCTCCTGGACGCCACCAAGAAGAAGGTGGACTTCGTGGCGGAGGCGGTGGCCGCCTTGGGCCTGAAGGGCGCTATGGCCCTTTGGGGGAGGGCGGAGGTCCTGGCCCACGATCCCACCCACCGGGAGGCCTACCACCGGGTGGTGGCAAGGGCGGTTGCCCCCATGTGCGTTCTGGCGGAGCTCGGGCTCCCCTTCTTGGCCTTGGAAGGGGCCATGGTGGCCCAGAAGGGGCCTAAGGTGGCGGAGGAGCTTGGCCGGCTGCCGCAGGCCCTTCCCCTCCTGGGCGGGCGCATGGGGGAGGTGCGCCGCCTTGCCCTCCCCCAAGGCGGGGAGGAGCGGCACCTGGTGGTCCTCGTCAAGGAGGCCTCCACCCCGCCCCGCTACCCCCGGCGTCCCGGCCTTCCCGAGAAGCATCCTTTATGCTAAAGGCCAAGGTGCGGCGCATCGCCTTGGTCAACCAGAAGGGAGGGGTGGGCAAGACCACCACCGCCATCAACCTGGCCGCCTACCTGGCCCGCATGGGCAAGCGGGTTCTCCTGGTGGACCTAGACCCCCAGGGGAACGCCACCAGCGGCCTAGGGGTGCGGGTGGGGCGGGGCGTGTACCACCTCCTCCAGGGCGCGAGGCTGGAGGACCTGGTCCAGGCGGTGGACGGCTTCCACCTCCTCCCCTCCACCCCGGAGCTGGTGGGGGCCACGGTGGAGCTCGCCGAGGCGCCGATGGCGCTCCGGGAAGCCCTGGAGGACCAGGCCTACGATTTTACCCTCCTGGACGCTCCCCCAAGCCTTTCTCCCATCACCCTAAACGCCCTGGCGGCGGCGGAGGGGGTGGTGGCCCCGGTGCAGGCGGAGTACTACGCCCTGGAGGGGGTGGCGGGCCTGCTCGCCACCTTGGACGAGGTGCGGAGCCGCCTCAACCCCTCCTTGCGCCTTTTGGGCATCCTCATCACCATGTACGATGGCCGCACCCTGCTTTCGCAACAGGTGGAGGCCCAGCTTAGGGCCCACTTCGGGGAGAAGGTGTTCTGGACGGTGGTGCCCCGCAACGTGCGCCTGGCGGAAGCGCCCAGCTTCGGCCGCACCATCGCCCAGCACGCCCCCACCTCCCCCGGGGCCCACGCCTACCGCCGCCTGGCCGAGGAGGTGATCGCCCGTGTCCAAGAAGGCTAGCGGCTTAGGGAAGGGCCTCGAGGCCCTCTTGCCCAGGTCCCCTGGGGGGGCGGTGCGCCTGCCCCTCGCCGCCATCCGCCCGAACCCCAACCAGCCGAGGCGCCGTTTTACTGAGGAAAGCCTGGCGGAGCTCGCCGCCTCCATCCGGGAAAAGGGCCTTCTCCAGCCCCTTTTGGTGCGGCCCAAAGGGGACGGGTACGAGCTGGTGGCTGGGGAAAGGCGCTATCGGGCAGCGCTGTTGGCGGGGCTTGAAGAGGTGCCCGCCTTGGTGCGGGACCTCACGGACCAAGAAGCCCTGGAGCTCGCCCTGGTGGAAAACCTGCAGCGGGAAGACCTCTCCCCCGTGGAGGAGGCCCGGGGTTACCAGGCCCTGGTCCAGATGGGCCTCAGCCAGGAGGAGGTGGCGAAACGGGTGGGCAAGGCCCGGCCCACCGTGGCCAACGCCTTAAGGCTCTTGCAGCTTCCCGAGGAGGTCCTGGCGGCCTTGGAGGAGGGGAAGATCACCGCGGGCCACGCCCGGGCCCTTTTGATGCTAAAGCCCGAGGACCGGCTTTGGGGGCTAAAGGAGATCCTGGCAAAGGGCCTTTCCGTGCGCCAGGCGGAGGCGCTGAAGGAGCGCCTTTCCCAGGAGCGGAAGAGCGCGGAGCCTTCCCCCTTGGCCCTGGAGCTTTCCCGGCACCTGGGCCTGCCCGTGCGCGTGGTGGGGGAAAAGCGGGGGAAGGTGGTGATCCACTTCCGCTCCGAAGAGGAGCTAGCCCTCCTCTTGGAGCGCCTCGGCTACCAGGCGTAGCCGAAGAGGACCCGGATGGCCCCGTGCTGATCGGTGCGTAGGACCCGAACCCCCTGGGCCTCCAGGCGCTCCAGCACCTCGGGGTGGGGGTGGCCGAAGGGGTTTTTCCCCACGCCCACCAGGGCCACTTGGGGCTTGGTCCTGGCCAGGAGGGCTTCCGAGGTGCCGGTGCGGGAGCCGTGGTGGCTCACCTTGAGGACCTCCACCCGGTCCACCTCCAGCGCCGCTTCCAACTCCGCCGGAAGGTCGGCGAGGAGGAGGGCTTTGCCGAAGCCGTAGTCCAGGAGGAGGACGAGGCCGTTTCGGTTGTCGTCCCCGCTCCGGTGGACAGGCCAGAGGACCCGCACCTCCCCCCTTCCCACCCGGAAGCGGCTTCCCGCCCCCGGGTGGAGGGTGGGCACGCCCTTTTCCTTGAGGGCCTGCACCAGGGGGTGGTCTTGGGGGAAGGTGGGGGAGAGGAGGGCGAGGCCCACGGGGAGCTCGGCCACCACCCGTGGGAGGCTTCCCACGTGGTCAGCGTCGGGATGGGTGGCCACCAGGACCTCCAGGGCCTCCACCCCCAGGGCGCGGAGGGCCCGGAGGAGCTTTTCCGCCTGCTCGGGCCGGCCGCCATCCACCAAGACCTCGGCCCCGCCCATGCGGGCGAGGAGGGCGTCCCCCTGGCCCACATCCAGGAGGTAAAGATCCATGGGCTTGGGCCAGGCGGTGAGGAGGCTTGCCACGACGGGCAGGGAGGCGAGGAAGAGGGCCTGGCGCCAGGGGAGTTTCCGGTGAAGGGCGAGGAGGAGGGGAAGAAGCCCTAGGTAATAGAGGCCAAAACCCCAGGGGGAAATCTCCCCCCAGCGCAACAGGGGCCCCGCCGCCCCGGCCTGGGCCAGGGCGAGGAGGGCCCGCCCGAGCGCCTCTACCGGGGGAGCGAGGAGGCCGCCGAGGAGGAGCTTGAGGAAGCCCAAGGGTACCAGGAGGGCCACCAGGGGCAAGGCCAGGAGGTTGGTGAGGGGGGAGAGGAGGGGGAGGAAGCCGAAGTGGTGGAGGAGGAGGGGTACCAGGAAGGCCTGGGCCGCCAGGGTGGCGGCGAGGGCGTGAAGGAGATGATCCCCAAGGCCACGGGGCCTTCCGAGGGTGGGGAGGACCAGAGCCAGGCCTAGGACCGCCAGATAGGAGAGCTGAAGCCCCAGGCTTAGGAGGGCGTGGGGGGCGAGGAGGAGCTGGAGGAAGAGGGCGAGGCCCAAGGCTTGGAGCACCCCAGCGGCCCCCAGACCCAGGAAAAGCCCAAGGAGGGAAAGCCCCGCCATGAGGCTGGCCCGCACAAGGGAGGGGCTCGGGCCGGCGAGCCAAAGGTACAGGGGAAGAAGGAGGAGGGCGAGGAGGTAGCGCCACCGCCCCAGGGGAAGGACGAGAAGGGCCCCCACCAGGAAACCCACGTGGAGCCCGGAGAGGGCCAAGAGGTGGGCGAGGCCCGCCTTCTGGAACCAGGTGTAGGCCTCCTCGAGGCCCTTCTTCTCCCCCAAAACCACCCCCTCCGCGAGTTCCGCCACGGGAGGCGAGAGACCGGCGCGGAGCCGCTTACGCCAACCCTCGCGGGGGTCGGGCAGGGGGGCCAGGGCCTCCTGCCGTTCCACGTGGAACACCCCCCGCACCCCCAAGGAGCGGAGCCAGACCGCCTGGTCAAACCCCCCTGGGTTGCGTTTCCCCTCCGGCGGGGCGATGTACCCATGGAGGCGGTAGACCCCGTCGGGGAGGGGCGGGTAGTGGCGCACGTAAAGGCGGTACCCCTCGGCGGCGGTGAGGCCGCTCCGCACGGCGAAGGTCCCCTCTAGCCTCGTTCCGTAGGGGGGCTCGGGGAGGGGAAGGAGGAGTCCCCGGAGGAGCACCAGGGCAAGCCCCGCTGCCAGGGGCAGGCGGAAGAGGGGGAGAAGGGGAAGGGCGAGGAGGAGGGCCCAGGGGTAAAGGAGCCCCAAGGCACCTAACAAGCCCCCCAGACCAAGCCCCAAGCCCAGACTTCTAAGGGCGGACATAAGGCCTGAGGCGTTCCAAGGTGGCGGGGCCGATGCCTTTCACCCTAAGGAGGTCTTCCACCCGGCTATAGGGCCTTCCTTCCACGATGCGCCGGGCCAAAACCGGGCCCACGCCGGGGAGGGCTTCCAGCTCCTCGAGGCTGGCCCGGTTGAGGCTGATGGGCTCGGGGGCGGGCGCTTGAAAGGCAACCTGGCGGTACACCTCCACCCGCACGGGCCCCGGCCGGGGGGCCACCTTGGGCCAAAGGGCGAGGAAGGCGAGGAGGGCTACCGCGAGGAGGTAGCCAAGGCCCACTCCGTCAAGGCGAGGCCAAGCCCTCCGAGGACCACCCCCCCCAAGGCCCAGGGGTCCGGCCCCGGGGTTCAGGGCCACGAAGGCCAAGGCGTACCCCAGGGTGAGGAGGGCGAGGACCCGAAGGGGCAGGGCCAAAGGGTTTCGCCGCTTGGGGGCTTCGGAAAGCGGGGCTTCCCGGGATGGTTCCGGCTCCGGGGCGAGTTCCACCGAGGCCCGCCTTGGGGGTGCTTCCTCTTCCCAAATGGGAGGCTTCGAGGGCTCTGGAGGGCTGCTGGGCTCGGAGGGGGTGGGCGGTGTCGGCGGCGGGGCGCTGGTGGCCTTGCGGGCCCGGGCCACGTGGGGTTTTAGGCCCTCCAAGAAGGCTTTGAGTTCCTCAAGAGGGAAAGCCTTCAGGGGTATTTCCAAGGAGCCCCCCTCCCCCTGGACCAGGAGGAGCCCCCCCTCCCCCCGGCCCACCCGGCGGATGCGGGCGAGCTCCAGGCGCCTTACCCCATCCTCGTCCACGAAGACCAGGTGCGCCTCGGTCACGGCCAGGAAACCACCCGGCCCCTCGAGGCGGGCCAGGGCCCTTTCTCCTAGCCGGGAAAAGGCTTCTTCATACTTGCCCATGGCCCCATTGTATACTCCCTTCCGTGCCCTTGCGCTTAGGCCACCGCGGCGCCCCCCGCTTGGCGCGGGAAAACACCTTGGAGTCCTTTAGGAGGGCTTTGGAGGCGGGGCTGGACGGGTTTGAACTGGACGTGCACCTTACCCGGGACGGGGTCTTGGTGGTCCACCACGACTTCACCCTGGAGGGGGTACCCTTGGCGGGGCTTACCCGGCGGGAGCTGCCCGCCTACGTGCCCACCTTGGAAGAGGTCTTGGAGGCCTTTCCCGGGGCCTGGATCAACGTGGAGCTAAAAAGCCTTCCCCCCGAAACGGACGGCCGGGAGGAGGCCTTGGCCCGGCTTCTCGCCCGCCACCCCACAAGGCGGCTTTGGGTGAGCTCCTTTGACCCCTTGGCCCTGGTGCGCTTAAGGCGCCTGGGGGTGGGCCCCTTGGGCCTCCTTTATGAGCGGGAGGAGGCGGAGGCCCTGGCCCCTTGTTTGGGGGTGGAGTGGCTCCATCCCGAAGCCTCCCTCCTCACGGAGGAGCGGGTGCGGGCGCTAAAGGGACGTTATCGTCTCCTCGCCTGGACCGTGAACGAGCGGCCCAGAGCCCAGGCCTTGGCCGCCTGGGGGGTGGACGCCCTGGTGGGGGACTTCCCCGAGGCCCTCGTATAATGGGGGGGCTATGGCGAACCTGAAGACCCTCCCCGTGGGCGAGAAGGCGCCGGAAGTGGTGAACATGGTCATTGAGGTTCCCCGCGGCTCTGGGAACAAGTACGAGTACGATCCCGAGCTCGGGGTGATCAAGCTGGACCGGGTTCTGCCGGGAGCCCAGTTCTACCCCGGGGATTACGGCTTCATCCCCTCCACCCTGGCCGAGGACGGGGACCCCTTGGACGGCCTTGTCCTCTCCACCTACCCCCTGCTTCCGGGAGTGGTGGTGGAGGTGCGGGTGGTGGGCCTCCTCCTCATGGAGGACGAGAAGGGCGGGGACGCCAAGGTGATCGGGGTGGTGGCGGAGGACCAGCGCCTGGACCATATCCAAGACATTTCCGATGTTCCCGAAGGGGTGAAGCAGGAGATCCAGCACTTCTTTGAAACCTACAAGGCCCTGGAGGCCAAGAAGGGCAAGTGGGTCAAGGTCACGGGCTGGCGCGACCGGGCCGCCGCCTTGGAGGAGGTAAGGGCCTGCATCGCCCGCTACGAGGGGTAGGCGGGACCTGAGCCCCTTCCGCCCGGCCCCGGGGCCGGGCTTTTTGCGGCGTAGAATGGCCCTAGGAGGGGATCATGGTCTGCCTGGTGTGCGGGGAAACCTTGGAGCTGGAGGGGTACGAGGCGGGGGATCTTTTGGACTGCGAGGCCTGCGGGGCGGTCTTGCGCCTCCTTTCCGATGGCACCTTGGAGGTGGTGGAGCTCCCGGAGGAGGAGAAGGAGCCTCTTTGGGGCCTTTCCGCTTACGGGGAAGGGGAGGAGGCAGTTTTGGTCTTTTCCGACGGCACCCTAGAAGAAGAGGCGCGCGTGCCCAAGACGGCGCTTTTGGAGGCCCTCCGCCGCCTGGAAGAAGGGGTAGGGGAGGAATCCCCCAAAGAGGCGGAGGACGAGCCCAACCTGGAGCCCGACTACGTCGCGGTCCACGTGGAGAGCGGCCAGGGCGTCTTGGCCCTGAGGCGGGTGGTCTTTCCTGGAGCGGAGGACCTTTTGGAGTTCACCCTCCCCTCGGGATCGGTTTACGAGTTCCCCTTCCGCCAGGTCTTGGCCCTCTTGCGCCCCATCCTCCTCTAGCGTGCGCCTCGTCCTCGTCCCCACCCCCATCGGCAACCTGGAGGACATCACCCTAAGGGCGCTTAGGGTGTTGAAGGAGGCGGAGGTGGTGGCCTGCGAGGACACGAGGCGCACGGGGCTTCTCCTCCGCCACTTTGGCATCCCCACCCCCACCTTGAGGCTGGACCAGCACACCCTGGACCGGGCCCAGGAGCTCCTCGCCCCCTACACCTACGTGGCCTACGCCACGGACGCCGGCACCCCGGGCATCTCCGACCCCGGGGCGGAGCTGGTGCGCCTCGCCTTAGAATGGGGCTGGCGGGTGGAAGCGCTTCCCGGACCCACCGCCCTCATCCCCGCCCTGGTGGCCTCGGGCCTGCCCACCCACCGCTTCACCTTTGAGGGCTTCCTGCCCAAGGCGGGGAAAGCGCGCAAGGAAAGGCTTCTTGCCCTGGCCCGGGAGGGGAGGACCGCGGTGCTCTACGAAAGCCCCCACCGCCTGGCCAAGACGCTTCGGGACCTCGTGGAGGTTTACGGCCCCGAGCACCCCGTGGCCGTGGCCCGGGAGCTTTCCAAGGTGCACGAGGAGATCTTCCGGGGAACCCTGGTGGAGGCCTTGGAGCGCTTTCAAGAACCCAAGGGGGAGTTCGTCTTGGTCCTCGGGCCCAAAACGCCTTCTTCCCCCTCGGGGGAGGCTTGGGCGGGGGTGCTCCGGGCGGAGGGGCTTAGGGGAAGGGACCTTTTCCGGGCCCTCTTGGAGCGGGGGGTGCCGCGGAACGAGGCCTACCGGCTTTCCATGGAGGAGGCAGAGGAGGACGCATGAGGCGCATCGGGGTTTTCACCAGCGGGGGCGACGCCCCCGGGATGAACGCCGCCATCCGGGCGGTGGTGCGGCAGGCCTACGCCTTGGGCCTCGAGGTCATCGGCATCCGGCGGGGCTACGCTGGGATGATCCTGGGGGAGATGGTGCCCTTGGGGGTGCGGGACGTGGCCAACATCCTGCAACGGGGAGGGACCGTCCTCCTCACCGCAAGGAGCCAGGAGTTCCTCACCCCCGAGGGCCGGGCCAAGGCGGCGAAGAAGCTTATGGAGGCGGGGATTGAGGGCCTGGTGGCCATCGGAGGGGATGGCACCTTCCGTGGAGCCATGCGGCTCACGGAGGAGCACCGCATCCCCGTGGTGGGGGTTCCCGGCACCATTGACAACGACCTCCACGGCACCGACTACACCATCGGCTTTGACACCGCGGTGAACACCGCCTTGGAGGCCATTGACCGCATCCGCGACACCGCGGCGAGCCACGAGCGGGTTTTCTTCATAGAAGTCATGGGGCGGAACGCCGGCTTCATCGCCCTGGACGTGGGCCTGGCGGGGGGGGCGGAGGTCATCGCCGTGCCCGAGGAGCCGGTGGACCCCAAGGCCATCGCCGAGGGACTTCTGGAGTCCCAGCGCCGGGGCAAGACCAGCTCCATCGTGGTGGTGGCGGAAGGGGCGTACCCGGGAGGGGCGGCGGGGCTTCTCGCCGCCATCAGGGAGCACGTGGCGGTGGAGGCCCGGGTCACGGTCCTGGGGCACATCCAGCGGGGCGGGAGCCCCACGGCCAAGGACCGCATCCTGGCGAGCCGCCTGGGGGCGGCGGCGGTGGAGGCCTTGGCCGCGGGGACCAGTGGGGTCATGGTGGGGGAGGTGGAGGGGGAGGTGGAGCTCACCCCCCTCAAGGAGGCGGTGGAGCGGCGCAAGGACATCAACCGGGCCCTACTTGGCCTTTCCCGGGTGCTGGCCCTCTAGGCTAAGGGCCTTGCGGAGCCACGGGGTGCTCCAGGCCAGGCGGAAGGCCTCCCGGGCGAAGGGGCTTTGCGCCACTCCCTGGTAAACGGGGGTGGGAAGGGTGGTGGCGGGGTAGCGCAGGGTGGAGGCGGCGGTCCTTTCCCAGGGGTACCCCGCCCAGAGGCTTAAGGCGAGGAGGAGGCCCAACAGGAGGCCCCCAAGCGTTCCCAAGGTGGCCTCGAGGGCCCGGGAAAGGTGGGGCAAGGGGAGGCTCTTCCCCAAAAGCCCCGCCCCCAGGCCCAACGCCAAAGCCACCCCCCAGCCGGAAAGCCCGAACTGCGCCAAGAGGAGGTAGAGCAGTAAGCCCGCCCCGGCAAAGCCCATCACCACCCCGCCCCGGTGGCCCAGGGCGAGCCCTAAAGCCAGGCTAAAGAGGGCCAACAGGTCCACCCAGGTGAGCATGGGAAGAGTTTACCCCCTGATCTCCCAGCCCCGCTCCCGCACCGCCTGGAAGATCCGGGCCATGGCCGCATCCACCTCCTCGTCGGTGAGGGTGCGCTCGGGGTGGCGGAAGCGGAGGTGGAAGGCGAGGCTCTTGGTGCCGGGCTTGAGGGGCGCCCCCTGGTAAAGGTCAAAGAGGGCGAGGCTTTCCAAATGGGGCCCCGCCGCTTCCTTGAGGAGCCCTTCCACCTCGGCGTAGGGCGTGGCCTCGGGCACCACCACCGCCAGGTCCCGGAGGGCCAGGGGGTAGCGGGAGGGGTCCTGGAAGCGGAACGCCTTCTCGGGAAGGGGCAGGCGGAGCTCAAAGACCCATACCCGGGGGAGCTCTAACCCCCTTAGCACCTCGGGGTGGACCTCCCCCAAAAACCCCCGTTCCTCTCCCTCCACCCAAAGGCGGCCCGAAACCCCGGGGTGGAGGAAGGGGTAGGGGTGGGCCTCCACCTGGAAGGCCAGGCCGAGCCGGGCGAAGAGGGTTTCCAAAAGCCCCTTTAGGAGGGGGTAGCCGGAAAGCTTCTCCCCAAAGGGAAGCCCCACCCCTTCGCCGAAGAGGAGGCCCGCCAGGTGCGTTTCCTCCCGCACCACCCCTCCTTCCACCCTGTAAACCCGGCCTACTTCAAAGAGGAGGGCCCTTTCCGGCTTGTCCAGGGCCAGGTTTTCCTTGAGGACCTTAAGGAGGCCCGGGAAGAGATGGGTGCGCAAGGCGGCCCGCTCGGGGCTCAAGGGGTTTAGGAGCCGCAGGGGGGGTAGAAAGAGGCGGAAGCGGGGGGCCTCCTCGGGGTCGGCGAAGCTATAGGTGTAGACCTCCTGGAAGCCCAGCCCCGCCAAAAGCTCCCGGAGGCGGCGCTCCTTTTGGTAGGGCCTGCCCACCCCCCGGTTGTCGGGGGCGGGGAAGAAGGCGGGAAGGGCGAGGGGAATGGTCTCGTACCCTTGGATGCGGGCCACCTCCTCCACCAGGTCCTCCTCCAGGGTGAGGTCCAGCCTGCGGCTGGGCGGGGTGACCTGGTAGGGGCCTTCCCCCTCCACAAGGCAGCCCAGGCGCTTCAGGATGGCGAGCTGCTCCCCTTCCGGGTAGGCGGTGCCCAGGAGGCGGTTGGCGTAGTCCGGGCGGAAGGGGATGGGCTTGGGCGGGGTGGGGTTCCCCGCTTCCAGGATGCCCTCCGCCACCTTGGCCCCCGCCAGGGCCTGGAGGAGGCTTAAGGCCCGCCGCTGGGCGGGGATTTGCCCCAAGGGGTCCACCCCGCGCTCAAAGCGGTAGCTGGCCTCGGTGCGGAGGGCGTGGCGGCGGGCGGTTTTACGGATGGAAATGGGGTCAAACTGGGCCACCTCCAGGGCAATGGCTTCCGTGTCCTCCCGCACCTCGCTTTCCGCCCCGCCCATGACCCCGGCAAGGCCCACGGGGAAGCTCTCCTCCCCCCGGTAGCCGGCGATGACCAGGTCCTCGGGATGGAGAGTGCGCTCCACCCCGTCCAGGGTGCGAAGCCGCTCCCCGGGCCGGGCCCGCCGCACCAGGATGCCCTCCCCCAGGAAGCGCAGGTCAAAGGCGTGCATGGGCTGGGCCCGTTCCAGCATCACGTAGTTGGTGATGTCCACCACGTTGCTGATGGGCCGCATCCCCGCGGCGAAAAGCGCCCTTTGCAGCCAAAGGGGGCTTGGCCCCACCCGAAGCCCGAAGGCGTAGCCCAAGGTGAAGTGGGGGGCACCCTCCGGGTCCTCCACCCTGAGGCCAAAGGGGATGGGCACCGCCTCGGTCCTCAGGTCCACCTCGGGCGCCTTTAGGGCGTAGCCCAGGGCGTGGAGGTCGTAGGCCAGGCCCAAAAGCCCCAGGGCGTCGGGGCGGTTGGGGGTGACCTCGAGGTCCAACACCACCTCCTCGGGCCAAGCCTCCGCCAAGGGGGTGCCGGGGGGAAGGGCGTCTTGGGGGAATTCCAGAAGCCCCCCCCCATACTCCCCCACCCCGAGCTCCTTGGGGGAGAGGGCCATGCCGTGGGAGACCACTCCCTGGATGCGCCGCTCCCCGATGCGCATCCCCCCCACCTCCGCCCCGGGGAGGGCCAGGGCCACCCCGATGCCCGCCCGGGCGTTTCCCGCCCCCGAGACCACCTCCACCACCCTTCCCGCATCCAGCACCAGGCGCTTGAGCCCGGTGCCGGGGATGGGGCTTGCCTCCAGCACCCGGGCGAAGACCACCTCCTTGGGGATGCGGAAGATGCGCTCTATCCGGTCCGTTTCAAACCCCAGCCCCGCAAGCCGCTCCTCCAGGACCTCCGGGCTTTCCAGCTCCGGCACGTATTCCTTAAGCCAGGAGAAGGGCACCCTCATAGGATCCCCCTGAACTGCTCCAGGAACTTAAGCCTTCCTCCAAAGAAGTAGCGGATGTCCGGGATGCCAAAGCGGAGCATGGCGAGCCTCTCTATGCCTAGCCCAAAGGCGAAGCCCGTGACCCCCTCGTAGGCCGGGGGGAGGCCCAGGCGCTTCCGGTAGGCGTCCACCGCCTGGAAGACCTTGGGGTGGACCATCCCCGCGCCCCCGAGCTCCAGCCATTTCCTCCCCTCCGGCCACCAGATGGCGAACTGGGCCCCGGGTTCCACGAAGGGGAAGTAGACGGGTTGGAAGCGCACCCTGGCCTCGGGGCCATAAAGGGCCTGGGCCAGCTCAAAGATGGCCCCCTTCAGGTCGGCCATGGTGATGCCTTCCCCCACCACCAGCCCCTCCAACTGGTGGAAGACCGCCTCGTGGGTGGCGTCCGTCTGCTCAAAGCGGAAGACCCGCCCCGGCACCACGATGCGGAAGGGGGGAGTGTGGGCCACCATGTAGCGCACCTGCATGGGGGAGGTGTGGGTGCGCAAAAGGAGCTTCCCCTCCGCCTCCTCCCCCAAGGGGCCCGGCACCCGGTAGGCTCCCTCCAGCCAGAAGGTGTCCCACATGTCCCGCGCCGGGTGGTGTTCGGGGATGTTCAGGGCGTCAAAGTTGAAGCGCTCGCTTTCCACCTCGGGGCCTTCCACCGCCTCGTAGCCCAGGGCCTGGAAGATGGCCACGAGCTCCCGCTCCATGAGGGTGATGGGGTGAAGCCCCCCCGAAAAGAGGCGCACCCCCGGCAAGGAAACGTCCAGCCGTTCCCGCTCCAGGGCCTCCTTGAGCGCCGCTTCTTCCAGCTCCCGCGCCCGGTCCTCCAGGGCCTTTTCCAGGGCCTCCTTGAGGGCGTTGAGCTCCTGCCCTCGCCTTTTCCTCTCCTCTAGGGGCAGGTGGGCCAGGGCCTTCAGGGCCTCGGTGACGAGGCCTTTTTTGCCCAGGTAGCGGGCTTTTAGGGTTTTGAGGGCCTCGAGGCTCTCTGCCTCGCGGATGGCGGCCAAGGCTTCTTCCAGCTCCCGCATCCCTTAGAGGATACCCTGAAAGGGCCTAAAGGGAGGCGGCGAGCCTTCGGAAAAGGGCCGGGGCCTCCGGGGCCCCGCCCCCGTCTTGCCAGGGGAAGCGAAGGTCCCTTAGGGGGCCTTCCCCAACACCCATCCCCCGGGGAAAAAGGGGCCTTAGGTCCAAAGGCCCCGCCTCCTCCCCCCCGAAGGCCTCGGCGAAGCGGGCCACCTCCCCCTCGGGGCCGAAGTGGTAGGCGTAAAGCCACCAAGCCTCTCCTTCCTTCAGGGCGAAGAGGAAGCGGGGCTCGGGGGAAAGCTCGGGGAACGCCCCAAGGAAGGGGCGGCGCAGGAAGCGGGAGGCCCGCCCCGGCCGCAGGCGGAAGACCACCTCGAGGGCCTCCCCCAAAAGGCCGAAGCTTCCCACAAAGGGGCGCACCAGGTCGTATCCCTGGACGTTCTTCACCACCACCCCCCGGCCCGCACCACCCGGCCCTTGGGGGTGCGGAAGGTGAGGCCCAGGACCTCCGCGGGGAAGAAAAAGTTCTGGGCGAAGCCTCCCCGGGCCACGAGCCCCCCCACCCCCCGGGAAGCTCCACCGGGGGAAAGGGGGGGTGGAGGCCCGTGCCCCGGAGGGCTTCGTGGATGGCGAGAAGGTCCGTTCCGGCCTCGGCCACCAGGTACTGGTCGGCGGCGTGGAGCTCCATGATGCCATGGTGCCAATTCCCCGCACCCAAGTCCAGGGTTCCTGGCCAGACTG
>NZ_JTJB01000048.1 GCF_000794385.1 Thermus sp. 2.9
CGGGGGAAAACGCTCGCAAAACGGCCCGTGAACTCCTGGAGCCTGGCCTCGGCCACCTTGAGCATGTCCATGGATCACCCCCGGTACCAGATACGGGCTGCGCCCGCAAGGGGAGATTTACCACGAAACGGAGATGTGGGTAAAGTCCTGGAGATTTACCACGAAACGGAGATGTGGGTAAAGTCCTGCACAACCTCTTGGCAGAGACCTGGAGGCGTGGTATAAAGGAAGGGTATGCCCTTCGGGGCCGGTTCACACGGAAGCGGGGAGTGAGGGTTCTCCCCCCTCTTTTCGTGTGGGCGAGCGCCAAAGGCGCCCGCCTTCCTTGGGAAGGCGCGTAAGGAGGATAGAGGCGGCATGGAAGAAAAGGCGACCCAGACCCCAGAAAAGACCTTCAGCATGGAAGAGGCCCTGCAGGAGACCGAGGCCCGCTTGGAGAAGCGCGTGCGCCCCGGTCAGATCTTGACGGGCAAAGTGGTCTTGGTGGGTTCCGAAGGCGTGGCGGTGGATATCGGCGCTAAGACGGAAGGCATCATCCCCTTCAACCAGCTCACGGAAAAGCCCCTCTCGGAAGAGGAGCTTAAGAACCTCCTCAAGCCGGGAGACCTGGTGCGGGTGCAGGTGCTCAAGGTGGATCCAGAAACGGGCCAGATCCTCCTTTCCCGCAGGAAGGTGGAGGCCCGGGAGCACTGGGACCGCATCCAGGAGCTTTACGAGAAGGGCGAGCCGGTGACCGTCACGGTCAAGGAGAAGGTCAAGGGGGGCGTGGTCGCCGAGCTGGACGGCGTCCAGGCCTTTATCCCCGCCTCGCAGCTGGACCTCAGGCGCATCCCCAACCTGGACGCCTACGTGGGCCAGCAGATCCTAGCCAAAATCATTGAGCTGAACCGCAAGAAGGGGCGGGTTCTCCTTTCCCGTCGGGCGGTGCTGGAGGAGGAGCAGAAGAAGGCCAAGGAGGCCTTCTTCCAGAGCCTCGAGCCCGGCCAGGTGGTGGAGGGCACCGTGGTGGAGGTCACCGACTTCGGGGCCTTCGTCAACCTGGGTCCTGTGGACGGCCTCGTCCACCGCTCGGAGATCACCTGGGGCCGGTTCGGCCACCCCCGGGAGGTCCTGCACAAGGGGCAGAAGGTGCGGGCCCAGGTGGTGTCCGTGGACCCTGCCAAGGAGCGGGTTAACCTCTCCATCAAGGCCCTCATCCCCGACCCCTGGACCACGGTGGCGGAGAAGTACCCCGTGGGCACCCGGGTGCGGGGCAAGGTGGTGGGGCTCACCCCCTTTGGCGCCTTCGTGGAGGTGGAGCCGGGCCTCGAGGGCCTGATCCACATCTCCGAGCTCTCCTGGACCAAGCGGCCCAAGCACCCCTCCGAGGTGGTGCAGGAGGGCGAGGAGGTGGAGGCGGTGGTCCTCCGCCTGGACCCGCAGGAACGCCGCCTCTCCTTGGGCCTCAAGCAGACCCAGCCCGACCCCTGGCAGCTCCTGGTGGAGAAGTACCCCCCGGGCACCGTGGTGAAGGGCAAGGTCACGGGGGTCACGGACTTCGGCGTTTTCGTGGAGCTGGAGCCCGGCATGGAGGGCCTGGTCCACATCTCCGAGCTGGACCACACCCGGGTGGAAAACCCCGCCGTCCTCTTTAAGAAGGGGGACGAGATGGAGGTGGTGGTCCTCAACATTGACCCCGTGGAGCAGCGCATCTCCCTCTCCCGCAAGCGGCTTCTGCCTCCCCCGCCCCCCAAGGCGGAGGAGGAGCGCCCCCGCCGAGCCAAGGGCAAGGAGGCTCGGGGCAAGCGCAAGCCCTCTGGCGGCCGCCGGGAGGAGCGGAGGGAGTACGAGTACGGGGCGGTGGCGGAGTACAACCTTTACGACGCCTCCGCCGTGCCCACCGCCAGCACCAGCGTGAAGCTGGGCGACCTCTACGGGGACCTCCTGGCGAGCCTGGGCCTGGAGGAGGAGAAATAACCAAGGGCCCCGGTTAAGGGGCCCTGAAAAGCCCCCCGCTCTAGGCGGGGGGCTTATGATTTAGAAGGCTTTCTCCTCCCTTGCCTTCCCGTAGAAGATGCGCATCAGGGTGTAGGAAAGGAAGAAGGTGAGCAAGGGGCCCCCAAGGACAAGGGTCCAAAGCACGGCGTTATTCCCCAGCAAGGAGCCTTGCTGTTGGAAGTCAATCTTGTAGCCCGCCAAGGTGCTCATGAGGAAGAAAACCAAGAGGGAGAGGATCGCGCTGGTGCGCACCGGGTGCTCCGAGGGAAGCTCCAGGTAGCGCATCTTGTCCTTGCGGGTATCCACGAAGGGTAGGAGGAGGCCGATGAGGGCCAAAAGGCCCGGCACCACCGCTCCCCCGATGAACTCGGGCCCGATGGTGGCCCCAAAAAGGTGGAACTCCCAGCTGGAGGGGATGATCTGCAGGATGCCGTAGATCCAGAGGAAGTACCAGTCGGGCTTCACCGCGGGCGTGTTGGGGGTGGGGGGACCGAAGGCCTCAATGGGATGGGCCAGGAAGGCGCCAGCGATGATGGTCATGATGCCCACGTAAAGGGCAAAGAGGATAATCATCATGACCATCTGCTGCGGGTACATGGGCACGCCCAGGATCTTCCCCGGGGCCACCTTCTCGGCGTAGCGGGGCTGGGTGTGCTTTTGCTTGACCATGATGGCGAGGTGGCCCCCGATGAGGGCCATGAGGAGGAGGGGAAGCCAGAGGACGTGGAGGCTAAAGAGCCGAGGAATGGAGTGGGTGGAGCCCGGGAACTCCCCGCCGAACATGACCTGGGCCAAGGCACCCCCAATCCAGGGGATGGAGTTGGCGATGCCGTAGCCGATGCGGGTGGCGGTCACGGCGTAGTTATCGTAAGGAAGGGCGTAGCCGGTGAAGGCGGTGACCACCGCAAGCCCCAAAAGGGCGAGCCCCACCAGGTAGTTAAGCTCCCGGGGCTTCTTGTAGGCCCCCGTGAGGAGGATGCGGAGCATGTGCAAGAAGGCGGCGGCGATCATCACGTGGGCTGACCAGTGGTGAAGGCTGCGGATCACGGCGCCGAAGGGGAGGCTGTCAATGTAAAGGACGCTGGCGTAGGCGGCGGGCACCGTGCGCCCGTCGGGAAGCTTCACCTCGCGGATGGAGGGTTCAAAGTTCAGGGTGAGGAAGACCCCGGTGAGCACCAGGACCACGAAGGCGAAGAGGGTGATCTCCCCCAGGAAGAAGGAGTGGTGCACCGGGAAAGCCTTGCGCAAAACCTTGTGGTAAAGCCCCGTGAGGTCTAGGCGTTCATCCAGCCACTTGTACATGCTCCCCTCCTAAACGTGGCGGCAGAAGCCCGCCTCGGCCTTCACGCCCACCTCGCCCAAAAACTCCCCCGCCGCCACCAAGACCCCGTTTTCCACCTTGAGGGGAAGCTGGGGCACGGGACGGGGCGGGGGGCCGGCGATGACCTTGGCCCCGGCCTTGAGGTCGTAGGTACCCCCATGGCAGGGGCACAGGGCAGCTTTCTTGTCCGCCGCCCACTGGCTGATGATGCACCCGAGGTGGGTGCACACCGCGGAGTAGGCCACAATGCCTTCCACCCCGTGCTGCGCCACCTCCGGGGCAAGCTCCTTCGGAGCGTAGCGCACCACCAAGACGGTGTTCTTGGCCTCGCCGCTTTTCACCACCTTGGTCTTGGGGTCCATGGGGTAGGCGAGGAGGAAGGGATCACCGGGCTTCAGCTCTTCCGGGCGGATGGGCTTGGGCTCCCCGCCGCCTTGGGCGTAGACCAAGATGTCCCCGGGCTTCAAAGGCTCCTTCTCCGGGGTCACCTCCTCCCGGGGCCTGAGGCTTGCCCCCACGTAGAAGGCGGAGACCAAGGAGAGGCCGATGCCCGTGCCGATGGCGGTCTTGAGGAAAAGCCGCCTACGGGATGTGCGCAAACGAATCTCGCGTTCGTCCATGCCTTACCTCACCAGGGAAACTCGCTCTTCTCCTCCTCGGTGATGACCTCGTCCCGGCCGAAGAACTTCTTGTAGATGCCGAAAAGGGCCGCCACCACCAGGCTGATGCTGCCGAAGATGAGGCCTTGGAGCCAGGTGGGGTTGTGCCCGGTCTGGGCGGCGTAGACGAGAAGCCGCACGAAAAAGCCGGAAAGGGCGGTAAGGAGGAGGACCAGGATGACGCCCGCGGCCACGGGGGCGGTGGAGGGGGTGGGGAAGTGGCGGCCCGGGCGGAGCTCCATACCCTCAAGCCAGTAGGAAACCAAGCCCATGAGCCCGTAGAGAAGCAGGACCGCCCCGAAGGCCATGAGCCCGATCTGGCCCACGGAAAGTTCCTCGGGGACGTGGCCCAGGAGGCGGGCGATGTGCTGGCCGTCCAGGTAGGCGGCGTAGAAAAGGCCCGCTGCCAGGATCAGGGCGAAGGTGGGCAGAATAGGATCGTTCCGGTACATGGCTCACTCCACCGGACCAAAGTTGTTGCCGAAGCTATTCCGGATGTAGGTGGCCACGGCGACGAGTTCCTCCTCGCTGAAGTTGGCCCCCACAGCGGGCATGGCCCCGCGGCCGTTCTTGACGACGTTGAGGATCATCTGGGCGTCCTGGAGGTTGGGGTTGCCCGCCAGGGCGGGGAAGGCGGGGGGCATGCCCTGGCCGTTGGCCTGGTGACAAGCGGTGCAGTAGGCTTCGTAGATGGCCTTGCCCTTCTCCATGAGGGTTTGGTCCACGTTGGCCGCGGGGGCGGCCCCTTGCCCGTGGGCCTGGGCCTCTTGGGCCGGGGGCGCCACCTCGGCCACGATCTTTTCCGCCGCCGGGGAAAGGGCAAAGTAGGCCCAGATGCCCCCCAGGACCACCACGGAGGCCACGGCGTACCAGATGGGGTTGAAGCGCACGGGTTCCACGGGGAGTTCAGGTTCGCCCACCGCCAGGCGGAGCTCCACCTTGCCCGCCACCTCGCCCCCTTCGTCCAAGCCCAGGAGCAGGACGTCGGGGTAGTTGTTCACGGTGAAGGGGATTTCCTTTACCTCTTGTCCTCCGCCCCGGAAGTGGGTGACGAGGCGCAGGGTGTGCTCGCCATCGGGGATTTGGCGGGTGTCTAGCTCCAGCCGGTAGGGGGGCTCCTTAAGGACAGCCAGGGGCTCTTGGGCGCCGTCTAGGTACACCTCAATCCGGTCTACGACCATTCTGCCTCCCTTTTGTGAAGCGGGGTGCAAACCCCCACCCCACCACTATAAGGGTACTGGGGCAAGGACAGATGTCCCGTAGAGCCCTAGGAAAGGAGGTCCCGAAGGCGCTTTGCGCTTTGGCGGACGCCTGTTTTCCCCCCGCCCACCTCCAGGGCCGCGGTGCCGGTAAAGCCCCTTAGGGAAGGGGCGAGCCTTTCCCACGGCACGCCGCCCGCCCCCACGGGCAGGTGGTCGTCCTTGCGGCCGTGGTTGTCGTGGAGGTGGAGGTGGGTGAGTTTGCCGCCTAAGGCCTCGAGGTAGCGAAAAGGCCCCGTGGGCCCGAGCTCCACCAGGGCGTGGCCCACGTCCAGGCAGAAGCCGTACTGGGGAAAGCGTTCCAGAAGGGCCTTGAGCTCCTCGGGGCCCCGTATGAGGTCCTCTTCCGAGAGGGCTAGGTTTTCCAGGGCCACGGGGAAGGGGAGGGGAAGGAGGGCGGTGAGGGTTTTTTCCAGGGCCTCCCGGGCCAGGTCCAGGGCCATGGGGTGACGCACGGGCACCTGTCCGGTGTGAAGGACCCCCACCTTGGCCCCTAAGCCCTCGCCGAACTCCAGGGCCCGCTTGAGGCGTTCCTCGGAGAGCTTTCGGACGTTTGGGATAAGGCTTGCCGGGTTCATCTCCACAAAGGGAAGGTGGAGGGTGAAGCCCACCCCCAGGGCCTCCCCTGTGGCCCTAAGGCTACGGGGGTCGGGGAGGGGGAGGACCTCGTGGAGGTCGTAGGCCACCTCGAGGTCCAACCCCTCTTCCGCCGCCAGGCGGAAGGCCTCCTCGTAGCCCATCTCGGCGTTAAAGGGGCTAAAGCCTAGGCGCATTCGTTCCATTTTATCGGATGGCCTCCGCCTTCCGCTGGGCTTCTTCCAAGGCCTTTTGCGGCGGAACCCCGCCTTTTAAGCTCTTCTCCAGGGCCTCCGCCAAGAGGCTTGCCCAGGCGGAAAACTGGGGCAAGCGGGGCCTTTCTTGCGCGTGGGCGATCTGCTCAAAGGCCACCTTGCGGAAGGGGTTTTCCCGGTAGAAGCCCTCGAGGAGGGGCAAGGCGGACTTGCGCACGGGGACGTAGTAGCTGGCCTCCACCCAACGGGCCACGTTCTTGGGCTCCATCAGGTAGCGCCAAAACTCCAAAGCGCCCCGCACCTGGGCCTCGGAAGCCCCCTTGAGGACCACCAGCTGGGCCCCGCCCATGGGCACCTTGCCCTGGGGCTCCCGGGGCACGGGGGCCACCCCTAGGGTGAAGGCGAAGGAGAAGTTCTCCGCCGCGGGCCAGTTGGCGATGGAGGCCATGACCATCATCCCCTTGGTGCGCACGAAGTCCAGCTGGGCGAAGGTGGCCTCGGCCATGCTGCGTACGGAGAGGGCCCCGGCCCGGTTTAGGTGCCAAAGCATCTCCAGGGCATCCAGGGCCTCGGGGGAGAGGAAGTTGGGCTGCCCATCCTTGACCAAGCTCCCACCGCGGCTCGTCACCATGGCCTCAAAGAGCCAGGCCTGGGGGTCGGTGACGAAGATGAAGCCCTTGGCCTGGCGGGAGGTTAGGGCCTTGGCCGCCGCTTCAAACTCCTTCCAGTCCTGGGGGGCCCTGAGCCCCTTGGCCCGGAAGGCGTCCAGGTTGTAGAAGAGGACGGGGGTGGAGGTATTTAAGGGAAGGCCGTAGCGCTTGCCTTCCACGACCCCGTAGTTCCAGGCGGGCTCAAAGAGGTCTTCCACGAAGGCCCGGTCCAGGTTCAGGTACCCGTCCAGGGCCAAGGCCCGCCCTTCCCCCACCAGGCGGGGGAAGAAGGAGATCTCCGCCTGGAAGAGGACGGGCTGGCCCCCCGTGCGCAGGGCGGCCACCAGCTTGGTTTCGGCGTCCTTATAGTCCCCGGCGTACTGGGGGCTCGCCCGGTACTGGGATTGGCGAGTGTTGAACTCCTGGGCGAAGGCGGCGAGGAGCCTGCCGGCGGGGCCGTCCATGGAGTGCCAGAAGGGGATCTCTACCTGGGCTTGGGCAAGGCTTATAGCGAGGAGGAATAGGAGGAGGGTAGACCGCATGGCCCTATGTTACTCCCAGGGGGTCAGGGGATTTTCAGGGCCCGGGCTTGGGCCTCTTCCAGGGCCTTTTTGGCGGGCACCTGCCCCTTTAAAGCGCGTTCTAGGGCTTCTTCCAGGGGGGGTGCCCAAAGCAGTAGGGGGCTGTTTTGGTGCCAAGGGGTGAGGCGTGCCTTTTGGCCCAGGAGAAGGCGGCCCACGTCTTCCTTTGCCCAGGCTTCCTGGGCTTTGAGGTTTAGAGGAAGGTAGTAAATGCCCCGGGCCAGGGCCAGCTGGCGGTTGATCTCCGCCATGTGGCGGTAGAAGGCCTCGAGGCCCCGCTTTTCCTCGGCGGAGGCGTGGCGTAAGGCCACGAGCACGGATCCTGAGGCCGCCACTTTTCCCGCGGGCTCGAGGGGCATGGGAGCAATGCCGATGGTGAAGGGAAGTTGGGTGCGGCTTTTTACCGCCGGCAGAAGGGAGGAGGGGCCCATGGCCAAGAAAGCCTTGGTCCGAAGGAAATCAGCCCCAGCGCTAATAAGCTCGGTGGCGGAACGGACCTGCAAAGCCCCTTCCCGGTTTAGTTCTTGGAGAAAACCCAATGTCCTTAGGGCGCTTTCTCCGTCTAGGGCAGGAGCATCTCCCTGGCTTAGGGTACCGCCGTGGGCCAGGACCAGGGTGGCGAAGCTATAAACGTCAGCAGAGAAAAGCAGCCCCCTGGCCGAGCGGCTAGAGAGCCCTTGGGCCACGGATTTGAGCTGGGCAAAGTCCTTTGGGGGATTTAGTCGCCGGGCTCGGAGGGCGTCTGTGTTGTAAAAAAGCACGCTAATGGAGATGCCCAAGGGGTATCCATAGAGGTGCCCCTTCACTTCTCCCAAGCGCAACAGGTCTGGGTCTAGGTCCGGAACCTGGGGTTTGGGGAGGGTTTGGACTAGTCCTTCCCGCACCAAGACCGGCAAAAACCCAAGCTCCACCTGGGCTAGGGGAGGAGCAGTGCCGTTGCGGAGAGCGGCGGCTAGGAGAACCCCCATTTCCCGATAGTCTCCTACAAAGCGGGGTTCTATGCGGTAGCGGGACTGGGCCTGGTTGAACGCCTGGGCTTCACCTTCCAGGATCCCCCCTTCCCCCAAGGTGTGCCAAAGGGGTAAAGGGATCTGCGCCCTTGCCCATGCGGCCAACAGCAAAAGGAGGAAAAGCGCTCTGCCCATGGTCTATTTCCTTTCTACCGCGAGGGCCTTCCGCTGAGCCTCCTCCAGGGCCAGCTGGGGCTTCACCCCTTGCTTCAGGCTCCGTTCCAGGGCCTCTTCCAGGTAGCCGTACCAGACCACGAGCTCGGGGTCCTGGCTCCAAGGCCGCCCCAGTTCCGCCTGGGCGAAGACCGCCTGGCGCTCGGGGTCCTTGAGGAAATCCGCGAGTTCCCTTTCCGCTTCCTTGCGCAAGGGCAGGTACCAGGTGGTGCGCACCCACGCCGCCTGGCGCTTGGGCTCCAGGAAGTGGAGCCAGAAGGCCACCGCCCCCTGAACCTGCTCGGGGCTTGCCCCTTTGAGGACCACCAGGGCCGCCCCGGAAAGGGGCACCACCCCCCCTTCCCGCCGGGGCAAGGGGGCTAGGCCCACGGCGAAGGGGAGGGAGGTCTGGGCCTCCACCACGGGCAAGGCGGTGGTGGGCCCAAGCCCCATGAAGGCCTTGGTGCGCAGGAAGTCGGCCACGGCGAACTGGGCCTCCGCCAGGTTGCGGGCCTGGGCGTGCCCCTTCTGCACCATGCGGTAAAGCATCTCCAAGGCCTCCACCACCTCCTTGGAGGTGAAGGCGGGAAGCCCGTTTTTGACCAGGCTCCCCCCCAGGCTCATGACGATGGCGTTAAAGCTCCAGATGTCCGTGGAGACCACCATCCCCTTGGCGGTGCGGCCTGTGAGCCGGGCGGCGGCCTCCTCCACCTCCGGCCAGGACCTGGGGGGCTTTAGCCCCCGGGCGCGGAAGGCATCCTTGTTGTAGTAGAGGGCGGGAACGGAAAGCCCCAGGGGAAGCCCAAAGGTCCTTCCCTTCACCTGCCCTGTCCGGAGCATCTCGGGGTAAAGGTCCCGGGGAAGGTCCTTTAGGTAAGCGTCCAGGGGAAGGGCCACCCCCTCTTGGGCGAGCCGGGGCAGAAAGGAAAGTTCCCCGTGGAAGAGGACCGGGGCCCCCCCGGCGCGCAAGGCGGCGAGGAGCTTCACCCCCGCTTCCCGGTAGTCCCCCACATAGCGGGCCTCGAGGCGGTAGGCTTTTTGGCTTGCGTTGAAGCTTTGGATGGCCTCCTCCAGGACCCGGTTTCCCGGGGGGCCGGCGGTGTGCCAGAAAGGGATGCTCACCTGGGCCGAGGCCCAGGCCAAAAGGGTGAGGGCGGCAAAGGAGCGCCTCATGCCCCCAAGCTTACCCGCCTCGAGGTGAGAGGGCGGTGAGGGGAAGTTCTAGGCCCTGAAGGAAAGGAAGGGCTTTCCCGTAAAGGGCCTTGCGGGCCTCCAGGAACTCATGGCGGGCCTGGGGCCCGAAGAAGCTCTTGGGAAGGAGCTCGGGGGGCAAGAGGGGGTCCAGGAAGAGCACCTTGCGCATCTCGTGCACCAGGCGGGTGAGGGAATGGAAGGCCTCCTCCGGCCCCTCGGGGACCTCCAGGGGGAAGAGGGCCTGGTAGTGGGCCTGGGCCCTCTCCAGGGGGAAGATGCGTTGGATCTCCTCCTTGGGCCCCAGATGCTCCCCTTGGAAGAGGGTGGCGGGAAGCTGGTAGAAGGCCAGGAGTTCCCGGGTGGCCTCGAGGTCCACCCCCGCCCCCAAGTACACCCCCGATTGCAGGCTCCCGTAGCCCAAAAGGGCCATCTCCCGCCGGAAGCGCTCCCTTTCCCCCCGGTCCTTTGGACCCTCCGGCAAGACCAGGAGGAAGCGCCCATCCCACGTCGGCCTGGGCTCGTAAAGGCGGCGGCGCACCTGGCGCACCTGCCAGTACACCCGCTCGGAAAGGGCGTAGTACGCCGTGCGCCCCGCCCGCTCCGGCCGCACCCAGCCCCGCCTGGCGCTCCGGGAAAGGGCGGCCCGCACCGCCGCCTCGGAAAAGCCTAAGGCCTCCATCATGGCGATGAGGTCCTTGACCCGGGCCCGGCGTTCCGGGTAGACATACTCCACAAAAAGGGTGAAGATGGTGGAGCGCGCCCGCATCAGAAGGAGGGTTCCAAGCGCTTTTCCCGGTATTCCAGAAGCGCCTTTTCCAGGAAGGTGGCCAGGGGCACGCTTCCCAGGTTCCCCCGGTGGCGCCGCCTGACGCTCACCGTTCCCTCCGCCTTCTCCTTATCCCCCACCACCAGGATGTAGGGCACCTTCTGCACCTCGGCGTCGCGGATCCTGGCCTGCATGCGCTCGCTCCTCAGGTCGGCCTCGGCCCGGAGGCCCGCCTCCTTCAGCTTAAAGGCCACCTCCTTGGCGTAGTCCTCCTGTTTTTCCGAAACCGGGATGACCACCGCCTGCACCGGGGAAAGCCACAAGGGGAAGTCCCCGGCGAAGTGCTCAATGAGGATGCCGATGAAGCGCTCCAAGGAGCCGAAGGGGGCGCGGTGGATCATGACGGGGCGGTGCTCCTCCCCGTCCGGCCCCACGTAGGCGAGGCCGAAGCGCTCGGGCAGGTTGTAGTCCACCTGGATGGTGCCCAGTTGCCACTCCCGGCCCAAGGCGTCCTTGACCACGAAGTCCAGCTTGGGGCCGTAGAAGGCGGCGTCCCCCGGCTCCACGGTGTAATTAAGGCCCGCTTCCTGGGCCGCCTCCTCAATCTGCCTTTCCGCCAAGGCCCACTTGGCCTCGTCCCCCACGTACTTTTCGCTTCCCGGCTCCCGGACCCCGATCCTGGCCCGGTAGTCCCTAAGCCCCAAGGTGGCGAAGACCTTTAAGACCAGGTCCAAGACCCCCAAAAACTCCGCCTTCACCTGCTCGGGGGTGCAGAAGAGGTGGGCGTCGTCCTGGGTGAAGCCCCGCACCCTCGTGAGGCCCAAAAGCTCCCCCGCCTTCTCGTAGCGGTAGACGGTGCCGAACTCGGCGATCCTCAAGGGAAGCTCGCGGTAGGAGCGCTTCTTGTAGGCGTAGATGCGGATGTGGTGGGGGCAGTTCATGGGCTTGAGGAGGTATTCCTCCTCCTCCCCCCGCTCCTTGAAGCTGATGGGGGGAAACTGGCTTTCCGCGTAGTAGGGGTAGTGGCCCGAGGTCTTGTAAAGCTCCAGGCTGCCGATGTGGGGGGTGGTGACCAGCTGGTAGCCCCGCCGGATCTGCTCCTCCCGCATGAAGGCCATGAGCTCCTCCCGGATCACGTTCCCCTTGGGCAGCCAAAGCACCAGGCCCTTGCCCACCATGGGGTCAATGAGGAAGAGCTCCAGCTCCCGCCCCAGCCGGCGGTGGTCCCGCTTTTGGGCCTCTTCCAGTTGCCAGAGGTACTCCTTGAGCTCCTCGGCGGTGCGGAAGGCCACCCCGTAGACCCGCTGCAACATGGGGCGCCGCTCGTCCCCCCGCCAGTAGGCCCCGGCCACGTGGGTGAGCTTGAAGTGGGGGGGGATGCGGCCCGTGGAGGGGACGTGGGGCCCGCGGCAGAGGTCGGTGAAGCCATAGGCGTCATCCCCCTGCTGGTAAAAGCTAATCTCCTCCCCCTCGGGGATTTCCTGGATGAGCTCGGCCTTGTAGGGGTCCTTGCCCTGGTAGCGGGCCAGGGCCTCCTCCCGGGAGAGGACGTAGCGGCGCAAGGGGAGGTCCTTTTGCAGAATGGCCCGCATCCTTTCCTCTATGGCCGGCAGGTCCTCGTCCGATAGGGGCTCGGGGGCGTCTATATCGTAGTAAAAGCCCTTCTCAATCACCGGGCCCACCCCGAGCCGGACGCTTTCTGGGTTGTACCCCTTTGCCTGGAAGTGTTCCTTCACCGCCTGGGCCAGGACGTGGGCCAGGGTGTGGCGGAAGAGGAGCTGGTACTCGGGGTCCTTCTCGGTGAGGATGCGCACCTTGGCCCCTGGGGGCAGGGGCTTGAAGAGGTCGTAGACTTCCCCGTCCACGATGGCCCCCACCGCCGCCTTGGCCAGGCCCGGGCCCACGGCCTTGGCCACGTCATAGGCGGTGGCCCCTTCCGGGACCTCGAGGGCCTTCCCGTCCGGCAAATAGACCGTCATGCACCCCACTATACCCGGCCTACCCCTCCTCGGGGAGCCTTTCCCCCAGGAGAAAGGCCGAGGCGTAAAGGCCCGCCGCCAGGAGGAAGAGGGCGGGAAAGCCAGCCCGGTCCGCCACCCATCCCCCGAGCACCGTGGAGAAGGCGAAGACCCCGGCCACCGTGTTGCCGAGCCCGATGAAGGCGCTCCGCTCCTCGGGCGGGGCCAGGTTCAGCAGGTAGGTGGTGGTGGCGAGGCCCAGGGCCGCCAGGTAGGCCCCTTGCAGGAGGAAGACCAGGCCAAAAAGGCCCGGGGCGAGGAAGAGGGCGAGAAGGGGCGCCAGGAAGCCCAAGGCCGCCCCGGCCCTCAGGACCCCCTTGGAGCCCCTTTCCGCCAGCCGCGCCCAAAGGAGGTTGGAAAGGGTGAAGGAAAGGGCGTAAAGGGAGAGGTAAAGGCCAAGCTCCTCCCCCTGCCCCAAGGCCCGCACGGCGTAGACGGCGTAGAAGGGATCGGCCATCCCCGCGAGGCCCAGGACCACCCGCACCCGAAGGTAGCGGCGGAAGCCGGGGTGGAGGAGGGGGCGCCGGAAGTCCAGCCGGGCGGTCCTGGGGGGTTCTTCGGGCTCCTCCACCCGGCCGAAAAGGTGCCAGCCCAAGCCGAAGGAAAGGGCCCCCAGGCTAAAAAGAAGGGCGTAGGGCAGGGGGAAGGGAAGGGGCAAAGCCAGGATCTCCCGCACCCCAAACCCCGCCAAGAAGGCCAAGAGCCCCCCCACCAGGTTGCGGGCGGAGAAGAGGGCGGCCCGGCGCTCCGGCGGAATGGTCTTGGCCACCACCTCCCAGAAGGGCAAACTGGAAACCCCGGTGAAGAGGGCGTTCAAAAGGAGACCCAGGAGAAAGCCCCCCAAGAGAAGGCCCGGCCAAGGCCCAAGGAGGAAGGCGGAAAGGGCCATGAGGACCACGCCAAGGAGCCTCAAGGCGGCCACCTTGCGGTAGAGGACGATCTTTTGGGGAAAGCGGGCCACATAGGGGGCCAAGAAGGCCTGGGGCACCATGCCCCCCGCCTGGAGGAGGGCCGGGAGGAGGCCGATGAGGGCGCCCGGAGCCCCCAGCTTGGCGGCGAAGCCGGAGAGGACGATGTTGGCGTTCAAAAAGGTGTCCCCGAGCCACACCAGCCAGCCGTTCACCACCGCCAGGCGGTAGTTCCGCTCCTTCAGGTCTAAGATGGGGAGGATGCTTCTTCTCCCTTCCCTTGGGCCCTTCCACATCCTGCACCCACGCTACAACGCGGCCACGGTTTTGGCCATGCTGGAAGAGGCGCGCCCCAAGGCGATTTACCTCGCCTCCCACTCGGAAGCGGCCTTGCAAGAGGGCGCTTGGCGGGAGGAGGACCCCCTTCTCTTCCACCTCCTGCCCTGGGCGGAGGAGAGGGGCATCCCCGTGGCGGCCCTGGACGCCGAGGCCCACCTCAAGGGGGAGGCGGAGGCTTTCCGCCAGGCCCTGGCCCAGCACCCCTTGGGGTCGCCTTACCTGGAGCGGATGCGGGCCTTTGACGAGGCCCTGCTGGACCTCTTAAAGACCCCCCTTTCCCCTGAGGTTTTGGGCTCGGAGGCCTTTCTTTCCCGCTTGCGGGAGGTCTACCGTGGCTTCGCCGAGGCCTTTGGGGAAGGCCCAGCCACGGGCTTCCGCCGCCAGCGCATGGAAGGGGTGAAGGCGGCCCTTGCGGGGAAGGAAGGGGCGGTGGTGGCGGAGCTTTTGGACTACGCCCTTTTGGCGGAGGCCTTCCCCCACGCCCTGCCCCAGGCCCACACCCCCACGGAGAAGGAGCGGGAGCGGGCCCTTTTGGACCGGGCCTGGCAGCTTAAGGAGGAGGACGACTGGGGGGCGCTTCTGGAGGGGCTTTTCGCCATCGGAAGCCCCGAGGCCCTTTACCTGGCGGCCCAGATCTACCTGGCGGCGGGGGAGTGGCGGCAGGCCCTAAGCCTCATGGAGGAGGTTTTCCGCACGGACTTTCAGCACCCCGGCTACCTTCCCGGCTACGTCCTCGCCCGCTTTGGGCAATTATTGGACCTGGCGGGGGAGCGGGAGCGGGCCCTAAGGGCCTACCGGGGGGTCTTGGCCCTTTCCTACGCCCCGGAGGAGGCCCGGGCCATCGCCCTGGCGGGCCTGCGGAGCCCTTTTCGCCTGGAAGGAGGGGGTCATTTGTCCTAGGGTGGGGGGCCTATCCTGAGGGCATGGAGGTGGAGGTCCGCCGTGCCCGCCATGCCCTTTACCTGCGGCTGGCCGCGGTCCACGCGGGGCCCTTGGGGCCAGCCCTTTTAGGGCACCCGGAACTTGCGCCCCGCTACAGCGAAGCCTACGCCGCCTGCGGGGGGGCGGAGGGGCTTCCCTGCCAGGGGGTGGGGGGCGAGCCTCGAGTCTGCGTGGTGCGGCGGCTGGAACACCTCGCCTATAGCGCCCTCCGAGGGGGCAAGCGGCGCCGGGAGCAGGAGCGGGTTTTGGTGGAGGGGCTTCTTCGCTGCGTGGCCCACTTAAAGCGGGAGTTCCCCCTGGAGTTCCTGCCGGTCCTCGAGGCCACGGAAAGCTATCTGGAAAAAGATCTAAAATACCTCCGGGGCGAGGCGTCCCCGGAGGCGGTGGTCCAGGCGGCTAGACCAGATGGTACATCCGGCCCAGAAGGAGCATGAGGGCCACGGTGGCGGCGGAGAGGACGATGAGGATGAGCATGAAGAAGATGAAGCGCAGGTCAAAGGTCTCCCCCTCCGTGGTGAGGACCCGGGGGTTTAGGATCAGGTAGAAAAGCAGGGTCACCAAGGCGGCTCCCAGGGCGAAAAGGGCGATATAAACCATACTTCCCTCCCTTACCAGAGGCGAAAGAGCGCCTCCAGGCTCGGCCTCAAGTTTACCAGGCCCACCCCGTAGGTGGGAATCCCCTGCTTGCGGCCCACCTCCCCCCAGTAGGGGCCCGGGGCCTGGGGCAGGTCCAGGGGCAAGGGGGGGCTTTCCCAGGGCTCGTAGCTTCGCACCTCCCGGTAGGTGAAGCCCGTGGGGGCCTCCACGTGGAGGACAAGGGCCGCCTCCTCCGCTCCCAAAGGCCTCCAGCCCGAGGCGGTTTCCTTGCCCCCCGGGAAGGCCAGTCCCAGGCCCTCCCCGGGGAAGAGCAAAAGGAGGCGGTCCGGGGCGAAGCGCTTGAGGAGGTGCTCCAGGGGGGCGCGGGTGGGCCCGGTGAGGGGCAAGCCCTCCTGGGTGGGGGAAAGGGGGGAGGGGTCCAGGGCCAAAAGGATGCGGCCCCGGAAGGCGAGGCCGTTCAGGGCCCAGAGCACGGGAAGGGCCTCCTCGTAAGGGGCGTGGAGGAGGGTGGTGCCCCCGCCCCGGCCGCCTTCCAGGTAGGCGTAGAGGGTGCCGAACTCGTCCAGGCCGGCCCGCACCTTCTCCGAGAAGGCCTCGAGGTCCAGGGAAAGCCGTTCCAAGAGCGCGGAAGCCATGTTCTCATGGTATCCTAAGCCCCGTGCGCTACCTGGTCCTCTCGGACATCCACGGGAACTGGCCCGCCCTGGAAGCCGTGCTGGAGGCGGCTCCCCCCTTTGACCGGGTCCTTTTCCTGGGGGACGCGGTGGGCTACTATCCCGATGGGGACCGGGTGCTGGACTGGCTTAAGGAGGCGGGGGCCCTTTGCGTTTTGGGCAACCACGACGCCTGGCTCCTCGCCCTGGACCGCCTTCCCTTGGAGGGGGCGGTGATGGAGATCCTGGCCTGGCAGCGGGCCCGCCTCTCCCCCGCCCACCTCGCCTTCCTCTCCTCCTGGCCCTGGCAGAGGGAGGTGGAGGGGGCGCTTTTGGTCCACGGAAGCCCCTGCGACCCCCTGGAGTACCTGGACGAGCTGGAGCTTGCCCGGGAGGGCTTCCGTTGCACCGAGGCCCGCCTCGCCTTCCACGGCCACACCCACCTGGCGGGGGCCTTTCTGGAGCTTACGGGCCCCAGGCCCTGGGTGCGCCACCAGAGCTTCGCCCAAGGGGGGGAGCTCCTCCTTCCCCCCACGGTGCGGGCCCTGGTCAACCCCGGCTCCGTGGGCCAGCCCCGCGACCGGGTGCCGGGGGCGGCCTTCGCCCTATGGGAGGGGGACCGGGTGGAGTTCTTCCGGGTGGCCTACCCCCTGGAGCGGGTGGCCCGGCGCCTTAGGGAGGAGGGGTTTCCCGAATGGCTCTACACACGCCTCACCCTGGGGGAATAATCGGACACGAGGCGGTGCTGGCCCTCTTGCCCCGCCTCGCCGCCCACACCCTGCTCTTTTCCGGGCCTGAGGGGGTGGGGCGGCGCACCGTGGCCCGCTGGTACGCCCTGGGCCTCAACCGGGGCTTCCCCCCGCCCCCCTTGGCGGAGCACCCCGACCTCCTGGAGGTCGGGCCCAAGGAGCGGGGCCTAAGGGGGGAGAAGGAGGTGCGGCTGGAGGAGGTGGAGCCCCTTTTTGACTGGTTCGCCACCCATCCCCGGGAACGGGTGAAGGTGGCCATCCTGGACGCCGCCCACCTCCTCACCGAGGCGGCGGCCAACGCCCTCCTGAAGCTTTTGGAGGAGCCTCCCTCCTACGGGCGCATCGTCCTCATCGCCCCGAGCCGGGACACCCTCCTCCCCACCCTGGCGAGCCGGGCCCTGGAGGTCCCCTTCGGCCCCGTGCCCGAGGAGAAGCTCCTTTCCCTCACCCAAGACCCCGAGCTCCTGGCCTACGCCGCGGGGGCCCCGGGGCGGCTTTTCCGCGCCCTGGCCGACCCGGAGGCCCACCGGGCCCGGATGGAGCTGGCCCGCGAGGCCCTTCAGGCGCCGCCCTTGGCCCGGCTTGCCCGCTTGCGGGAGCTCTTGACGGAGGAGGAGGGGTTTTTCGCCCTCCACGCCCTCCTGAGGGAAAGGCCCAGGGCCCTTTTGGCCCTGGAGTCCGCCCGCGAGGCCCTGGAAGGGTATGTGAACCCTGAGCTGGTCCTGGCCCGCTTGGCCTTAGACTTAGAAGCATGACCGTGGGCGTCCGCTTCCGCACCCCCCTTCTCCGCTACTGCGCCTTCCGGGGGGAGCCCCCGCCCCTGGAGGCCTACGTGGTGGTGCGCACCAATAGGGGCCTCGAGGTGGGCAAGGTGCGTACCCCCCCGCGGAAGGCCCGGGAGGAGGGCGAGGTGGTGCGCCTCGCCACCAAGGAGGACCTGGACAAGGCGGCACGCCTGCGGGCCAAGGCCGAGGAGGCCGCCTTTTACCTGCGGGCGCGGCTTAGGGAGGAGGGCGTGGCGGCCAAGGTTTTAGGGTGCGACTTCACCCTGGACGGCCGCCACCTTTTGGTCCACTACGCCGCGGCGGAGCGGGTGAACCTCCGCCGCTTCACCCGGGAACTGGCCGGGCGCTACGACGCCCGGGTGGAGTTCGTGGCGGAAGGCCCCCGGGAGGAGGCCCAGTACCTGGGCGCCTTGGGGGCTTGCGGCATGGAGTCGTGCTGCTCCACCTGGCTACAGGGCTTCGCCCAGGTTTCCATCAAGCTCGCCCGGGACCAGCAGCTTCCCCTTAACCCGGAAAAGATCTCGGGGCCCTGCGGGCGGCTCCTCTGCTGCTTGGCCTACGAGCACCCCGTGTACCAGGAGCTCCTGGCCGAGCTTCCCAAAAAGAACGCCCGGGCCTGCACCAAGGCGGGGGTCTGCGGCAAGGTGCAGAAGGTGAACCCCCTAAAGGGCACGGTGGAGCTCCTGCTGGAGGAGGGGAAGAGCCTGGAGGTTTCCAAGGAGGAGCTGGCGTGAAAAGCCACCTGCCCCAAGGTCCCCTCCCCGCCTTCTACCACTACTACCCCGGCGTGCCCGCGGTGGTGGGGGTGCGGTTTGGGGAGAGGGTGAACTTCTGCCCCGCCGTTTGGAACATGGGCCTCTCCGCCGACCCGCCCCTCTTTGGCGTCTCCCTAAGCCCCAAGCGCTTCACCCACGGCCTCATCCTCCGAGCGGGGCGCTTTTCCTGTAGCTTCCACCCCTACACCCAGGCAGCCCTGATCCAGCGGCTCGGAAGCGTGTCCGGACGGGAGGTGGATAAGGGCGAGGTGCCCCACTTCCTGGGCCACACGGGGGTGCCCATCCTGGAGGGGGCCTACGCCGCCTACGAGCTGGAACTCTTGGAGGTGCGCACTTTCGGCGACCACGACCTCTTCGTGGGGAAGGTGGTGGCGGTGTGGGAGGAGGAAAGCCTCTTGGACGAGAGGAAGCGGCCCAAGCCCGGCCTCGCCCTCCTCTACTACGGCAAGGGGCTTTACGGCCGCGCGGGGGAGGAGGTCTTTACCCCTTGACCCAGGCCCAGGCCTTCGCCCGGAGGGTGCGCCGCCTGGCCCTAAACCGCCAGGCCACGGAGGCCCAGGTCTTCCTGGAAAGGGGCTTCCTCTACCTGCGGGCGGACGGCTTCGCCCGCTTCGCCCAAGGGGAGGGGGCGGAGGGGCTTTCGGACTTCGCCCTACCAGGGGAAGGGGGTGGAGCTCCGCTTCCCCGACGGGAGCGCCCTTTTTCTCTTCTACCGCCTAGGAAGGCTTCAGAAGCGGGTAACGCCCTACTTCTCGTAAGGCTTGCCCACCGCCGCCGGGGGGCGGCTACGCCCGATGAAGCCCGCCAGCACTAGCACCGTGACCACGTAGGGGAACGCCTGCACCAAGACGGCGGGGAGGATCTCCGTCCCCTGAAGCTGGATGGCCAAGGCGGAGGCGAAGCCGAAGAGCAGGGTGGAGAAGAGGATGCCCACGGGGTGCCACTTGCCGAAGATCATGGCCGCCAGGGCGATGAAGCCCATCCCCGCCGACATCCCCCGCACGAACTGGTTGAGGAAGCCGATGGCCAAGTAGGCCCCGGCGAGCCCCGCCAAGACCCCGGAAAGCACCACCCCCACGTAGCGCAGGCGGTACACGTTCACCCCCAAGGTGTCCGCGGCCTCGGGGTGCTCCCCCACGGCCCGCAGGCGGAGGCCAAAGGGGGTTTTGAAGAGAACCCACCAGGCCAAGGGCACCAGGAGGAAGGCCAGGTAGACCAAGGGGGAGAGGGCGAAGCCCTCGGGGCCCAGGAGGGGGAGGCGGTTCGCCACCTCCTTGGAGCTGGTGGCGTTGCCGTAGAAGTAGGTGAGGACCAGGCTTGGAGCCCCCGCCGCCAGGAGGTTGATGGCGGTGCCGCTGATGATCTGGTCCGCCCGGTAGCGGATGGAAACCACCCCGTGCACCCAGGCCACCAGACCCCCCACGGCCATGGCGGCCAAGACCCCGAGCCAAGGGAGCCAGGGGTGGGGCCCCGGGCCCAAGGCGGCCTCAAAGCGCTCCACCACCAACGCCGCCGTGAGGGCCCCGAAGAGGATGATGCCCTCGAGGGCGATGTTCACCACCCCACTCCTTTCCGAAAACATTCCCCCCAAGGCGGTGAAGAGGAGGGGGGTGGTCTGGCGCAGGGTGGAGAGGAAAAGAGCGGTGAGGAAGGCGGTGTCCAGGTTCACGCCCGCACCTCCTTCTCCTCCTTAAGCTCCACCTCCGCCGCCCTCAAGGGATCGGTGAAGTAGCGGGGCAGAAAGCCCCCGGCGGCGATGAAGAGCACGATGAGGGCCTGCAAGACGGAGACCAGCTCCCGGCTGATGCCGAGCTGCAGGTTCACCTGTAGCCCCCCGGTGAGGAGGATGCCGAAGAGCCAGGCGGCAAGCCCCACCCCTAGGGGGGTGTTCTGGCCCATGAGGGCCACGGCGATGCCGTCAAACCCCACGGAGTAGGGGAGGGACTGCTTCAGGCGGTACTCGTCAATCCCCCCGCCCAGCACGTAGTGGGTGGCGGCAAGCCCCGCCAAGGCCCCCGCCAAAAACATGATGAGGACCACCTTCCTCCCCGCCAGCACCCCCCCGTACTCCGCCGCCTTGGGGGCGAGGCCCAGGGCGCGAAGCTCATACCCCCCCACGGTCCGGAAGACGTAGAAGTGGAAGAAGAGGAGGGCCAAAAGGGCGAGGAGAAAGGCCCCGTTGAGCCGCACCGAGGTGAGGTCGGGGCCGAAGGCCACCTGGGGCCCAGGGAGAAGCCCCCCGAGGATGTACCCCGCCACCCCGAGGAGGAATGCGGCGAGCACCCGGTGCCCCAGGCCCTTCCGCACCAGGAGGTAGCCGAGAAGACCAAGAAGGAGAGCCAAGGGTAAGGCGAAGGAAAGCTCCCCGCCCGGCGCCACCAGCTCCGTCCAGTGGGGCAGGCGGGCCTCGGGGCGCACCTCGTAGCTCCGCGCTTCATAGCCCGGATACTTGAAGGGAAGGTGGAGGGTTTGGCCGAAGAACTTGTACTCGTTGGCGGAGATGAGGAAGAGGAAGAAGCTTGCGGCGATGTAGTTGAACATGATGGTGTTGATGACCTCGTGGGCGCCGAAGCGGGCCTTGAGCCAGCCCGCCAGCGCCCCCCAAAGCCCCCCGGCCACCGCGGCGGCCAGGATGGCCAGGGGCAGGACGAGCCAGCGGGGCCCCGGCAGGTACACCCCCACCAGCATGGCGGCGATGGCTCCCAGGATGAGCTGCCCCGGGGCGCCGATGTTGAAAAGGCCGCCCCTAAAGCCCAAGGCCACGGCGAGGCCGGTGAAGATGAGGGGGGTGGCTAGGAGGAGGCTTTGCAAAAAGCCCGAGGGGTTCACCAGAGGGCTGTAGAGGAGCTGGTAGGTGTAGGTGATGAGGTCCAGCTTGAGCATGAGGGCTTCCCGCCAAGAAGCCGCTTCCCCGGGGCTTTCCTTGAGCACCGCCACCATGACCCCGCCCAGGAGGGAGGCGAGGAGCAAGGAGAAAAGGGGCACCACCACGCCCCGCCGCCGCACCAAAAAGGCGAGCCCCCCCGGGGAAAAGGTGCGGGCGAGGAGGAGAAGGTAAAGGCTATAGGCCAAGGTGGTGTAGCTCCCTAAGCCCATGCTGTAGCGGCGGAGCAAGGGCCTTTCCGCCAAGCGGTTCACCTCGGCCACGCTGCCTTGGAAAAGCGCGTAGGCCAGGAGGAAAAGCCCAAGCCCCAAAGCCCCCGCCAGGTAAAGCCCCCGGGGGCCGGCCTTGGTCCAGGGAAGGAGAAGGCTCAGGCCGAGCCAGGCCAGGCCCAGGTAGAAGAGGGTGTAGAGCCAGCCGTCCCGGTAGCCTTGCGGGAGGCTTCCTTGGGGCAGGTGGTGGCCGAAGGGGTTCAGGAGGACGCCTTCGCCGCCGAAGAGGCGGTGGGGTACAGCCCAGGGGGCCAGGTACCAGAGGAGGAAGGTGAGCCCTCCCCCGAGGAGGACCAGGACCCCGAGGCGTTTCCGGTCCGTCAACACGCCCACGATTGTACCCCACCCGCCTGGGCGGAACGCCCCGTTGGTGCTAGACTCCCCTCGTGGCGGTCTTGCCCGAGGAAAAAGCCAAGCGGGTGCGGCGGATGTTCTCGGAGATCGCTCCCCGCTACGACCTCCTAAACCGCCTTCTTTCCCTGGGGGCGGACGTGCGCTGGCGAAGGCGGGCGGTGGCCCTGGCCTTGGAGAAGGGCCCAAGGCGCATCCTGGACCTGGCCACGGGGACGGGGGACCTGGCCCTTTTGCTAAAGGCCAAGGCCCCGGGGGCGGAGGTGGTGGGGGCGGATTTCGCCCCCCCCATGCTGGAGATCGCCCGGAAAAAGGCGCGGGCGAGGCGGCTGGAGGTGCGCTTCCTCGAGGCCGACGCCCTCGCCCTCCCATTCCCCGAGGGGGCCTTTGACGCCGTGACCCTCGCCTTCGGCTTCCGCAACTTCGCCGACCATGGGAAGGCCCTCGCCGAAATCCACCGGGTCTTGGCCCCCGGGGGCAGGCTCGTCCTCCTGGAGTTTCCCCCACCCCCCAAGGGAGCCTTCGGCCTGGTCTACCGGGTTTACTTCCAAAGGGTCCTCCCCCTCCTCGGGGGGGTGATCTCGGGGAACTTCGGCGCCTACCGCTACCTGCCGGAAAGCGTGGAGGCCTTCCCGCCCCCAGAGGCCCTAAAGGCCCTCATGGAGCGGGCGGGGTTTTCCGTGCGCTACGAGCTCCTCACCTTCGGGGTGGCGGCCATCCACGTGGGGGATAAGCCCTAAAGCCCCGCCGCCCGGGCCAGGTCCTCGTCGCTTGGGATCTCCCCTTCCTTGAGCCTTTCCACCAGGAAGCGGGCCATCCGGCCCAGGGCATCCCGCACCCGGCGCCACGCCTCCAGGGGCTTCCCCGTGGGGTCGGGGAAGGAGACGTGGCGCTTCTCCGTCCTCGCCGGGTAGGCGGGGCAGGCCTCCTCGGCCTGGTCGCACACGGTGAGGACCAGGCCGAAGTTCCAAGGGTCCGGCACCTCCCAGAGGGTCTTGGAATGGTGGCCCGAGAGGTCCAGCCCCACCTCCGCCATGACCCGCTTGGCCTCCTCCTTCACGAAGGTCTTTTCCGTGCCGGCGGAGTGGACCTCGAGGTCCACCCCAAGCTCCTGGGCGTAGCGCCTGAGCCAGGCTTCCACCATCTGGCTTCGGGCGGAGTTGTGGGTGCAAAGGACGAGGACCCGCATCCCCCCAAGCCTACCCCACCCGGGTCAGGAGAGGGTCAGGAAAGCCGCTTTTCCAAGGCCTCCACCTTCTCCGCCAACACCTTGAGGCCCTTCCGCCAGAAGGCGGGGCTTTCCAGGTCAAAGCCGAAGCGGCGGCCGAGCTCCTCGGCGAAGTGCATCCCCGACTCGGCGAGGAGCCTTTCGTAGCGCTCGGCAAAGCCAGGGTCTTCCTTGGCGGCCTCGTAGACGGCGAGGCCGAAGAGGAGGCCGAAGGTGTAGGGGTAGTTGTAGAAGTCCGCCCCGTAGTAGTGCCCCTTCACCGCCCACATGTAGGGGTGGCGGGTGGCGAGGGCCTCCCCATAGGCCTCCTCCTGGGCCCTTAGCATGAGCTCCTTGAACTCCCTCGGGGAAAGCTCCCGCGCCTTGCGCCTTTGGAAGACCCAGGACTCAAAGAGGAAGCGGCTGTGGATGTCCACCACCACCTGGGCCGCCCCCTGCAGGTAGGCGTCCAGGATGAGGAGGCCCTCCCCGGGGGAGGCCTCCTTTAGGGCCGCCTCCACCACCAGGGTCTCGTTCATGATGCTGGCGGTTTCCGCCAGGGTCATGGGCACTTCCCGCAAACTGGCGGGGGCCTGGGCCAGGGCGAAGTTGTGGTAGGCGTGGCCGAGTTCGTGGGCCAGGGTGGAGACCGACTCAAAGCTCTCCTCGTAGTTGGCGAGGATCAGGCTTTTGCCGCCTCCTCTAGGCATGCAGTAGGCCCCGCCCACCTTCCCCTTGCGGGGGAGAAGGTCCATCCAGCGCTCGGCGAAGGCGGCCTCCGCCACCTGGGCGGCCCTTGGGGCGAAGGCGGCGAGCTTTTCCCGGATGAAGCGCCGGGCCTCCTCCAGGGTCCAGCGCCTGCCCTCCCCGATGGGGGCGAAGAGGTCCCACCAGTCCAGGCGCTCCTTGCCCAGGGCCTTGGCCTTGAGGAGGTAGTAGCGGCGGAAAAGGGGAAGGCTTTCCCGCACCGCCTCCTGCAGGGCGGCCAGGGTCTTGCGGCGGATGCGGTTGCGGAGGAGGGTGGGCTCGAGGTCGTCCCTGTACCCCCGGCGCCGGTTGAGGGCGCTCGCCTCCCCCTTCACCCCGTTTAGGGCGTAGGCCAGGGGCACCTCGTGGGCCTCCCAGGCCTTAAGCTCCGCCTCGTAGGCTTTCTTGCGCACCGCCTCCTCGGGGTGGAAGTAGAGGTTGCGCACCTTGGTGATGGGAAGCGCCTCCCCGTCCACCACCGCGGTGATCTGGCTGGTGAGGCTTTCGTGGAGCTTAGCCCAGGCCTGCCGCCCCGAGAGGCTGAGCTCGGCGGCCAGGACCTCCTCCCCCTCCGGCATCAGGTGCAGGGCCTCCTCCTTGGCCTCCTCCACCAAGATGCGGTGGGGCCCCGCCTCCTCGGGCTCCTGCAAGGCCAGGTAGCGGACGAGCCTAGGCCTAAGCCGCTGGAAGTCCAGGAAGAGCACCTCCAGCTCGGAGAGCTTGGCCAAGGCGGCCTCGTCCTGGGTATTGGCGGTGAAGCGGGCGTAGAGGTAGGCCCAAAGGGGGGTGGCCTCCTCCTGAAGGGCGTCCAGGGCGGCCAGGACCTCGCCTAGGATGGCTTCTTTTTCCAAAAGTCCCTTGAGGTGGGCGATCCGCCCCCTTACCCCTTCCCAGGCCCGCCGGAACTCGGGGCTATCCAGGTCGGGGAAAAGGGGCGTTAGGTCCCAGGTGGTCTCGGTCATGCCCCCACTATACCTGACCCGCGGGTCAGAGCTCGGGGTTTCCGGTAGGGGCCTGGAGCGGTGGGGTTGGTGTAGGTGCGCGCCGGGAGGCGACGGGTTCCTTGGATGGCTTGAGGTATAGACTGAGGTCATGGAAGGTTTCCCGGTTGTGGTGCGGGTGGACGTTCGCTTTCGCGATCTAGATCCCTTGGGCCATGTGAACAACGCCGTTTTCCTCTCCTACATGGAGCTGGCCCGCATCCGCTATTTCCAAAAAATCTCCCCCGATTGGCTGGAAGAAGGGCACTTCGTGGTGGCCCGCATGGAGGTGGACTACCTGAAGCCCATCTTCCTGGAAGACGAGGTCCTGGTGGGGGTGCGGGCGGTGGGGATGGGCCGTTCCAGCCTGCGCATGGAGCACCTTATTACCGCTAACGGCGTGCCCGCCGCCCAAGGGGTGGGGGTGTTGGTCTGGTTGGAGGGGGGCAAGCCCGCCCCCCTGCCCGAGACGGTGAGCCGGCAAATAGAGGCCTTGGAGGGCCGGCCCCTAACCGCTTCGTAGCACGGCCACCGTTACCCCGTGCCCCCCTTCGTGGGGCGGGGCGTCGGCGAAGCTTTCCACCCGCTTGTCCCGCCTCAGGGCCTCGCGGATGGCCTGGCGCAGGGCCCCCGTGCCCTTGCCGTGGAGGAGGCGGAGGGTGGTGAGCCCTAAGGCCCGCGCTTCCTCCAGGGCTTGGTCCACCTCTAAAAGGGCTTCCTCCACCGTGAGGCCCCTTAGGTCCACCTCCTTCACCTCCCGCCTCGGCTTGGCCAGGAGGGGCTTGGGCGCTTCCTCTTGGGGTAGGGGCCTGAGCTCCTTGGCCTTGAGGCTCATCTTCAAGGGCCCCACCTGGACCAAGGCCTCCTCCCCCCGCACCTCCACCACCCGGCCCCGTTTGCCCAAGGCGGGCACCTCCACGGGGCTGCCGGGGGCGAGGCCGGGTGGGGGCGGGGGAGGGGGGGTCTTCTTGGCGTAGCGCGCCCTGAGCTCCATGAGCTCCCGGAGGGCATCCCGCTTGCTTTCGGTCTTGGCCTTCTCCCGGATGGCCTTGAGCTCCGCCTCCACCTCCAAAAGCCGTTCCCGCACCTCCTCTTCCAAGGCCTTTAGGCGGGCTTCCCGCTCCTCTTGGTGGCGCCTTTCCCGCTCCTCTAGCCCCTGCCTTAAGGCCTCGGCCCGGGCCAGCTCCCCTTCCAGGCGGCGCCTTTCCTCTTCCAGGCGAAGCCTTTCCGCCTCCAGGCGCTCTAAGAGGGTTTCCAGCCTTCCCCCTTCCGGCAGAAGGGCTTCCGCCCGCTTCAGCACCGCCTCGGGCAGGGAAAGCCTCCGGGCGATGGCCAGGGCGTAGCTCCGCCCCGGCACCCCCAGGACGAGCTCGTAGGTGGGGCGGAGGGCCTCGAGGTCAAAGCGCATGGAGGCGTTCTGGATCCCCTCCCGCCCCTGGGCGAAGGCCTTGAGGGGGGAGAGGTGGGTGGTGACCATCCCCTTTACCCCCCTTTCCAGAAGGGCCTCCAGGATGGCTTGGGAAAGCGCCGCCCCTTCCTCGGGGTCGGTGCCGCTTCCCAGCTCGTCTATGAGGACGAGGCTATGGGGCGTGGCCTCCTCCAGCATCTCCTTGAGCCTTCGGAGGTGCCCGGCGAAGGTGGAGAGGTTTTCCTGCAAGGACTGCTCGTCCCCAATGTCGGCGTAGACCCGGTCGGGCCAGGCGAGGAGGGCCTTCCTGGCCCCGACAAAAAGCCCCGACTGGGCCATGAGGACCGCCAGGCCCAAGGTTTTTAGCAGGGCGGTCTTTCCCCCCATGTTGGGCCCGGAGATGAGGATGAGGCGGGTTTTCTCGTCCAAGGCGAAGGAGTTCCTTACAGGATTCTGGATCAGGGGGTGGAAGGCCTCCCTGAGCGCATAGCCCTCGCCGAAGCGGGGGCGGACCAAGCCGAGGTCCCGGGCCAAGGCGGCCTGGGCCTGGACCAGGTCCAAAAGGGCCAGGGCCTTTAAGGTTTCCGGCACCCCCTCGTCCTCTGCCAGGCGCTCGGAAAGCTCCCGCAGGATGCGGTTCACCTCCTCTTCCTCCTGGAGCCTTAGGGCCTGGAGGCGGTTGTTCAGCTTCACCACGGAAAGGGGCTCCACGAAGAGGGTGGCCCCGGACTCGGACTCGTCCAGGAGGATGCCGGGCACCTTGTGGGCGAAGCCCGCCTTCACGGGCACGCAGTAGCGGTCCCGGCGCAGGGTGACGAAGCGGTCCTGGAAGGCCTCCCGGTGGCGGTCCATGAGGGCGTGGAGGCGGTCCAGGATCTCCTGGCGGAGGGGCTTAAGCTCCCGGCGGATCTGGAGGAGGCGGGGGCTTGCCTCGTCCTTCACCGCCCCTTCTTCGTCCAGGGCCTTTTTCACGCGGCCGAGGAAGGGGTGATGGTCCCCGATGGCCTCCGCCACCTGGCTTAGAGCGTTCTGGAGGGGAAGGAGCTCCGCCTTGAGGGCCATGGCCTCCTCCAGGGCCTGGGCGGCCCTCAAGAGCTCGGGGCCGGAAAGCTTGCCCCCGGAAAGGGCCTTCTGGTAGGCATCCCGGAGCGTCCCCGCCTCCGGGAGGGCGTAGGGGTAGCTTTGCGCCTCCTGGGTGAGCTGGTGGCGCCGCTCCGCCTCCTCCCGGGCAAGGGGGGCGAGGGCCAAGGCGAGCTCCTTCCCCAAGGGGGTCTTGGCCCTTTCCGCCAAAAGGGCCCGCACCTTGGGGAACTCCAGGACCTCGAGGACGTCCCGCACAAAGAAAAAGTATAGCCCGGAAAAGGCCTAGCGCTTAAGGAGGCGGAAAAGGCCCAAGGCCACCTGCCCCCCGGGGCCCGCCATGAACCTGAGCCAGGCCCCCACCCGGCCAAGCCGGCCCAAGGGAAGGAGGGAAAGGAGGAGGAAAAGCCCTTCCAGGAGCTGCCTCCGCTCCTTTGGGGAGAGGCGGCCCCACGCCTCCAGGAAGAAGGGCTTCCTTCCAGGCCTTTTGCGGGGTCCAGGCATCTTGCGCCCCACCTCCTCATTCTAGGGGTTGGAAGAGGAGGAGGGAGGCTTCCACTTCCCCTTCCACCTCGGTTTCCCTCAGGAGGTCCACCCCCCGGGGAAGGCGAAGCCGGGCGCCCTCGGGGGCGAAGTAGGCCCAGACCTCCTGGCCCCCGTACCGCCGCCGAAAGGCCAGGACCCCAGGGGGGGCCTTAAGGGGCAAAAGCCCGCCCCGGCGCAGGGCGGGATGGCGCTTCTTTAGGGCCACGAGCCGCTTCAGGAAGGAGAGGACTTCCCGGTTCCAACGCCCCTCGTCCCAGGGGAAGGGGGCGCGGCAGTAGGGGTCCCCCTTCCAGAGGGTGTAGGGGTTGGGCTGGGAAAGCCCCACCTCGTCCCCGTAGTAGATGGCGGGGCTTCCGGGGAAGGCGAAGAGGAGGGTGTAGGCCAACTTAAAGCGCTCCACGTCCTCCTTTAGCCGCCAAAGGGCCCGGGGGATATCGTGGGAGGAAACGAAGGTGTACATGGCGTGGCGCACCTGGAGGGGAAGGGCCTGGTAGTGGTCCAGGAGGGTTTGCCAGACCTCCTTCGCCTCCAGGGCCACCGCCCGCCCGTGCACGTCCCGCCCCGAGAGCCACGCCATCAACGGGTGGGCGAAGCCGGCGTAGTGCATGGCCCCATCCAGGGTGTGGGCCCGCAGGGTGGGGGTGGTGTCGTAGGAAAGCTCCCCCAGGACCAAGGCGTCCTCCCGCTCCTCCTTGGCCGCCCGGGCCAAGGCCCGGAGCCAGCGGGCGTTCTTGCGGTTGGTGCCCCCTTCCCCGATGGAGTGGGCCACGTCCAGGCGCCAGCCGTGGGCCAGGCGCATCCAGTGGCGGATGGGGGCCTTGGGGCCATGGACGAAGCGCTCCTGCGTGAGGGGCGAGGCGTAGTCCAGTTTGGGCATGTGCTTCACGCCCCAAAAGCTGGCGTAGCTTCCGTCGGGGCGGAAGGTGAACATGCCCCGCTCCGGGGCCTCGGGGTCCTTTAGGGCCCTTTGGAACCAGGGGTGGGTCGCCCCCACGTGGTTGAAGACCCCGTCCAGGATGAGCTTCATGCCCTGGGCTTCCAGGGCTTGGTAAAGGGCCCTCAAGGCCTCCTCCCCGCCCAGGTGGGGGTCCACCCGGAGGTAGTCTTCCGTGTCGTAGCGGTGGCTGCTTGGGCTTTGGAAGATGGGGGTGAGGTAGAGGGCCTCCACCCCCAGGTCCTTGAGGTAGGGGAGGGCCTCGAGGACGCCCCATAGGTCCCCCCCGTAGAACTCCCGGGCGCCGTCTTCCCCGGGGGGCTCGTGCCAGGCCTTTCGGCGGATGGGCTTACCCCCGTAAAGCCAGGCCCCCTCCTTTGGGGCAAGCTCGGGGCGCCCCTGGCGGAAGCGGTCGGGGAAAATCTGGTAGTAAACCGCTCCCAAGGCCCACTCCGGGGGGTGCGGCCCCGCCAGGAGGTGGAAGAAGCGGTCGTAGCGGGGAAGGGTTTTTTCTAAGCCATGGCTTCCCCAGTACCCTTCGGGCAGGCGGAAGGCGTAGCGAAAGGGGCTCGTGTGGAGGAAGACCTCCGCTTTCAGGCCCCTTTCCCAGGGCACCAGTGGCTTTTCGTGGAGCTCCCCGTCCTTCTCGTAGACGAGAAGCCCTTCCTTGGCCGGGGTTTCCAGGAAAAGGGTCACCGCTTCCCCCAGGTCCGGGAAGGGGGGGTGGACGTGTTCCAGGTCGTGGCGGTTCATTCCTTTACCGCCCCCGCCGTGTAGCCGGAAACGAAGTACTGCTGGAAGCCGTAGAAGAGGAAGAGGATGGGCAAGGAGCCCAGGACGCTCGCCGCGGCGAAGACGCCCCATTTGGTCTGGAACTGCCCCGTGGTGAAGCTCCTAAGCCCCACGCCCACGTTCCAGCTCTCCACCCCCGTGAGCACCAGGTTGGCCAGGACGAACTCCGAGTAGGTGCCCACGAACTGGAGGAGGAAGATGAAGACGAACATGGGGGCGGAAAGGGGGAGGAGGATCCGCGTGAAGACCTGCCACCTTGTGGCCCCGTCCACCATGGCGGCCTCCTCGAGGCTTGGGCTGATGCTCTCCAAATACCCTTTGTACACCCAGGTGCCGAAGCTGATGATGCCCCCCGAGTAGGCCAAGACCAGGCCGGTGAAGGTGTTCAAGAGGTCCAGCCGGGAAAGGAGGTAGTAGATGGCCACCAGGGCCAAAAACCCGGGGAACATCTGCACGAAGATGAAGAAGAGGAGCAAGGGGTAGCGCCCCGGCAGGTGGCGGAAGCGGGCGAAGGCGTAGCCGGCGGTGGCGGTGAGCAGGACCGCCAAAAGCCCCGTGAGACCGGAGATGAGGAAGGTGTTCCGCACCCAAAGGAGGAACTTGGTCTCCGTCCCCTGCCCCGTGAACTGCTTGGGGGAAAGGAGGAGGGCGACGAGGAAGACGAAAAGGGTCAAGGCGGCCAGGAGGCGGCCTTGCCAGAGGTCCATCCACTCCTCCTGGGGAAGGAGGCGGCGGAGGAGGCCAATCAGGGCCACCCCCAGAAGGGATAGCCCCGCCAGGAGGAGAAGCCCCACCTGGTAGGGGTAAAGCACCACCCCCCGCACCAAGGCGGCGTAGTTTTCCAAGGAGGGCTCGGGCAGGTAGGGGATGACCTTGGCGTCCAGGAGGAGGAAGCCCGTGTCGGGTCTGCGGAAGCTGAAGAGGTTGTTGGTGGGGTCAAAGCTCGCCGCCACCACCTGGACCACGGGGTAGTAGACGAGGAGGATGAGGACCCAGAGGAAGAGGTGGGTAACCCCCTGGAGGAAAAGGGACCAGGGGCTCCGCCTCCGCCCCGTCAGGCGGTTGGTGAGGGCGGTGTGGAGGAGGCTATAAAGGAGGATGAGAAGCGCCAAACCCAAAAGCCCCAAAAGGGCGTAAGCCCAGCCGTAGGGCACGAAAACGCTGCCGAAGGCCACCTGCTTGCGGTAAGACCCCTCGTCAAAGAGGCGGTGGGCCGCAAACCAGTGGACCCCGTAAAGGGCCAAGCCGGTGAGGAGGAAGCCAAGAAGCCGCCGCATCTACCGTACCTCCCTCAGCGCCCCCGTGAGGCGGAAGTTCACCAGGCTGATGGCCACGGTGATGGCGAAGATGATCAGGCTGATGGCCGCCCCCAGGCCGTAAGCCGACTGCCCCTCGGCGCTAAAAGCCGTCTTGTAGGCCCAGGAGATGAGGATGTCCGTGGCCTGGGCCGTGGCCAGCCTTCCCTCCTGGGCCGGGCCGCCCCCGGTGAGGAGGTAGATGATGTAGAAGTTGTTGAAGTTGAAGGCGAAGGAGGAGAGCAAAATGGGCACCATGGGCTTCTCCAAAAGGGGCAGGGTGATGCCCCAAAGGGCCTGCCAGGGGGTGGCGCCGTCCACCTTGGCCGCCTCATAGAGCTCGTCGGGGATGGTGGAAAGGGCGCCCAAGGTGGCGGTCATCATGTAGGGGAAGCCGAGCCAAAGGTTCACGAGCAGGATGGCCACCTTGGCCCAGTCGGGGTCGTTGAGCCAGGGGATGGGGTAGACGCCCAAGACCCCGAGGAGGCGGTTGACGGCCCCGAAGTTGTAGTTCAAAAGGGCCACCCAGACCTGCACCGTGATGACCCCGGGCAGGGCCCAAGAGACGATGAGCACCGTGCGGTAGAAGTTGCGGAGCTTCAGGCCCTTGTTGTTCAGGATAAGGCCCAGGACCAGGCCTAAGAAGGCGTTCAAAAGCACGGTGCTGGCGGCGAAAATCACGTTCCAAACGAAGACGGGAAGGAGGGCCTGGCTCGCTTGGGAAAGGATAAAGGTGAAGTTCCTTAGGCCCACGAAGCGGAAGGCGTTCACCTTGGCCACGAACTCCGCCCGGAAGGGAAGGGGGCGGTCCAGGACCAAGGCCGTCCCTTCCGCCTCCAGGATGCGGGCCCGCGCCCGGTGCCCTTCGGCGTAGACCTCCACGGGTTCGCCCCGGCAGGGGTCGCAGCGGAGGGCCTCGGTCACGGGGGCTTCCAGGACGAGCCTCGGGCCCACTTGCTCCCGCACCCGGGTTTCCGTGGAGCGGTCGGGGAAGCCGTTTTTCTGCCCCGAGTAGTCGGTGAAGGCCAGGTAGACGGTGAGGCCGATGGGGTAGAGGGTGAAGACCAGGAGGAAGGAAAGGGCGGGCAGGAAGTAGTACCAGTCGGAAAGCCAGGGGAAAAGCCGCCCCAGGGCCACCGCCCCCGGCAGGAGGACGAGGAGGGCCAAGACGAGGATGGTCCAGCCCGGGGGGGCCAGGTGGGCCTCGAGGGCGAAGTACCCCAAGACCCCAACCCCCGTGGCCAGCAGAAGGAGGCCCAGCAGGAGGGCGAGGGCCAGGAGGAAGCCTTTTAGACCCGGTGGGTGCTTCATGGTCTAACCATAATCCCCCCACGGGGGAGGAGGGTCCCGTGGGGGGCGGGCATGGGCCTTTACTTGCCGATGGCCTTCTTGATCTCGGCCACCATGTCTTCCACGATCTTCTTCACGTTGGCGTCGGGCCGCTGGATGGCCAGGCTAATGGCGTTCCCCCAGGGGCCCCAGACCTTGCCCATTTCCGGGATGTTGGGCATGGGGGTACCCAGGGCGAAGACCTTGGAAAAGCCCGCCACCACCGGGTCCTTCTCCAGGGTCTTGGCGGCGCTCTTGGACACGGGGATGCGGCCCCCCGCCTGGTTGAAGGAAACCAGGTTCTTGCCGGTGATGAGGGTCTTGGCGAAGTTGACCGCGGCGGTCTTGTTCTTGGAGTAGGCGTTCACCACCACGCCCTGGACCCCGAGGAAGGGCCCCCAGGGGTTCTTGGCCCCGGGCGGGGTGGGGAAGGGGGCGATGCCGAAGTCAATCTTGGCCTTCTTGTAGTCCCCCAGGGCCCAGGGGCCGTTGATGATCATGGCCAAGGCCCCGTCCTTGAAGGCCCCATCCGCCACGCCGTAGTCCACCCCCTCGGGCACCAGGTTGAAGCGGAAGCGCAGGTCCTTGATGAACTGGAGCGCCTTCTCCCCCACCTCGCCGCCTATGAGGAGCTTGCTGGGGTCCAGGTTGCCCTTGGCGTCCTTGCCGAAGACGTTTTCCGCTCCAAAGGCCTTGAAGAAGCCGAAGTTGAAGTAGGGGATGTCCCCAAAGGGCACCTCCACCACCTCCACCTTGGTGCCGGAGGTCTTTTCAAAAGCCCGCGCCTGGGCCTTGAGCCACTCCAGCTCGGGGCCGCCGAAGTGGGTCCAGACCGTGATCTTCCCCTGGGCTAGGGCCAGGGAGAGTCCAAGGGCCAAAACCGCCAGAAGCTTCCTCATAATCCCACCTCCGGGCGCGTGGTAGCGTTTCCGCCAAAGGTTTTGCCCGCACCCTGCGCCCCAAGTATATTCCTTCTTGGGAAGGGCACAAGTCCCTAGTGGAGGGCCCGGAACACCTCAAAGGCGATGAGGGCCAGGATGGCCACCTCCACCGCCTGGGTGCGCAGGTGGGCCACCTCCTCCGTCACCATCTCGTAGGTGGCCTCGAGGACCCTAAGCTTCTCCTCCACGCTCCTTTCCAGCTCGTGGGCCCCGTAGAGCTCCAAGGCGGCGCGGTAGATCTTGGCGTAGAAGAGGTCCTCGGTGATGCGCAAGGCCCCTTCCATGCGGGCCCGCACGTGGGCGATCTCCGCGTGGCGGGCCATGAGGCGGCGCCGGAGGCGCTGGAGCCGGCCGTAGCCCCAAAGCCCCCGCTCCTTGAGCACCTCGGGCACCGCCTCCAGCTCCTCCGTGAGGAGGCGGTCGTAATAGGAAAGCTCCAAAAGTTGGGCGTGGACGAACTCCACCAGGTCCGCCACGTCCCAGATGCCCTCCGAGTCCAGGATGAGCACCCGGTCAAAGCCCAGAAGGGCCAGGTCCTCGGTGGAGTAGCTGTAGCGGTAGCGCTCCATCTCCCGCCGCACCTCGGGGGCGAACTCCTCCGCCGTGCCCATCCACAAGGGGGTGAGGTCCACGGGAGGGTCGTGCGCCTTGGCCCCCTCGAGGCCCAGGGCGTGGTAGACGGCGAACTCCTCGGAAAGCCGCTTCTCCTCGGGGCGGAGAAGGGCCCCTTTAAGGTAAGGCTCCAAGGCGGCGAGCTCCGCCAGGAAAAACCCATCCCAGAAAGGGAGCTCGGGGATCTTGAGCCCCTTTTCCAAGAAGACCTCCCAGGGCACCTTCTCCCCCAGGTGGATGCGGAAGGAGAGGGAGACCACCCCGAACTCATAAAGCCGAGCGGTGAGGAGGCCGGAAAGCCCCTCCAGGCTCCTTACCCCGAGCTCCACCTCCGCCGGGGGGTTCTGGAAGCGCACCGCCCCGAGCCTCGCCCGGGAGAGGCGAAGCCGGGGGGTGGAAAGGCGCGAGAGGTCAATCTCGTCCGCCAGGTCAAAGAGGCGGTAGAGGGCGATGTGGGGGAAAAGGAGGTTCATTCCAGCTTGGAAACCTCCCGGGGTGGAGGCCCTTCCCTGTAGGCCTCCACGAGGGCCCTGATGGCCTTCCCTCGGTGGGAGTAGCGGGCTTTCTCCTCCAGGTCCATCTCGGCGAAGGTCTTCCCCGCCTCGGGCACGTAGAAGAGGGGGTCGTAGCCGAAGCCCTTTTCTCCCCGAGGGGCCTCGAGGATGTACCCCTCCACGCTACCCTCGTAGGCCTCGGCGTGCCCGTCGGGGTAGGCCAGGACCAAGACGGCTACGAAGCGGGCCTTGCGCTCCTCCCCCTTGAGGTGGCGCATCCTTTCCAGGAGGTAGACGTTCCGCTCCCGGTCCGTCTCCCTTCCCCCGTAGCGGGCGGAGTAGACCCCAGGCTCCCCGCCCAAGGCGTAGACCTCGAGGCCCGAGTCGTCCGCCAAGGCGGGGAGCCCCGTGGCCTTGGCCACATGGGCCGCCTTGAGGAGGGCGTTGTCCAGGAAGGTGGCCCCCTCCTCCTTGGGCATGCGCAAAGGGAAATCCGCCAAGGAAAGGAGGGTCCAGCCCAGGGGGGCGAGGCCCTCCATAAGCTCCCGCACCTTGCCGGGGTTGGAGGTGGCCAGGACCACGCGCATCCTTTTCAGGATACTTCCTTTAGGGCGGCCACCACCTCTTCCGGGGTTTCCACGGGGGTGAGGAGGTGATAGTCCTTGGGGTCTATGGCCCCTTGCTCCTGCAAGAAGGCCATCCAGGAAAGAAGGCCCTGCCAGTAGGCCCGGTCCAGGGCGAAGACGGGAAAGGGGTGGACCTTTTCCGTCTGGATCAGGACCAAGACCTCGGAAAGCTCGTCCAGGGTGCCGAACCCCCCGGGCAGGAAGACGAAGGCGTGGGCGTAGCGCACGAAAAGCACCTTGCGCACGAAGAAGTAGCGCAAGGAGAGGGCGTGGGTCTGGTAGGGGTTGGGCTTTTGCTCGTGGGGGAGCTCAATGTTGAGCCCCACGCTGACCCCCCCCGCCTCGTAAGCTCCCCGGTTCACCGCCTCCATTACCCCGGGCCCGCCCCCCGTGACCACCCCGTAGCCCGCCTCGGCCAGGGACTTGCCCAGGCGGTAGCCCAGGGCGTAGGCGGGGTGGCCCTCGCCGAAGCGGGCGGAGCCGAAGACGGAAACCAAGGGCACCTCAATCTCGGAAAGCGTCTCGAAGCCCTCCACGAACTCCGCCAGAATGCGGAAAAGCCGCCAGGCGTCCTCGTGGTGGAGCTGGTCTATGAGGGGCTTCTTGGGCATGTCTCCATGCTAAAGCTCTTCCAGGCTCACCCGGTATAGGGTTTCCACCTTTTCCCCAAGCCGCTCCGCCAGGGACTTGTAGCTTTCCTTGTCCCCGGTGACGTAGTGGAGCACCCTCCCTTGGCCTTCCGGGTTCAAAAGCCCGGCTTGGGCTAATGCCTCCGCCACCCGCTTGGCCGTGGCCTCGGCGGAGTCAATGAGGGCCACTCCGGGGAGGACCCTTTCCAGGGTGGCCTTGAGGAAGGGGTAGTGGGTGCAGCCCAGGATGAGGGCCTCGAGGTCCTTGGGGGCCTCCTCCAGGTAGTGCCGGGCCACCAGGAAGGCCACAGGGTCGTCCCATAGCCCCTCCTCCACCAAGGGGACGAAGAGGGGGCAGGCCTTGGCCCAAGAGAGGGGCACGTACCGCCCGTAGGCCCCGCTTTCCACCGTGGCCTGGGTGCCGATGAGGCCCACCTTGCGGTAGCCCCGGGCCACCTCCGCCGCCGGTTCCAGCACCCCGAAGACGGGCACGGAGAGGTCCTCGGCCAGGTCGGGAAGGGCGGCGGAGCTCGCCGTGTTGCAGGCCACCACGATGGCCTTCACCCCTTGCCGCAGGAGGAAGCCCGCGATCTCCCAGGCGAAGCGGCGCACCATGGCAAGGGGCTTGCCCCCGTAGGGAACGCGGGCGGTGTCGCCGAAATACAGAAAGTCTTCCCGGGGAAGGGCTTGCCGGAGCGCCTTGAGTACCGTGAGCCCGCCCACCCCCGAGTCAAAGACGCCGATGGGGGCCTTGGGGTCCTTCACGGCCCGCCATCATACCTGGACGGGGGAGGGGGGGTGCTATACTATCAGGGTTGCCCCGAAGGGGGCGGGTACGAAGGAGGTGCGCAAGTTGCGGCTGGTCACGTCCGAGTCGGTCACGGAAGGGCACCCGGATAAGCTGGCGGACCGGATTTCCGACGCCATCCTGGACGCCCTCATCGCCCAGGACAAGAAGGCCCGGGTGGCGGCGGAAACCTTGGTCACCACCGGGCTCGTTTTCGTGGCGGGGGAGATCACCACCGAAGGCTACGTGGACATCCCCAACCTGGTGCGCAAGACGGTGCGCGAGGTGGGCTACACCCGGGCCAAGTACGGCTTTGACGCGGACACCTGCGCCGTGCTCACCGCCATTGACGAGCAGTCCCCGGACATCGCTGGGGGGGTTAACCTCTCCTACGAGTGGCGGGTGCTGAAGTCCACCGACCCCTTGGACCGCACCGGGGCGGGGGACCAGGGGCTCATGTTCGGCTACGCCACCGACGAGACCCCCGAGCTCATGCCCCTACCCATCACCCTGGCCCACCGCCTCACCATGCGCCTGGCGGAGGTGCGCAAGACCGGGCTCCTCCCCTACCTGCGCCCCGACGGCAAGGCCCAGGTCACCGTGGTCTACGAGGGGGACAAGCCCCTTTACGTGAAGACCGTGGTGGTTTCCGCCCAGCACTCCCCCGAAGTGGAGCAGGAGCAGCTACGGGAGGACCTAATTCGCGAGGTGGTGCGCCAAGCCATTCCTCCGGAGTACCTGAAGGAGGGGGAGACGGAGTACCTCATCAACCCCTCGGGCCGCTTCATCCTGGGCGGCCCCCACGCCGACACCGGCCTCACTGGGCGCAAGATCATCGTGGACACCTACGGGGGGGCGGTGCCCCACGGGGGCGGGGCCTTCAGCGGCAAGGACCCCACCAAGGTGGACCGCTCCGCCAGCTACTACGCCCGCTACATGGCCAAGAACCTGGTGGCGGCGGGGCTCGCCCGAAGGGCCTTGGTGGAGCTCGCCTACGCCATCGGCAAGGCCAGGCCCGTATCCTTGCGGGTGGAAACCTTCGGCACCGGGGTCCTGCCCGACGAGAAGCTCACGGAAATCGCCAAGAAGGTCTTTGACCCGAGGCCCTTGGCCATCATTGAAGAGCTGGACCTCCTTAGGCCCATCTACACCCCCACCAGCGCCTACGGCCACTTCGGTCGCGCCGGCTTCCCCTGGGAGGAGACGGACCGGGTGGAGGCCCTGCGCCGGGAAGCGGGCCTCTAAGGGAAGGTTGCCTAGCCCCCTAGGCCAGGGCCTAGGGGGCCTAGCCGATCTCCACCCGGTTTTTACCCTTGCGCTTGGCCCGGTACAGGGCCTCGTCCGCTCGCTTGAGGAGGGAGAGGGGGGAGTCCGTGGGGGCGGCCTGGGCCACCCCGAAGCTGGCGGAAAGGCTTGGCACCGGGGGAGCCTTTAGGGCCGCTATGCTTTGGCGGAGCCTTTCCGCCAGGGCCAGGGCCTGGGGGAGCTCGGTTTCCGGCAAGACGACGGCGAACTCCTCGCCCCCTAAGCGCACCGCCCGGTCGCTTTGGCGGATGTGGCGCTCCAAGCACTCCGCTAGGGCCTTGAGCGCCCGGTCCCCCACCTCGTGGCCAAAGGTGTCGTTCACCGCCTTGAACCCGTCCAGGTCCAGGGCGATGAGGGCGAGGGGGCGGCCGTAACGCTGGACCCGGAAAAGCTCCCTTTCCAGGATAAGCTCCAGGTAGCGGCGGTTGCGCAGGCCGGTGAGGAAGTCGGTGTAGGCGTCCAGTTGGGCCTCGAGGTACCCCTCCTTGATCCGCACCAGCATGTAGAGGAGGCCCACGTAGGCCAGGTTAGCCCCGAAGAACTGGGCCAAGGCGTTCACGTGTTCCGGTTGGTAGTGGCCGCGGAAAGCCCCTAGGAGGGAGAGGAGGAAGAGGGTGAGGAGGTAGAGGAGGGCGAGGCGCACCGCCTGCCGGGTGTGGAAGAAGAGGAAGCTGCTGAAGTACACGAAGGGCACCCAGAAGGCGGCGGGGGAAAGCCCCATGGGGTTGGGCCGGAAGAGGAGCTGGTAGGCCAAGGTGGCGAGGAGGTAAGCGGCCACCAGGGCGTGGGCGCCGGGCAGAACCCAGGCAGCGAAGCGGGGCCGAAGCCAAAGGGCGGCGCTAAGGAGGGCGAACCCCAGGACCAAAACGGGCAGGAAGACCCGGTCCACGGGGTCTAGCCCCACCCTTTGGGAGGCGAAAAGCGCCACCAAGGCGAGGGCCGCCCCCAGGGGCAGTAGCCATAGGGCCACCCGCCTGCGGAGGGGGTTCAAGGGGTCCAGAAGCTCCAGGGTGGGCTGCAAGCTAATCCCAGTGTACCGCCCTTCGGGCAGGCCCATGCCCCCATCCTGCCCGAACCCCCCTTAACGGGGCCTTAACGCCTTCAGTCTTCCAGGTAGGTGTACCCCTGGAGCTCCCGCATATACCGCTCCAGGAAGGCCCCTTTCTCCGCCGGGGAGAGGCGGCTTTGCCGCACCAGGCGCTCCACCCCCTGGAAGAGCTCCCGGGCGGTGAAGCCCATCTTCTCAATGACCTTTTCCGCCGTTTCCCCGGGGACGAAGCGCTCAATGGCGAAGCCTTCCTCATCCACCACCACGTGGGCTTCCCCCACCTGACCGAAGAGGTTGTGGTTGCTCCCCAGGACGTCCTGGTAGGCCCCCACCAGGAAGACCCCCAGGTAGTAGGGCTCCCCGGGGCGGATGGGGTGGACGGGCAGGCTTTGGCGCACGTCGTGCAGGTCAATGAAGCGGTCCATCTTGCCGTCGGAGTCGCAGGAGATGTCCACCAAGGTGGCCTGGCGGGTGGGGGGCTCGTGGAGGCGGGAAAGGGGCACGATGGGGAAGAGTTGGTGGATGGCCCAGGCGTCGGGGAGGCTTTGGAAGATGGAGAAGTTGCACACCAGCTTGTCGGCCAGGAGCTTTTCCAGGTCCTCAAACTCATCGGGGGCGTAGGGAAGCTCCCGCACGATGCCGTACACCCGCCTGGCGATGTGGTAGAAGATCTCCTCCGCCAAGGCCCGGTCCCGCAAGGACACCAGGCCCAGATCGTAGAGGGTCTGCAGGGTCTCCTTGTCGGCGAAGGCGTCGTGGTAGACCTCGCGGAAGTTCTTGGGGGAGAGGCTTTTCCAGCCCTCCCAAAGTTCCTTCACCAGGGGGTGGGCCTCCTCAGGGGGGGCTTGCGGCCGGGTTTCCCCAGGGGGGGTGATGACGTCAATCACTTCCAGGACCAGCACCTGGTGGTAGGCGGTCACCGCCCGGCCCGACTCCGTGACCAGGATGGGGTGGGGCTCGTTCTGGGCCTCCACCACCTCCTTGGTCACGTAGACCAGGTCCTCGGCGTACTCGGAGAGGGTGTAGTTGGCCGAGGCGTAGAAGTTGGTCTTGGAGCCGTCGTAGTCCACCGCCAGCCCCCCGCCCAGGTTCAGGTAGGTGAGGGGTGCCCCCAGCTTCCGGAGTTGCACATAGGTTTGGGCCGCCTCCCGCACTGCCGCCTTGATCTTGCGGATGTCCGTGACCTGGCTGCCGATGTGGGCGTGCACCATGACCAGGGTGTCCAGGAGGCCTTCCTCCTTGAGGATCTCCACCGCCCGCACGATCTCCGGGGTGGTGAGGCCGAACTTGGCGTTTTCCCCCCCCGAGGCCTCCCACTGCCCCGCCCCCTTGGCCTTGAGCTTGTAGCGGATGCCGATCTGGGGCTTGACCCCAAGCTCCTGGGAAAGCCGCACCACCCGGGGAAGCTCGGCGAACTTTTCCAGGGTGATGACCACGTTCCGCCCCAGCTTCCGCCCCATGAGGGCCAGGCGGATGAAGTCGTCGTCCTTAAAGCCGTTGGTGGTGATGAGGGCCTCCGGGGAGAGGTTTTGCGCCAGGATGAGGGCGAGCTCCGCCTTGCTCCCCGCCTCGAGGCCGTGGTGGTAGGGCCTCCCCGCCTTGGCCACCGTTTCCAGCACCAGGCGGCGCTGGTTCACCTTCACTGGGTATACCCCCCGGTAGCCCCCGGTGTAGCCGTACTTCTCCATGGCCCGGCGGAAGGCCTCGTTGAGCTCCCGGACCCGGGCCTCGAGGATCTGGGGGAAGCGGAGCACCAGGGGCAAGGGCCTCCCCTCGTCCCTCAGCGCCTCCACGATCTCCAAAAGCGAAGCGGCGGGGCCCTCGGGGCCCAAGGGGGTCACCTCCAGCTCCCCGTCCCGGCCCACGCGGAAGAACCCCGCGCCCCAGTAGGGCACCAGGTAGATCTCCTCGGCTTCTTTGGGGGAAAAGCGCCTGGCCGTTTTCAATCCGGGTCAACCTCCGCCCTTGAGTGTAGGGCGGAAGGGCCTGCTTGTGAAGGGCTAAGGTAAAGGTAGCCCTCCCCTTCGGGGACGGGGCCTTCCGGGTCCACCAGGTAGAGGAAGGGCCCGCCGGCCTCGTTCACCACCACTCTCCCCCTCTCCCGAAGAAGGGGGCGCAGGGGCTCTGCCGCCTGGAAGGCGATGGGCATGGGGCCAAGTTCCCCCTCCACCGCCTCCAGGAGGTCTAACCATGCCCCCAGCGCCGCGGGCGTGAGGTCTTGGGGGACCCAAAGCCGCACCGCCCCCCGTTTGTCCCCAAAAAGGCGAAAGCGCCTCAGAAAGCGGCGCAAAACCCGCCTCTCCTCCCCCGAGGGGCGGAAGGTGAGGTGCTTGTGGCCAAAGACGCTAAAGCGAAAGCCCTCTGGGGCCAGGGCCCGGAGGCGGCCAATCGTCTTGGGGTCCGCCAGCCGGTGCCACCAGGAAAGCTCCACCGTGGGGAAGGCCTGGCGGTAGGCCTTGAACCCCCCAGGGTACCCCCGGTAACCCCTGAGCCCCTTAAGGAGCACGTTCCTCCAGCCAAGCCTCCAGGAAGGCCAGGCCCACCCGGGCCATGAGGGGGGTGATGGCGTGCCCCGCCCCCTCCTCCACGAACCGGGCCAGGCGGCCTTCCCCGTAGTGGGGCCTGAGCGCCTCCACCGTCTTCTCCATGCGGGCCAAGGGGACGATGAGGTCCTTGGTGCCGTGGAGGTGCAAAAGGGGCACCTCGCCGTAGTTTTCCCCCTGGAGGGCGGGGGGCCGCTCGTAGAGGGCCTGGACCCTGGGGTCTTGCAAGGTCTGCCCTTGGGGAAGCTTCATGGGAAACCCCGAGCCGATGAAGGCCAAGGCCCCCTGGGCCCGGAACCCCCCGGAAAGGAGGAGGTGCACCACGAAGGCCCCCAGGCTCCCCCCCGCCAGGAAAAGGGGAAGGCGGAAGCGTTCTTGGGCCGCCTCCGCCACGGCCCGGGCCTCCTCCCCAAACCCCAGGGCCACTTGGTAGACCTCCTCCACGTAGCGGGGGCTTTTGGCCGAGGGAGGGCTTCCCCTTTCCCCGTGCCTCGGGGCGTCAAAGGCCAGGAGCAAAACCCCCCTTTCGGCGTAGCCGGGAAGGAGGGAGAGGATGTGCTCCTTGGAGCCCTGTAGGCCGTGGAGGGCGAGGAGGAGGGCCTTGGGGGCCTCGGGGATGCGGGCCAGGACGGGAAGCCCGGCCAAGGTGAGGGTTGCTTCCCGCGCCATGGCTAGGTGAAGAGGCTAGACACGGACTCGCCCCGGTGGATGCGCCAGATGGCCTCGGCGAAGAGGGGGGCCACGGTGAGGGTCTTGAGCTTGGGGCCCTCCTTGGGCGGACAGGTGTCCGTGGCCGCCACCTCCTTCACCGGGCTCTTGGCGATGCGCTCCAGGGCGGGGCCCACGTAGACCCCGTGGGTGGCGGCGGCGTAGACCTCCTTGGCCCCCGCCTGGAGGAGGGCCTCCACCGCCTCCACCAGGCTTCCCGCCGTGGAGATCTCGTCGTCCACGATGAGGGCGGTCTTGCCCTCCACCTCCCCCACCAGCATCCGGACCCGCACCTCCGTGTCGGAAACCCGCTCCTTGTCAATGAAGGCCAGGGGGAGGCCGAGCCTGCGGGCCAAGGAGCTCGCCCGCTTGATGTCCCCGGCGTCCGGGGCCACCACCACGGCGTTATCCAGGTCCACCCGGGTGGCGAAGTGGTTGGCGATCACCGGCTCGGCGGAGAGGTGGTCCACGGGAATCTTGAAGAAGCCGTGGACCTGGGGGGAGTGGAGGGTCATGGTGAGGACCCGGTCGGCCCCCGCCGTCTGCAGGAGGTCGGCGATGAGCCGGGCGGCGATGGAGATGCGGGGGGCGTCCTTCTTGTCGCTCCGGGCGTAGGAGAAGTAGGGGATGACGGCGGTGACCCGGGCGGCGCTCGCCCCCTTGGCGGCGTCAATCATCATGAGGAGCTCCATCAGGTGGTCCTGCACCGGCGGGGTGAGGGACTGGACGATGAAGACGTCGCCTTCCCGGAGGCTTTCCTCGTAGCGCACGAAGAGGTTGTCGTTGGCGAAGCGGAGGGTGGTGCTTTTGCCTAGGGGAAGGCCAAGGGCCTCGGCGATGGCCTGGGCCAAAGCGCGGTTGGACTGGCCGGAAAAGATCAGGAGGGGGCGGTCCATGCCGTCCCCCAAGATACCATGCCCCCCTAAAGCGGGGTAAGCGCCTCCTGCGAAGGGGTGGTCACCTCGGGCCCCGTGGGGTGGAGGTAGACGTCCACCTCGGTGCGCACCCCGAAGGCTTCCAGGTAGACCCCGGGCTCCACGGTGAAGGCGAGCCCCGGCACCAGGGGGCGGAAGTCGTGGGTTTCCAGGTCGTCCAGGTGGGGCCCGGTGCCGTGCACCTCCTCCCCCAGGTTGTGCCCGGTGCGGTGGCGCAGGTAGGCCCCGTAGCCCGCTTCCACCAGCACCTGGCGGGCTATGCGGTCCACCTCATAGCCCCTGGGGTGGCGTCCCCCCCGGTAGGCCTCCGCCACGAAGCGGATGGCGGCGTCCCGGGCCGCCGCCACGCTTTGGAAGGCCCGGTGGGCCGCCTCCGGGGCCCGGCGCTCCGCCATCCAGGTTAGGTCGGCGTAAACCCCCCCGGGCTCCTTGGCCCAGAGGTCCAAGAGGACCACATCCCCTTCCCGCAGGGGCCTTTCCGTGGGGGCGTGGTGGGGGTTGGCGGCGTTTTCCCCGAAGGCCACCATGGGGGGGTGGTCAAAGGTGAGGCCCCTGGCCTCCAGGGCCTGGGCGAGGACCCCTTGCACCGCCCTTTCCGTGGCCCCGGGGTGTTCCCGCAGAAAGGCCAGGGCGAGCTCCTTGGCCGCCACAAGCCCCAAGGCCGCCCGGCGGTGGCTTTGGAGCCTTTCCTCCCCCCAGGTCTGGAAGAGGAGGAGGAGGGGCCAGGAGGAGGCGAGTTCCAGCCCCATGCCCCTTAGGAGGTCCAGGGTGCCCCCGTCCACCCGGGAGAGGTAGGGGATGGCTCCCCCGGGCACGTACTCCAGGGCCACCCGCCGGGCCCCTTCCAGGATTTCCCCCAGGCCTTTCAGGAAGCCCTCCCAGGTGTGGTAGGTGCGCCGCTTCCCCGGCAAGGAGGGGAAAAGGCTTTCCTCTATGGCGTGAGAGAGGAGGGTGGGCTCCCCCTCTTGGGGGAGGAAGTAGGCCAGGCGGCGGGTGAGGTGGAGGGCGTGAAGGCCCAGGACCTCGAGGGCCACCGGGTTGCTCCGGCCGAAGGAGTAAAGGAGCCAGCCGTCTAGCCTTTCCTCCCGCAGGACCTCCTGGATGCGGGCGAGTTCCATGCCCCTATCCTCCCGCCTGGGGCGGGTTTTGGGAAGTGTGGTATGCTTGCCGCCAAGTATGAAACGCTTCCTGCGGGTTTTGGCCTGGCTTCTGGTGGGCCTCTTGGCCCTGGGGCTTTTTGGGGGAATCGGGGGGGTGGTTTACCTGCGGGCCTCCTTGCCCAAGACCGAAGGGCGCCTCGCCCTAAAGGGGCTTTCCGCCCCGGTGGAGGTGGCGCGGGACCGGCACGGTGTGGTGCGGATGAGGGCGGCAAGCCTCAAGGACCTCCTCTTCGCCCAGGGCTTCGTCCACGCCCAGGAGAGGCTTTGGCAGATGGAGTTCCAAAGGCGGGTGGGTCAGGGGCGCCTGAGCGAGGTCCTGGGGGAAGCCACCTTGGCCCAGGACCGCTTCCTGCGCACCTGGGGGTTTTACCGGGCGGCGCAAAGCGCTTACGAAAGGCTTTACCCCGAGGAGAAGGAGGCGGTGGACGCCTACGCCGCCGGGGTCAACGCCTTCTTGGCCTTGGGGGGGCCCCTGCCCCCCGAGTTCACCCTCTTGGGCTTCCGCCCCGAGCCCTGGACCGGGCCCGACGTCTTGGTCTGGGCCAAGATGATGAGCTTTGACCTTTCCGGCAACTGGGAGGAGGAGCTCCTCCGCCACCGCCTCCTGGCCCGGGGGATCAGCCCGGAAAGGCTTCTGGAACTCATGCCCCCCTACCCCGAGGACGCCCCCACCATCCTGAGCGCCGAGGACCTGCGGCTATCCCTCAAGCGGGAGGAGGCGCCAAGCGCCCTCCTCCAGATGGCCCCGCCCCGCTTCCTCGAGGCCAGCAACAACTGGGTGGTGGCGGGAAGCCGCACCGCCACGGGAAAGCCCTTCCTGGCGGACGACCCCCACCTGGGCCTCCAGGTTCCTTCCCTTTGGTTCCTCATGGCCCTCGAGGCCCCCGGCTACCGGGCCGTGGGCGCCTCCTTGCCCGGGGTTCCCGGCATCGTCATCGGCCGCAACGAGCGCATCGCCTGGGGGGTGACCAACGTGGGGGCGGACGTGCAGGACCTCTACCTCCTGGAGGAGGTGGGGGGCAGGGGCTACCGGTACCAAGGCCGGGTGGTCCCCTATGGGGTGCGGGAGGAGGTGATCCGGGTCAAGGGGGGCAAGGAGGAGCGGCTCAAGGTGCGGGAAACCCTCTATGGCCCCGTGATCACCGACGCCCTAAAGGACCCTCCCAAAACCCCCATGGCCCTCCGCTGGGTGAGCCTGGACCCGGAGGACCACATCCTCATGGCCTACCTGGGCATCAACCGGGCTACCAACTGGGAAGCGTTTAGAAAGGCCCTGATCCACTACTCCGCCCCCAGCCAAAACTTCGTCTACGCCGACACCGAGGGCAACATCGGCTACATCGCCCCGGGGAAGTTCCCCATCCGCAAGGAGGGGCACACGGGCATGGTCCCGGTGCCGGGGGACGGGAACTGGGACTGGTTGGGCTACCGCAGACCCGAGGAATGGCCCCAGGTCCTAAACCCCAAGGAGGGCCTCCTGGTCACCGCCAACCACAAGGTGACCCCGCCGGGCTTCCCCTACGCCCTCACCTACGACTGGGCCGAGCCCTACCGGGCGGAGCGCATCCTGGAACTCCTCCGGGCCAAGGAGAAGCTCACCTTGGAGGACATAAAGGCCATCCAACAGGACCAAAAGAGCCTCCTCTTCCGCGACTTCCGCCCCGTCCTCTCCCTCCTCACCCCCCTTTCGGAGCGGAGCAAAGCCTGGCGGGAGCGGCTCCTCGCCTGGGACGGCACCATGGCCCCCTCCTCGGAGGAGGCCTTGGTCTTCGCCCTCTGGTACGCCGAGCTCACCCGGCTTCCCGCCCGGGAGGTGGGGGAGGAGTACTGGGACGAGCCCCGCTACCTGCTCAAGGCCATGAAGGAGGGGGACAGGAACTGCGACCAGCCGGAAACCGAGTATAGGGAAACCTGCCTGGACTACGCCGCCTTGGCCCTGGAGCGGGCCCTGGACCGCAAGGAGGGGCTTCGGGCCCGGACCTGGGGCGCGGTCCACCGGGCCGCCTTCCGCCACCCCGTCCTCACCCACACCCCCCTAAAGCGCTTTTCCGACCGGGAGGTGGCCTTTGGCGGGGACCGGTACACGGTGAACGTGGGCCCCTTTGACCCCAAGACCCTCGCCATGGACAAGGGCCCAAGCTACCGCCAGATCGTGGACCTGGCCGATCCCGAGCGCTCCCTCTTCGTCCACCCCATGGGCCAGTCGGGCCACTTCCTTTCCCCCCACCACGCCGACCTCCTCCCCCTTTGGGCCAGGGGGGACTACCTCCCCATGACCTTCGCCGGGGAGGGGAGGCTTCTCCTCCTGGAGCCCGGCCGCTAGCCCTTTTCCTCGCCGTTTTCCAGGCTCTGGAAGTGGGCCAGGGTTTCCCGCACCTTCTCGTGCACCCAGTAGGCCTTGCGGCCGAAGAGGAGCTCCAGGGCCTCGTCCACCCCTTCCACGGCGTAGAGGTGGAACACTCCCTTCTCCACCGCCGCCACCACCTCCGCCCGCAGGGTGAGGTGGGGGAGGTTGGCCCGGGGCAGGACCACCCCTTGGGTGCCCGTGAGCCCCAGGGCCTGGCAGACGCGGAAGAAGCCCTCCACCTTCTCCGCCACCCGGCCCACCGCCAAGACCCGCCCCGTCTGGTCAATGGCCCCGGTCACCGCCAGGTCCTGCCTTAGGGGAAGGCCCGAAAGGGCGGAGAGCACCGCCAAAAGCTCGGCGAGGCCGGCGGAGTCCCCCTCAATGCCCCCGTAGCTTTGCTCAAAGACCAGGCTCACCGTGGCGGAAAGGGCCCCGATCTGGGCGTAGGTGCCTCTTAGGTAGCCGGCCAGGGTGAGGACCGCCTTGTGGAAGACTTGGCCCCCCAGCCCCACCTCCCGGTCTATGGAGAGGATCCCCTCCCGCCCGGGCCCCGCCTGGGCGGTGATGCGCACGGGGCGGCCCGTGGGCACGGGGCCTTCCACCACCACGAGCCCATTCACCTCCCCCACCCGCTCCCCCTTCACCTCCAAGGCCACCACGCCCTCCCTCAGGTCTTGCAGGTAGAGTTCCTCCTCCAGCCCGTACCGCTCCTCCCGGGAACGCACCGCCTGGGCCACCGCTGCTCGGTCCAGGGGCTTCCCGTGGGCCTCCGCCTCCTTGGCCAGGTCCAGGAGGCGGTAGAGGCGGGCATCCAGGCGTTCTTGGTGGCCCGCCATGCGCCGGGCCTCGTCCGCCAAAGCGGCCAGGCCCTCGGGGGTGAGGTGGACCCCCTCACCCTCCAGGAAGCCCCCCAGGTAGGCCACGTTTTCCTCGGTGTAGGGGATCTCGGGGGCGAACTCCACCCGGAAGGGGAAGAGCTCCAAAAACTCCTCGTCCTCCTCCAAGAAGGCGATGACCTCCGGGGGGCCCACCAGGAAGACCTGGGCCTCGAGGGGGGCGGGCTTGATCCGGGGGCCCTTGACCTCGGGCCTGGGGGTGAGGGGCTCCACCTCCCCCGTGGCCAGGGCCCGCTTGAGGAGGGGGTAGCTCCCCAGCTCCAAGACGCGGTGGGCCTCCAGGAGCAAAACCCCCCCCCATGGCCCGGTGCAGGGCCCCGGGGCGCAGGAGCCCCAGGTGGGTGGTGAGGGCCCCCTCCCGCATCTCGTACTCCAGGTGGCCGAAAAGCCGTTCCGGGGTGGGGTTGGGCTCGTGGACCACCCGCTCCCCCCCCTCCACCAGGAGGCGGGGAAGAAGCCTTTCCGGCTCCACCGCCTCCTCCAGGGCCGCGGCCCGCAACAGGTTTTCCAAAAGCCAATCCAGGTAGGGCCCGGCTTGGGGGAAGCGGCCCTTAAGCTCCTCGGCCTTGGGCAGGAGGAAGCGCTCGGCGAAGCCCCGCCTTAGGGCGGCCACCTGCGCCTGGGCCTTTTGCCTCAGGTCCACGTAGGCCAGGATGGTTTCCTCCAGCTTGGCGGAAAGCTCGGGGGGCAGGGGGCCCTGGCCGGTGAGGGTGAGCCCCCCCTCGCCCTCCTTCAGGGTGAAGCCGTGGCCTTGGGCCTCCTCCGCCAGGGCCCTTAAGAGGGCTTCCGCTTCCTTCTCGTAGCGGGCTTCCAGGAGGCTTTTGGCGTAGAGGAAGCCCTTTTCCCCAAAAAGGGCGGGGGTGAACTCGGCGAAGAGGGCTTCCACCCCCTCCACCAGGGCCCGGCCCTCCCCTTGGGGCAGGGTGAGGGGGAAGGCCTCCTCCCCCAGGGGGAGGTAGACCAGTTCTTCCTTGGGGAAGGCGCGGTCCCTGAGGTAGGCCAGGAGGCGCTTGCGCTTCCCCAGGCCGCTTGGCCCCACCAGGTAGCCGTGCCCCTTCTGGCGGAAGGCGCTTTCCAGGGCCTTTAGGGCCCGCTCCTGGCCGAAGAAGGGAGGGGCGGGCTTGGGCCTCGTGGGCGGGGTGAACCAGGCGAGGTGGAGGACCCGCATCGGCCCCCACTATACCGGGACGCGGGTCCTTGGGGCCTAGGGTAAACTACCCCCAAAGGGGGACGGCATGGTCAAGGTGGAGGTCTTGGGGATGATTTTGGCGGGGGGGCAGGGGAGCCGGCTTTACCCCCTCACCGCCAAGCGGGCCAAGCCCGCGGTGCCCTTCGGGGCCAAATACCGCATTATTGACTTCGTCCTCAACAACTTCGTCAACTCCGGCATCTACGCCATCTACGTCCTCACCCAGTACAAGGCCCAGTCCCTCACCGAGCACATCCAGCGCTACTGGCGCTTCGGCGCCTTTTTGGAGGACCACTTCATCCTCCTGGTGCCCGCTCAGATGTACCGCTATGAGGAGCTCGGGCCCGTGTGGTACCGGGGCACGGCGGACGCCATCTACCAGAACCTCCACCTGGTGCAAAACCACGCCCCCGAGGCGGTGGCCATCTTCGGCGGGGACCACATCTTCAAGATGAACGTCCGCCACATGGTGGAGTACCACTATGAAAAGCGGGCGGACATCACCATCGCCGCCTACCCCGTGCCCGTGGAAGAGGCGGGCCGCTTCGGCGTCCTGCAGGTGGACGAGGAGTGGCGCATCACCGAGTTCCAGGAAAAGCCCAAGATCCCCAAGCCCCTCCCAAATAAGCCCCACTTGGCCCTGGCCTCCATGGGCAACTACATCTTCCGCACCGAGGCCCTTTTTGAGCTTTTGGAGGCGGACGCCAAGGACGAGGCGAGCTCCCACGATTTCGGCAAGGACGTGATCCCCCGGGCCCTCAAGGAGGGGTACCGGGTCTACGCCTACGACTTCCACCGCAACCCCATCCCCGGCCAGGAGGGCCCCAACCTCTACTGGCGGGACGTGGGGACCCTGGACGCCTACTTTGAGGCCAGCATGGACCTGGTGAAGGTCATCCCCGAGTTTGACCTCTTCAACCCCGAATGGCCCCTCCGCACCGCCAACCTCTTTAGCCCCCCGGCCAAGTTCGTCCACGAAACCGGGGAGCGGGTGGGGCGGGCCCTCAACAGCCTCCTCGCCGGCGGGGTGATTGTGAGCGGCGGGACGGTGCGGGAATCCGTCCTCTTCCGCCGGGTGCGGGTGAACTCCTATAGCCTGGTGGAGCGCTCCGTCCTCTTTGACGACGTGGAGGTTGGGCGCTACTGCCGCATCCGCAACGCCATCATTGACAAGAACGTGAAGATCCCGCCCCACACCGAGATCGGCTACGACCTCGAGGCCGACCGGGCCCGGGGCTTCACCGTGACCCCGGAAGGGGTGGTGGTGGTCCCCAAGGGGTACCGCTTCTAGCCATGGAGAAGCACCCCGGAAAGCTCTTCTACCGCCTCTCCCGCCTCCAGCCGGGGGACGAGCTACCCCTCAAGCGCAAGCCCAAGGCCAAGGTCTACGCCAACCCCCTGGAAACCCAGGCCCTTCCCCCCGGGCGGCGCGACGGGGGGCCGCCCCTCTTCCGCGTCCTGGCCCACCTCAAGCCCGCTTTGCCCGAGGTGGGGGCCGCCCTCACCCTCAACGACCTCTCCCAGCTCCTCCTTCCCCTGGCGGAGCGGGAGGGGCTTAGGGGCTTTCCCTCCGCCGGCGAGGCCTACCCCGTGGAGGCCTACCTGGTGGCCCTCCAGGTGGAGGGGGTTTTCCCCGGGGTCTACCACTACTTCCCCAAGGAGCACCAGCTTTTCCAGCTCTCCCACAAGGCGGAGCCCGGGGCGTGGGCCGAGGCCCTTCTGGGGCTTTCCCCAAAGAAGGCGGCGGCCTTGCTCGTCCTCACCCTGGTCCCGGAAAGGAGCGAAGCCTTGTTCGGCCTTCGGGGATACCGGTATGCTCTTTTGGAGGCCGGCTACGCCGCGGGCTTGGTCCTGCTTTCCGCCGTGGGCCTGGGGCTTGCCGCCTATCCGGCGGAAACCTTCTACGACGAGGCGGTGGCCCGGCTTCTGGGTTTGCCCGAAGGGGAATACCCCGGGGTGGTGGTGGTTCTGGGACGCTAGGTATTCGGAAAGGGATTATGGTGCGGATTCTCTTGGTGGAGGACGACCCCCAGGTGGGGGAGCTGGTGAAGCGGTTCCTGGAGAAGGAGGGGCTTTCGGTGGTCTGGGCCCGCGCGGGCCGGGAGGCCCTAAGGGAGGCCTTTGAGGGGGAGAAGCCCGACCTGGTGGTCCTGGACCGGGGCCTGCCGGACATGGAGGGCCTCGAGGTCCTCAAGGCCCTAAGGGACCTGGACCCCCTCCTCCCCGTTCTCCTGCTCACGGGCAGGGCGGACGAGGACAGCCGGGTGGAAGGGCTTTTGGAAGGGGCGGACGATTACCTGGGCAAGCCGTTCTCGCTAAAAGAACTCCTCGCCCGCATCAAGGCCCTCCTGCGCCGCGCGGGCAAGGAGGGGAGACGGCGCTTTGGCCCCTTGGAGCTGGACCTGGAGGCGCGCCAAGCGTATTTGGAAGGGGAGCCCCTAAAGCTTTCCGCCACGGAGATGGGCCTGCTTCTCGCCCTAGCCCAGGCCCCGGGCCGGGTCTACACCCGGGAGGAGCTTTTGGAAAGGGTCTGGGGGCCGGACTTCGCCGGCTCGGAGCGGGTGGTGGACGCCTACGTGCGGCTTCTCCGCAAGAAGCTCAAGGATGACCCCTACGCCCCCCGCTTTATAGAAACCGTGGTGGGGGTGGGGTACCGCTTCCTGGGGGAGTAGTGGAGCGGGTCTTCGTCTACGGCACCTTGAAGCGAGGGGAGCGGAACCACGCCCGGGTGGCGGGGAAGCTTTTGGGGGTGGTCCCGGGGTACGTGGAGGGGTTTAGCCTGTATCACCTGCCGGAAGGGGCGGGAAGGCCCTACGCCTACCCCGCCATGGTGCCGGGGGAAGGAAGGGTTTATGGCGAGGTCCTCCTCCTCCCGGCGGAGGCCCTTCCCCTTCTGGACGCCTTGGAGGAGGAAGGGGAGGAGTACCGGAGGGTGCGGGTCCTGGTCCACACGGCGGAGGGCCCCCTCGAGGCCTGGGCCTACCTTTACCTCCAGGACCTGAAGGGCGCCCTTCCCCTTCCCGAGGGGGTGTGGCCCCCATGAAGGTCCTCCTCGTGGCCCCCGAGGCCTACCCCTTGGCCAAGGTGGGAGGTCTCGCCGACGTGGTGGGGGCCCTGCCCAAGGCCCTGAGGCCCCTGGGAGTGGAGGCGGCGGTCCTCCTCCCCTGGCACCGGGGCCTGGAGGCCAAGGGGGTGGGGGAGGTGCGCTTCGCCTTCGCCGGCCAGGAGGCGCGGGCGGCCTTGGGGGAGCGGGTGGAAGGGGGGATGCGCTTCCTCCTTTTGGGGGTGGAGGGGTTTGACCGGGAGGGAATCTACGGCTACCCGGACGACCCCGAGCGCTACCTGCGCTTCGCCCTGGCGGCCAAGGAGGTGGCCCGGGGCTTTGACCTGGTCCACGCCCACGACTGGACCGCCGCCCTCCTCGCCCTCTACGCCCCCACGGTCTACACCATCCACAACTTGGCCCACCAGGGCCTGGTGGACCCCGCCGCCTTCTTCCACTGGACCGGGCTTCCCTGGAGCCTCTTTCACCTGGAGGCCCTGGAGTACTACGGGAGGGTGAACCTGATGAAGGGGGGGATCGTCTTCGCCCGTTTGGTGACCACGGTGAGCCCCTCCTACGCCGAGGAGATCCAGACCCCCGAGTTCGGCATGGGCCTGGACGGGGTGTTGCGCCGGCATGCGGGGAAGCTTGTGGGCATCCTCAACGGCCTGGACACGGAGGTCTTTGACCCGGCCCGCGACCCCCACCTCCCCGCCCCCTACTCCCGGGAAGACCCCGCGGGCAAGGCTTTGGCCAAGGAGGCCTTCCGCCGGGAAACGGGGCTCGAGCCGCCCATCCTCGCCTACATCGGCCGCCTGGACCCGCAAAAGGGCCTGGACCTTCTCCTCGCCGCTTGGCCCCGCCTTAAGGAGCTTGGCTTCAGCCTTTACGTGCAAGGGGTGGGGGAGGGGGAGTTGGCCCAAGCCCTGCAGGCGGCGGAGGGGGAAAGCCCCACGCGGCTCCGCTTCGTCCCCGCTTACCACGAGGGCCTGGCCCGCCTGGCCTACGCCGGGGCGGAGGCGGTTTTGGTCCCGAGCCGCTTTGAGCCCTGCGGCCTGGTGCAGATGATCGCCCAGCGCTACGGCACCCCCCCCGTGGCCCGGGCGGTGGGGGGCCTGAAGGACACCGTGGAGGACGGCCGGACGGGGGTCCTCTTCCAGACCTTCCACCCCGAGGGCCTCCTCTACGGGGTTTTGCGCCTCTTCTGGCTTGGGGCCGAGGCCTTGGGCCTGAAGGGCATGGAAAAGGACTTTTCCTGGGAAAAGCCCGCTCGGGCCTACCTCGAGGCCTACCGCCGCGCCCTAGGCTAGGATGGACGGGATGGTGGGCGAGCTCAAACGGCGGGCTTTGGCGGGGGATGGCGAGGCGGAGGCGCTTTTGCGCTTCCTCGCCCTCCTGCGTGCCAAGGACTACGCCGCCGCCAAAACCTACGCCGAAGGCTTCCCCGAGGGCTTGCGAGAGCGGCTTCTTAGGGGCCTCGCCCTCCTCGCCGAAGACCCCAAAGCCCTGGAAGACCCCCTCTTCGCCGCGGAGCGGGAGGTGGTCTTGGGGGTGGAGGCGGTGCGGCAGGGCCGGCGGGCGGAGGCGGAGGCCCACTTCCAAGGGGCCCTCGCCCTGGACCCCGAGCACCACCGGGCCCTCACCAACCTGGGGACGCTTTACCTGGAACGGGGCGACTTGGAGGCGGCCTTAGACCTTTACCAAAAGGCCTTAAAGCTCGCCCCAGAAGACCCCCTCCTCCACGAGAACCTGGCCGCCCTCTACAAGCGCAAGGGGGACCTGGACAAGATGGTGGCCCACATGAAGCGGGCCACCCGGCTCAAGATGGCCCCGCCCTCCCCTCTAGACCCCCTAACCGGCCAGCGGGTGCGCCGGAAGCGGGTGCCCCTTTGGGTGTGGGTCTTCCTCCTCGCCCTCTTGGCCTATCTCCTCTATAAGCCGTAGGGCCCGGTCCAAGGCGGCGAGGCTTTTCCCCTCGGAGAGGATCCGCCGCCAAAGCCTCCCTCCGGGCCTGCCCCGGAAGAGGCCCAGCATGTGCCGCAGCACGGCCCAAGGAGGGGTGCCCCTCGCCACCTCTTCCTCCAGATAGGCCCGCATCCGCCGCGCCACCTGGAGGCGGCTCGGCCTCCTCGCCAAGCCGTACACCTTCCGGTCCGCCTCCTCCAGGACAAAGGGGTCCTCGTAGACCGCCCGGCCCAGCATGGCCCCGTCCACCTTGCCCAGGTGGGCCAGGGCCTCCTCCAAGGTGCGGAGGCCCCCGTTGAGCACGAAGGGGAGGTGGGGGAAGTCCCCTTTTTGGCGGTGGACCCACTCGTGGCGCAAGGGGGGGATCTCCCGGTTGGCCTGGGTGGAAAGGGTGAGGAGGGCGCTTCGGGCGTGGACGATGAAGGCCTTCGCCCCCGCCTCCGCCAGGCGTTCCACCAGGCGGGCGAGCTCGGGGTAGGTTTCCTGGCCCTCGAGGCCCAGCCGGAGCTTCACCGTGACCGGCACCCGCACCGCCTGGGCCATGGCCCGGACGATCTCCACCACCCTTAAGGGGTCGCGGAGGAGGCAGGCTCCGTACCCTCCTTCCTGGGCCTTCTCCGAGGGGCAGCCTAGGTTGAGGTTGATTTCGCCGTAGCCGAAGGCCTCCCCGATCCGCGCCGCCTCCGCCAGGTCCTCGGGGTTCCGGCCCGCAAGCTGCAGGGCGATGGGGTGTTCCTCGGGGCGGAAGGCGAGGAGGCGCGCCCGGTTGCCCCGCAAGACCCCTTGGTCCAGGGTCATCTCGGTGTAGAGCCTCACCCCCAGGCTCACCTGCCGCACCAGGTAGCGGAAGTGGCGGTCCGTGCGGTCCACCATGGGGGCCACGGAGAGCCTCAGGTCAAGCACCCAAGACCTCCTCCGGGGAAAGGGGCCTAGGCTCGCGGAATCCGATGTGCTCCCACTCCCCCTCCTCCACCACCACAAGCCCCGGGTTTTCCGCCCTTAAGCGGGCCACCACCCCCTGCACCAGGTCCTCGGGGGTGCTGGCGGCGGAGGTGAGGCCGAGGCGTTTCACCCCACGAAGCCACTCGGGGCGGAGCTCCTCCGGGCGCTCCAGCCGGTAGGCCCGCCCCACCAGGCTCTGGGCCAACTCCAAAAGGCGCATGCCGTTAGAGGAGTGGGGGCTCGTGAGGACCAAAAAGGCCTCCACGTGGGGGGCGATGCGCTTCACCGCCTCCTGGCGGTTCTGGGTGGCGTAGCAGAGATCCTTGCGGGCGGGCACCACCAGCTTGGGAAAGCGGCGCTTCAAGATTTCTATGGTGGCCAGGGTGTCGTCCACGCTCAGGGTGGTCTGGGTGAGGACCACCACCCTTTCGGGGTCGGGCACCGCCACCGTGCGGGGGTCGGCCAGGCGGGGGTCCTTGCCCACGTGGGTGTGCACCGCCACCAAGATGGTCCGGTCGGGGGCCTCGCCGTAGGTGCCCTTGATTTCCTGGTGGTCGGCGGAGTCCCCCACCAGGAGGATCCAGTACCCTTCCTTGGCGTAGCGCCGGGCCTCGGTGTGCACCTTGGTCACCAGGGGGCAGGTGGCGTCCAGGATGTGAAAGCCCATCTGGGCGGCTTCCTTGCGCACCGCGGGGGGGTGGCCGTGGGCGGAGAAGACCAGGGTGCCCGCAAGCCGCCTTTGCCGCCTAAGTTCCTCCAGCTCCGCCAGGTCCTCCACGAAGTGGACCCCCTTGGCCTTCAGGCGCTCCACCACCACCCGGTTGTGGACGATCTCGTGGTAGACCACCAGTTCCCCTTGGTCCTTCAGCGCCTCCGCCCAGCGCTCCACCGCCTCTATGGCCATCACCACCCCGGCACAGAAGCCTCGAGGCCGGGCCAGGTAAAGCCGCTCAAGCCCCCCGTCCATGCCCCCCATTCTAGGCGTTAGGTTCTTCCGCCTTTGTGGCCTGGAGGAGCCGGGCCGCCACCCTCTCGGCGAAGGGGGTCTTTGCCCGGGCAAGGGCCTTCTTGGCGGTTTCCCTGCCCTTGCCCCCGGGGCGGAAGGCCTCCTGGGCCAGGGCCAAAAGGGCCAAGGCGCTGGCGGGGAAGGGAAGCCCCGCCTTCTCCAAAAGGCCCAGGCCTTCCCCGTAGCGGTGGAGGGCGGCCTTGGCGTCCTGCCGGAGGAGGGCTAAGCTTCCCTCCTGGAAGGCCCGGGCCGCCTTTAGGAGGCCCTCCCCTTCCACCAGCTCTTCCCCCGCCTCCGCCGAGGCGAAGGCCGCCTCCACCAGCCGTTCCAGGGCCAGGGGCCGCTCCTTCTCGGGAAGGAGGGGGTAGAACGCTTGGAAAAGGGGGGCGAACCAGGAAAGGCGCAAGGGGTGCTCTAGGCGGAAGGTTTCCCCCTGGATCAAGAGTTCTTCCCCCAGGGCCTTCAGGAGGGGGGCGAGGGCGGGGAAAAGGGCCCGCACCTCCTCCCGGCTCGCCTCCCCCTTGAGGGCCAGGAAGAAGCGAAATCCCTCTACTCCTTCCACGCCTCCACTTCCTTGTACTGCACCAAGGCGGCGAAGAGGGGAGAGGGCCCCTCGGCCACGGAGAACTTCACGTCCACCAAGACCACGTTTTCCGGCAAATCCTCCACGAAGCGGTTGAGCCTCTCCTGGAAGATGTCCTGGTCATTCCCCGTGATCACCTTGAAGCGCACCCCCTGCATGGCCCCATTATGCCCTGCGCTCCACCAGGGCGTTCAGGATGTCCTCTAACCGCTCGCGGGCCTCCGGCACGGGGAGGGCTTTTAGGTGGGGCCGGAGGGCGGCCTGGCCTTCTTGGGCCAGCCGCTTGGCCTCCGCCTTGGCAAAGGCCACGGCGCCCGAGGCCAAAAGCCTTTCCCAAAGCCAGCGCACCTCCCCTTCGGGCTTTTCCTCCCGGGGAAGGCGCAAAAGGGCCTCGGCCCTTTCCCGCTCCCCTGGGCCTGCCCCTTGGAGGAAGCGGAGGAGGATCAGGGTGCGCTTGCCCTCGTAGAGGTCCCCGGCCAGCTCCTTGCCGTAGGCCTCGTCCCCTTCCAGGTTCAAGACGTCGTCCACGATCTGGAAGGCCACCCCGAGCTTTAGCCCCCCTTCCGTGTAGGCCCCGGGGGGGTTCTGGCCCGCGAGGAGGGCCCCCAGGCGCAAGGGGGCCACGGCGGTGTAGTAGGCGGCCTTGTGGGCCACCATGCGCAGGTAGTCCTCCGGGGTGAGGTCCAGGCGGCCCGCCAGGGTCCAGGAGAGGTCCAAGTGCTGGCCGTAGGCGGTGCGGCGCACCACCTCGTGAAACTCCCTCAAGACCCTTCCGTCCCAAAGCCCCCGCTCCAGCCCCTCCAGCAAAAGCCCCCACATCTCGGCGTGGAGGGCGTCCCCGGCGTTGAGGGCCAGGGGCATGGGGTAGAGGCGGTGGAGGGCCGGGCGGCCCCGGCGCTCCTCAGAGCCATCCTCAATGTCATCGTGAATCAGGACCCAGTTTTGGAAGAGCTCCAAGGCGGTGGCGGCAAGGAGGGCGCTTTCCTCGTCCGCCCCGTGGGCGAGGCCGCTGTAGTAGACCAGGAGGCCCCGAAGCATCTTCCCGCCCCGCTTGGGGTAGTCCTGGAGGAGGGCCTGGTAAGCGGGGTCCGGGTGGCGCAGGTGGGCGAGGAGGCGCTCTAGGAGGGCCTTTCGCACCTCGCTTGGCCTGGGCGTCATGCTATACACTTTAGGCCATGCGCGACCTGGCCGCGGGCCTCCTCGCCCTCAACCTCCTCACCCTCATCTGGGGCACCACCTTCGTGGTGGTGAAGGGGGCGGTGGGGGAGATGGCCCCAAGCCTCCTGGTCCTCCTGCGCTTCCTGGTGGCGAGCGCCTTTTTTCTTCCCTTCGCCCTGCGCCTGCCCAAGGGCATCTGGGGCCCGGGGCTGGAGCTTGCCTTCTGGCTCCTTTTGGGTTACGCCTCCCAGGCGGTGGGCCTCCTCTACACCTCGGCGAGCCGGAGCGCCTTCATCACCGCCTTAAACGTGGTCCTGGTCCCTCTCCTCCTGAGCCTTGCGGGGCGCCGGGTGCGGGGGGTGTGGCTGGCCGCCTTCCTCGCCTTTTTGGGGGTGGGCCTCCTTTCCTACGATCCCCAGCAACCGCCCCTCAACGTGGGGGACCTTTGGACCCTCCTCACCGCCTTGACCTATGCTCTTTACATCGTGCGCCTCGAGGTCCACGCCAAGGCCTACCCCTCCTTGCCCCTCACCGCCGTACAGGTCCTGGGCACCGCCCTTTTGGCCCTCCCTTGGGCCTTGGGGGAAGGGGCGCGCCTGGAGGGGGTACCCTGGGGGGCGGTGCTCTACCTGGGGGTGGTGGCCACCGCCCTCACCACCTGGCTCCAGACCTGGGGCCAGCGCCGCGTCCCCGCCCCCCAGGCGGCCATCCTCTACACCCTGGAGCCGGTGTGGGCCACCCTCTTCGCCTACTTGCTCCTGGGGGAGCGCTTGGGCGCGACCGGGCTCCTAGGGGCCTTGTTGGTGGTCCTCGCCACCTCCTTGGCTATCCGCCGATCCCCAGCATGACCCGCTTGCGCAGGGTGGGCAGGGTGTTGCCGAAGGCAGGCTTGCGGTTGGTGGCGATGAGGATGGCGTCAATGAGGGCCTCCACCGGGTTTTCCGCGGCGAAGGCCCAGGCGATGTCCATCTCCAAGTCGGTGAGGAGGCAGGGCCTGAGCCGTTTGTCCGAGGTGAGGCGAAGCCGGGAGCAGTGGGAGCAGAAGGGCTCGGTCACGGGATTGATGAAGCCCACGGTGCCCTGGGCCCCTGGGATCTGGAACACCCGGGCGGGGGAGGAGGGGTCGTGGGGCACGGGCTCCAGGGTTCCGTAGACCGCCTCTATGCGGGAGCGGGTTTCCTTCCCGCTCACGAAGCGGCGGCGGTACTCCTCGGGGTCGGAGTTGTCCAGGTGCATGTACTCAATAAAGCGCACGTGCAGAGGCCGCTCCAGGGAGAGGGCGGCCAGGGGCACCACCTCCTCCTCGTTCATTCCCCGGATGACCACGGCGTTGAGCTTTACCGGGTGAAGCCCAAGTTCCAAGGCGGTGTCTATGGCCTCCAGAACCCGCTCCACCTTGCCTCCCCGGGTGATGCGGGCAAAGACCTCGGGGGTGATGGCGTCCAGGGAGATGTTCACCCGGTTGAGCCCCGCCGCCACCAGTTCCTTGGCCCTTTTGCGGAAGAGGAGGCCATTGGTGGTGATGGCCACGTCCTCAATCCCCTCCTTGGCCCGGGCCCGGGCGATCATTTCGGGAAGCTCCTTGCGCACCAAGGGCTCGCCCCCCGTGAAGCGCACGGCGGAAAGCCCCAGAAGGGAGGCGGCTTCCAGGAAGTGGTCCACCTCCTCCACGGTGATGGTGCCTGGGGGTTCTCGGACCTCGAGGCCCAAGGGATGGCAGTAAAGGCAGTGCAGGTTACACCGGGGGGTGACGGAGATGCGGAGGTCCTTGAGGATACGCCCGTGGTTATCCAGTAGCTTCATTCCGCCCCCTTTGGGCCACTATACTACACCCGCCCTGCCCCAAGGCATGTGAAACGACAAACCCCCAGGCTTCACAGCCTGG
>NZ_JTJB01000049.1 GCF_000794385.1 Thermus sp. 2.9
CACTCCCCCCAAAGGGCCAAAGGAGCTTCCTCCCCCGCTCCCACCGCACCAGGGCCAGGAGCCGGCTATGCCCCCGCACCCGCCGCACCTCCTCCCCCCCGCGGTACCGTGGGTGAGGACCTCTTTGGGACTCGGCTCTCACCGGGGAAAGCCGCGCTTGCCCATGGCGCTAGGATGTATACCGTACACGAAGTTTGCAAGGCAAGCCCAGGGGTTGTGGGCTTGCCCAGACTTGACCGTTATTCCGCATAGAGCCCCAGGAACCTGAGGGCGGAGAGGGGATGGAAGGAGAAGACCTCCAGGGCCGCCTTCTTCCCCCTCACCCCCTTACGGTGCAAAAGGGAAACCAGGTACCCCCTCAGCACCGCCAACACCCAGGCCGCCACACCCCGCGCCTGGCACCCGTCCTCCCGCAAAAGCACATCCCGCACCCAGAAGGAGCCGTTCTCTATCCCCCACCGCCCCACCAAAAGCTCCCCTAACCGCCTCGCGTCCGCCACCTCCGCCCCCAAGCTCGTCAGGGCATAGCTCACCCCCCGCCGCACCTCCCCCGTCCCCTTGTGCATCACCTCCCGCTCCAGGCGCACCACTTGTTTCACCCCAGGAAAGGCCCGCATCCCCTCGGGCAAGTACGGGGAGGCCCACACCCGGTACCGCCACACCTCCCCGTCCCGCTCCACCCTCCAGGCCGCCTCCGTCTCCCCGGGCAGCCGCCCCCCTTCCATCCCCCGGAACACCTCCACCGCCCACCCCAACAGCCCCCTCTGGTTCCCCTTCAGGACCAAGAGGTAATCCCCCCCTTTTCCCGGATGGCCTCCGCCACCTCCGGGTACAGGTACCCCGCGTCCCCCACCACCACCTTCCCCACCAAGTCCTCCGCCCCCAAGGAGGCCAGAAGCCGCCTCAGGGCCTCCGCCTCCCTCCCCTCCGCCTGGGCCTGGGCCAGGGTGGTCCGCAGGTGCAAGGCCAAGACCTCCACCAGGCGCACCTGGGGGGATGGTCCCTTGCGGCTCCCCCTTAGGGTCTTCCCGTCCACCACCCACACCCCATCCAGTTGGGCTTCGGGGAAGAGGGAGAGGAGGGCCTTTTGCAGGCCTTCGGGGTCCAGGCGGGGGAGGAGGGAGGTGAGGACGTAGTGCCCCGGGGGTTTGCGCAGGCCCAGGTGGGGCAGGAGGTGCGGGTTGGCGCGGGCGAAGCGGGCCACGCCGCGACTGCTTTGCCCGAGGGCAAACACGTTCTGGGAATCCACGCGGCAGAGGAAGGCCAGGAGGATGAGGGCCAACAGACCCCACAGGGGGTATTGCCGGTTCTTGCCCCGGGGGTCGGGGACTTGGGCCAGTGCCTCGCGCAGGGTCATGGGGTTGGGTCTACCTCAAGAGGTGTATAGCGGTCAAGTCTGTTTTGCATCCTCAAGGCAGAGAATAGGTGGCAACTTGGGTTATACTACTACGGACGGCAAACAGAGGAAATTTGACGCCCAAGTATTCCGCGTCCCAAAGCTCCCAGAAAAAGCCTCTTATGCCCTCCAGGACATTGGGAAACAGCAATGCATCTAGGAGACCGGTCCGTCAAAGCCTAACCCCCACGGGCCGTAGCACCCCTCCCTTGGCCTTGCCGAAGTCCAAAGGGAACTCCCCCACCCCCGTCCGCAGCACCACCAAGGCCAAGGCCACGTCTCCCCCCTCCCACCCCACCTCTTCCCCCGTGGCGAAGGCAAGGGCCCTGGGATCTTCCGGCGCTAGGGCCAGCCGGGGAAGCCTCGGCCAAGGCAAGGTGGCCCCGAAGGCCAGGGCCAGGGCCTTGGCGGGGCGGAAGCGCCCCTTTTGCGCCAGGCCCAGGTAAAGCCCTGGGGCCGGGGCCTTAAGCCCCGCCAGGGATGGAAGCCCCTCGGGCAGGAGGTAGAGGTGCCCGGCCCGCTCCAGGATAGGCCCCTCCAGGGATAGCTCCGCCTCCTGCAAAAAAGCGGAAAGCACCCGCTTGGCCTCTTGGGAAAGGGGTGGAACCCGCTCCAGCCTGGGGGTGGCCCAAGCGCCTTCTCGCCGCCGGAAGCGGGCGAGGAAGTGGCCCTCGCCCTGAAGGCGGTGGGGCCAGAGCCGGGCGGTTTTGGCCAGCTCGGGGTTGCCGTCCCCCCAGTCCGGCACCCCGGGGGAAAAAAGGGGGTGGAAGCGGGCATCCTCCAGAAGGAAGTCGGGATGCGCCCTCAGGAAGTGGGCCACCACCCCCTCGTTTTCCTCGGGGGCGAAGGTGCAGGTGGAGTAAACCAAGACCCCCTCCGGTCCCACCAGCCGGGCAGCCTGGGCCAGAAGGGCCTTCTGCACCTCGCTCGCCCGCTTGGGAGCGGAGGGCCCCCAGTGGCGGATGGCCTCTGGGTCCTTGCGGAACATGCCCTCCCCCGAGCACGGGGCGTCCAAAAGCACCCGGTGGAAGTAAGCGCCGAAGGCCTCCGCCAAGGCCCGTGGTGGGGCCTGGGTCACCCCCAGGCGTGCCCCCCAACGCTCCACGTTTTCCAGGAGCCCCCACACCCGCTTCCCGTCCACCTCGTTGGCCAGGAGAAGCCCCTCCCCCCGCATCCTCGCCGCCAGGTGCGTGGTCTTCCCCCCCGGGGCCGCCGCCAGGTCCAAGACCCGCTCCCCCGGCTTCGGGTCCAAGAGCACCCCCACCGCCTGGGCGCTCGGCTCCTGGATGTAGTAAAGCCCGGCGTAGAAAAAAGGGTGAGGGCCAGGCCGGGCCTCCTCGGGGTAGTAGAACCCCTCGGGGCACCAGGGAATGGGGGCCAAAGGCCAGGGGGAAATCCTTAGGAAGTCCGCTGGGGAAAGCCTCAGCGTGTTCACCCGAAGCCCGTAGGTCCTCTCCCCTTGGGTGAGGGCCCGGAGGAAGGCGGGAAACTCCTCCCCCAAAAGCTCGGCCATGCGGGAAAGGAAAGCCCTCGGCAACACCCGTGTACCCTAGCACGGGCAAGCCCTTCCCCTCAAGGCGGTAGACTAGTCCCGTGATCCAAGCCGTGGGCGCCGATCTGGTGGAAATCGCGCGGGTGCGAAAGCTCCTGGAACGCCACGGGGAAAGGATCCTAAAGCGGCTCTTCACCGAGGAAGAGCTAGCCTACGCCCTCGCCCACCGGGACCCCGCCCCAAGCCTCGCCGCCCGCTTGGCCGCCAAGGAGGCCTTTCAGAAGTGTTGGCCCAGGCCTCTTTCCTGGCGGGACGTCTGGGTGGGGCTAGAGGGAAAGCGGCCCGTGCTGCGGTTTGCGCCGGGGCTACGGACCGAACTCCAGAACGAGGGCCTCCGCGCCCACCTCACCCTCAGCCACGAGCGGGGCATGGCCTTGGCAGTGGTGGTTCTAGAGGTCAAGGCACAAGGCGCAGAATGAGTACGTATCGGTAAACCTCGCCTCGCCCAGCGGCCAAAGCTCCTTGGATCATGTTCCATAAAGCAACCGCCACGAGTGCCAGACCGAGCGGCACGGCGATGAACACACCAACCACCGTAATTGCCAAGAGGAACAAAGCCAGCCCATACAGGGTGTAGCTGATTTGGCCGTTTAAAGCCTCCTTAGCATGGTCCTGCACAAAGGGGGTCTTAGGCCCCCAAAGGAAGATAGCCAAGGGCAGCAAAATCTGGCCGACAAGAACGAAGTAACCCACCAAAGGCGCCAAGTGGGCCACCGCCGCCCAAGTCCGCTCCGTATCGGAAACAGGAGTGGGTTGTTCCATGCGCCCATTCTAAGGCTGCCCCTTTAAAAAGCAAGTCCCGGTTATTCCGCCTCCTCCTGAATGCGGATGGGCCCCTGTTTTTCCGGCCTCAGGCCCACCTTGTCCTGGTAAAAGGCGCGGATCTCCGCAAAATCCCGCCTCAAGTCCCCCGTGGGGTAAAGATACCCCCCGATGCCCACCTCCTTCCGGCGGAAGTCGGCGTACCCCAAGGCGATGGGCACCCCCGCCTTTAGGGCCATATAGTAAAAGCCCGTGCGCCAGTAGGGGGCCTTCCCTCGGGTGCCCTCGGGGGTGATGAGAACGGCTAGCTTTTCCCGCTTCAGGATCTCCGCCACCTGGTCCACCAGGTTGCTCCGCTTGGATCGGTCCACGGGTATGCCCCCCAGAAAACGCAAAAACCACCCCAGGGGAGGGCGGAAAAGCTCCTTCTTGCCGAGCCACCGGGCACGGATCCCCAAGGCCCAAAGGGCCAGGATCCCGATGAAAAAGTCCCAGTTGGAGGTGTGCGGCGCCCCGATGAGCACGTAGCTTCCCTCTGGGGGCGGAGGCATGTGGTACCGCCACCCAAGCCGCCGGAGTACCCAACCCGCCATCCTCTGCATCCCAAGAAGTATACCCCCTATGGTAAACTGGAAAAAGGCGGGGTGGGGGCTTCCCACCCCTCTTTCGTGGGGTAAAGATGCACAAAGTCGTCATCGTAGGCCGGCCCAACGTGGGCAAATCCAGCCTTTTCAACCGCCTCCTGGGCAAGCGGAGCGCGGTGGTGGCCGACGTGCCCGGGGTCACCCGCGACCTCAAAGAGGGCGTGGTGGAAGCGGAAAAGGGGCGCTTTCTCTTGGTGGACACCGGAGGGCTTTGGTCGGGAGACCGGTGGGAGAAAAAAATCCAAGAAAAAGTGGACAAAGCCCTTCAGGACGCCGAGGTGGTCCTCTTCGCCGTGGACGGCCGCGCCGAGCTAACCCCGGCGGACTACGAGGTGGCGGAATACCTGCGCAAAAAGGGAAAGCCCGTGATCCTGGTGGCCACCAAGGTGGACGACCCCAAGCACGAGGCCTACCTGGGCCCCCTTTACGCCCTGGGGTTTGGCGACCCCATCCCCACCTCCAGCGAACACGCCCGGGGGTTGGACGACCTTCTGGAAGCCATCTGGCAGAAACTCCCCGTCAAGCAGATTGACACCGAGCCCGAGGTGGCGGCCATCCGCTTGGCCATCGTGGGCCGCCCCAACGCCGGCAAGAGTAGCCTGCTCAACGCCATCCTGGGGGAAGAGCGGGTGATCGTTTCCGAGGAGCCCGGCACCACCCGGGACGCCATAGACGTGGAGTTCTTTTTCGGCGGCCAGCGCTTCATCCTGGTGGACACCGCCGGCATCCGCAAGCGCCCGGAAAGCCTGGTGGAGGAGCTCGCCATCCAGCGGAGCCTTCGGGCCCTCGAGGAGGCGGATGTGGCCCTTTTGGTGATTGACCCCTTCCAGGTGGGCGACCGGGAGCTGAAGCTCGCCAACCACGCCATGGAAAAGGGCAAACCCACCCTTCTAGTCATCACCAAGTGGGACCTGGTGACCAAGGAGGATGCGCCCAAGGTCCGCCGGGAGCTTAAGGAAAAGCTCGTCCACCTGGAGCACCTGCCCCGGGTCTTCACCTCCGCCTTCACCCGGCAAAACCTGGACAAGATCTTCCGTGAGGCGGCGCGCCTTCACGAACTCAACCACACCCGTATCCCCACGGCGGAGCTCAACCGCTTCGTCAGCGTCTGGACCACCAAGGTGCAGATGCCCAACTTCAAGGGCAAGCCCCTAAAGATTCTCTACGCCACTCAACCGGAAGTCGCCCCGCCCACCTTCGTCTTCTTCGTCAATCACCCCGAGTTCGTCACCCGCGCCTTTGAGAACTACCTAAAAAACCGCATCGGCGAAGACCTCGGGCTTAAGGAAATCCCCTTCCGTCTCGTATTCCGCAGCCGCCGGGAAGAAGCGTAAGGCGAACCCCTGGTTTTAGCGCACGGGGGCCAGGAGAAAGGCCAAGGCGCCCAGGGCCATCCCCACCCCCACCGCCAGGGGAAAGTTGTGAAGAAAAAAGGGGTAGAGGAGGCCCGCCAGGGTCCCGCCCAAGTAGAAGCTCGCCACGTAGGTCCCGCTCACCCCCGCCCCCCTTCGCCCCGCCGCCCCCGAGGCCAGGCTTTGGGCGGTGAAGAGGGCGGCCATCAGGAGGACGAAGCCCAGGACCAGGTGGGGCGGGGGGAGGAAGAGAAGCCCCATCCCCCCTAAGGCCAAGGCGAAGGCCAGGCGGAAGGTGGCCACCGCCCCAAACCGCCGGGCCAAGACGCCGGAAAGGGCGCTTCCCGGGATGCCGCAGAGGTAGGCCAAGTAGACCAAACCCACCTGCCCGGGGCCGTAGCCCCATTCCAGGAGGCGGTAGGGGAGTAGGTTGGCGAGGAAGAGGTTCAAAAAGAGGAGAATAGCCCCCACGGCGTAGAGGGGGAAGGCCGTTAGGTCGTACCGGGGCCTTCCCAGGGGGGGAAGGGCGGCGGGGGCCCGGAGGACGAGAAGGCCCAGGAGAAGGGCGGGGAGGGAGAGGAGAAGGAGGGCCCCCCGCACCCCAAGCCCCTCCGCCAAAAGCCCCGCCATGACCCGGCCCAACCCCCCTCCGAGGACGTTGCCCGCCATGTAAAGCCCCGCCATCTCCAAGGCCCGCTGGGGGTAGAGGAGGGGCACCAGGGCGATGGCCAAGGCGGGCACCAAGGCCGCCCCCACCCCTTGGAGGAGGCGGGAGAGGGTCCAGAGGAAGAGGCTTGGGCTCAAGGCTCCCAAAACCCCGCCCAGGCCCACCAGGAGAAGCCCCCCGCCCAGTAGGGCGCCCGCCGGCCAGGGGAAGCGGGGCACCAGGGGGGAGAGGAGGACCAAAAGGAGGAGGGGAAGCCCCATGCCCGGCCCCGCCGCCCCCGGGGGGGCGTGGTGGAGCCTTTCCAAAAGGGGTAGGAGGGGGACCACGGCGTAGAGGGCGCTGTAAAGGGCCACGCCGGAGAGGAGGACGGCCAGGCGCATCCCCCTTATGCTAGGCCCATATGCGGGTCCTAGAGGTGGCCTTGCCCCTTCCCTTCCCCCCATGAGCTACCTGCCCCCCCTGGGGGCCGAGGGGGAGGAGGCCTTGGGGCGGCGGGTGGCGGTGCCCTGGCGGGGGGAGGTGCGGCTCGGGGGTGGTGGTGGGGGGAGGGGGGAAGGGGGGGAAGGCCCTCCCACGCCCTCCGCCACGCCATCGCCTACCTGGACCAGGGCCCTTACCTGCGCCCGGAGGAGATCCTCTTCCTGGAGGAGGCCGCCCGCTACCTCTTCGCCCCCTGGGCCAGGTCCTGGCCGACCTCCTTCCCCCTTCCCCAAGGTGCGCCACCGGGTGCGGCTCTACCCGGGGGCGGACCCGGGCCTCCTGCCCAAGGGCCTCGAGGCCCTAACCTCCTGGCAAGACGCCAAGGGGTTTGACCCGAAGCTTTTGGACCCCTTACGGGAGGCCGGGCTTTTGGAGGAGGAGGTGGCCTTCAAGGAGGGAAAGAGGGTCTTAAGGCCCCTCAAGGAGGCCCACCCCGACCCGGAGCTCAACCGGGTGCTCCAGACCCTTCACTCCCTCGGCCAGGCGGAAAGCCTCGCCGCCCTGGCCCGGGCGGCGGGGGTGGGGGTGGGGCGGGTGAAGCGGCTTCTGGCCGAGGGGTATGTGGGCTACGGCCCTCCCCTTCCCCCCTCTCGGGAAGGGAAGGACGTGGCGCCCCTATTCCTCCCCGAGCGGCCCGGGCGGGTGAACGGGGGGCGGCTTGGGGAGCGGGTGCGGCTCCTGAAGGGGCTTTTGGCCGAGGGGGACCACCTGGTCCTCTTTCCCGAGATGAGCCTTTTGGAGAGGTTTTTGGAATACTTCCCCGAGGCCAGGCCCTACCACGGGGGGCTTCCCCTTTGGGAGCGGGAGGCGCTTTTTAGGAGGCCGGGCGGGGTCGTCTTCGCCACCTACCCCGGCCTCCTCCTCCCCTTCACCCCCGCCTCCTTGGTGGTGGTGGAGGAGGGAAGCGAAAGCTACAAACTTCCCTCCGGCACCCGGGCCTTCATCCCCCCCTTGGCGGAGCTTAGGGCGAGGCTTTTGGGGGTGCCCCTCACCTACCTTTCCCTGGTGCCTGCGGTGGAGGTCTTGGAGCGGCCGGGCCTCACCTTTCCCGTGCCCAAGCCGCGCTTGCTCCTCTTGGACCTGAGGCGGGAGAAGGGCTTCCCCCTCACGGGGCGGGCTTGGGCGCTCCTCAGGCAGGTGGAGGAAAAGGGCCGGCAGGCCCTGGTCCTCGCCGCCCGCAAGGGGTATAGCGCCCTCCTCCTCTGCGCCGACTGCGGCTACAAGCCCACCTGCCCCGACTGCGCCCTCCCCTTGCGCTACCACAAGGGGGGGAAGGGGAGGCTTCTTTGCCACCAGTGCGGCCACGAGGAGGCTCCCCCCGCCCTCTGCCCTGTGTGCGGCTCCACCCTCCTGGAGCCCAAGGGCCCGGGGTTGGAGTGGCTCCAGGAAGTGTTGCGGCATAAGCTTAGCCTTCCCGTCTACCGCTACGCCAAGGACGCCCGGGACGACCTTACTCCCCTCCTCCAAGGGGCTCCGGGGGTGGTGGTGGGAACCACGGCCCTCCTCAGGGGTCCCGTCCTCCCCGAGCTCGCCCTCGTCCTCCTGCCCTACGCCGAGGGGTTTTTGCTGGAGGCGGACTTCCGGGCGGCGGAGCGGTACCACCGCCTCCTTTGGGCCCTCACCGAGCTTCGCCCCGGCAGGAGACCCCTCCTTGCCCTCCAGACCTACCACCCCGACCACCCCGCCCACGAAGCCCTCCTGGAGGGGAGCGTGGAGGCCTTCCCCTGGGCGGAGAAGGCCCTGCGGGAGGCCCTGGACTACCCGCCCAAGGTGCGCATGGTGAAGCTGGAGGTGGCCCACCGCAAGGAGGAGCGGGCCTTGGCGGAGGCCTACGCCCTCCTGGAGGCCCTAAAGGGGGTGGCCCGGGAGGGGGAGGTGCTGGGGCCTGCCCCGGCCCCCGTGCCCCGGGTGAAGGGGCTATACGTCTACCACCTCCTCCTGAAGGGGAGCACGGAGCGGCTCGCCGAGCTTCTCTCCCGCCTGGACCGCCGCCGCTTTAAGCTGGACCCCGACCCCCACCGCTTCGTGGGGCTTTTGGAGGATTAACATGGCCCTTGTGGAGGCAAGGGCCTGGATGGAGGTGGACCTAAAGGCCCTTTGGGCCAACTGGCGCTTCCTTTCCGCAAGGGCAAAGGGGGAGGTGATCCCCGTCCTCAAGGCGGACGCCTACGGCCACGGGGCCTTGCCCCTGGCCCGCTTCCTTTTCCAGAAGGGGGCGCGGCGGGTGGCGGTGGCCGCGGTGGGGGAGGGGCGGGCCCTGCGGGAGGGGGGCGTGGAGGGGGAGGTCCTCCTCCTGGGAAGCCTCCACCCCTTGGAGGCGGAGGAGGCCCTTAGGTGGGGCCTCACGCCTACCCTTTCCACCCTCGAGGCCGCAGAGGCCCTGGCGGGGCGGGCGAGGGCCCTGGGGCTCACGCCCCGGGCCCACCTCAAGGTGGACACCGGGATGAACCGGGTGGGCTTCCCCTGGGAGGAGGCCCTCCCTGCCCTAAGGGCGGTGGAGGCCTTGGGCATCCGGGTGGAGGGGGTCTACAGCCACCTGGCCACCGCGGGGGAGGATGCTGCCTTCGTGGAGGTGCAGCGCCGCCGCTTCCAGGAGGTGCGGAAGGCCCTTGGGGAGGGGTACTTTTACCACCTGGAAAACTCCTTGGGCCTCCTCCTCCACGGCGGGGAGAACGTGCGGGTGGGGCTCGCCCTCTACGGCCTCGTCCCCGGCTTCGGCCTGAAGCCCATCCTCCGCCTCCTCGCCCGGCCCACCCTGGTGAAGCGCCTGAAGGCGGGGGACCGGGTGGGCTACGGGGGAGAGTATGTGGCCCGAGGGGGGGAGTGGCTCGCCACCCTGCCCGTGGGCTACGCCGACGGCCTTCCCCGGGGGGCGGTGGCCTGGGTGCGGGGGCCTTCCGGGGCTCTTTGCCCCGTGGCGGGGCGGATCTCCATGGACCAGACCACGGTCCTCCTCCCCGGGCCCGTGGGCCTGGAGGCGGTCTTTGAGGTCCTCTCCCCCGACTTCGGCCCCACGGGGCTCCTGGCCTGGGCCGAGGCCCGGGGCACCATCCCCTACGAGGTGGCGGTCCACCTCTCCCGCCGCCTTCCCCGCTTTTACCTTTACGATTAGCCTGTGCAGGCGGTTCGGCTCTTCCAGGGATACCTCTGGCACCCCAAGGAGGCCTCCTTGGACCTGAAGGCCCTCCTCCCCGAGGAGGTCCTGGGGGCGAGGCTCCTCCTGGACGAGGTCCCCCCACCCCTCCCCTTCTTTGAGGACGGCACCCCCACCCACACCCAGCGCTTTCACCAGCTCACCCTCCTCCTCCTCACGGAGGACCCCCCTGAGGCGCTAAGGCCCGTGGCGGAGGAGGCGGCGAGGCTCTTAGGAGCCTGCCTCGAGGCCCTTCCCCCCGGGGTGGGGTGGCTTCTCTTGGAGGACCTGAGGCCCCTTTAGCGCCGAAGGAGAAAGGCGAGGAGGAGGGAAACCCCTCCCAGGGCAAAGGCCAGGAGGCTTTCCCACCTCAGGGCGAAGCCCTGGGGCCGAAGGGGCTTGAGAACCCCCTTCTGGTAGGCCTCCACCTGCTCCAAGGGCCTTTCCGCCAGAAGGTCCACCACCGGGGGGCTTCCTGGGGGGGCGCCCAGGGTCCAGGGCCCCCCTTCCCCGCCCGCAGGCCGCAGGTACCAGGGGGCGAAGGGGTCAAAAAGCCCCACCGCCCCGTAAACCCCGTACCGCCCCGGGGGAAGCCCCGTGCTCACGGCCACCCATTCCCCTTCCCGCCAAGCCCGCACCGCCTCCCGTCCGCCCCCCGGGGTGCGCTTCTCCGCCCCGAAGCCCGTGAGGACGTAGGCCACTTCCCACCCCTCCCCTTGGGGGGTGGTGAGGCCTGGGAGGAGGGTCTCCTCGCCCCCTTTTTCCGTGTCCAGCCAGAGGACCACCGTGGCCAGGCTGAAGCCCAGGGGGCCTTCCAGGGGGTTAGGGTAGCGGGCGAGGCGCACCTTGAGGACCAGTTCCCCCCTGTCCTCCCCCGCCACCGCCAGGAGGTCGGCGTACCCCTCCCCCGCCTCCCGGAAAAGGGTTGCCCGGGGGTAGAGGTAGGCCAGGCCCTGGTCATCGCCCAAGGGGTCTTGGAAGAGGAAAAGCACGCCCACCTTTATACCAGGCCCAGGAGGGCTTGGACCACCTTCTTGGGGTCGTGTTGGGCCAAGGGGCCCTCCTCGCGGAAGTCCCCCGTGAGGACCCGCACCCCATCGGCGGCGAAGGGCCGGGGGTCAAAGGTCACGGGGTGGCGCCCCTCGGCGGCGTAGCGCTTCAGCACCTCCTCCGGGATGGGGGCGGTGTGCACCAGGACCACCTCGGGCCTCCGCCCCAGGTGGTAGGCCACGGCCTTGTAGTGCTCGTAGGCGGTGTAGCCGTCCGTCTCCCCGGGCTCGGTCATGAGGTTCGCCACGTAGACCAAGGGAGCCTTGGCCTGCTGCACCGCCTTCTGAAGGGGCTTGGGCAGGAAGCTTGGGATCACGCTGGTGTAGAGGCTTCCCGGGCCCAGGACCAAAAGCTCCGCCCGGGCGATGGCCTCCAGGGCCTCCGGCATCACCGCCTCGGGCTCGGGCTCCAAGAAAACCTCCCGGATCCGCCCCCGCCTTTCCCGGATGGCCACCTCCCCCACCACCTCCCCCCCGTCCTGGAAGCGGGCCTTCAGGCGCACCGCCTCGGGGGTGGCGGGGAGGACCTGGCCCCTCAGGTTCAGGATGGCGTTGGCCCTCCGCACCGCCTCGGCGAAGTCCTCCGAGGCCTCAAAGAGGGTCACCAGGAAGAGGTTGCCGAAGGTGTGCCCCTTAAGCTCCCCCCGGTCAAAGCGGTGGGCGAGGAGCTCGGGCAGGGCGGGGTGATCGGAGAGGGCGGCCAAGCAGTCCACCAAATCCCCCACCGCCGGCAGGCCGTAGGAGAGGCGAAGCCGCCCCGTGGAGCCCCCGTCGTCCGTCACCGCCACAAGGGCGGTGGTGTGGACGGTGTGCTCCTTAAGCCCCCTGAGCACCCGGGAAAGCCCTGTCCCCCCGCCGAAGGCCACCACCTTGGGGCCCCGTTCCAGCCGTCGGCGCACGTAGACCCTCTCCGGCACCTCCTCGGGCTCGGTGAAGGCGGCGAGCATGCTCCGGTTCATGGCCCATATTCCTAGGACGGCCAGCAGAAGCCCCCCGAAAAGGAGGCCCCAGGGCCATGGGCCCCCGAGGCCCAAGGTGGGCAGGAGCTCGGCGAGCCCCACCCCGAAGAGGAGGACCCCGAGGAGGGCGAGGAGGGCGAAGCGCTTCACCCGCATCCCCGGGTAAAGCCAGCGCAAGGAGGGGGGGCTAAGCCTCCTTTTCCACATCCCGGTGGGTCACCTCCACGCGGAAGCGCCCGGAGAGCTCCTCCGCCAGCCGCTCCGCCACCGCCACGCTCCGGTGCCTTCCCCCCGTGCAGCCCACGGCCACGGTGTAGAAGGCCCGCCCCTCCGCCCTCGCCCCCTCCGCCGCCAAGCCCGCCACGGTGAGGAGGGCGCGGTAGTAGGCCTCCAGGTCCTCCCGGAAGACGTAAGCCTTCACCTCAGGGTCCAGGCCGCTTTTGGGCTTGAGGGCGGGGTCGTAGTGGGGGTTGGGGAAGGGGCGTACGTCCAGGACCAGGTCCGCCTCCGAAGGCGGCCCCCACTTAAAGCCGAAGGAGAGGAGGCGCAAGGTAAAGCCCGCTTCCTCCCCCAAGAAGCGCACCAGGGCTTCCTTGAGGGCCCGGGGGGAGAGATCGGAGGTGTCCAGGACCAGGTGGGCTAGGCCCCTGAGGCACCCTAAGGCCTTCCGCTCCTCCTCTATCTCCCGCATAAGGTTCCCCGCCCCCAGGGGGTGGAGGCGGCGGGTGAGGTTGTAGCGCCTTAGGAGCACCTCGGGGCGGGCCTCGAGGAAGACCACCACCGGTCTAAGCTCCGCCAAGGCCCCTTCCAGCTCGGCGAAGAAGGGGAGAGCCCGGGCGTCCAGCACCACCCCAGCCCGCTCCATCCCTCGGGCGGAAAGCTCCTCCAGAAGGGGTTTCCAGAGGCTTGGGGGGAGGTTGTCCACCATGAAGTAGCCCTGGTCTTCCAAAAACCCCTTGGCCGTGGTCTTCCCCGCCCCGGACAGCCCGGTGAGCACCAAAAAGCGCATCCTCCTGACTATACCCGACTCCTAAGCCAGAGGTTGAAGAGGGCCATGAGAAAGAACCCGGGGAGCCCCACCACCCCTATCAGGAGGTCGTGCGTCCTTTCCACCGCCACCAAGGAAAGCCCCGCCACGGCGTTTAGCGTGCCGTGGAGGAGGGCCGCCGCCAGGATGGATCCCCCCTTCTCCCGCACGTGGAGGAGGGCCGGGGTGAGGAGGAGGGTGAAGAGGATCGTCATGGGGACGCCCAGAAGGGGCTCTTTGGGGTAGTTGTGCCCGGCGAGGACCAAGGGGGCGTGCCAGAGACCCCAATAAAAGCCGATCTCCAGGCTGGCGGGCCAGAAGCCCCGCTCCCGGAGCTTTTCCCAGAGGTAGCCCCGCCAAAAAAGCTCCTCCCCCAAGGCGGCCAAGAGGTTCACCGTGGCCCCGGCCAGGAGCCCTTGGAGGAGAAGAAGGGCCCAAAGGGCGGCTTCCGGAAGCGCCGGGGCCTCCGGGGGGAGGAGGCCCTTCAAGCCCTTCCAGGCCCCAAAGGGGAGGCTTAAGGGGAGGGAGAGGAGGGTGAGGCCCACGGGGAACAGCCAAGCGAAAAGCCAGTAGCGGTTGGGCCTAGGGGAGAGGGGAAGCCTCAGGCCTTCCCTTCGGGCGAAATAAAGGGCCACAAGCCCGGGGACCCACATGTAGAGGAACCCGAAGACGGCGTTTTCCCAAGAGGGGCTCCCCCACCTGCCCCCAAGGAGGTAATAGGCGAGGAAAAGCCCCCAGGAAAGCCCGTAGACCCAGTAGATGGCCTTCATGGCGTCCACCGGGTGGGGTCCAAAGGGTTTGGCAAAAGCTCCCTCCCGTCCTTGGGAAGCAAGGCCCCTTCTACCCGCCTGGCCTCCACCGGGCGAAGCCGCCTAGGGTTCGCCTCCCGTTTCGCCTCCATCCGCATCCTTCCACCTCCCCGCCTTCTTGGCCGCCTCCTTCAGGAGGTACTCTATCTGGGCGTTCACGCTCCTGAGCTCGTCCTGGGCCCACTTTTCCAAGACCCGGTAGAGCCTCGGGTCCAGGCGCAACAAAAACCGCTTCTTCTCCTCCTTCACCCCGCTCCTTCAGGTGTACAAGGTGCCCACGTTCACCACGGGCTGGGCCTGGGCCTCGGCCACCAGGGCCACCATGAGGTTGTTCACCATGGCCGCCCGGCGTTCCTCGTCCAGGCCCAGGCCATGGGCCTCGAGGCCCGCCAAGGCCTCCTTCACCATGTCCACCGCCGCTTCCACGATGAGCTTCCGCGCCGCGATCACCGCCAGGGCCTGCTGCCGCCGAAGCATGGCCTGGGCCACCTCGGGGGCGTAGGCCAGGTGGGTGATCCGGGCCTCCAGGACCTCCACCCCCGCCACCCGTAGCCGCTCCTCCACCTCGGCCTTGAGCTCCTCGGCCACCTCCTCGGGGTTGCCCCTAAGGGAGCGCCCCTCGGCATCGTACGGGTAGCGGCTCGCCAGGGCGCGGATGGCCGCCTCCGCCTGGATGGCCACGAAGGCTTCGTAGTTTTCCACCTGGAATAGGGCCTTGGCCGTGTCCACCACCCGCCAGACCACCACGGCGGCGATCTCAATGGGGTTGCCTTGGGCGTCGTTCACCTTGAGCCGGTCCGAGGTGAAGTTGTGGACCCTCAGGGAAACCCGCCGCCTTGCGGCCAGGGGGTTGGCGAAGTGGAAGCCCTCCTCCCGCACGCTCCCCACGTAGCGCCCCAGGAAGACCAGGACCGCCCCCTCGTTGGGCTGCAGGGTGAAGAGGCCGGCCAGGAGGAGGCCGCTTGTGAGGAGAGCGGGAAGGAGGTGCCAAAGGTAGGCGAGCTCCCGCTCCCGCACCAAGCCGTACCCCGCCCACCCGAACCACAGGAGGGCCAGGAGGAGGAGGAAAAGACCCAAGAAGCCGCTAACCCGCCACGCCGGAAACTCCTTGACCTCACGCATCTTTGCTCCTTTCTAGTTCCGGAACACCACCTCTTCCCGGGCGAAGACCCGCACGGAAAAGCCCAGGGCCAAGGCGGCGTAAACCAAGGTGGACCCCCAGGCCAAAGCGGCCTGCGCGGGGGTGGCGGTTCCCTTGAGGAGGGCGTCCATGAGGAGGGCCACGTTGAAAAGGGGAAGGAGGTGGTGCCACGTCTCCAGCTCCAAGAAGCCCCTAAACTGCAGGAAAAGGAGGGGCAAGAGGGCAACGAGTTGCAAGGGGGCCAGGTAGCTTTGCGCTTCCTTGTAGCTCCTGGCGTAAAGCCCGAGGCCCACCATCACCGCCCCCATGAAGAGGGCGAGGAGGGAAGCGGAGAGGAAAAGGGCCACGAAGCTCGCCCCGTCCAGGACCACCCGCCCGCCCAGGTCCAGCACCTGGCCCGTTTCCGTCAGGATCCCCCCGCCATAGCGGGCGGCCAAGGCCCCGCCCAAGGCTAGGCCCAAAAGCCCCGCCACCCCGGAAAGGAGGGCCATGACCACCGTGGCCAGGGTCTTCCCCAAGGCGATCTGCCATAGGGGCACGGGGGCCATGAGGAGGGCCTCGAGGGTCCCCTTTTCCTTCTCCCCCGCCGTGGCGTCCACCGCCACCACCTGCCCCCCGGAAAGGACGAAGACCACCAGGAAAAAGGGGAGGAGGAACCCCAAAAGCCCCCCGGCCCGTTCCCGCTCGGGGGAAGCGTTCTGAACCTCCACCCGAAAGGGTTGGAGCACCTCCACGGGCATCCCCCGCCGCGCCAGGACCTCGGCCACCTTGGCCTCCTTGAGGGCCTGCAGGGCGCTTTGCACCCTGCCCGCCACCACCTGGCCCTCCGTGAGCCCCCCGGAAAGCCGGGCGTAGACCCTATAGACACCTTCCTGGTACAAGACCCCAGCGGGGTACTTCCCCTCCCGCACCGCGCCTTCCGGGTCCTCCACGGCCACGGGGGCCAGGTTGGCCTGGCGCAGGGCCGAAAGCGCTTCTTCCGGGAGGCCTGCCACTGCCACCTCCTGCCGCTTTTCCGCCGCCCCTTGCATGAGGCGGTTCAGGAGGAGGCTCGGCCCGAACATGAAGACGGGCATGAGGAACACGGGCAGCACCAAGGTGGAGAAGACCAGCTTCCGGTCCCGGAAGACCTGGACAAGCTCCTTCCAGAGGATGCGGTAGATCCCCTTCACGCCGCCTCCTTTACCGCCTGGATGAAGGCCCGCTCCAGGCTCCCCTGGCCCAGGGCTAGGGCCTCGGTCTTGGTGCCCTCGTAGACCAGGCGGCCCTGGTGCAAGAAGCCCACCCGGTCCGCCACCTCCTCCGCCTCCGTCATCACGTGGGTGGAGTAGACCAAGGTGTTCCCCAGGTCCCGGTAGGCCTTGACGAAGTCCAAAAGGGCCCGCCGGGCGAAGATGTCCAGCCCCGCCGTGGCCTCGTCCAGGAGGAGGACGGGGGGGCGGTGCAGGATGGCCCGGGCGATGACCACCTTCTGCCGCATGCCCGTGGACATCTCCATGACCTTTTTGTCCAGGGCCTCTTCCATCTGCAAAAGCCCCGTGACCCAGTCCAGGGCCTGGCGGAAGGCTTGGCCCTGAAGGCCGTAAAAACCGGCGAAAAAGGCCAAGACTTCCCGCCCGGTGAGGCGGTCGTAGACCCGCATCCCCCCGTTCACCAAGCCCAGGCGCTGGCGCACCGCCAAGGGGGCTTCTCCCACGTCAAACCCCGCCACCCGGGCCGTGCCCGCCGTGGGCTTCACCAAGGTGGCCAGGACCCGCAAGGTGGTGGTCTTGCCCGCCCCGTTGGGCCCCAGGAGGGCGTAGACCTCTCCGGGGTTCACCCGGAAGGATAGGCCCTCCACCGCCCGGTGGGTGCGGTAGCGCTTGGTCAACTGGATGACTTCAATCATATAGCGATATGATATCACACCCTGACTTCCCGTCAACGCCCATAATGGGAGGAGGATGAAGGCCATGACCTTCTGGGTGAAGCCGGAAAGCTCCATCGGGGCTTTGCCCGAGGCCAAGGACCTGGTGCAAGACCTCTTGGAGCTTTTCTACGAGTACTTCCCCGAGTACGAGGGGTGCCTGGGCTTTTCCCAGTCCCCCCGGCGCCCCCGCTACCTCTTCCTCTACATGGAGGGTCCCTGCGGCGGGCTTCTGCCCTCCGCCGCCTCCTTCCTAAAGGAACTTTTGCAGACCGCCTTCCCCGGGGCCGAGGTGCGGGTTTACGGCAAGCCCTGGCCTTAACGCCGCTTCTTGACGAGCCAGGCTTCTTCCCGCACCCCCGTGCGGGCGTTCACCACCCGGGCCAGGACGAAGAGGAGGTCGGAAAGCCGGTTCAGGTAGCGGATGGCCTCGGGGTTCACGGGCTCTTCCCGGCTTAGGGCCACCACCTTGCGCTCGGCCCGGCGCACCACGGTGCGGGCCAGGTGCAAGGCTGCGGCCGCGGGGTGCCCCCCGGGCAGGATGAAGCCCGTGAAAGGGGGGCTTTCCTCCATGTAGCGGTCAATGGCCTTTTCCAGGGCTTCCACGTCCTGGGCGTCCATGCGGGCGATGTTTTTCTCGTAGGGGCTTCCCATGCGGGTGGCCAGGTCCGCCCCCAGGTCAAAAAGGGCGTTTTGCACCCGCTCCAATAGGTCCTGCAGGTCCAGGTGCTCCCCGGGCAGGAGGCTCCGGGCCAGGCCGATGGCGGAGTTGGCTTCGTCCACGGTGCCGTAGGCCTCCACCCGTGGGTGGGCCTTCACCACCCGCTCGGCCCCATAAAGGCCCGTTTCCCCGGCGTCACCGGTTTTGGTGTAGATCTTCACGGCTTCCATTGTAAGCCGTGGCGCGGGCTTGAACCAAAGGACACCTTGCGCTATGCTAATACCTGCGTGCGGGGGCGATTAGCTCAGCTGGTCAGAGCGCACGCCTGATAAGCGTGAGGTCGGTGGTTCAAGTCCACCATCGCCCACCACGATGCGCAAGGGAAAATCCCCCGGGCCTAGCTACCCGGGGGATTGACCTTTGACACCTACACAACACCTAATAGCCGGTGGCCAGGTGGTAAATGAGATACCCCACCGCCGCCCCGAGGAGGGCCGCCACGGCTCCGGCCGCCCATGGGTGGCGCTTCGCCCAGGCCACAAACTGCCCCGAGATGGTGAGGCCCGTGCGCCGCACAGCCCAGCACTCCACCACTGCCAGCCACAGGGAAAGGCCCGCCAGGAACAAAAGCCACCAGGAAAGGCCGGCCAGGGCGAAGGCCGCACCAAGGGCGGCGAACATGATGAGGATGCCCCATGGAATCCTGCTCATACCCTTAGCTCCGAATACTCAGACGCCCAGGCCAGGATCTGGCCCACATACGCGTCGTTGCGCTCGCCCCTCCGGTAGGCGGTGGGCCCCCGGTTGTAGGCGTGCAGGACATCGCACCACGTGTGGAACTGCCCCCGAAGCCAGGCCAGATAGCGGATCCCCGCCGCCGTGGCGTACTGCACCCGGGCCGGGATGGGCATGTTGAGGAGGAGGGTGGGGTCCATGCCCACCTGGCGGAAGGCGCAGGGTTTGACCTGAAGCGGGCCGATCTCGGACCCCGAGGCGCAGGTGGCCCCGTTGCTGCTGATCTGGAGGGCGTACGCCACCCGGTCCACGTGGGGGTTGAAGGAGGACTCTCGCCGGGCCAGGGCCACCACGAGGTCCGGGGGCACCCCCATCCCTTCCGCCTGGGCCAGGGCCCCGGCCACGATCTGGGCCAGGTTCCGCCCCCCGCAGTCCCCGCAGGACTGCCGGGCCAGGGCGGGGTTGACTTCCGAAATGCGAGCATAAATGCGGTCAATCAAGCTCCACCGGTCCTTGTCCAAGGGCGGGGGCCCCGGGGGAGGGTAGGGGCAGTCCGGCGTTGGGGAGGAGGAGCCCCCGGGCTTGGTGGCCCTGGCCGTGCCGGCCCTTCCAGCGCCTGCCAGGAGGGCTATCCCACCCAGGAGGCCTAAAAAGACCAGGGCCTTATTGGATCTTGCGCTTGGCATCTTCGGCCCCCCTAAAGGTCCTACTGATGCGCTTCCTGCCTCGGTTTAGGGTCAGGTAGCCGCCAGCGTAGTACCACGCGAAGGCGTTCAGATCACCGTAGCGCACCCCAGTGCCCTTCACTTCCCCCGCCACGTGGTGAAAGGATTTACGGGCCCCCGGGGCTACGGTGGCCCCGGGTTGAGGAGTGGGAGTCGCAGGGGGAAGGACCAGGCTTCTGGCACGCACGGTAGGCACCATCACGGCCCCCAAGTGATTCCCCAATAGCCGATGAAGAGTTTATGTAAGCTGTCCTTGGTAAACTCCTGGCCGGAATCAAAGACGAGGTTTAAGGTGGCGGGGGTTAGAAACACGCTTTTAATGGTCGCTAGGTACTGACTAGAACTTAGCAACAATGACGCGGACCTTTGACGCCCGGATGCGTTAGCGTATTGTAACGAAAAGGTAGATGCGCCAGAAACACTATACGTGTCGTGTATGTATGTCAACGGGACCGCC
>NZ_JTJB01000050.1 GCF_000794385.1 Thermus sp. 2.9
TCGAGGCCTATCTCCACCCCATAGAATACCGCAAGCATCCGGCCTGTTCAGCTAAGGGTGAGGCCACCCTCGGGAGTTAGGGAAGGAACCCTCTGTTTGTGGCCTGCCCCAGCTGAGCCCGTTGACAAGCATCATTGACCGTGTTGTGGAAGCGGTGGACCGTGGGTGGGACCCAGGCCGCGGAAGCGGGCCTTCCCGGGAAACACCTTTAAGGCTGTCGTCCCTCTCCTTTGGATTTTTCGCCTCTGCCTTTGACCTCCTGAGATGACGGTGGTAGCAGCCGACCGCCAAAGCCGCACCACCCGGAGCCCGCCCTGGTAGACCTCTAACGAAATAGCCTCAAGGCCACCTCATCCCCTGAAAGAAGCGGAGGTAAGGGGGAGAGATGGGGACTCATCCTTTGTGCTAATATGTCTGTATGCGCACCACCCTGGACCTGCCCGACCCCCTCTACCGCCGCCTCAAACTGAAGGCGGCCCAGGAAGGTAAAACCTTGCGGGAGGTGATCGTCCGCCTTCTGGAGGAAGGGCTCGGCCGCACCCTCCCCGGCCCCAGGCCCATCCCGAGGGTCCCCGAGGCCGGAAGGCGCCTCCCCGCACGGAGCCACGCCGAGCTCTGGGAACTCCTGGAGGAGCATGGACCTGCCTGACCTCAACGTCTGGTTCGCCCTCCTCGTTCCCGAGCACCCCTTCCACGCACATGCCCTCCGTTACTGGGAGGAGGCAGAGGAGCCGGTTCTGGTCCGGGTGACGGCCTTGGGCCTCCTAAGGCTTTTGACCAACCCCAAGGCCATGGACGGAAAGCCCCTCAGCGTGGCAGAGGCTTGGCGGGTCTACCGGGAGTTGCGGGCGGTCTCGGGCGTGGCCCTCAGGGAGGAGCCACCGGGATTGGAGGAGACCTTAGAGGGGTTCCTCCCCCAGTTGTCCCCGAGGCTTTGGACGGACGCCTACCTAGCCTCCTTCGCCCTGGCGGGGGGCTACCGCTTGGTGAGCTTTGACCAGGACTTCCGGCGCTTTCCCGGGCTCTCCCTTAAGCTTTTGCAGGCGGTTTGAGGGGAAAGGATTCACCAGGACAGATCCTTCAAAGGTTCAGGCTGGATGACGCTCTCATACCCTTCCCACCGGGCTCGCAAGAGCTTAACGCCTCCACGCCCAGCAGCCATCCGGAGATAGCTGGCGAAGCCGGCAAAGCCCATCAAAGGTGCGCAAGCGGGAAGGGTAGAGAGGGAGTGAGGCACATTTTTGATCACAAACTCCCAGCCACCCCCACACACCTCCCCTCCTACCCGACTCGCGGAACCCCAGTTGCTTGAACCTCCCCTCAGGAAAGCTAGCTCAAGTCCCCAAGCAGCAACCCTGACGCTAAAACCCCCCCAAAACAGCGCAAACTGGCCCGACATCCCCCCCTTTCCACCCCTTTTCTCTCATAAAGCGCCCCAACCTCACACCCAAGAAGCCCAAAGGGGGGAAGAAAAAGAGGGGGGCGAGCCATCCCCCCTCGCGTTCTTCACCTCGCCCCTCACGACTCCCTTTCGCTTCCCTCCGGCTTCTCTTCCGGGACTTCTCCCAGGGCGGCCAACCCGTTCTCCGAAGTCTCCTGCTCCAAGGCGGCCACCACCTCCAGCCAGGGAAGCTTCAGCTTGCGGTTCGAGGCCCGGACAGCCTCCACCTGCATCCAGTCCCTGTGGCGAGCCATGTAGGTGGACGCGGGCCACTTGTGGTCCAGCGCTTCCATTGTTTCCCGGATGCGCTCGGTGTAAAGGTGGTAGAGCTCCGCCGCCACCCGCTTCAGCTGGTCCGAGGCCTGCCAGGCGGTGGGGATCCGGTCTGGGGAGGCGCTCTTCTCCCGCTCCGGAGCCCCGCCCATATAGCCGGCAAGGGCGTGCACCGCCATCACCAAGGACCAGACGTAGGCTTGGAAAAGCGAGTTCAGCGCCGCGTCCAGGGGAAGGAACTCGGAAGCTTCCCCTTCCTCCCCCGCCCTCTTCGCCCGCCAGGCGGCCAGAAGCCTCTTCTCCAAGAGCTTCTTCCGGCGGGACCAGACCCGGCGCAAGTAGCTTACCCTCCGCTCCAGAGCATCAAGGGGCGCTTCAAGGGCGTTCAGGATCTCGGCGTACTCCTGTGGAAGTTCCCCCTCCTCCCGCTCCTCCAACTCCAGGTTCCGCAGGGCCCGCTCGTACCGAGCCCAGAGGTCCCGGAGTTCCCTGGCCGTCTCCTCCATGGACCGCTCCGAGGCCTTGGAAAGGATCGCCGCGAGCTCGGAGACGAACTCCTGAGCGTTGGGGATGGGGGGGCGCTTCTGGGCCACCTCCTCCCCCACCTTGAGCATCCGCCAGACAATGGAAAGAGCGTCGCTCGGGATGTCCCGCCGCTCCACCAGGAAGCGGATGGCTGGAAGGGGGAGGACGGAGGTTAGAAGGTAGGCGTAGGTCTCAGCGGACCTGGGGGAAAGGCCCGAGGCGGCGACGGCCCTCTCCACCAGCCGCGCGTTCTCCCCTTTCGGAACCCCCCGCCTTCTACCCAGCCTCTTCAACGTGGCGAGGGCCTCCTCCAAGCTCAGACCCCCAACCTCGGTCAGGAAGCGGATGAGGGCTATGGCGGTGGCGGTCCTAGGGACCCCCCTTCGCTTCACGTTCTCCGCCAGGGACGCCAGGTACGCCTCCACGTCGTCCATCTCCACCACCGTGGCCGGGATGGTCTCCCACCCCAGGGCGAGGGCGGCCCGGTAGCGCCTTTCCCCGGCGACGATCTCGTACCTGCCATCTTCCAGCGGGCGCACCACGATGGGGTGGAGAAGACCATGCTCCTTCATGGAGCGCGCGAGATCCGCGACGGACTCCGCGTCGTCCCGCAGGCGGGGCTGCCGTGGATTGGGCGCGATGGCGGATAGGGGAAGCGCCCGCATTGCAACCTTCCGCTTCTCGCTCTCCATGGTTCTAGTGTACGGGGAAACGGCGGGAAGGGGTACAGGGGGGTTATAGTTGTCCAATTTTCTTGTACATTCATTCCAAAAAACAGGGGGGTACGGGGCTTGTAGGTGGTCTTGCCCCCACCCCAAGCCTCTGTACACGCTCGTGGGGGCAAGATGCCCCCTCGGCGCGGGTTTTCCCGCTCTCTCCGGTGGGAGGATGGGGGCGGCGGAAAGTGCGAAGGGCGCGAGCCGGAAGCGAAGAAAGGGAGGTGGCATGAACCTGATCGCGGACGAGAAGCGGGTGGTGGAAGCGTTTGGGGAGGCCGAGGAGCGGAACGGCGTCTACGGCACCTGGGCTAGGGAGCTGTCTATCAGGGACGTGCAAAAGCGCGTGCGGGAGCTCTTCCCACGCGGCACGGGCGAGGTGGTCCTGACCGTGCTCTGCCCGGAGGAGGGCTATGTAGCCTCCCTGAGGGACACGGGGGAGTGGGCGCGCTACACGCCCCTCAGGCACCTGGCTTGGCTGGCCGAGGGCTAGGGTAGAGGCGGGATGGCGGAGGCGCCTCGATGGGGCTTCTCTCGAAGCGCGCCGGGAGGCGCCCCTCGAGGCCCCCCGGCGCCGAAGCCCCCCCCCGAGCGCGTGGTGGAACCCCCCTGTGGCAAAGCTCGCCCCGCTGGCCCTCGAGGCGGGTTCCACCAGGGGAGCCGCCCAAGCGGTCCTGCCGAGCCCTGGGCCGCCACTAACACCGCCTCCTCGAGGGCTCCTCTCCTCTACCCCACTCCCCCTCCGAGGGGGCTCGCGGCGAGAAAGCTAAACCCCCTTTCCGGGGGTCCCGGGAAAGGGGGTCGGTCCCCTTCCCGGGGAAACCCTCCCAGCGCGGGCTGGGAGGGGCCGAAGTCGCCTCGAGGGCCCACCCCCTCGAGGCCGCCTACTTCTCCCCCGGGTGGGCGGGGGTTCCCCGGGCCGGGCGCTAGGCCAACACCACCTGGCGCCCGAAGACCTGCTCCAACTCCCGGGCGACGGCCATGGCCGCCTCCCAGGAGCCGGTGGTTAACTCGGTAGCTGCATCCGATGAAAAGAAGGTCCGGGCAAGCCAGACCGCTGGCCCTGCTCCAAGCCCAAGGGGGCACGGTAAGAATCATCACCTGGTTCCCCGGTTCTTCAGGTGGAGATCGATATTTACCCTACAGGCGGCGTGGTCGTCTCCCCCTGGCTTTTCGCCCTTCTATCCCCGGGAGTGGGGATTGTTATAGCAAAAGCGGGGGCAAACGGGCCACCCCACAACATGTGTGGGGACGAGCGCGGGCGGCCCATCCGGGAATGTCTTGGTGCAAGCTGGAGCCAATCGCTGAGAGTGCGCCATTGACCGAGCCAAAGGCCACCTTACCCGCTAGGAAGAGTAAGGAAGAGGGGTGAGGGTGAAGGATGGGGTGAGAATGGATGCGGAATAAGCGATTCCGGGGAAACCGGCACAAGAAAGAAAAGCCCCCCAACGGGGGGCAGGGCCAAGGGGAAGCACGCTCCTTTAAGGAGACCAGGTCAGTATCTTCACCGGGCAAGGGACGTCCACGGTGTCTCCCTTGCCCAGTTGACCCCTGTCGTTGAGGCCCCAGGCGTAGAGGGCAAGGCCGCTTCCCTCTTGAGTGATGGCTAGGGAGTAGTCGTAGCCCGCCTTCACCACCAGGGCGTTCCCCAGGAAGCCATTGCACCCCGGCCCCTTGACCCGAACCGGGGTGGGCGACGGATTGCCCGCCTGGCCCTGGCCCAGCTGGCCGTGGTCGTTGCTCCCCCAGGCCCAGACCTGGCCTCCCTCCGCGATGGCCAGGTTGTGGGTCCCCCCTGCGGCCACCGCGCGGATCCTCGTCCCCGAGGGGAAGGGAACCTGTTGGGGCTCATGGGTTTGGGGCAGGATGCTAGGGTCCTGCCCCAGTTGCCCCTCGGCGTTGCTCCCAAAGGCCCACACGCTCCCATCCGCCTTGAGGACCAAGGAGTGGTCCCTTCCCGCCGAGACCTGCGAGGCTCCCGTGAGGCCGGGGACGGGGTGGGCGTAGCGGTCGCTCACCCCTTGGAGGCCCCTTTGGCCGTAGAGGTTCCACCCGGTGCTCCACACCGTCCCGTCTTCCAGCAGGAGGAGGGCGTGGGCGTTTCCCGCGTCCACCTGGCGCACGCCCGTGAGGGGTGCTCCGTCGGGCCCGAGGAGGGGACGGGGGTCGTAGTACCAGGGATCCACTTGGGTAAGGACATCCCCGTTGTTCTGATTGTCCCCGAAGCCCAGCACGCGGCGGCCCTGGGCAGTGTGGAGGACCAAGGTGAAGTCGTGCCCCGCGTCCACGGCCTCCACCGAGCTTAGGTATTCGCTACCCCCTTCGGCCACCACGTAGTCGGGGGGCTGGTAGGTTCCTGGAGAGTCGCCCCCTCCCCCCTCAGCAAACCCCTCTTGCCTACCCAGCTGCCCGTAGGGGTTCACCCCCAACTCATGACGCGGCCGTCCGCCATCAGGGCCAGGGCGTGGCGCTGGTTCTCCCCAACGCCAAACTGGGCCGCCACCGCCACGGCCCCTTCCACCCCCGCCACCTTCCCCGGCGTGGTGCGGTGGTCCAGGGTTGCCGGGTCCACCCCCAGCTGCCCAAACCGGTTGTCCCCCCAGGCGTAGACGCCGTCGGGCTTCACCAAGAGCGCGAAATCGGTCCCCGCGGCCAGGATGGTCTGGAAGCGGGAGGGGTCCAGGGAACCGCCACCCCCATTGTTCCCTCCCCCTCCCGGGCCGCCGCAGGCGGCGAGGAGAAAGCCAAGGCCGAAAGCCCAAAACCGAAGGATCCTCCGCATGGCCCACCTCCTTCTCGTTTCCTGTTGGCCTTTATGGGCCTAGTCCCCTTGGCCCACGTCAGCTACCGCCACGGCGATGTCTATCCCCCGCAGTGCGCTTTCGCTGGGCATTTGCTCTGTGTCCAGGAGCACCTCGGAAGAGGCGGCGCTCCCACGGACCACGGCGGCGGCGGTCACGATATAGGCATCGGCGGCGGTCAAGGTGTAGCCCAGCACGCTTCCCGCATCTGGAGGGGTGTAGTGGGTCGTCCCGCTTCCTGGGAAGAAGGTGGCGTAGAGGAGAAGGGGCTGTTGCGTCTGGGCGTCCTTCAGGAAGCCGCTTGCCTGGAG
>NZ_JTJB01000051.1 GCF_000794385.1 Thermus sp. 2.9
GTTAGCTTAGCGCATTTGGGTAGCTCAGGCTGACCGTGGTCCCCGAAACGGTGAGGGCACCGCCCGGCCAGGGCTCAGGCATATCCACCGTCCAGTCATCTCCTCCCGTGTCCTTAAGGACGATGAAACGCTGTGAGGAACTTTCGCTTACGTCAAGACTGGACACGGCAAAACCGAGGTGCACCCCCCCCTCGCCCGATGGCAGGGCGCCGTAGCAACCGGTTGTGCCGAAGGCGCGACCTAAGTAGGCCGGGTTCTTCATCCCGTCTTTGAAGTAGGCCACGTAGGCGGAAGCCAAGGCCGGGCTGCCGCCCCCAACCACGTTGATTGAACGGGTGGCCGCAAAAGGCTGCCAGTCGTTCTCGTCAATCGTATAGTCGCCGTTGTTCTGCACATCCAGCCTGACCCGTTTCCACCCGATGGGTTGCTGGCAAGGGGCGTTATCGTTGCGTCTCACGGCGAGGACGATGTCTTGGAGCCCAGGGGGAAAGCCGGTACTGAAGCTGGCTTCTCCGGACTGAACGATTTGACCGGTGCCCCAAATCGCCCATCCCGAGAGGAGGAAGATTTGCGCAAAAAGGCTGTGCACAACCACAGCGTTGCTGTCTTCAATCGGGGTTCCGCCGATGTTGGGTGGTACCCGAACCGTGAGGTGAACCCTGGCGTATGGGGCGCTCGTGGGAGAGGAACACCTTATGACCACCTGGCGCATCTGGGAAGGGGTGGCCTTGACGTGATAAATCCGGCCTCCTTCCTCCTCCTGGCACCGGGCCACCACCTGGTACTCCCCGCTGGCCTGGAAAGTGGCTTGGCCATCCACAAAGGTAAGGGATTGCCAGGAGCTTGCACCCACCCGGTAGTAGGCACCCTGGAAAGCGTTCTGGGGATCCAATAAAGTCACCCTCACCTGAGCATTCTCCCCACCTGGACCTTGCCCCCCGCAGGCGGCGAGGAGGAGGGCGAGGCCGAAGCCCAAAAGCCAAAGCCTCTTCCGCATGGTTTCACCTCCCAAGCAGGGACCCCTTCGGGTCCCTACCCTCATCCTCCCCAGGGGGGCTTACAGATTCCTTAACCGCCCCCCCAGGCCACCCGGTTAAGCCTGGTGTAGGCTCCGGCGGCTACCCTGAGGGCAAGGGAGGAACCCATGGCCCAAGAGGTGCTGGCGTGGTTGGCGGCGAACTGGGGCGTCCTGGCCGTCCCCCTGGCCTACGCCCTCCTGGTCCACGCGGCGCGGGTGGTGGGCATCGCCCAGCCCAGCTGGCGCCTGGCCAAGGCCCAGCTGGAAGAACTATCGTGCCGCCTGGAGCTGGAGGAAGCGGGGGACGCGGCGAAAAGGGAACGCCTGAAGGAACTCCTTGGCAAGGCCAGGGAGATGCTCGGGGAGCGCCCCCCCAACCTCCTCTGCTCCGGCGTCTGGAACGGCAGCCGGGAGATGGGAACCTGGCGCATCCTCCACCGGGTGGAGCGGGAGCTGAGCCAGCTTCTGGAGGACGAGGAGGTGCGGGCCCGGCTGGAGCGGGGCCTGGAGGAGCTCTCCCTCTTCCCCGAGGAGGAGGCCAAGGGGTGGCGCGAGCGGATGGAGGCGGCCCTGGGGCGCCAGAGCGGGCTTGCGCCCCTGGAGGAGGCCATGGCCAAGCTCCAGGAGGTTCTTCAGAAGCTGAAGGAGGAGGCGGGGAATGTAGCCTACCGCCGGGCCCTCCTGGCGGAGTTCCTGGGGGCCCTTTACGACCGGCGGGACAGGGAGTACGCCCGCCTCCTCACCCTGCACAACAAGGCCACCCTCCTCCTGGCCCTGGCCCTTTTCCTGAGCGGGGTCCTGGTGCTGGCCTGGCCCGGGGCCCTTTGGCCCTGGTGGTGGCCCTCCGGGCCGGACCCCCTCTTCCTCTACCTGGGGGGGCTTGGGGGTGGGCTCCTCTCCCGCCTTCTGAAGGTGGTCCAGGCTGGGAGCCTGCCCACGGACTACGGGGCCTACTGGGTTCCCCTTTACCTGTCCCCGGCCCTGGGGGGCCTTCTGGCCCTCCTGGGGGTCCTGGTCTTCCGGCTGGCCCTGGAGGCTGGGGTGCTGGGCCCCGCCCTGAGGGGCCTGGTGGAGCCTCCCCTGGCCTACGGCCTGGCGGTCCTCCTGGGGTTTTCCGAGCGGCTCTTCCCCTCCCTGGTCCAGGGCCTGGAAACCCGCCTGGCGAAGGAGCGGGAGGGGAGCGGGGAGTCGGCCACGGGGGGGCGGGCCTAGGCCCACCCCCGCAGAAGGTGGCTTGCGGCTCAGACGCTCAAGGTCTAGTTGGAGGGAGGAGGGGAGACCAGGATGGTGCCACCCGACCCCACCGCCACAAACCGGTTGCCCCCATAGGCGACCCCACACAAGGCTGTCCCGGTCCCCGAGTCTGCTCGTTGCCAGTTCTGGCCGTCCTGGGAGGTGAGGATGGTGCCATAATCCCCCACCACCACGAACCGATCCCCACCGTGGGCGACGCCACATAAGCCGAGCGCGAGTGTGGGACCCACCTGTTGCCAGTTCTGGCCATCGGGGGAGCTGAAGATCTCACCATATCCCACTGCCACGAACTGGTTAGCCCCATAGGCGACGCCATAGAAGCTAGACGTGATTCCCGAATTCACCACCTGCCAGGTTTGGCCGTCATAGGAGGTGAGAACGGTGCCATTCCAGCCCACTGCCACGAACTGGTCGCCGCCATAGGTGACTCCCGTGAGAGGCTCCGTGGTCCCCGAGCTTACCGCCTGCCACGTATCCCCGTCCGTGGAAGTGAGAATGGTGCCGTCCGATGCCACCGCCACAAATCGACCGCCACCGTAGGTGACATCGTTGAGCCACGCCCCCGTCCCAGAGTTTACCAGTCGCCAGGTCTGGCCGTCCGAAGAAGTAAGGATGGAATCCCCATCTCCTACCGCCACAAACCGACCGCCACCGTAGGTGACATCGTTGAGCCACGCCCCCGTCCCAGAGTTTACCAGTCGCCAGGTCTGGCCGTCCGAAGAAGTAAGGATAACGCCATACTGCCCCACCGCCACGAACCTGTTAGCCCCATAGGCGACGCTATATAGCCACCTCCCAGTTCCTGGCATCACCGTCCGCCAGCCCTGACCGTCGCTGGAGACAAGGATGCCCCCCTTCCCCACCGCCACAAACTGGTTGCCAGCATAGGTGATGCCAAGAAGGGATTCGGTGGTCCCCGAGCCTACCGTCTGCCAACTCTGACCGTCGGAGGAGACGAGGATGGTGCCCCCTGCCCCTACTGCCACAAACCCATTAGCGCCGTAAACAACGCCATAGAGGCCATCCGTACTCCCCGAGTTTGCCACTTGCCAGCTCTGGCCATCGGGGGAGGTGAGAATGGTGCCGAATTCTCCTACCGCCACAAATTGGTTACCGCCGTAGGCGACGCCATAGAGATGCTGCGTGGTCCCCGAGCTTGCCCGTTGCCAGGTCTGGCCATTGGAGGAGGTAAAGATAGTGCCATATTCTCCTACCGCCACAAACTTACCGCTACCGTAAGTGACAGCAGTGAAGTTTGGCGAAGTCCCCAGGTCTATTCTCTCCCAGGTCTCGCCATCAGTAGAGGTAAGGATTAAGCCATTCAAGCCAACAGCCACGAACTGGCTACCGCCGTACACTACCCCATGCAGGGAATACAGGGAATACATGGTTCCGGAGCTTACCCCTTGCCACGTCTGGCCGTCGCTGGAGATGAGGATGGTGCCCTTAGCTCCCACCGCCACAAAGCGATTGGCGCCGTAAGCAACGCCATAGAGATGCTCCGTGGTCCCCGAGTTTGCCAACTGCCAGTTCTGGCCATCCTGGGAGGTGAGGATAAGGCCAGACTCCCCCACCACCACGAACCGGCCGCTGCCAGAGGCGACACCGTGGTGTGGTGCAAAAACCACCCTCCACACCTCGCCTGCCACGGGTGCAGGGGGCGTTTGGCCGTTTCCCCCACCGCCGCCGTTACCGCCACCGCCACCTGTACCCCCCTGCCCCCCGCAGGCAGCGAGGAGGAGGGCAAGCCCAAAACCCAAAAGCCAAAGCGCCTTCCGCATGGCATCACCTCCGAATGGGGGATCCTCCTCAGGTCCCCACCCTCATCCTCCCCAGGGAGGCTTACAGATTCCTTAACCGCCCCCAACGGGAAAGGCCCAGGTCTTGGCGCCCCGTCGCCCCCTCCTAGGGCGAGAAAGCACCCCGCCACCGCAAGGCAGCAGGCAAGCCTCGAGGCCCCTAACCAGGGCACGCTCCCTCCTGGAAACCCCGGTGATGACCGGGCATGCTCGCCCGTGCACACGCACACCAGGGGACAGGGTTGGGGAGGGAAAAGGGGGGCGTAATTGGCAGCATCTGGGGCGATCGCGGGTGCCCGCGGGCGCTCGCGTGCATCCCCTGCCCAAAGAACAACTCCAGGAGGATAAGGGTATCCTCCCGGGGGTGGAGGGGGTCACCGGGAACCGGAGGATCGATTCACCCGTGGGCAAAGTCCCGGTAGACGAAGACCCACCTGCGCCCTTCTCGGAGCTCCGCAAGCCCACCAGGGCGCAGATGGACTGCACCGCCTCCACAAATGCTTCTCCCTGGCGGAGAAGCTTTCCACCAGGGCCGGGCGCTCCTTGAGGCTTTGCGACCCCAACAACCGGTGGAGCTCCTCCTGGAGCTCAGTGAGGATGATGCTCCGGTGGAGGTGAGGGGGTGTCCTCGTGTTCCAAGACTTCCTCTGCCCGAGCCTCCCCCTAGCGTCAGCGCCTCTCCATCTTTTCAGGACCAGGTCGTGGGCTTTTGCTCCTCCTTGCCCTTGACGACAAGGGTGGGGTCTTACCTTGCGCAAGCCCTTTTGCAGTATATGCATCCTAGAGTCCTGGGCAAGCGCGGCTTTCCCCGGCGAGAGCCAAGCTCTAAAGAGGCTGACCCCTCATCACATCCTGGTGGAGGGCCCAAGGCGCTAATGTGCGCTTTGAGTGACCAGGACCAAGTACCGCTTGGGGGGCTACAGGCGTTCCTAGAGCTTTTGGCCCACGGTCTCAGGATGCTCCCTTCCCTTCTTCCCCCTCCTCCGGGCTACAAGGCGATCTGCCAGGCCAGCCCGGCCTGCGGCAACGGCGAACGTTTTGAACCAAAGGACAAGAGCACGTACAATTTGAGCATGGGTGTGGCCAAGGCGGTGCGGCCCCTAAGCCTGGAGGAGTACCTAGCCCTAGAGCGGGAAGCCCCCGTGAAGCACGAACTGGTGGAAGGCTTCCCCCACGCCATGGCCGGGGCCAGCGACCGGCACAACCGGGTGGTGGTGAACCTGGTCCTAATCCTAGGCCCCCTGGCAAGGAAGAAGGGCTGCCGCCTTTACGTGAGCGATATGCGGCTCAAGGTGGACGCGGCCACGGTGTACTACCCCGACCTCATGGTGGTCTGCGAGGAAGACACCGGGGAGTACTACAAGGAAAAGCCCTGCCTGGTGGTGGAGGTGCTCTCGGAGTCCACGGAAGCCACGGATCGCAGGGAAAAGCTTCGCAAGTACCTGAGCCTGCCCACCCTGCAGGCGTACCTCCTCGTGGACTCCCGTGTCCCCCGGATTGGGGGCTATTTGCGAGGGAAGGACAGCTGGATTTACCAGGAAGCGGAGGGCGAGCTTCCCCTTCCCTGCCTAGGGGGGCGCCTGGACCTCAAAGAGGTGTACTTCGGGCTAGAACCGTGAGCCCCTTTGCCCTCTCTCCTCGCACCTCCTTCCCCAAGGATCCCACCCGCCACCCAGCCGCGCCACAGGAGTTTCCCCACGCACCGCTTTGGTCAGGCACGGGCATCCAGGTAGAACACCCAGGTCACCCGCGGTCCGCCACCAGGAGCTCGGCCACGCCCCCGCCGGCCCGGGCCACGGGGCCGAGGGGCGGAAGCCTTCCTTCCCCCATCACCAACAGGCCGAGGAGGACCAAGGCCTGGAGGCGGTCCAGTAGCCCCGTTCCCTGAGGCGCCAAGGGAGCCACGCACCGGCCCCGGTCCGTGTCCTCTAGGTTCTTCCCCCCGCGCACCAGCCCGAGGTGGCATCCCAGGCGGTTTTTTAGCTCCCTCACGCTCACCCGTTTCATGTGGCCGGGAGTTTTCACCCCATCCCTCACCCCCCTTCCCCAACCCCTTCCCGGGGGGTGAGGTGGCCTTTAGCTCGGTCAGCATCGCATCCCCCGCCACCCCGTTCCCCGGCCCACCCAGGGCGGATACCCCCACGCCCGCTTGGCGTGCACCCCAAAGCGCAGGCCGCGCTGCCCCCTTCCCGGAGGGTGGTGCCCCATGATCCGAACCCCTCGCGAGGGGGCTGGTGCCGGTCACGGTATCCGTCGCCCAGGGCGTCTACAGGGGGTGTAAACCCCTGATCCTTTCCAGCCCCGCCTCCGCCGAGGAGTCGTCCACGAGCCCTTTTCGGCCGGCGAGAACTGGCGCGGGAGAGCGGGCGCGAGGAGTGGACGCCGGGGTTGCCGAATCTTCGCCGTTCCCGGGGGCGGCGAGGCCATCCCCCCACACCCATGGAGGGGTGAGGCCCCTTCCTCCCCCTCCGCGCCTCCTCCAGCTTCGCCCACAGGAAGGGAAGGGGTTTAGGCCTGACGGGGCTCCCGCCCAACCCGGACGGGGAGCGTTTAAGGTATCTGTAAGCCCCCCTGGGGAGGATGAGGGTAGGGACCCGAAGGGGTCCCTACTGGGAGGTGAGACCATGCGGGAGAGGCTTTGGCTTTTGGGCTTCGGCCTCGCCCTCCTCCTCGCCGCCTGCGGGGGGCAGGGGGGTGGTGGCAATGGCGGCGGTGGAGGAAGTAACGGCGGCACAGCGGGCACCGTGAACACCCCAGGCGGCCCGGTGCAGGTCTCCCTCCAGGGGGGCACCTTCACCCAGGGGCCTTCCCACGACCAGGTGAACGCCAGCGGCTACCAAACCCCCTACGGGGGCATCGCCTTCACCGCCCGCCTCCCCCAGGCCGGGGGGACCCTCACCGTGACCCTCACCTTCCCCCAGGACATCCCCCAGGGGGCGGTCCTCCTCAAGTGCCTGAACGGCGCGTGCAACCCCATCCCGGGGGCCCAGCTCCAGGGGCGCACCGCCACCTTCAGGGTGCAAGACGGGAGCCCCTTGGACGCCGACGGGCAGGCCAACGGGCAGGTGCGGGACCCCGTGGCCCTGGGGGTGGCGCAGGGCGGGAGTGGTCAGCCCTTCGCGCTTTACCCCACAACGCTCCAGGTGAGCCAGGGGGGCGTGGCTGAAATTCAGGTGACGCTACAACCCGGTAGCTTCTTGCGGGATCGCGTCATCCTGGTTCCGGTGGTGCCAGACCCGAACCGTCAGGATGGGGGCGATGTGGCCTTCGGATTCAGCCTTTACCCTGCTAGCTTTGTTCTTGGCACCAGTCCTATCCAAGGAAGGTTGACGTTGAGTGTGGGTCCCGATGTTCCCCCGGGTACCTATACCCTCAGGGTGTTCGCCTCTTCCGGTTTGACAGGAACCTACCAAGACATACAGGTCCAAGTCACCCAGGGAAGCCCCTCACGACCCTCCCTCACCTTGGAAGCCTCATACCCGTTTAAAGGCCCCTCGGAATTGGGGTTCCAAGGGGTTGCCTCAGACATTCTCATCGCTCACGGCAATGTGTACGCATTGAACCTGGATCAGGGGACCGCGCGGTACATAGCGCCTCTCCCCCCAGGGGTAAACCCCAATCAGCTCTCACCCGAAGGGGGTTTCTTCCTCGCCGGCAGCAGCGTTTACCGCTTGGAAAGAAACGCACCCCCTCAACTCCTCGGACAGGTAATCTGCGATAGCCAAGAAATCCAAGCCTGGGCGGAAGCACCAGACCGTAGCCAGGCGGCCTACGCCTGCGGAACTTACACTCAAGTCAAGGTGTATGCCTTTACCCCCGCGGGGGTGCGTTTGGCCAACACCGTGGTGGCAGCAGGAGAGAGCGGAGATACCTACGACTATCTAAAGGGAGATGCGAACGCAACGGGACCCGTCTTCTTTCGGGAAACTGACACCTCTTATTACACCCCATCCAACCCGGTCGTGTCAAGATTT
>NZ_JTJB01000052.1 GCF_000794385.1 Thermus sp. 2.9
TATGCCCTATGGAGGTTTTGACGTGTACATAGCCCAAAGGGTCAAAACACCCCCCACCTCCTGGCGTGACCTGCTCAAACCTGAGTACCGGGGCCTTCTAGCCATGCCGGACCCCAACTTTTCTGGGGCAGCCCTGGCCACGGTGGGAACCCTGGCAGCCCGCTACGGGTTTGGCTTCCTGGAAGGCTTGGCGCGTCAGGGCATGCGCATTGAGCAATCCAACCCCGTCCTTCAGCAGAAGCTCGCCCGAGGGGAGTACGGGATCGCCATCACCACCGATTTCGGCGTGCGGCAGGAGATGGCAAAGGGAGCGCCGCTGGCCGTGATCTACCCGCGCGATGGGGCCATCTTAGTCCCCACCCCTGTGGCCGTGCCCACCTGGAGCCGCAACCCCGAGTTGGCAGAAGAATTCCTGCGGTTCCTCCTCTCCCCCGAAGCCCAGCGCATCTTCGCCGAAAGGGGCTATTACCCCGTTATGCCCCAAAGCCCAAGGCCTAAGGGCGCCCCGGAGAAGGTGGTGGGGGTAAGGGCCACCTTCGCCGACCAAAAGACCTTGGAGCGGTTCAACGCCCTCTTCGGCTTAAGGCGATGAGCCTCCTCCGGTCCCTCGCCCTCCTGGTCCTCACCCTCCCCCCCACCCTGCCCCTCCTGGTCCTCATTCCCCGGGGTTTCCCACACCTCCTTCCCCCACGGGACCTGGACGTGGTACTCCACACCGGAATGCTGGCCATGGGAGGAACACTCATGGCCTTAGGGCTAGGCCTTACCCTCGCCTATCTGGCCGTTAGGGGGGGCGCGGGGCTCATTTGGGAAAGCCTCCTCCTTCTGAACTACCTCGTGCCCCCCTTCGTCACCGGTATGGGCATCCTGTTTTCCCTCCAGGTTTTGGGGGTGAAGGCTTATGGGGTGCTGGGCATCCTCATGGCCTGGACCCTTCACTACACCCCCCTGGCATACCTCCTCCTAAAGCCCCAGGTGGAGGGCGCCCTCCCCCTGCTCCAGACAGCCAGGGTCCATGGGGTCATGGGCCTCCGGCGGCTTCGCGCCTTCTTGCCCCCCCTGTTCCCCCCTCTGCTCGTGGCCGGCGGCACCCTCTACCTCGCCCTCTTGGGAAACTTCGGCGTACCCGCCGTCCTAGGCCTTCCCGAGAGGGTCTACACCCTCCCCACCCTGGTCTACGCCCGGCTCACGAACCCCCTAGCCCAGGACCCCTTGGGCGAGGCGGCTACCCTTGGCCTTTGGCTAGGGCTTCTGGCTCTACCGGCCCTCCTCCTTTCCCGTCCGACCCTCCTCGAGGCCAAGACACCCCTCCTGGAAAAGCCTCACCTTTCGCTCCGCTTCTTGTTCGCCCTCTACGTCCTTGGGTCCCTCGGGCTTTCCCTCCTCGGACTCCTGCGGGAAGCCCTTTTCAACCCCTTTACGGGAAGGCTGGACCCCGTCTTTGCCCAGGCCCTCGCTTTGCCCCTTTTCCGCCAGGGCCTCCTCCATTCCCTCCTTCTCTCCCTCCTCGCCACCGGTCTTCTCCTCAGCCTCGCCCTCCTCCTCAAACCCTTTCCCCAGGCCCTGCGGGTGGCGCGGGGAGCCCTGGACCTCACCTACCTCATGCCCGGAACCTTACTCGGGATAGGGCTCATCCTCCTCCTCGCCCCCACTTCCCTTTACGGCACCCCCTGGCTCCTCCTCCTGGCGTATCTGCTGCACTTCGCCGCCTTGGCCCTGCGATCCCTGGAAGCGGGGATGCGGGTGGAGGGGGCAGTTCTCGCCGGCAGGGTTCACGGACTCCCCTTCTGGCGTAGCTGGCTACGGCTCGGGTACCCCCTTCTCCTCCCCTCCCTTTTCGCCAGCGGCTTCCTTCTCTTTCCCCTGGCCTTTGCTGAGGTCACCCTCTCCGCCCTCCTCTACGCCCCCGGAAGCGAAACTGTGGGGGTGACGGTCCTCTCCGCCCTAAACGGCGGACTCTACCGGGAGGCGGCTGCTTTGGGCCTGATCCTCGCTGGCGTGGCAGCCCTTGGGCTTCTGGGAAGGCCGAGATGGTAAGGCTTCAGGGGCTCACCAAGCGGTTTCCCGGGGGCGGGGGCGTGGAGGGGGTGGAACTGGAGGTGGCCGAAGGGGAAATCCTCGTTCTCCTGGGGGCTTCGGGAAGTGGCAAGAGCACCCTCCTCAACCTGGTGGCGGGGCTCATCGCCCCAGACCGGGGCCGGGTCTACCTGGCGGGAAAGGATGTCACGGAGGCACCCCCCGAACGCCGGAACGTGGCCTATGTCTTCCAGGACCTGGGACTCTGGCCCCACCTCACCGCCTTGGACCACCTCCTCTTGGTGATGCCCAAACCCAACCGCAAGGAAGCCCTAGCCCTCCTGGAGCGGGTGGGGCTCAAAGACCACGCCGTCAAAAGGCCCCACGAGCTCTCGGGTGGGCAACGGCAGCGGGTAGCCTTGGCCCGGGCCCTAGCCAGGAGGCCCAGGGTCCTTCTCCTGGACGAACCCTATAGCGCCCTGGATCCCGTGCTGCGGGAAGGGTTGCGCCTCGAGGTGCGCACCCTCCTCAAGGAAGCAGGGATTACCGCTCTGCACGTGACCCACGACCCCGAGGAGGCCATGCTGCTCGCAGACCGCATTGGGGTGATGAGCGGGGGAAGGCTCCTCCAAGTGGGAGCGTCTGAGGAGGTCTACGCCCATCCTAACTCCCTAGAGAGCTTCCTCGCCTTCGGCCGGGCCAACCTCCTCCCCCTGGGCGCGGAGGTTCTCGCTTTCCGCCAGGAGTGGGTGAGGGGAGAAGGGGAGCTGGAGGCGGTGGTCCTGGAACGCCGAAGCCTCAGGGGGGAATCCCTCTGCCGGGTGCGGCTTCCCTTCGGCGAAGCCTGGGTGCGGCTAGAGGGTAGGCCGGGGGAGCGGGTGAGGCTCGGGATAGATCCCCTCCTGCGGTTCCCCGCTAGCGAACTGCCTAAGCGTTCCCCCTGACCTCCGCCTGGGATAAGGGTGGAGTTTAATCGAGCCATGACGCCAAAAGGCGCCTTCCTCGAGGAAACCCCGGGCACCTTCCTCGCCACCGTGGGAAGCGCCGCCAACGCCGCCCTCGAGCCCCGCTTGGCCCCGGGGGCCTACGGCCACGACGCCATCGCCTTGGGCTTGGAGCTTGCGGTGCGGGAGGGGGCCCTGGCGAGGCGCCCCCTCCCCGGGTCCCAACTGAACCCCCCATGACCCTGGCCTTCGCCTTAGGGGGCCTCTTCCCCTGGCGCCTAGTACCCCTCTACCTCCTGGCCCAGTTCCTGGGGGCTATGGGGGCCTACCTGGCCTACCGGGAAGGCCTTGTTTTCAACGTCTTCAGCACCGGGCCCGGCTTCCTCCGCACCGCCCCCGAGGCCCTCTACGGCTGGACAGGGCCGGCGGTGGCGGAGGCCTTGGGCACCTTCGCCCTCATGGCGGTGATCCTCTTCGCCGGCAAGGACGGGGAGATCGTCGCCCTGTGGCTCGCCCTCACCGTGGCCGCCGTGGCCTACGGGTTCAGCTCGGGGGGCCCGGGGGTTCGCCCTGAACCCGGCGCGGGACCTCTCCCCTAGGCTCCTGGCTTGGCTCCTCGACGTGGAGGGAGCGGCGAGCCCCTACGCTTTGGCCCCGCCCTCTTCCCCGTCCTGGGGGCCGCCTACGCGGTGGCCTTGTATCGGCTGGCTGACCGCCTCCTGACAGGGAAGCCCTAAGGTCCAAGCATGGACCTAAGGCTTTCCCTACCCCTCGGGGAAGTGACGGGGAAGCTGGAGGCGCTGAGGGCTTGGGGGGTGGGCCTCGAGGTCTACCTTGACCCGGAACGCCTGGAGGACGACGCCCTCTTCCACACCCTGGGCCAGGCCTTGGCGGAGGGGCCTCCGACCTCCGTCCACCTTCCCTTCTGGAACCTGGACCTCCTCTCCCCCGACCCCGAGGTGCGGGGCCTTACCCTGAGGCGCCTCCTTTTTGGCCTGGAGCGGGCGGCGGAGCTCGGGGTGGACCGGGCGGTGTTCCACTTCGGCATCCCCCACGGCCGCACCCCGGAAGAGGCGGAGGCCCGGGGGGAGCGCCTCGCGGAAAGCCTCAAGCCCGTGGTGCGCCGGGCGCGGGCCTTAGGGATCCGCCTCCTCCTGGAGAACACGCACGAGCCGGGCCCCGAGGCCCTGCGGCCCGTCTTGGAAGCCTACCCCGAGGCCTTGGGCTTCTGCTTTGACGCTGCCCACGCCCGGGTCTTCAGCCACACCCCGGAACCCGAGCCCTGGCTGGCCCTGAACCCGGAACACCTCCACCTGAACGATACGGACGGGGTCTACGACCGCCACTGGAACCTGGGGAGGGGCGTCCTGAACCACGCCCGCTGGCTACCCCCTTTTCTGGGCCGGCCCCTGGTCCTCGAGGTGCGGGAAGACCCCCAGCCCTCCCTGGACCTCCTAAGGCGGGGCCTTGACCTTCCCCTGACGCGGGGGCGGTAACCTCCAGCTCGTGGAACGGGTCCTTTTACAGCGGGGCCGGAGGGCAGGGCGAGGGACACTAGAACCCCTTCCCTTCCTCCTCCCCGCTTACGGCCTCTTTTTCCTATTCCTCTTCCTCCCCGTCCTGGAAGCCCTCTGGCTTTCCCTCCACCAGGAAAACCTCTTCGGCCGGGGGCGCGAATGGGTGGGCCTTGGGAACTACCTCGAGGCCCTCCACCGACCCGAGTTTTGGCACAGCGTGAAGACCACCCTCCTCTTCGCCCTGATCACCGCGCCCCTGGAGCTCCTCCTGGGCCTCCTGGCCGCCCTTCTCGTCTACCGCCCCTACCCCGGGGTGGCCCTCTTCCGCACCCTCTTTTTCCTCACCACCGCCGTGCCCACCGCCGTGGCCGCGGTGGCCTGGGGCTGGTTTCTCCACCCCGTGGGGGGGTGGGCCAACCGCCTCCTCACCGCCCTGGGCCTCCCCCCACAGGCCTGGCTCACCTCTCCCGAGCTCGCCCTGCCCACCCTGGCGGTAATCAACGCCTGGGCTGGGGTGGGCTTCACCGCCATCCTCCTCACCGCCGGCCTGCAGAACATCCCCGAGGAGGTCCTCGAGGCGGCCACCGTGGACGGAGCGGGTCCCTGGAGGCGCTTCTTCCGCATCACCCTGCCCCTCCTCTCCCCCACCCTCTTCCTGGTGGGGCTCCTGGTGGTCCTCAAAAGCCTCACCGCCTTCGGCCAGATCCACCTCCTCACCCGGGGAGGCCCGGCGGAGAGCACCATGGTGTGGATCTACCGCGTCTACCACGACGCCTTCTTCAACTTCCAGGTGCCCTTGGCGGCGGCGGAGGCCTTCCTCCTCTTCCTGGTCCTCCTGGGCCTCGCCGCCCTGCAGTTCTGGCTCCTAGGCCGGAGGGTGCACTATGCGTAGGTGGCTCCGCCTCCTCCCCACCTACCTCCTGGCCTCCGCCTACGCCTTTCTCCTGACGCTACCCCTCCTCACCCTCCTCTCTGCGAGCCTCCGGAGCGAGGCGGACCTCTACGCCCCCACCCTCCTCCCCCCCAACCCCACCTTAGCCCCTTACGCCGAGGCCCTGGCCAAGTTTCCCCTGGGCCGTTTCCTCCTCAACAGCCTCCTGGTCTCCACCGCCGTGACCCTGGGGGTCCTGACCACGAGCCTCCTCGCCGCCTACGCCCTAACCCGCATGCGCTTCCGGGGACGGGAAGCGCTTTTTGGCCTGGCGGTGGCCCTCCTCCTGGTTCCGGGCGAGGTGACTTTCCTGCCCCTTTACCTCTTGGTGGACCGCCTGGGGTGGCTGGACACCTACTGGGCCCTCACCGTGCCCTTCCTGGCAAACCCCTTGGGGGTCTTCCTGCTCCGCCAGACCCTAAGGACCATCCCGGAGGACTACTTTGACGCCGCCCGCATAGACGGGGCCACCCACTGGCAGGCCCTACGCCACGTGGCCCTGCCCCTTACCCTGCCGGCCCTGGGGGCCCTCGCCGCCCTCACCTTCATCGGCACCTGGAACATGTACCTCTGGCCCCTGGTGGTCACCAAGAGCCGGGAAATGCAGACGGCGCAGATCGCGGTGAACTTCCTCCTAAACGAGGAAGTGGCCCGCTGGAACGTGGTGGCCGCGGGGGCCATCCTCGTCCTCCTTCCCACCCTGCTCGCCTTCCTGCTCGCCCAAAGGGCCTTCGTGAAGGGCATCGCCCTGGGCGGGCTGAAGGGATAAGGAGGTGGATCATGCGGACGTGGCTTTTGGGACTCGCTAAGGCCAGCGCACTAGGATGGCTTCTCCTCTCCCCCTCCTTGGCGCAAAGGGTGACCGTGGAGTTCTGGCACTCCATGGGGGGCGTGCTGGGCGAGGTCACGGAAAAGCTGGTGCAGGAGTTCAACCGGAGCCAAAACGCCGTGCAGGTGAAGAGCCAGTACGTGGGGAGCTACGACGACGGCATCAACAAGCTCCTGGCCGCCCTACGGGCAGGCCGGGGCTACCCCCACGTGGTCCAGATCTACGACATCGGAGCCCGCATCATGGCGGACTCCGGCGCCGCGGTGCCCCTGGAGGACCTGGCCAAAAGGGATGGGTTTGACCTGGACCGCTTCCTACCCCAGCCCAGGAACTACTACACCATTGAGGGCAAGCTTTACGGCCTCCCCTTCAACTCCTCCAACCCCGTCCTCTACTTCAACATGGCCGCCTTCCAGGAAGCGGGCATCCCCTTCAAGCCCACCTGGTCCCTCAAGGACCTGGAGGAGGCGGCCCGGAAGCTCACGAAGAAGGACGCCCAAGGGCGCACCGTGCGCTACGGGCTTTCCATCCCCATTGACTCCTGGTTCGTGGAGCAGATCTCCTACAACTCCGGCGAGTTCTTCTGCAACAACGAGAACGGCCGCAAGGCCCGGGCCACGGCGGTGACCTTTGACAACGAGGCGGCGGTGGCCTTCCTGGACATGTACGCCCGGCTGGCGCGGGAGGGGGTAGCGGCCAACACCGGGCGCAACTGGGCGGACTCGCAAAGCCTCTTCGCCCAGGGCCAGGCCGCCATCGCCGCCTACTCCACGGCCAGCCTCACGGGCGTCCTTCGCCAGGTGGGCGGGCGCTTCCCCTTGCGCACCGCTTACTACCCCTACCTGCGGGAACGGAACGGCGTGGCCATCGGCGGGGCGGCCCTCTACGTTCTGAAGGGCTTCCCCGAGGCGGAAACCCAAGCCGCTTGGCGCTTCGTGCGCTTTCTCCTGGAACCCAAGACCCAGGCCCAATGGCACCTGGGCACGGGCTACTTCCCCGTGGTGAAGGGGGTGACCGAACTCCCCGAGGTGCGCCAGGCCCACGTGCGCCAGCCCAACTACACCACGGCCATCCAGCAGCTCACCACCAGCAAGGTGAACACCTCCAGCGCCGGGTGCCTCATGGGGTCGTTCCCCGAGATCCGGCAGTACGTGCAGGCAGCCTGGGAGGAGATCCTTAGGGGCAAACCCGCCCGCGAGGCCCTGCGGGAGGCCAAGGCCCAGGCCGACGCCGCCCTGGAGCGGTACAACCGGAGCGTGGCGGGGCGCTAAGCCCCTTCTTCCCCGCCCCGGGAAAGCCCGGGGCGGGCCCTTCCTGACCCCACCCTGACACCTGGAGCCTACCCTGAAGGGCATGCGGATCCTGGTGACCAACGACGATGGCATCCTCAGTCCCGGTCTTTGGGCCCTTGCGGACGCGGCAAGCCGCCTGGGGGAGGTCTTCGTGGCGGCCCCGGAAACGGAGCAAAGCGCCACCGGGCACGCCATCACCATCGCCCACCCAGTACGGGCCTTTCCCCATTCAGCCCCCCTCCCATGGCCCGACTTCCCCGCCTACCGGGTGCGGGGCACCCCCGCGGACTGCGTGGCCTTGGGCCTGCACCTTTTCGGGCCCCTGGACCTGGTCCTCTCCGGGGTGAACCTGGGGAGCAACCTGGGGCACGAGATCTGGCACTCGGGCACGGTGGCCGCCGCCAAGCAAGGGAGGCTTTTCGGCCTCTCCGCCGCCGCCTTTAGCGTGCCCATGGAGGGGGAAAACCCCGACTTCGGGGCGCTCAAGCCCTGGCTGGTGCGCACCCTCGAGGCCCTCCTCCGGCTGGAGCGCCCCTTCCTGGTAAACGTGAACCTTCCCCTGAGGCCCAAGGGCTTCCTCTGGACCCGCCAGTCGGTGCGGGCCTATGAGGGGGTGGTGGTGCCGGGGAAAGACCCCATGGGCCGCCCCCTCTACTGGTTCGCCGCCAAACCCCTCAAGGAGGCGGAGGAGGGCACGGACCGCTGGGCCGTGGCCCAAGGCTTCATCTCCGCCACCCCCTTACGGCTGGACCTCACGGACGAAACCCGCCTCCAACCCGGTCTAGCCCATGATTAACGTCCTCGTCCCCAGCAAGGGCCACCCTGGCCTTCCTCCGCCAGGCCCTGGCGTCCTTACGCCGGCAAACCTACCCCTAGTTTGGAGCCCTGGTGGGTAGAGGACGGGAAGGGGGGAAGGCTTGGAGGCCGCCCCTTCCCTCCAAGACCCCAGGGGGCCGCCCCCTCTGGAACCGGGGCCAGGGGCAGGTGGAGGCCCGCATCACGGGCCTGGAGGAGGCCAAAGGGGAGATCCTCCTCTTCCCGGACGACGACCTCCGCCTCGCCCCCACCTACCTAGAACTAACTGGACTGGGACCTTTGGCTCCGCGCCTACCGGGCAGGCGTCCCCTTCCACTACCTGCGGGGCCCCAACATCGGCGCGCGGATCCACGCAAAGAACCAGAGCCACGGGCCCCGCCTGGCGGAGCGGGCCCTCTACCTGGAACGCCTCCGGGCCCAACACGGCCTGCTCCCTACCCCCCTGAAGGACCACCTAGAGCTACGCTAGCCCTCGCAGGCCCGGCAGGAGAGGAGGAGGTCGCGGCTGTAGGCCTGGGCGGCGCTGGCGCTGAACTGGTAGTAAAGGCTTTTAAGCCCCGAACGCCAGGCGTGGAGGACGAGCTCGTTCACGTCCTTGGGAGGGGCCTCCGGGTGGATCACCAGGTTCAGGGACTGCCCTTGGTCAATGTGCCGCTGCCGGGCCGCCGCCAGGTTCACCAAGGTCTTCTGGGAAACCTCGGCGAAGGTTTTGAATACCGCCTTTTCCTCCTCGCTCAGGAAGTCCAGGTGCTGCACCGAGCCGTTATGCTCCAGGATACTCCGCCACACCTTCTCCTCGTCCTTGCCCTTCTCCCGAAGGAGCTCCTCGAGGAAAGGGTTTTTGAAAGGCACCCGCGCCTTTTGCAGGTCCTTCAGGTAGTAGTTGCTGGTGTAGGGCTCCACGGAAGGGGATACCTGCCCCAGGATGAAGGAACTGGACTTAGTGGGAGCGATGGCGAGGAGGGTGGCGTTGCGCCGTTCCATGATCTCGCTTAGCTCGTCCTCCGGGTGCCGGGCGCGCAGCCAACGGGAAGCCTCCTCCGCCCGCTCCCGAATGGTCTTGAAGATGAGGTTATTGAGGAAAAGGGCATCCGTGCTCTCTAGGGGAATACCCTTGGACTGCAGGTAGCTGTGCCAGCCCAAGACGCCGATCCCGATGGCGCGGTACCGCTTGGCGAAGCGCACAGCCCGCTCCATGTAGGGAATGCCCTCGGCCTTCTCTATGAAGTCGTCCAGCACGGAGTCCAGGAAGATGACCAGGGTTTCCACGGCGTCCGTGTCCTTCCACTCATCAAAGTGGAGGAGGTTTAAAGAGGAGAGGCAGCAGACGAAGCTTTCCTCCGGGCTAGAGGGGAGCATGATCTCGGTGCAGAGGTTGCTGGCGTGGATCCGCTTGCCCAGGGTGCGGAAGATCTCGGGGGCTTGGCGGTTGGCGTTGTCCCGGAAGAAGATGTAGGGAATGCCCACCTCAGCGCGGCTTTTTAGGACGGCAGCCCAGCGCTCCCGCTTCTCCCGGTCCCCCGATACCATGGCCTCTAGCCACTCGTCCCCCACGCTCACTCCCCAGAAGAGGGACTGGATCTCGGAGTTTTCCCGCTGGATCCGGGTCCACTCCCAAAAGTCGGGGTGCTCTATGGGCAGGTAAGCGGCGCACTGGCCCCGGCGGGTGGAGCCCTGGTTGAAGACCTCAATAGCCCGGTCAAAGAGGCTGGCGAAGGCGTAGGAGCCATTGCTCTCTCCGTTGTCGCGGATGGGGGCACCCCGCGGGCGGAGCTCCCCGAGATAGACCGAGGTCCCGCCCCCCTGCTTGCTCATCATGCCGATCTCCGCCACCGCCCGCAGGATGGAGGCGGTGTCGTCCTCCACGTAGGTGCCGTAGCAGGAGATGGGAAGCCCCCGCTTGAGGCCGTAGTTGGCCCAGATGGGGGTGGCCAGGGAGTACCAACCGTAGGCCATGTAGCGCGTAAACTTCTCCGCAAAGCCTGGGATCCTGGTGAGCGCCTCGGCCCGAAGGGCGATCTCCCGCACCCGCTCCTCCACGCTGACCTCAGGAAGGAGGTAGCCCCGGCTCATGTAAAGCCGCGTCCACTCGTTAGCCCAGTACCAAGGCTCGTACTTCCGCTTCACCTCAACCATGGTGCCTCCTTAGAAAAGCTCGTCCGGATCGTAGCTCTGCATGCGGCGCGCGTAGGCCACGCTGCGCTTGTTAAAGAAGTCCACTTCTTTGTCGGCGAGAAGCTCCAGGGAGAACCACTCCGTGTCCCGGAGCAGCTCGGCCCGGGGTTGGAAGGGGGCGGGGAGGCCATGGAGGGAGAGCATCTCGTTGTAGCGGTGCTTGAGGAACTCCAGGACCTCTTCCCGGGAGACCACCTCCAGGTCCCCCTCGGCGAAGATCCAGTCCACCAGGGCCTCCTCCCCCTGGAAGAAGCGCCTGGCCCAGGCCAGGGCCTCCTCGGCAAAGCCCTCGCTGAAGTGGTCGGGAAGCTCCTGCCGGAGCAGGCGGAGGAGCTCCACCCCGAAGAGCCCGTGGATGTTCTCCTCCTTGCTGGTGGCCTCTATGGCGTTGGAAATGCCCTTGAAGCGCCCAGCCCGGCGGTTGATGGCCATGAGGGCGTAGAACTGGGAGAAAAGGGAGATGTGCTCCGTGAAGGCGGCGAAGAGGAGGAGGGCGTGGGCGTACGCCTTGAGTTCCTCCTCCCGGGAGCGGCGCAAAACCTCCTGAAGGAGGCGCTGGCGTTCTTTAAGGGCGGTCTCTGCCTCCAGGGCCTTCTGGAAGCGCTCGTTGAGGCCGAGGAGGTCCAGGAGGTGGGCGTAGGCGTTGGCGTGGCGCACCTCGCTTTCCGCAAAGGTCATCCCCACCTCCGCCACCTCCGGCTTGGGGAAGCGGTCGTAGATCCGGGCCCAGAAGAGCTTGACGGCAAGCTCCACCTGGGCGATGGCCAAGAGGGACCGCTCAACCAAGGCCCGCTCTTTAGGGTCGGCCAGGGCGTAGTCCTGAACGTCGGCGGTGTAGCTGAACTCCGTGTGCACCCAGTAGCTGTGCCGGATGGCATCCCGGTAGCGGAGAAGCCCAGGGTACTCGTAAGGGCGGTAGTGGGGTCTAGGCTCGGTGAGCATCACCCCTCCAATGGGGGCACCGGTGCAGGCTGCCCCATCTCGTCCAAAGCCACCAACACAAACCCCCCTCGGGCGGCCAGGTAAGGTTCCCGTTCCGCCTCGAGGGGCTCCACCCACATCTCCACCTCCACGCGCAGGGAGGTCCGCCCCACCTCCACCACCCGGGCCACGAGCTCCACGATGGAACCCTGGGGCACAGGATGGCGGAAGTCCACGGCATCGGCGTGCACCGTGACCACCTTGCGCCGGGCGTGGCGGCTCGCCGCCACGAAGGCCGCCTGGTCCATCCAGGCCATGGCGGTGCCGCCGAAAAGCGTGCCGTAATGGTTGGTCTCTCCCGGAAACACAGGGTACACCATGCGGGTTTCCCGCACGAAAAGCCTCCTTCCCACGGCCAGGGGCCGAACCCGTCTAAACCTTCCTACCCTCGCCCCTTCGGGGCGGCTCCGCTTTTAGGGGAATGCACCTTTAAGGTCCCACAGGCATCACCACCTTCACCCTTGCCTCGAGGGCTACGGGGCAGGACCGCGAAGCGGGTACTCGGGCTTCCGGCCGAAGGCGGCCGGTTACCGTTGCGGGACAGCGCCGGACTCTCACCGGACTTCCCCCACCGCCAATAGGCGTCCAGGCCTGTCGGCCTAGCATCGCGGCCAGGACACCCTAAGTCTTGGGTGTCCTGCGGAAAAAGCTACCATGGGTTGGGGGTGGGGTCAAGCCCCCTTACAGCCCCTGCAAAAAGCGGAGCAAGGCCGCGCGGTCCTCCTTGGAAAGGGCCATGAAGCGTTGCCTCGCCCCTTCCGCTTCGCCCCCGTGCCAGAGGATAGCCTCCTCCAGGCTCCTCGCCCGGCCATCGTGGAGGTAGCGTTCCTCCCCAAGCACCTTCCGGGTAAGGCCAATCCCCCATAGGGGCGGGGTGCGCCACTCGGAAGGGGCGGTGTCCCCTTCCGCCACGCCGTCGTCCAACCCCGGGCCCATGTCGTGGAGGAGGAGGTCGGTGTAGGCGGGAAGCCCCGCCAGGTTCGGCCGGTGGCAGGCGGCGCAGCCGATCTGGGCGAAAAGACGCCTTCCCTTTAAAGCCTCCGGCCCGTGGCGGGGTGCGGGCACCGCCAGGTGCTGGAGGTAAAAGACCACCGCCTCCAGCTCCTCCTCCCCCACCTCCACCCCCCCTTCATCGGGGAAAAGGGGCGTGGAAAGGCCCATGTCCTCCCGGTAGGCGAGGGCCGTCTGCTCCCGGAGGCTTGCCGTACCCGCCTTCCACCCGAAACGGCCCACCCCGCCCCCGGGCAGGTGGGCTACCCTTCCCGAAACCCCATCCCCATCTTGGTCCGCCGGGTCTTCTAGGGCGAGAAGGGCGCTTTCCGGCACCGCTTCCAGAAGCCCCCCGCCAAAGACGGGAGGAGCTAGGCGGAGGCTATACCGGCCCGGAACGGGCCTTCCCGCGGGGTCCAGGACCGAAAGGCGGGGGCGCCGCAAGCGGTAAGGGGTCCCGTCGGGGTAGCGCCCCTCCACCTCCTCCCAATGGAGGAGGACCTGGCCCTCGGGCAGGTAGCCCGGCAGGGCGTGGTCCTGGAGCTGCACCCCGAAGCGGGGGTGGGGGGTAATCCCGTCGGGCGCGCGGGCGCGCACCAGGGCCTCGCTTCGCTCGGCGAAGGCGAGGCGCCCCCGCCCGTCCCGCACGTGGCATCCGGCGCAGGATTGGTGGACGAAAAGGGGACCCAAGCCGTCCTCCCGCACGAAGACGCGGTTGAAGGCCCGGTCCCCCCGCCGGAAGGCCTCCAGGGCCTCGGGGGAAAGCCCCGGCAGGGGGTGGCCGAAGGCCCGGGAAGAAGCGTCCTGCACGTAGTAGCGGGCGGGAAGGGCGCCAAGAAAAGGAAGGAGAAGGGCAAGCCAGAGAAAGCGCCGCACGGCCTAGCGCAAGAGGGCCTCCAGGGCCTGGAGCAAGGGTTCCACCTCCTCCCCTGGAGCCTGGGCCTGCACCTTGGCCTCGAGGGCCGCCACCAGTTTAAGCGCATCCTCCTCCTGGGGCGTCCCTGCGAGGGCAGCCTTCAGGCCCTCCAAGGCAGCCAGTCCCTCATCCACCTCCCCTTCCACCAGGTACTCCTCCCGGAAGGTGCGGAGCCAAAGGAGGGCCCGCTGCCCCACATTCCCCACCGGGGCCTGAACCAGGGCATGGTAAAGGTCCTGGGCCCTGGCCGAAGCTAAGGCCACCTGGGGCTGGTCCCAGGCGCCTTCCAGAGGGCTCGGCAAGGCCGCCACCGCCCGCTCCAGGTCCAAGGCCAAGGCCCAGGCCGATCCGGGCAAGGGAAGGAGGGCGAGGGCTTGGAGGAGGCCCCGGACGTTGGCCCGGTAATCCTGGGCAGAGCGTTGGGCGTAGGGGCTTTCCGGGTTCTTGAGCTTCTCGGCGAAAAACTCCTCGGCGAGCTCCAGGCTGGCGGCGTAAAGCTCAAGGGTCAGATCCGCCTCGGAAGCCTCCGCTAAATAGGCGAGGTAAGCTTCCCGCAGGCGGGAGGCCTGCTGGGCCAGGTCCTCCGCTAGATCGGCCACATGGCGGGCGGCCTCCGGGGTGCGGCCAGGATCCTGGAAGAGGAGGTACTCCAAGGCGTGGAACCCCCGGACCTCGGGGGGAAGGTCTTCCACAGGCTTTCCCAGGGTCTGCCGAAGGTCCTCAGGGCTTACCGGCCAGGTGTCCAAATACGGGTCAAAATCGCCCACGGGCCCAAAGGCAAACGCCTCCAACACCTCCCAGGGCTCCCGAGCCAGGTGCCAAAGGGCCCGGAGCCGGTTGAGCCCCTCGGTGGTGGGGGCGTCGGCGTAGGCGCGGGCCGCCTGGGCCAAGAGGCGGGTCCCCTGAACCAGCTCTCCGAGCAGAGGTTCCACCTGGTTCCTAAGATCCGACTTAAAACCTTGGGCCAAGGTCACAGCAAAGAAAACGAGTCCGGCAGCAATCCACCTCACCGCACACCTCCCACACTACGCCAAACCTCTTCCACCAAAACCCGGGCGGAATGGGGGCCTCCATAGGTCCAGGTGGTGGGGTCTAGGGGCAACACTTGGGCCCGATTGAGCCGGAGGAGAGGGCCCACCGCCGGGTCGCCCAGAGGGTTGTTCTCGGGCTGGGCAATGAGGAAGACGAGAACTCCAGGATGCTCCTCTACCAATCGCACCAGCCCTTCCGGACCCACCCGGGAAAGGCCGTAAGCCTCCGCCTTCCCCGTCCAGGCGTTCTTAAGGCCGAGGGTTTCCAGAAGCTCAGAAGCCAGGGTGTCCCGGGTGAAGACGTTGTAGACCTTTTCCCGGGCCCAAGCCTGGACCAGGAGGAAGGGCCTACCGGAAAGCCCTTTGCGCTTAAGCTCCTCCGCCCGCTCCCGCAGGAAGCGGTCCAGGTCGGCGAGAATCCTCTCCCCTTCCCGCTCCTTTCCCACGAGGCGGGCATGAACGAGGAAATGCCGGCGCATGGCGGCGAGTTGCCCGGAAGCGGGCAGGTAGTCATAGAGCGCCGTGGGGGCGATGCGGGAAAGCTCCGGGTAAAGCCGCCCTTGAAAGCCCGTGTAGCCCAGGATCAGGTCGGGCTTAAGGGCGGCCAGGCGCTCCAAGCTCGGGCTCATGCGCCCTCCCACATCCTGGATCCCCTGGGGAAGCTCCATCCTCACCCACTTGGGGAAGTCCGCCAGGTCCGCCCCCGCCACGGGCCGCACCCCCAGGAGGAGGAGGTCCTCCAAAGGCCGCCAGTCCAGCACCGCCACCCGCACCGGGGTCTTCGCCAGGCAGACCTCTCCCAGGTCATGGGGTACCCGCCCCCCCGGACAAGACCCCTGCGCCAAGGCCAAGGAAGCCAAAAAACTCACAAAAAGTGTTCTCGTCCGCATAATCCTCCTAGTTCAGGTGACGAAAGTATGCCACCGGGCTCGCCGTTTGCCAGACAACTCCCCGCTTTAAAAGGCGGAGGAGCTCCCACCCCTCCCCCTCCCGGAAGCGGAGGCCCACCGCCCCAAGCCACACCACCCCGTCGCCGCCCCGCGCCAAAAGGTCCTCCAAAACCTGGGCCAGAAACTGAAGGCCCTCCGGGGTGAGGCGAAAGGTGGCGGCGTCCCAGTGCAGGTGGTAGGTGCCGCCGTTGCAAGGGCAGCGGGAAAGGTACCGGGCCTCGGAGATCCGGGCCACCACCTGGGCGTGGTCAGCCTCCATGGACCACCTCCTTGGGTACGGGGAGAAGGAAGCGGAAAGCCCCCGGCTGTCCCAGGGCGTGGAAGGGAACCTCGTAGACTTCCTCCAAAAGCGCTGGGTGCAGTACGGCCTGGGGCGCCCCGTAGGCCACGGGCCTGCCGTCTTTGAGGAGGAGAACCCGGTCGGCGAAAAGCCCCGCCAGGTTCAGGTCGTGCAGCACCGCCACCACCGCACTCCCCTCGTAGGCCAACGCCCGAAAGAGGCAAAGGAGCTCCAGGGCGTAGCGGGGATCCAGATGGTTGGTGGGCTCGTCCAGAAGGAAAAGCCGGGCCTCCTGGGCGAGAAGCCTGGCCACCTCCACCCGCATGGCCTCGCCCCCGGAAAGGCTGGGAAAGAGGCGCTCCTTAAAGCCCGCGGCCTGGGCCCGCCCTAAGGCCGCCTCCACCTTGGCGTGGTCCTCCAGGCTCTCCCGTCTGCCCCAAAGGTGGGGAAGCCGCCCCAGAAAGGCCACCTCGTAAGCGGTGTAGGGAAAGCCCATCTCCCGGTTTTGGGAAAGCACCGCCCGCACCCGGGCCAGGCGCTCCGAGGTGTAGGCGGCCAAGGGCTTTTCCTGGAGCCACACCTCCCCCAGCGAGGGGCGAAGCTCCCCCGAAAGGAGGCGAAGGAGGGTGGTCTTGCCGCTCCCGTTGGGGCCGAGGACGGCCAGGAACTCTCCCCCGCGCACGGCGAGGTCCACGCCCTTGACAAGCCAGCGTTCCCCCACGCGATACCCTAAGTTTCTCGCCTCAAGCACGGTACACCTCCCGCTTGTAACGCAGGACCAGATAAAGGAAGAAGGGCCCCCCAAGGAGGGCGGTCACCACCCCCACGGGGATTTCCGCCGGGGCGGCCAGGGTACGGGCGAGGAGGTCCGCCCCCACGGCCAGCCCCGCGCCCAAAAGGGCCGACCCCGGAAGGAGGTAGCGGTGGTCGGGCCCCGCCAAGAGGCGGAAAAGGTGGGGGGCCACCAGGCCCAGGAAGCCCACCCCGCCCGCCAGGGCCACCGCCACCCCCACCGCTAAGGCGGCCCCCGCCACCGCCCGGCGCTTAAGGGCCTCGAGGTCCACCCCCAGGTGGAAGGCCTCCCGCTCCCCCAGGGCCAAGGCGTTCAGGGGACGGGCCAGGGGAAAGAGGAGGAAGAGGGCGAGGAGGGCCAAGGGCAGCCCGGCCAAAAGCAGGCGCCAGGTGAGGGCGGAAAAGCCCCCCAAGGTCCAGAAGGTGAGGCTGCGAAGCTCCTGCTCGCTTGCCAAGAAGGTGAGGAGACCGATCCCCGCCCCCACCAGGGCGTTTAGGGCGATGCCGGAAAGGAGGAGGACGGAAACCTGGACGCCCAAGGGCGTCCGGGCCAAGCGCCAAAGGAGGTGGGTGGCGAGGAGGCCGCCGAGGAAAGCGAAGAGGGGCAGGGCGTAGACCTCGAGGACCCCCGCCCAGGGCCAGAGGACAATGAAGATGGCCGCCCCCAAGGCTGCTCCCGAGGACACCCCAATAAGCCCCGGGTCCACCAGGGGGTTGCGGAAGAGGCCCTGCAACACCGCCCCCGCCAAAGCCAAAAGGGCCCCCACCAAAGCGGCCCCCAGGACGCGGGGGAAGCGGAGGGCGGTGAGGACCTGGTACTCCACCCCTTCCCCCTTCAGGAGAATGCCGGGGATGGCCAAGGGCGGGATGGGATAGGCCCCAAGCCCCGCACCCAGGAGGAGGGAAAGGACCAAGAGGAGGGCCAGGGCCAGGAGGGCCAAGCGGTACCGCCGGGAGCGGGGGAAGGAAAAGGGCTGGGTCACGGGACCTCCTCCCAGAGGGCCGCAAGGTTTGGCGGCAGGGGCTTGCCCAGGAGGAGAAGGAGGAGGCAGGCCTTGAAGACACCGCGAAGGAACAGGTACGACCTCATGGCCCCACCTCCACAAACCCCTCCATCAGGTAGGCTGCCCGGAAGAGGTCCAAGGCAGCCCGGCCCGCCCGGGGGCCAAAGCTTCCCAGGTAGAGATCGTCCATGGCCACCACCCTCCGCTTCTGCCCCGCGGGGGTTTGGGCCACCCCAGGAAGCTTGAGAAGCCCCTCAAGCCCCCCCACGCTCTCCAAGCCCTTCTTGAAGACCACGATGACGTCCGGCCGTGCCGCCACCACGCTCTCCGCCGTCATCGGCTGGCACTCCCGTATGCCCTGGGCGGCGTTTTCCAAGCCGGCAAGCTTCATGACCCCCACCGGGGTGCTCCCCTCGCCGCACACATAGGTGGTGCCGGGGCCCCGCAGGTAGAGGAAAAGCCCCCTTAGCTTTTGGGAACGATGCTGGGCTTGGTGGGCGCGGAGAGCCAGGAGGTCGCGCTCCAAGGCCCGGACCAAAGCCTCCCCCCGCTCCGGCTGGCCCACCGCCTGGGCCACCACCCGGATCTTCGCCTTGGCCCCTTCCACGCTGGGCTCCGCGGGCACCAGGACCACCGCCACCCCCGCCTGGCGCAGCTGGTCCACCACCTGGGGCGGCCGCACATCCTCGCGGCCGATGACCAGGGTGGGCTTGAGGGAAAGGATCCCCTCGGCGGAAAGGCGGAACTGGTAGCCCACGCTGGGAAGCCTCAACACCTGGGGCGGGTAGTAGCTGGAGTCGTCCCGGCCCACCACCTTATCCCCCACGCCAAGGGCGAAGAGGATCTCCGTGGTGATGCCGTCCAGACTTACGATGCGATTTATGGAAGGGACCTCCACCGCCTTGCCGGTGGCGTCCACCACCCGGTAAGGCTGGGCCAGGGCTGCCAAAAAAACCCACGCCAAGACCGCCAGCTTCTTCACGCTGCCACCTCCACGTTCTCCAGACGAAGCACCAAGGCCTCCAAGCCCTCCCCTTCCACCACCACTTCCCGCTCCACGGGAAGCCAAAGCCCCCCGAAAGCGGCGTATTCATCCCGGAAGCGCTCCACCTTAAGAAGCCGTCCCCTGGCGTCGCGATGGACCAGGAGGAAACGGTGTGGCAGGAGCTTTTCCCCGACTTGTTTCCAGGCCTCGAGATGGATGCGGAAAGAACCTTCCGCCAGGTGCCGCTCAATGACGTGAAGCCGCCCCTGGCGGACCCAAATACGGGAACGGAAGGGATCCTCCAAGGCGATGGCGGTGCCCATAGGGCCCTCCTCCACCAAGCGCATGGGGTAACGGCCCTCGCCCGCCTCAAAGGGAACGGGGCGGCGGTGGCCCAGGAGGGAGGCCAGCTCCTTTTCCGCCAGGGGCCCCACCCCCTCGGGCAGGTCTACTTCGGGCCGGAACC
>NZ_JTJB01000053.1 GCF_000794385.1 Thermus sp. 2.9
CTTGGGTTAACGTAAAGCGCCAGGTGGGCGGTGAAGCCAGGAAAGCTCTCGGGAAGGGTGTAAACCTGCTCCCGCGCCCGCTTAAGAAGCGCCCAGACCGGAGCCTCAACCACCTTGCACCTCCGAGTCCAGGAAGGCCACAAAGGTTTCCAAGCGGTTGGGGCCGCGGAAAGCCTCCTTGGGCAGGGTGCCGCTTCGGGCATGGCCTTCCCGGAAGGCGGGGCTTTCCGTCCAGGCGCGGAAGGCGGCCTCGCTTTCCCAGAAGGTAAGGACGATGTAGGGGTCCTCGGGGTTTTGCGGCCGTAACACCAGGTTGCGGAGGAAGCCGGGCATCCGGTCCACCAACCGGGCCCGGGTGCGAAAAACCTCCTCAAATTGCTCGGCATACTCGGGTTTTATCGGTATGCGGTTCATCACCACGAACACGCCACCACCTCCTCAACGAGGAGGGTAGGGGAAGGGGGGCAAAAAGTCAAGTATTCCAGTCGGATTTTATGAGTATTGGGAACGATAACCGCTCGCGAAAAGCCCTGCGCCTTTCCACCGTCTTCCCACAAAACTCCCCTACCCTAAGGGGGCCCTTCGGGGCAGAAGGAGGTAAGAGATGAAGAAGAAGCTTCTGACCGCAACGATTTTGGCCCTCGGCTTGACGGGTTTGGCCCAGCCCGCGCCGCCTCCTCCGGGTGCCCCTTTTCCCGCGCCGGCTCCAGGCGCCCCTTCCGGTTACCGCGAGGCGGAGCGCGCCAACCGGGAGCTTGCCCGGGCCCAGTACCTCTCGGGCCTGGTGGCTCAAAGCCCCCTGAAGGCCACCGCCGACGCGCTCCTGCGCCAGGCGCAAGGGGAGTACCAAGGAGGCGCGTACTTCCGGGCTAAGGAGCGGGCCCGCGCGGCGAGCCTGATCTATGAGGCGCTCCGGTTCCTGGAGGTGGCCCCGCGGGGTGCCTATCCCATCCTTCCGGGGCCTGGCCCGCGCAGGGCTTACGAGGCGCCTTTCCGCGCCCAGGAAGCCATCGCCCGCGCCGAGTACGAGGCGAACTACTACCGGGTGAACCGGCCTGAGGTGGCCCGCCTTGTCCAGGAAGCCAAGGCCCTTATCGCCCAAGGAAACGACCTGGCCCGGGCCGAGGCGGATGGCCTTTCCCTCGAGCCCCTGGAGCTGGACACCCTGGTCTTCACCGAGGCGGAGGCGCTTCGCCCCGCCTTCCGGGCCCGAGGCGTGGCCTTGAATCTGGAGCTCCCCGAGGAAGCGGTGGTGGCCCGGGCCAACGAGGCAGCCCTGCGGGCCATCGTGGTCAGCCTTTTGGAAAACGCCCTGCACCACACGGCCAAGGGGGGTCAGGTGTGGGTACGGGTGGACGGGGACGGCCTGGCGGTGGGGAACGCCCCCACCCACCCCAGCCCCGGCTCGGGCCTGGGGCTCCGGCTCGCCCGGGTCTTGGCGCAAGCGCAAGGGGCCCGCCTCGAGGTGGCCCCGGGAAGCGGGGAGTTCTGGGTGCGGCTGAGGCCCCAAAGCGGTCCCTAGCGGTCGCGCCGGGCAAAGGTCCAGGCCGCAAGAAGGGTGAACCCCAAGGCACAAAACAAGAGGTAAGCCAAGCTCCACCAGGCTGCCAGGGTCCCAAGCCGCTCCGCCACCAGGTACCCCACGGGGCCGGTGAGCACCGGGGCCTTCAGTCCCGCCAGCAGGCCTACCCGGTGGAGCTCCTGCGGGTTCAGGAGGAGGGCCAAGGTCAGGAGCCCCTCTAAGGGATAGTCCCTGAGCCGCACCGCCAAGGCCACCACCAAGGGGCCATAGAGGACGTTGAGGAGGCCATAGAGGGCGAAGCCGAGCCCCAGGGCACGCCGCTCTTCCAAGAGGAGGGCGGAAAGCCAAGCAGCCAAGCCCACCCAGAAGGCCAAGAGGCCCGCCCCGGAAAGGAGAAGCCAAAGTGCCGCCCCCCAGGAAAGACCCAAAAGACCCGCTCCCAGGAGGTATCCCGCAAGTAGGGGCGGAAGGAGGCCGAGCAACACCCCCAAGACCCCGGCAGCAAAACCCCGCCCCGGGGAAACGGGAAGGCCTAAGAGGAAGGCCCACTCTTCCCTCGAGGCCAAAAGGGGCACCGCCAGCGCCAGGACCAGGGGAGGGAGGAGGAGGAGGCTTGTCCCGTATAACCCCACGAGCCCAACTCCCTCCCCTCTCCCCTGGAAACCCAGGGCCAGCAGAGGGGGAAGGAAAAGAAGGGCAAGGGCCCAGGGGTTCCGGCTAACCTCCTTGAGGAAAAGGGCCATCACGGTGTCCTTGGGGGCGGCGGAAACAAATCCGTGGGCACAAAGGGGCGCTTCCTTCCCTCCCGAAGGGCTTCCTCCCAGGTGAGGACCCGCCCCCCAGCCCGCTCCGGCCGCTCCCGAAGGTGCCGCTCCAGGTCTTGCCGGCTTGCGAAGACTAGAAGGCCTGAACCCATGGGCGTGCGGACTTTAGGGTTGAGGTACATAACCGCCCTTTCCGCCCCCAGCCAACGGGGCACCTGGGGGGTACTGCCCAAGTAGTCCGCCAGGTAGACCTCCTGGGCTTTCAGAAGCGGTCCACCCCAACCGTTGAGCTGATCCAGGAGGCAGGCGGGATCATCGTAGAAAAAGGCCCTTCCCTGCGGGTTCACCGCCTGCGCCGCGTGGCGGGCATCCAGGATGGTCATGAAGCAGTAGGGGCAGGCGTCCACCCCCACCCGAAGGCCCCGCGGAGCCGCCCCAGCCCGGGACACAAGGGCGAGGATGGGGAAGATGAGTACGTCTCTTCTTCGCATGGTCGGTCCTTGCCACCCCGGCGGGCTACCCCGCCGGGGCCAGCCGCTATCGGCCTTGGCTTGGAAGCCTGGGGACGCTATACTCCCCAGGGTTTAGGACAGCGGTCCTGGAGTGGAAAAAGCGGGTAAAGGTTTCGTCTATCGGGAAATCCCCAATGACCCCCGCAATGCGCCAAGCATAGTCCCCGGGAAGGGTTGGGATAAACCAGCCGCGGTAGTAACCCGGCTGGTTGTGCACGGGGCTTAGCTCCACGGCAAACCGCTCCCCGTTGGGTGCGATCAGCTCGGCTTTTAGGGTTTTCTCCAAACCCTCCACAGGCTTACCTTCCAAGGTAGTTACCCTGAGGTCCAAGGAGTTGGGGTACCCCGCAAAGGCAGGGTTCTGCAAGAACCCCACCACGAGACGGTACGGGCCCACATTGCGGGACTCGTGCGCGCAGGCCAAGGCAAGGACCCAAAGCCCTACCAAAAGCCACTTCCGCACCATTCCCCTCACCTCCTCAGTGGTGGTGCGCATCACCTTGCCCTTGTCCCAGGAGGCCCGCATGCTTGGCGAGAAGGGCCACTAGGTTCATCTCCGGCAAGGGGGCGAGGTCCCAAAGGGTCTGGAAGCTATAGAAGCGCTGGCGACCGTGCTGGCCCTTGTTCGTTTCGGCGAACTCCTGGGCCGCCCTAGCGCTCCCAAAGGCCAGGAGACGCGCGTTCATCACCACCATCATCCGCTCCCCCCAGTAGTAGGTGGCGGCGCGGGCGGGGATGAGGCGCACCGTTTCCTGGGGATGGGCAGGGTCGTAGGCCCCTCGGTCCACCACGTAGAAGGTGGCACCCTCGCCGTCCCGCAGGCCGTGGACCCAAGCGTAGTTCACCATGCAAGCGATGCTCTCAAAGTGCAGGGCGTCCACCACCTCCTTGGGGTCATGGGGGGCCGGCCTGGATTGGGCGAAGGCGATCTGGGAATAGGTCTGTTCAAAGAAGCCCTTAGGGAAGGTGCGACCCCGCCACTGGCCCTCAGGGGTCTTTAAGGGCATGCCGCAGAAGGAGCACTGCCCCGTGTCCCAGGGAATGGATTTTGGGGGCACCAAAGCTCCCATGGGCTTGGAACCCTCCTGGCCCACCTCCGCCATCCCCCCGTGCTGGGCGAGAGCGGGAGCGGCCAAAACCAGTCCACCGAGAACCTGCAACACCTCACGCCGATTCCGCATAGAGCACCTCCATTAGCCAGGGGAGCCGTTCTCCCCTTAGCCCCAACACCGCGTCCGGGCTCCCTTCTTCCAGAAGGGTCCCTTCCTTTAGGAGAAGCAACCGGTGCGCCCGCTTCGCCTCCTCCACATGATGCAGGGCGAGGAGGACGAGCCCCCTCCGCTTCTCCCCCACCCAAGCCCAAAAACGCTCCCGTCCCTTGGGGTCCAAGGCGGCGGTGGGCTCGTCCAAAAGCCAAATGGGCGGGTCCCCCATGAGGCTCGCCGCCAAGGCAAGGCGCTGCCGTTCTCCCCCGGAAAGCCCCCCTACCCGCCGGACCAGGAGGGCAGCGATGCCCATGCGTTCCACCGCCTCCTCCAAAGCCGCCGGGGAAAGCCCCTTGAGCCGCCTGGCCTCCTCCAGGTATTCCCGGGCCTCGATGTGGGGAAAGAGGCGAGGGTTCTGGGGGAGGTAGGCCCGCAGCGGGATCGCCCGAGGGTCACGGGGAGAGTAGCCCAGGAGGGAAGCCCGACCTCCTGAAGGGCGAAGGCGCCCCGCCAGGAGGGCCAATAGGGTGCTCTTCCCCGCTCCGTTTGGACCAAGAAGGCCTACCACGCCCCCCTCTACCCTGAAGGAGAGGCGGCGGAGCCTCCGGTCTTTGGTCAGGTCTTCCACCGCCACCATACCAGGCCTCCCGCAAGCCCTAGGAGGACCAGAACCGGTTGTCCCCGCGTCCCCCTGGGCAAGCTCTGAGCCCGGTTGTCCGCCAAGGCAATAAGCCTTAGCCCAGGCACCTGGGCCTCCGCCGCCTCCCAGAGGACCACCCCGGGGGAGAGGGCGAAGAGGGAAAGCTCCGGCTGCAACGCCAGAAAGAGGGCGAAGGACCCCGTGGGCAAGTGGGGCACAGGAAGGGGGCTTGCCCGGTCGTAGGCGTTTCCCTCCACTTTCGCTTGGGCTTGGGGGTCGTCCACGAGCAGGTCGTAAAGGTTGCCCTGGAAGGCGTTGCCGTGGACGCGGGCGGAGTTGGCCCCCCGTTCCCGGGTGAGGCGCAGGGCCGTGCCGTTTTCCAGGAAGCGGTTGCCCCGCACCTCCACCCCCACAGCGTCCAAGAGGACAAGACCCAAGGTGTTTGCAAGGAAGGTGTTTTCCAGAACCTGGCTTTGCCGCTCGTCCTGCACCAGGAGGCCATAGCCCAAGGGGGTGGCGTGGCCCTCCAGCCGATTTCCCCGCACCAGATTGAGGGCGCCGTGCATGAGGGCATTGCCGATGGCGTTGGCCCAACTCCTGTTCTCCTCCACCCAAGCCTCCCAGGTGAACATCACGTGAAAGCCGTAGCGAGAGTTGCCCCAAAGGGCGTTTTTCACCAATCGGAGCCCGGGGCTGTACTCCACATAGATGGCGTCCACGTAACCTTCCAGACGGCTTTCCTCCACTTGGGCCCGGGGGCTTTTGTAAATAAGCACCCCAGGAGCGCTGCGTAGCCCCCTTGCCCGGAGGCGACGCACGATTAGGCCCCGGGAATCCTCGGCCCGCACCGCGGTGGGAGCGCCTTCCACGCGCACGTCCTCGAGGACGCACCCATGGCACCCCTGTAGGTAGAAGGCGGCATCGGGTTCAAAAAAGTCCTCCCTCGGCCCCGCTCCCACCACCCTCAGACCCCGCACGCGGATGCCGGGGGCAAGGAGGCGCACGGTGTGCCCCGCTTTCCCTCGCACCACCGCCCCTTGCCCTTCCACCACCAGACCAGGGGTGGTTAGGACCAAGGGCCCCGCCACCTCTCCCTGGAGCCGGAGCGCGGGCGCGGCCAGGGCCAAGGGAAAGGAGGCAAGGACAGCCAGAAGGCGCATCACCCGCACTTTAGGGCGGGGAGGTGGGACATTCGTACTTCACGGACAAAGCCCGGATTGCTTGGAAGACATTGTGCATGTGCACTGGCTACTCCTTTTGCTGGCTTTGCTTTCCTAAGCTCGGGCCCAGGTCGTGGCATCCCAGGCTAAGTGCACCTTGCGCCTCCCGTGGTCCCCGCCACCGCTGGCTAGCTCACCCTGGAAAACGGGGGCGGGACCCCCATGCGGCTGGTGGCGGCCCAAACGCCGGTGGTCCAAAGGGTTTCCCTTCACCGGGACGTGCGGGAGACACGCCAGGGCCAGCCGGTGTTAGGGCTACGCCTCCCGCCTCACGTGGGAAAAGGTGGAAATCCCCCGCGCTTGGGCGGCGGAAGCAAGCTCGAGATAATCCTGGTCGTGGAGTTCCGCTAAGGCCAGGTCGGCGACCAAGGCTCTCTCCAACTCCCCCTTCGATGCTCTGGCGGACAAACACGGTTCCTCTGGGGCCCTCCCCCTGGGTGGACTCGGGAAGGGGAAGGTAAGGCGTGTCCTCGAGATCGGGAAACCCCAGGGTTTCTAGAAGGGGGCTGCTCCCAGCGTGGGACAAAAAGGCGGGGGGATGAAGGCATCCCCGGACGTGCCGCCTGCGCCGCCAAAAACGCCCCTAACCCACGGGGACACCCAGGCAAAGGCCTACCCCCCTCCCCTGGCCCACCCCAAGGCGGATACACCCAAACCCGCTTGGCGTAGCCGGCCGTACCGCCCCTCCCCGGAAGGTGGCGCTCCGAGAGCTCCCCCACCGACACCTTCCCCCTGTCCCTTCACCCGGCGCCGCATCTCGCCCACGGAGGGGATGCCGGCGCGGGGGAGGGAGCGGCCGCTTGGCCAGGCGAGCATCTCGCGGGTGGGTCCTCCGCCCAACTGGGCGTGGGCCACCCGCCACCGCTGTGGACCCTCAGGGCGAGGGCGACCCTCCGCCCAACTGGGCGTGGGCCACCCCCCTTCAGGTCCCATCCGGCCTCCAGGGCCAGGGGGTCGGGACCCCGGTGGGGGAGGGAGGGAAAGGGGTCCCCAGACGGTCCCTTCGCGGCTGGCGCCGCAGACCCTGGGCTCCCGAGTGGGGGGTTTTGGGGGGAACACCTGGCACGGGTACCGTGACCGGCCTCCTCGTGAGGGTTCCGGCCACGGTACCCGTTGCATAGGGAGTACGCACCCTTAGAGGGTGATCACCTGGTCCACCTTACCCGCCAGGGCTTGGTAGAGGTCCGGGAAGCACCCCACCGTAACCCCCTCCACCACGTGGGCCACCACCCGGCACTCCCCGGGCTCCTTGCGCCCCTCCCCCTCCGGGGTACACCACCTCGGCTCCCCCTCCGCTAAACCCCGCTCCAAGGCGCAAAGGTCGCATATCATGAGGAGAATCCCCTTCTCCCTCGCCACCTTGGCCAGGCGCTCGCCAATGGGGTTCCCCTTCTGCAAAACCAAGGTGTTGTCGTCAAAGAAGAAGATCCCCACCACCTCCACCCCGTGCACCCCCGCCTCCAGTTGGGGCAGGATCATCTGCCCAAGCTTGTGGCTCGCCGCCCTAGGACTCGCCAAAACGTAGGCCACGCGCATCAGAAACCCCCTAGGTTCTCAGGTTCCCAGCGAAGAAGCCTGTCCTCGGCCATGGTCCAGGGCCGAAGGTTCCCGAAAGCTTCAGTGCTTCACTCCCTCCACCTCAAAGAGGGCCAGATGGAGGGGTGCGCCGCCCACCTTCAAGCGGGCCGCCACCCGCCAGGCCTCCAGATCCACCCGCACCACATCCCCCCGGGATGGGTCCGCCACGTAGGCCACCCCGTGGCCCAGGGCCAAGCCGGGCGCGGCCTCCGGGGCCGCCATGACCTCGAGGCTCCCCACCACCCGCCGCGCCCTTGGATCTACCTTGTGGAAGCGCCCATCCGCAGTAAGGACGTAAAGGGCCTCCCCTTCCGGGTCAAAGGCGAAGCGGAGAGGCCGGGCCGGCAGGGGGAGGACCTCCCACCGGCTCCCGCCGGGTTCCAGGAACGCCAAGGCCTGGCCGAAGTTTCCCACGAAGACCCCAGCCCGGGGATGGGCGGTGAGGGTGCTTACCCGCGCACCCTCGGGGGTACCCGCGGGGTGCGGCACCTTGCGCCCCACGAAGCCCTGCCCCTGCTTTTCCACCAGGAGGACCCCGTCGGCGCAGCCGAAGGCAGCCACCCCACCCAGCACCGCTTCCCCGTGGAGGCGGGGACAGGCCTGGGGCAGGGTGAGGACCCTGGCGCCGGCGGGGGTGTAAACCTCCACCCGCCCCCGCTCCAACCCTCCCACCAAGAGAACCCCGCCCAGCAAGACCACAGCCCCGTGGTCCGCGCCCCCCGTGGCCACGAGCCTCGGGGTGAAGTCCAGGCCCAAGCGCCGCAGGTCAAAGAGGGCCACGGTGCCATCCCCGTCGTGGAAGACGGCCAAGGCCTCCCCGTTGGAGAAGGTGTGGGTGGGCTTGGGCCCCGTGCGCAAGGTGGCGGCCACGTGGGGATTTTCCTCCTTCACGTCCTTGTGCTCACCGTGGTCCTCCAAGCGTAGGCCCCCGAAAAGAAAGCTCACGGCCCCGGCGTCCCGGTGGACCGCCAAGACGTACTGCCCCCCGAGGAGAGGGTAAAGGCTCGCCGGGCCCGGGACGGTGAACTGACCCAGCACCCTCCCGTCCTCATCCAGCACCCGTACCATCGGCTCCCTCCCGTCCGCCACCGCCAGGCGGCGGAAGAGGCCTTCCCCCTTCTCCCCAGGGCCGTGGGCCAGGGACAAGCCTAGGGCCAAAGCGCCTAAAACGGCAACACCTTTTCGCATACTTCCTCCTTTCCCCACGGGGCGCGGGCCGCCCCGATTGGGCCTATTCCGGGCACAGCGCCATGCGGTTCCAGCGAAGGAGATCCAGATAGGAGGGAACCCTCCGGTCCAAGGTATCGGTGTAGAGCACCACAAGCCGGGCCCCAAGCTCCCCCGCCACCCGGCGTAAGGGGGCGGGGTCGAGCTGAGGCTCCGCCACCACCAGATCCACCCCACCTAGCTCCGCCTCCTTCAGGAGGGCCACGCGGGCCTTCGGGCCCAGTTCCTGGCCCCCAGCATCCCGCAAGGCCCCCACCACCTCCAGGCCGTACCGCCGGGCGAAGTAGAGAAGGGAAAGGTGGTGCACCACCACCCGGTACCGCCTCCCCGCTAGGCATCGGGTGAGCGCCTCGTCCTCCGCCAGGACTGCCCGGCGGAAGGCCTCGAGGTTCCTCCGGTGCACCTCCTGGCCCTTGGGATCCAGGCGGGAAAGTTCCTCCGCGATGCGCTCGGCGTAGCGGAGGGCGTAGGTGGGGTCCAGCCACATGTGGGGGTCGCAGTCCCCGTGAAGGTGGATCCCCTTTTCCCTGAGCCCCAGAAGGCCGCAGATGGGATCGGGCATCCCCGGGGCAAGCTCCACCACCCGGGCCCCCGGTGGCAGGAGGACCTTGAGGCGGGGTAGGTAGGGTTCCAGGCCCAAGCCGTTAGCGAAGAGGAGCCGGGCGTGGGCCAGCTGCAGAGCCGTAGAGGGGCGCAGGTCAAAGGCGTGGGGGTCAGCCCCCCAGGGAACCACGCTTTCCACCCGCACCCGCCTCTCCCCCACCCGTTGCACCAGGTCGGCGAGGACGGGGGTGGTGGCGGCCACCTGGAGCTGGGCCCAGGCGCCAACGGCGGCGAAGAGGCTAAAGGCCAGGTGCCGCTTCATCCTCCCTCCAAAGGGCTTTCCAGTCCTTCAGGTGGCGCCGGGCTAAGGGAGGCAGGTGGCGCAGAAGCCGCTCCCGCCCCTCTCCCCATAGCGCCCGCACCCTTGCCTCGTGGTCTCGGATAAAGGGCAGGTAGTGGGCAAGCCCCTCCCCAAAGGAAAGGGGCTCGGCGCGCGGGTCCACCCCTGGGGGGTAGGGGGGAAGCCCGGCCCGGTAAAAGCGCTCCTTAGGCCGGTGATAGAGCACCCCCCGGTACCAAAGCCCCGTGGAGTGAAGCAGTACATCCTCCCCCAGGTAGAGGCTTGAGCCCACGCCCCCCGGGCGGGGCACCTTGCGGTAGCCCAAGGCCTCCAACACACCTTGGGCGGCGTCCACCCCCAGGAGGTACATAAAGACGGGCAGGGGGTTCCTCATGGCCGCACCAGGACCATCCGCGTGGGGCTACCCCCCACCCGCAGGTACCGCACCACCCGCCCCCGCTCCGCATCCACCTCCGCCACCAGGCCCATCTGGGGCAGGCTCACGTACACGAGCCCTCGCTCCGGCCAAGGGGCGAGATCCGGCAGGATGGCCCCACCCGTATCCTCGTCCAGCTCGGGGAAGGGGCGGGAGACCCGCACCTCCCTAAGGAGCCTTCCCTCCCCCCCTTCCCGCACCTGGAGCCGCCCGTCCGAGAGGAGGACGTAAAGCCGCTCCCTGTCGCTGCTCCCCCGAAGGAAAACCCCGCCCAAAGGGATAGGGGTCAGGCGCAGGGCCACGGGGTCCAAACGCTGGAGGTGGGTGACCCGATCAGAGTAGCCAAAGAACACCCCCTTGCCCTCCAAAAAAGCCCCTATGCGCTCGGCAACCGGGTAGGGAAGCCTCACCACCTCCTTGCCTCCCTCCAGCACCAGCACGTCCCTGGCGCAGGCGAAAGCGCTCCGGCCCATTGCCGCGTGGAAGGCCTCCCCGTGCTCCACCGGGCAGGAGAAGCGGGCCCTCTCCTCCCTTAGATCCCGGTCAAAGAGGACCACTTGCCCTCGCGCGAGGAGCGTGAGGTAGGTGCCCTCAGGGGCCTCCACCACGTGGTAGTGGTCCGGGTTGGGGAGCCGGATAATCTCTGGCTGGAAGGCCTTTTCCGGAGCTAGGGCCTCCTCGGGGAAGCGGAAGGCCAGGGCGTCCCGCTCGGCGAAAGCGAGGAGCCTCCCCCCGAGGGTGTAGGCCTCGGCCCCGTGGCCGATGTTCCAACCCCGGCCCAAAAGGAGGCTCTTCGCCACCACCGGGCGGCTCCAGCGTCCCTCCTCCTTCCCGGTAAAGACCACGGTGAGCCACTGCCGGTCCGTGTCCCGCCCCCGGGAGACCAGGAGATAGCGGCCCGAGGGGGTAGCCACCAGGCTCATCCCTCGAGGAGGAAGGGATATCTCCGCCACGCTTTGGCCTGAGGGCAGGTCCAAAGCCACCAGGCGGCTAAAGCCAGGACGGTTGTCCAGGGCGAAGAGCCGTACCTCCGCCGAGTAGACCTCCTTCTCTTCGGGAACGGCGGCATGGGGTAGGGCGACAGCAAACAGGCCTAAAGACAGGGCAAGGATCCGCTGAAACCTCGGGCGCACAGTTCACCTCCGCGGATTATGATATTGATAAATCACTATCGTTTGTCAAGCCCAAAGCAACCCGCCCCTGAAGGGGCGGGGGAAGAACGGCGTCCTCGCCCTTCAGACCCAAACGTCCTCGGGGTGACGCATCCCTTGGGGTCGGGCCTTAAGGACCTCCAAGGCTTCCTCCTCGCTCATCACCGGGTTCTGGTAGCGGATTCCCAAAGCCTCCCCCATGAGGCGGAAAACGTGGGTGTTGTCCACTAAGCCCAGGTTCAGAAACCGAAGACCTTGGCCATAGAGGGCCAGGACCACGGGGCTCGCCGTGTGCTGGCCCGAGCTGTAGCCGATGTTGGGCCGGTCGGGCTTGGCGGGGTTGCGTTGGACCATGGCCCAAGCCAAGGTGTTGTCGGGCTGCACGCCTTGGCGTACAGCGTCGGGAAAGTACACCCGGTCGCGGATGGCCCGCACCACCCGCTCCGCTTCCTCGTCCGTGAGGGTCACCCCCTTCATGGCCCGGTAGGCCTCCTTTACCTGGGCGGGATCAGGGCTACTGCCGAGCAGGCGGCGCATGTGCTCAAAGCTCGCCTTCTGGGCCTCGAGGAGGTCTACCCCCACGGAGCTCTCCAGGTAGCTCCGCCCCGCCCCGTAAAGCCCCCCGACCCCCGTGGCGTGGTCGGAAACTACCAGAAGCAGCGTGTCCGGATTGCGGTCCACGAAGGCGGTGAGGAGCTCCAGGGTCTCGTCGGCGGCGAGAACGTCCCAAAGGGTGGCGGCGGGGTCGTTGATGTGGTTGGCGTGGTCTATGCGGCCCGCCTCCACCTGTAGGACGAAGCCATTGCGATAAGAAGCCAGGCGGGGCAAGGCCGCCCGCACCATCTCCTTGAGGCTCGGCACCTTCACCCCTTGGAAGCGGCGGTCCACCTCGTAAGGGACGTGGCTGTCGGAGAAGACGCCCAGGAGCTTGCTGGCGTTGGAGCGGGCCAGCTCCTCAGGGGTGCGCACCACCCCGTACCCCGCCTGGGCGAAGGCGGCGTAAAGGTCCTTCTTATCCTGCCGCTTTTCCGCATTGAAGAACCGGTCTCCCCCGCCCAGGTAGACCTCCGCCCCAAACGCCAGGTACTGCTCGGCGATGCGCTCCTCGGCGTTGCGGTCAGGGTTGGAGACCACGAAGCCCGCCGGGGTGGCGTGGGTCACGGTGGTGGTGGTGACCAAGCCCACCGCCCTCCCCGCCTCCTTGGCCGCGGCGAAGAAGGGCTTGAGGGGCGTGCCGTCCACGTGGATGGCCAGGCCCCCGTTCACCGTCTTCACCCCGCAGGACATGGCGTTGGCCGCGGCGCTGGACTCGGTGACGTAGCTGGTGAGGCTATAAGTGTTCACGAGGCCGTTTGGGTAGCGGGCCAAAAGGCGCTCCAGGGCCAAAACCCGCCCCAGGCGCCGCCGGGCATACGCCTGGGCCACGGCGTAGTCCTCCCAGGAAAAGCCGTCATAGACGAAGACGATCAGGTTGCGGTAGCGCCGCCCCAAGGAGGGAAGGTTCTGAGGGGCCCCTTGGGCCACCCCCTGGGGCAACAGGCTAAGGGCCCCTGCCAGGATACCGCCTTTTAAAAGATCCCGCCGCTTCACGATTCACCACCTCCTCACCCAAAGGGTACGGGCCCTTTTTCAGGGGTGTGTCAGAGGACGCGAAGGGGGCTCATCTCTACGGCTTCGCACCATACGAACAAGCGAGGGAGAAGAACTCGCTCGGGACGCCAAAAGGCAGCGACCATCTTGCAAGCGCTTTCATACCCTGCTACACTACGATCTAAGCCATGACGCGCACCCACCCCACCATCGCCGAGGTGGCGCGCCGCGCCGGGGTCTCCCCCGCCACGGTCTCCCGCGTCCTCAACGGAACCGCCCGGGTGTCCCAGGAAAAGGTGCGGGCGGTGCTCCGGGCCATAGAGGAGTTGGGGTACACGCCAAGCCCCCTGGCCCAAAGCCTCGCCAAAGGACGCTCCTACGCCGTGGGCATCCTTTTGCCGGATTTCGGAAGCCCCTTCTATGGGCCGATCCTCGAGGCCATCACCCTAGAGCTGGAGCCCACCCCCTTCCGCCCCATTGCCGTGCCCGGGCACTGGAGCCTGGTGCGGGAACTGGAGGCCCTGGACTTCCTCAAGGGCCACCGGGTGGAGGCCATCGTCCTCCTGGGTACCTCCTTGGAAGCGTCCGCCCTGGAGCCCTTAGGAGTTCCCATCTTGGCCTTTGGCCAACGCCTCCTTGGGCCCAGGACCTGGTCCTTAGTTTTGAACAACCGGGAAGCCGCCTACCGGGCCACGCGCTACCTCTTGGAGAAGGGGCACCGCCACATCGCCCACATCTCCAGCCACCGGGGCGGGATGGACGTGCGGGAGCGGCTCTTGGGCTACCGCAAGGCCATGCGGGAAATGGGGCTTGCGCCCCGGGTGGTCTACGGCAACCTCCAGGAGGACGGCGGGTATGAGGCGGCGAGGGAGCTCCTCGCCCGCTTCCCCGACACCACCGCCATCTTCGCCGCCAACGACCAGACCGCCATCGGGGCTCGGCTCTACCTTTTTGAGCGCGGGCTCGCCGTCCCCGAGGACCTCTCCTTGGTGGGCTTTGACGACATCCCTTTGGCCGCCTACCAGGTCCCCCCCTTGACCACGGTGCGCCAGCCCGCAAGGGAGGTGGGCCGCGCCCTGGCGCAAGCCCTGAAGGACCTTTTGCAGGGCGAAACCCCTTCCCTCTCCCCTATTCCCCTGCAACTGGTGGAACGGGGCTCGGTAAAGGAGGTGAGAGCCTGAGGGAAAAAGCGGCCCTTCGGCCCTAGGCCCTTGGACCGTCCCGATGGACGGGTTATGTGAGGAGGTTCGCATGTGGAAGAAAGCGCTTTCAAGTCTTCTCTTCCTCCTTTCCCTTGCTCTAGCCCAACGGACCCTCGAGGTCTGGATCATGCCCAATAGCGCCCAGCCCGCGGAGGACTTCAAGGCCCTGGTGGCCCCCTTTGAGCGGGCCAACAACGTGGAGGTCAAGGTCACGGTCCTGGACTGGGGCGTGGCCTGGACCCGCATCACCGCCGCCGCCACCAGCGGGGTGGGCCCCGACATCACCCAGCTCGGCACCACCTGGGTGGGGGCCATCAGCGCCATGGGGGTTTTGGAGCCCCTGGACGACGTGCTTCAAGCCCTGGGCGGCCAGCGGGCCTACCTGCCGGCGGTGTGGAACACCACCCGCCTGGCGGGGAGCGCCCGGGCCACGGCCCTTCCCTGGTTCTCCGAGCTCAGGGCCTTCTACTACCGCACGGACGCTTTGAAGGCGGCGGGCGTAAACCCCTCCCAGATGTTCGCCAACTGGCAAAACTTTGAGGCGGGGCTCGCCCGGCTCGCCGCCTCCCCCTTCACCGATCCCGAAACCAAGCAACGCCTGGCCCCCTTCTGCACCCCGGGCAAGAACTCCTGGGACGTCCTCCACAACGCCGCCCCTTGGATCTGGGGCGCAGGCGGGGACATCGTGCGGCAGGTGCAGGGCAGGTGGCAAAGCGCCCTGAACAGCCCGGAAAGCCTTCAGGGGCTCTACTTCTTCCTCTCCTTGGCGCAGAAGGGCTACGTTCCCGCCGAAAGCTTAGAAAAAAACACGGCCCAGATCGAGGCCGACTTCCAGGCGGGGAAGTGCGCCGTCTTCGCCAGCGGTCCCTGGATGATCCAGCGGGCGCAGGTGCCCGAGGCCCGGGGCGGCTTCGCCGAGCGGGCGGCGGCCAAGAACATGGGGGTAGCCCCCTACCCCAGCGGCCCCAAGGGGCGGTACACCTTCTTCGGCGGCTCTAACCTGGCCCTTTTCAGCTTTTCCAAGAACAAGGAGCTGGCCAAGGAGCTCCTGAAGTACCTGGGTAGCCCGGAGGCCCAGGTCGCCTACGCCCGCATGAGCGGGATGCTCCCGGCCCTCCGCACCGCCTGGAACGCCCCCGAGGTCCAGGGCAACCCCCTCATGCGGGTCTTCGTGCAGGCGGCCCAGTTCGGCCGCACCTACCCCACCCTGGCGGGCTGGGGCGGGGTGGAGAACCTGGCGGTGCAGCACCTGGGCATGGCCTGGGACCTGGTGGCGCAAAAGCGGCTCACCCAAGAAGCCCTCAAGGACCTCATGGACAAGGCTTCCACCGCCATCAACGGCGCCTTGAGGTGAGGCTTGCGGGGGGGCATCTGCCCCCCCTTTTTTTCCTTATGTCCGCCTGGTCCCGTTTCTGGCACCGCTACGGCTTAGCCTACCTCTTCGTAGGGCCCGCCCTTTTGGGCATGCTCCTCGTCCACTATGGCCCCATGCTCCAGGGAATTTACATGGGGTTTTTGGACCTGCGGCTGGCCACTTTGCGGCAGTACCTCGGCGCCCCCTTCGTGGGCCTGGAGAACTACCGGGAAATCCTCTTTGACCCCCAGTCCACCTTTCGCACGGGCTTTGTATACGCCGTGCGCACCACCTTGCTCTATGCCCTGGTGGTCAACGCCCTAACCCTTTCCCTCGGGCTCCTCTTCGCCCATGTCCTCAACCGGCCCCTCTTCCTTCGGGGGCTTTGGCGCACCCTGTTCCTCCTGCCCTGGGTGGTGCCCAGTTACGTGGTGGGGCTCCTTTGGGGGTTCATGTGGCTCAAAAACGGCGTCATCAACACCCTCCTGGTGGATGTCCTCCACGCGCTACCCGAGAAGCCCCACTGGCTCATCGGTCCTCTCACCTTCGTGGCCATCGTCCTCCCCACGGTCTGGCGGAGCTGGCCTTTCGTCATGGTTACCTACCTGGCGGCCCTCCAGACCGTACCCCAGGAGCTTTACGAGGCGGCCAAGGTGGACGGGGCCACCCCCTGGCAGCGCTTTCGGCACATCACCTGGCCCTTGCTCCGGCCCGTCACCGCCATTTTGCTCCTCTACGGCCTTCTCGGCACCCTTTACAGCTTCAACATCGTCTACATGATGTTCGGCCACGGCGCCGGGTACCCGGGGGAGTGGGGGGACCTCCTCATGACCAACCTGTTCCGGAACACCTTCGGCATGTGGAACTTCGGCCTGGGGGCCGCCGCCAGCACCCTTTACATGCTCTTGACCCTGGTGCTCATCCTCTTTTGGTACCGGGTCTTCCGCGAGGACCTGAAGGCGAGGTGAACGATGCGGGAAGAACGTTGGCTGGCATGGGGCGCTTGGGGCGTGTTGGTCCTGGGGCTTTTCGGGCAGCTTTTCCCCATCCTTTGGATGGTGAACACTTCCCTGATGACCCAACTGGAAGCCGCCACGGGAAGCCTCTTTCCCAAGGTGCCCCAATGGGGGAACTACCTGGAGATCTGGCGGGCGCTCCCCTTTTTTCAGTACCTCAAAAACTCCCTTCTCATCTGCGGCCTCACCACCCTCTTCGCCCTGGGGGTGGCCATCCTGGCGGGCTACGCCCTGGCCCGCTTCCGCTTCCCCGGGGCAGAGCTTTTCGCCGGGAGCGTTTTGCTCACCCAGGTGATCCCGGGCATTCTCTTCTTGATTCCCATTTACATCATGTACATCGCCTTCCAGAACTGGGTGCGGGAGGCGCTGGGCCTCGAGGTGAGGCTGGTGGGGAGTTACACGGGTTTGGTCCTCACCTATACCGCCTTCTTCGTGCCCATGAGCATCTGGATCCTGCGGGGCTTCTTCGCCTCCATCCCCAAGGAGCTGGAGGAAGCGGCCATGGTGGACGGGGCCACCCCCTTCCAAGCCTTCTACCGGGTGATCCTGCCCCTGGCCCTGCCGGGCATCGCCGCCACCGCCGTCTACATCTTCCTCACCGCCTGGGACGAGCTCCTCTTCGCCCAGATCCTCACCACCGAGGCCACCGCCACCATTCCCGTGGGCATCCGCAACTTCGTGGGCAACTTCCAGAACCGCTACGACCTGGTGATGGCCGCGGCCACGGTGGCCACGCTGCCGGTCCTCTTCCTCTTCTTCTTGGTGCAGCGCTGGCTCATCCAGGGCCTCACCGCCGGCGCGGTCAAGGGATAGGAGGAGCGTGTGGACAGGGAAACCTTTCTTTTCGGGGCAGCCACCAGCGCCTACCAGATCGAAGGGGCCACGCAGGAGGACGGTCGGGGGCCCTCCATCTGGGACGCCTTCGCGCGGCGTCCCGGCGCCATTCGGGATGGGAGCTCGGGCGAGCCCGCCTGCCAACACTATCGCCTTTGGCGGGAGGACCTGGCGTGGATGCGGTGGCTGGGCCTAACGGCCTACCGCTTCTCGGTGGCCTGGCCCCGCATCCTCCCAGAGGGAAAGGGCCGCATCAACCCCAAGGGCCTCGCCTTCTACGACCGCCTCGTGGACGGCCTTTTGGAGGCGGGGATCACCCCCTTCCTCACCCTTTACCACTGGGACCTGCCCTTGGCCCTGGAGGAGCGGGGCGGGTGGCGGAGCCGGGAAACCGCCTTCGCCTTTGCGGAGTACGCCGCCCTGGTGGGGAAGGCCTTCAAAGACCGCGTCTCCTTCTTCGCCACGCTCAACGAGCCTTGGTGCAGCGCCTTCCTCGGCCACCTCACCGGGGAGCACGCCCCGGGCCTGAGGAACCCGGAGGCGGCCCTCAGGGCCGCCCACCACCTCCTCCTGGCCCACGGGCTCGGGGTGGAAGCCCTGCGGGGGGCGGGGGCCAAGCGGGTGGGGATCGTCCTCAACTTCACCTGGGTGGAGGGGGAGGACGCGGAGGCGGTGGACCGGGCGGACCGCTACCACAACCGCTTCTTCCTGGACCCCCTCCTGGGCCGGGGCTATCCTGAAAGCCCCTTCACCCCTAGCCCTCAGGTCCCCATCTACCCCAGGGACCTGGAGCGCATCGCCCAACCCTTGGACTTCCTCGGGGTGAATTACTACACCCGCGCCCGCGTGGCGCCGGGGGAAGGCGTATACCCCGTGCGCTACCTCCCCCCAGAGAAGCCCACCACCGCCATGGGCTGGGAAGTCTACCCCGAAGGGCTGTACCTCCTCCTAAAGCGCCTGGCCCGGGAAACCCCTTGGCCCCTTTACGTGACGGAAAACGGGGCCGCCTACCCCGACCTTTGGGCGGGGGAAGAAGTGGTGGAGGACCCCGAGCGGGTGGCGTACCTGGAAGCCCACCTGGAGGCGGCGCTTCGGGCTAGGGCCGAAGGGGCTCCCCTTCAGGGCTACTTCGTCTGGAGCCTCCTGGACAACTTTGAGTGGGCCCACGGCTACACCAAGCGCTTCGGCCTCCTCTACGTGGACTTCCCCACGCAAAGGCGGATTCCCAAGCGAAGCGCTTTCTGGTACCGGGAAAGGCTCCGCGGCGGGGCCTAAGCGTCCGGGTCCACGAGGCGGTACCGCCTCGAGGGCCTCCCGGCGCTCCCGTGGACCTGCTCCGCCTGCAAAAGCCCCTGGCGCCGCAACCCCTCCAGGTAGCGCCAGGCGGTGACGCGGGAAAGCCCCAAGGAAGCGGCCACCTCCTCCACCGTCAGAAAGGCGCGGTGGCGGAAGAGGCCCAGGACGCGGTCTTGGGTTAGGGGGTCTAGGCCCTTGGGCCCCCTGCCCCGGGCCAGGAGGCGGTCCAGGTCCGCTTGGGAAACCTCCTTCTTGCCCCGTAGCGCCCGGAAGGCCCGGTAGCGGCCCAGGGCCTCCTGGAAGCGGCTTCGCCCAAAGGGCTTCACCAGGTAGTCCATGGCCCCGCCGAGGAGGGCCCGCTCCACGGTGGGCGCGTCCTTGGCGGCGGTGATGACGATGACGTAGCTCCCCTCCAGGGCAGGAAGGAGGTCAGACTTGACCGTTATTCCGCATAGAGCCCCAGGAACCTGAGGGCGGAGAGGGGATGGAAGGAGAAGACCTCCAGGGCCGCCTTCTTCTCCCGCACCCCCCTCTGGTGGAGCAGGGACACCAGAAAAGCCCGGAGGGCCGCCAAAACCCGCGCCCCTATCCCCCGCACCTGGCAAGCGTCCTCGCGGAAGAGAACATCCCGCACCCAGAAAGAACCGTTCTCTATCCCCCACCGCCCCACCAAAAGCTCCCCCAACCGCCTCGCGTCCGCCACCTCCGCCCCCAAGCTCGTCAGGGCATAGCTCACCCCCCGCCGCACCTCCCCCGTCCCCTTGTGCATCACCTCCCGCTCCAGGCGCACCACTTGTTTCACCCCAGGAAAGGCCCGCATCGCCTCCGGTAAGTACGGGGAGGCCCACACCCGGTACCGCCACACCTCCCCGTCCCGCTCCACCCTCCACTCCGCCTCCGTCTCCCCGGGCAGCCGCCCCTCCTCCATCCCCTTGAACACCTCCAGGGCCCACTCCAGCAGCTCCCCCTGGTTGGCCTTCAGGACAAAAAGGTACGCCCCCCTTTTCGCACCACCTCCCCCGCTACCTCCGGGTACAGGTACCCCGCGTCCCCCACCACCACCTTCCCCACCAACTCCTCCGCCCCCAAGGAGGCCAGAAGCCGCCTAAGGGCCTCCGCCTCCCTTCCCTCCGCCTGGGCCTGGGCCAGGGTGGTCCGCAGGTGCAGGGCCAAGACCTCCACCAGGCGCACCTGGGGGGATGGTCCCTTGCGGCTCCCCCTTAGGGTCTTCCCGTCCACCACCCACACCCCTTCCCCTTTCGCCTCGGGGAAGAGGGAGAGGAGGGCCTTTTGCAGGCCTTCGGGGTCCAGGCGGGGGAGGAGGGAGGTGAGGACGTAGTGCCCCGGGGGTTTGCGCAGGCCCAGGTGGGGGAGGAGGTGAGGGTTGGCGCGGGCGAAGCGGGCCACGCCGCGACTGCTTTGCCCGAGGGCAAACACGTTCTGGGAATCCACGCGGCAGAGGAAGGCCAGGAGGATGAGGGCCAACAGGCCCCACAGGGGGTATTGCCGATTCTTGCCCCGGGGATTGGGAACTTGGGCCTGTGCCTCGCGCGGGGTCATGGGGTTGGGGCCACCTCAAGGGGTGTATAGGCGGAGGGGGGAAAAGAGAACCCTGAGGCCATAGGCCAAAAGCTCCAACAACGCCCGCACCATCGCCGTCTTGGGCTTCCTTTCCGCCAAATACCCACCCCTAAGCCCCGTCTTCATCCCCCGCTCCCACCGCACCAGGGCCAGGAGCCGGCTATGCCCCCGCACCCGCCGCACCTCCTCCCCCCTGCGGTACCGCAGTACCTGGTCCTTGCTCCAGTAGCTCAGGCCGGTGGTGTCCATGAGGTAAAGGGGGGGTCGGGGTCTTGGGGTGAGAGGTGGGCCTCCACCTCCTGGGCCAGGCGGTGGAGGAGGTCCTCCAGGAGGCTTGAGTCCAGGTGGTGGGGGGCGTGGGGGAAGCGCCAGGGTTTCCCCCTTTGGCCGTGGGGGTGGGAGGGGCCACCTCCTGGGCGAGGTGGAGGCGGTGGGTGAGGACCTCTTTGGGGCTCGGTTCTCGCCGGGGAAAGCCGCGCTTGCCCATGGGGTTAGGATGCATAGATCTAACGGATTTTGCAAGGCAAGCCCAGCCTTCGGAACTCGCCGGGGAGCCAGAGGGGGTCAACCGAGGGAAGGAACCCCCCTGGCGCCAATTCCTGGAGGGTTCTGAGGGTAGGCCTCTTTCTTCCCCTCCTTGGGCGGGAGGTGCCGAGGGATCTCTCTCCCCTCAAGCCCATCCTCCTTGGAGGATCGTGGTAGGGGGGAAAGGCGAGGCCTAGGTCCTCATCCTGGGGGAGGGCCCAAGGCGCTAATGGACGCTTTGAGTGACCAGGAAAGGCGTAGTCCAGGCTACACGAGAGGGGCTTCATCCGGTGGAAGGTAGTTTAGACAAAGGTTAGACAAACGGTTTCCCGCTACCCTACAAGGAGCCCTAAGTAGGGCTGGGAGGTGCTTATGCGCAAGCTTTGGCCATTCGTGTGGATGCTACTGGCTGGGCTCACCTGGGCCCAAGGGGCGATGGTGCGGGTGGCCCACCTCTCCCCCGACGCCCCAGCGGTGGACGTCCTGGTGAACGGGGAGCGGGCCATTCGGAACCTGGCCTTTAAGGAGGTGACCCCCTATATCCCCCTTCCCGCCGCCAAGGTGCGGGTCCAGGTGGTGCCGGCGGGGCAGGACGCTCCCGTGGTCATTGATGCTGAGCTGGAGCTACGGGAAGGAGTTTACTACACCGTGGCCGCCACGGGCTTCTTGGCCCAGATCCGGCCCCAGGTGTACACGGACGCCCTGGCGGGCCTCTTCCCCCGGGCGGGCTACGCCCGGGTGCGGGTGGTGCACGCTTCCCCCGACGCCCCAGCGGTGGACGTGGCGGTGAAGGCAGGCCCGGTGCTCTTCCAAAACCTCCCCTTCCCCCGGGCGAGCCAGTACCTGGTGGTGGCTGCGGGGCGGTATGACCTGGAAGTGCGGGTGGCCGGCACCACCACCGTGGCCCTGGAGCTTCCCGGGGTGGTCCTGGAAAGCGGCAAGACCTACACCGTCTTCGCCGTGGGGAGCGTGAGGGACGGAACCCTCACGGTGGTGCCCGTGGTGGACGCCGCCGCCTTGGGCGGGAACCGCTAGGCCTGCCCACCCCTTCAGGCCCCCCTGGGGGGCCTTTTTATGGCGCTTCCCCCTTGGCTTCTTCCCCTCCTCGCCTGCCCGCGGTGCGGGGCGGGTCTGGAGGGGTTTTCGTGCCCCCGGTGTGGGGTGCGCTACCCCTTCCGGGGGCCCTTTTTGGACCTGCGGGCGGGCAAGGAGCGGCTCCACCTCGCCCTCGTCAACCGTTTCCCCTTCACCGCCTGGGGCTACGACGCCTGGCGGGTGCGCTCCACCGCCTTCCTTTCCAGAGGGACCCTCACCTTCTCCGAGGAGCGGGCCCTCCTCCGCTCCTGGCTCCTCCCCAGGGGAGGGCCTTTCCTGGACGTGGGCACGGGCACCGGGGTCTACCGGGAGGCCCTGGGGGAACGGGCGGTGGGCTTGGATCCTTCCCCCGCCTTCCTGAAGGTGGCGGCCCGGCGCAGGCCCGGGCCCTACCTCCTGGGCCACGGGGAAGCCCTCCCCTTCCGGGAAGGCAACTTCGGCGGGGTGGCCATCGGCCCTACCTGGAACGAGTTCCAGGACCCCAGGAGGGCGGCCCTCGAGGCCCGCCGGGTCCTTCGGGAAGGGGGAAGGCTTTTCGGGATGCTCCTCCTCGGGCCAGGGGCCTCCTTGGGCCTCTATCGGCCGGGCGAGGAAGCCCTCCTCAACCTGCTGGAAGAAGTGGGCTTTCGCAGCGAACTGCACCGCTATGGGAAGCTCGGGCTGGTCTTTGCCGAAGCGGTTGTACCTCGGTAAAAAAGCTATGCTACCCTAAGGGCAATGACCGCGGAGGAGCGCCTCTACAAGCTGGAGGGCATCGTGGAGGGGGTCATGGCCACCCTCCCCGACCGCATCTCCTCTCTGGAACACCGCATGGAGCTCTTGCGGCAGGAGGTCAAGGCGGAAATGGCCGGCCTGCGGCAGGAGATGAAGTCGCAGGTTGAGGGCCTGCGGCAGGAGATGCGGGAGGAAATCGCCCGGTTGGATAGCAAAGTAGACTCCCTGCACCAAGAGGTGAAGGCGGAAATCTCGGGGCTACGCCAAGAGGTGAAGGGCGAAATCTCAGGGCTACGTCAAGAGGTAAAGGCCGAAATCTCAGGGCTGCGCCAAGAGGTAAAGGGCGAAATCTCAGGGCTACGTCAAGAGGTGACGGCGGATATCTCAGGGCTACGCCAAGAGGTGAAGGCCGAGATCAACACCGCCCTCAACCGCCTCATGCTTTACTTCACCGCCCTGGCCACCGCCCTCGCGCTCCTCACCCTCTTCGCCCGCTAGAGGCTACACCTTGACCCCCTCATAGACCGCCTCCAAGGGAATCCCTAGGTCCAGGCAGCGCACCTCCACCGCCCGGAAAAGCCCATCCACCCCCTCCCGGACACACACCTCCACCCGCCGGGCGCGGCTTTCCACCTTCAGATAGCCCTGTAAGGTGCGGAACTCCCGGTAGCGCCAGAGCTTTTCCCTGCGATCTATGACCTCGGTGGCCTCGGAAAGAACCTCCACCACCAGGCAGGGGCTTTCCTCGTACTGGCTGTGAGGGGGCTCCCCCTGACAGACCACCATAAGTCGGGGTAGTAGAAGGTCCGCTTTCCCACCCGTAGCTTGACCGTTTCGGCGTAGATCCGGCAACCCCGCTCCCGGGCCCGGGAACGCAGGAGGGCGTACAGGTTTCCGCCCGCAGGCCGTGCGTCCGGATCGCCCCCGCCATGGCGTAGGGGATGCCCTCGAGGAGCTCGTGGCGCACGGGCTGGCCCCGGTCAAGCAAAGCGCCCGTTAGCGCTTTGGGCCCTCCCCCAAACGCTTTGGGGAAACCGTGGCCTCCCCCCTAGCACCCCAAGCCCCCCAGGCCCACCCTAAGGGCATGCGGCTTCTCGCCTTAACGCTCCTTCTTGGCCTCGCCCTGGGCCAGACCTACCGGGCCCTTCCCGGGGCCGACACCGGGCGGCCGGGACTGGACCGGAGCTACGCCCTGGTCTACCCGGCGGAAAACCTCCGGGCGGTGCTCCTCCTCGTCCCCGGCCTCCTTGGGGGGAGCACCAACTTCGCCCTCCTGGCGGAACACCTTCGTCGGGAGGCACCTTGGCTCGAGGTCTGGGCCTGGGAGCGGCGGGCCAACGGCCTGGAGGACCGCCGGGGCTTCCGGGCGGAGAACCCCCTCGCCTACTACCAAACCCTCCCCGAGCCCGACCTCTCCCCCCTAAGGGACTTCGGGCTGGACGTCCACCTCCTGGACCTGGACCAGGCGGTGGCGGAGGCCAGGAAGCGGGCCCCCGTGGTCCTGGCGGGCCACTCCCTCGGGGCGAGCGTCGCCGCCCTCTACGCTTGGGCCCACGGGGAGAAGCTCCGGGGCCTCGTCCTCCTGGACGGGACCTTGGGCCTCATAAGCCTCCCCCGGGAGGCCTTCCTCCAGGGGCAGGACACCCCCTTGGGCCGCCTCCCGGGCCTCGAGGACCTCCTCGCGGGCCGGGCGAGCCCCGTCTTCCAGCTTCCGGGGCTTGGGCCCAAGGAGCTCGCCCTGGCGGAGGCGGAGGCCTACCTGGCGGCAAAGCGGCCCGAGGAACTTGTGCCCTTGGGGCCCCACCGGGCCACCCGGGAAGCCAAGGCCCTCCTCCGGGTGGACGACCACTACAGCCTCTTCCCCCCCTTCAGCGTGAGCGTGGGGCGGGCCTTCGCCCGGGAGGGCCTGAGCCTTTGGGGCCTCCTCCAGGGGCGGCTCGTCCTCACCGTGCGGGGGCCGAGGCGGGGGCCCATCGCCTGGCGGGACACCGGGGAGGCCACGGACCCAAGGGCCTTCCTCCGCGCCTTCGCCCGGGCGGAGACGGGGTTTTCCGAGTGGTACTTCCCCTACCGCCTCCTCCTGGAGGTGGGGGGCTATCCCCACGTGCGCCCCGACCTCGGGCCCCGGCCCCTCCCCTACCCCGTCCTTGCCCTGGGGGCGGGCCGGGGGCTCGTGCGCGAGCCGGAGGACTTCCGCCTGGGCGAGCTCTTTCCCGGGACGCCAGGGGGGGTGGAAATCCTCCCCGGCCTCACCCACCTTGACCTCCTCACGGAGCGGGAAGGGCGCACCGCCCGGGCCATCAGGGGCTATCTGGAACGCCTCCTAGGCCCAGGTACGCCAGGGCCAGCCGGGCCCCCCTGAGGCCGGAAAGCGCAGCGGCGGGGATCCCCTGCCCCGGGAAAACGCCCTCCCCCACCCGGAAGACGTTCTGGAGAAGGCGCACCCGGGGGAAGCGGAAGGGGTGGGTCTGGGGGATGCCCCCCACCCAGGCCCGGCCGGCGAAGCGGAGGTAGGTCCTGGGGGTGGCGGCGAAGAGGAGGGAGGCCTCCCGGAGGCCGGGGAGGAGGGCCTCGCCCAAAGCGAGGGCCTTTTCCAGGAAGCGGGCCTTGGCCTCCCGGTAGTCCTCCCGGGGAAGGGCGAGCCAAGGGGCTATGGGCACGTGGAAGGAGAGGGTGAAGAGGGTCCTTTCCCCCTCGGGGCGCAGGGAGAGGAAAGCGAAGGGCCGCTCCCTTGCGTTTTGCCGGTAGTAGGGGGGCGGCTCGGCCCACGGGAGGACCCCGTAGACCACAAAGGCCCCCCAGCCGTCCCGGGGCGCCCGCCCGGGTAGGCCCAGGAGGGGCTCGGGGGGGATGTTGAGGAGAAAGACGTCCCCCGCCACCACCTCCCTTTCCCCCCGCTTCCGCCCGCCGTGGACCACCTCCACCCCATGGGCCCGCCCCTCCCGGTGGAGGAGGCGCACCGCCCTCGCCTTGTAGCGCACCTCGAGGCCCTCCGCCAGGGCCTCGGCCAGGAGGCCCATGCGGGGGGGCAGGGCCGCCCCCAGGTGGGGCAGGTCCAAGGCGAGGGCGGCGTAGAGGGCGTAGGGGTTTTCCGTCTGGGCGGTGATGAGGAGTTGCGCCTTCAGGAAGCGGCGGAAATGGGGGTCCTCGGGGGATCGGGCCAGGACGGGGAGGAAGAGCTCGGGGAGGAGGGGAAGGAGGGCGGGAAGGCGCCCCCAAAGCGCCCTCCACTCCTCCCCCTCCGGGGGCCAGGGGAGGCTTGGGGCCAGGGCGAGAAGCCGCTCCGCCCGCTCCCCTTGCCAGTCCCAAAAGGGGAGGACCCGGGGCCCGAAGAAGTCCCGCTCTGCCTCCCGCTCCGCCTCCCGCCCCACGGGCCGCACCAGGCGCCCCCGGGGCAGGAGGACCTCCAGGAGGGGGAAGCCCGGGGGCAAGGGGGAAAAGGGCAAGCGTAAGCCCAAAAGGGCCAGGGCCCGCCCCAGGGGGGCCTCGGGCCTCAGACCCGTGAGGAGGGTGGCCCCCGCCTCAAAATGGAAGCCCTTGTGGAAGAAGCTCCCCGCAAGCCCCCCGGGGTAGGTGTGGGCCTCCAGGACCACCACCTCGAGGCCCGCCCGCCTCAGGGCCCTCGCAGCCACCAAGCCGCCGATGCCCGCACCCACCACCACCGCCCGCACGCCCCCTAGCCTAGAAGACGCCCCCTCCCCCAACCTTTGCCCCGGCTATACTGGGAGGGGTGCGGCAAGAGGCGGCCTACCTCCTGGCCCAGGCGCGGGAGGACCTGATCACAGCAGAAGCCCTCCTAAAAAGCGGGCGGTACTACGCGGCGGCCTTTTTCGCCCAACAGACGGCGCAAAAGGCCCTCAAAGCCCTCTACCTGGAAAGGCTCAGGACCCTGCCCCGCACCCACGACCTCCTCGCCTTGGCCGAGGCGTTAGGGGCGCCGGGGCCGGTCACGGAGGCCGCCCGCCTCCTCACCCCGGACTACACGGTAAGCCGCTACCCGGATGCGGCGGGGACCCTTCCCGCCCGGCTTTACGGAAAGCCCCAGGCGGAAGCCCGCCTGAAGGCGGCCCAAGAGGTGGTGCGATGGGTGGAAGCGAACTTGAACCCCTGAAGGAAACCTTGGCCCGGGCTCCCTTGCCCATCGCCCTGGCCCTCCTCTTCGGCTCCCGCGCCCGGGGCGAAGCCCTCGCGGAGAGCGACTACGACCTCCTCATCGTCTCCCCCGCCTTCCGGGGGATGCCCTATTTGGAGCGGCTCCTTCTCCTTCACCGCATCCTTCCCCTGCGCCACGTGGACTACGTGGCCCTCACCCCCGAGGAGTGGGCCCTCCGCCGTGAGGAGATCGGGGTGGTGGGGGAGGCGGCGCGGGAGGGGATCGTGCTCCTAGAAAACCCTTCCCTGCTACTTTCCCCCGGCCCGGTGGGGCTAAGGTGAAGGGCGTGCGGGTCCTGGTCACGGGCGCCACGGGGTACGTGGGGGGGAGGCTCGTGCCCCGGCTTTTGGAAAGGGGCCACCGGGTCCAGGTCTTGGTGCGGGACGCCCGCCGCCTGGGGGGCCGCCCCTGGGCGGGGCAGGTGGAGGTGGTGGAGGGGAGCCTCGAGGACGAGGAGGCCCTCCTTCGGGCCCTGGAGGGAGTAGAGGCCGCTTACTACTTGGTCCACGCCATGCTCTCCGCGGCCCGCTTCCAGGAGGCGGAGGAGCGCCAAGCCCAGGCCTTCACCCGGGCTGCCCAGCGGGTGGGCCTCCCCCACGCCATCTACCTGGGGGGGCTCCTGCCCCGAACGGGAAGGCCCTCTCCCCACCTGGCGAGCCGGGCCCGGGTGGGGGAGATCTTGAGGGGGGCGGTGCCCATCACGGAGTTCCGCGCCGGCCCCATCGTGGGCTCGGGCTCGGCGAGCTTTGAGATGGTCCGCTACCTCACGGAGCGTCTCCCGGTGATGGTGGCCCCCCGCTGGATCCTGAACCCCGTCTCCCCCATCGCCATCCGGGACATCCTCGCCTACCTCCTCCTGGCCCTGGAGCGGGGGCCTTCGGGGGTGGTGGAGGTCGGGGCCCCGCCCCTCACCTTCAAGGCCATGATGGAAACCTACGCCGAGGTGCGGGGCCTTAAGCGCCTCATCCTGCCCGTGCCCGTCTTGGCCCCAAGGCTTGCCGCCCTCTGGGTGGGGCTCGTGACCCCCATCCCGAACCGCCTGGCCCTGCCCCTGGTGGAGGGCATCCTCCACCCCTTGGTGGCGGACACCGCCAAGGCCCAAGCCCTCTTCCCCGAGGTGACCCCCATCCCATACCGCAAGGCGGTGGAGCTGGCCTTGGCGCGCATTGCCCTGGGCGAGGTGGAAACCCGCTGGTCCGGGGCCCTCCAGGGGCAGAGCTACTTCCTGGAGGACCGGGAGGGGATCATCCGCGAGGTGCGGGCCCTTACCGTGCAGGCGCCCCCCGAAAGGGTCTACCAGGTCTTCGCCTCCCTCGGGGGCGAGCGGGGGTGGCTCGTCTGGGGGTGGGCCTGGGCCCTGAGGGGCCTCGTGGACCAGCTCCTGGGGGGCCCGGGCCTCCGGCGGGGGCGGCGCCACCCCATGGAGCTCCTCCCGGGGGAGGCGGTGGACTTCTGGCGGGTGGAGGCGGTGGAGCCGCCCCACCTCTTGCGCCTCCGGGCGGAGATGCGCCTGCCAGGGAAGGCCTGGCTGGAGTGGCGGGCCCTCCCGGAAGGGGAGGGGTGCCGCCTGGTCCAAACCGCCTACTTCGCCCCCTTGGGGCTCACGGGCTTCCTCTACTGGTGGGTGCTCTACCCAATCCACGCCCGCATCTTCAGCGACTTGGCGCGGGCCATCGCTCGGGAGGCGGAAAGGTCCCCCTAGCCTTTGCCCAGGCTACAGAGGTCTTGCCGCCCCTCCCCTAGCCTTAGGGCATGCGGGTTTTGGTGCTGGGCGCCACGGGAGGACTGGGAAGCGCTTTGGCGCGTGCGCTGAAGGGCCACGAGCTTCTCCTTTCCGGGCGGAGGGCGGGGGCGCTTCGGGAGCTCGCCGAGGAGCTTGGGGCCAAAGCCCTCCCCGCCGACCTTGAAGACCCCCTCGAGGCCCAAGCCCTCCTGGAGGAGGCTGGGCCCCTGGACCTCCTCCTCCACGCCGTGGGGGTGGCGGGGCGGGCCCCCGTGCGGGAACTGGGGCGGGACCCCCTGGAGGGGATGCTCGCCGCCAACCTCCTCACCGCCCACCACGCCCTAAAGTACGCCCGCTTCCGCCCCGGGGCGCGGGCCGTCTCCTTCGGGGCGTACCCCCCGTACGTCCAGGTGCCGGGCTTCGCCGCTTACGCCGCCGCCAAGGGGGCCCTGGAGGCCTACCTGGGGGCGGCGAGGCGGGAGCTTCGGCGGGAGGGGGTGCACCTGGTTCTGGTGCGGCTTCCCGCCGTGGCCACGGGGCTCTGGGCCCCCCTAGGGGGCCCGCCCAAGGGGGCGCTCGCCCCGGAGGAGGCGGCAAGGCGGGTCCTCTCGGAGGTCCTGGCGGAGCCCCCGCCCGAGACCCTGGAGGTCTGAGGTGAGCCCCTACCGCGCCCACTTCTACCCCATGCGCCTCGCCCTCCTCGCCGTGGGGGAGAACTTCATGCCCATGGCCTGGTGGACCCCCGTGTCCAAGACGCCCTTCCGCTTCCTCCTGGCGGTGGACCGGATGAACCACACCCTGAGCCTCCTCCGGGAGCTGGGGGAGGGGGCCCTCTGCTTCCTGCCTTGGGAGGAGCGGGGCTGGGTGGCGCGGGCGGGGTACCTCTCGGGAAGGAGGGTGCGCAAGGCGGAAAAGCTCGGGGTGGCCCTGCGGCCCGCCCGGGCCCTGGCCCACACCCTCGTCCCCGAAAAGGCGGTGGCGGTGTTTGAGCTCAAGGTGGCGGAGTGGCCCACGGACGGGGACCACGCCCTCTTCCTAGGGGACGTGGTCCACGCAGAAGGGAGCCCACAGGGCAAGCGCCGCCCCATCCTCTTCCTGGGCTTCCGGGACTTCGCCACCCTGGGAGAAACCTGGAGGTTCCGCAAATGAAGCGGGCTGTCGCCCTTCTCCTCTTCGCCCTTTCCCTGGCCCAGGCTCCCCACGCCGTGGAGGGGCTTGCCCGCTACCGCGGCTACTACCCCTTGGGCAGTTGGGAGGGGGTGAACCCCACCGCCCGGGGGGAGATCACCTGGGACGGGGAAAAGGCCTCGGGCAAGGTCTGCTTGGAACAGAAAGCCTGGGACTCGGGCAACGCCGAGCGGGACAAGAAGGCCCTGGAGATCCTTCGGGCGAAGGACCACCCCGAGGCCTGCCTCTACCCCAAGCGGGCCCGGTGGGAAGGGGCCCGCTTCGTGGTGGAGGGCGACCTCAGCTTCGCCGGCCTCACCCGCCCCGTGCGCATAGAGGGAGAACTCCGGGAAACTCCTTCGGGCTACCGCTTCCAGGGAAGGTTTTCCACGCGCTTTTCCACGTGGAACCTGGAAAGACCCCGCTTCCTCTTCCTGGAGGTGCGGGACGAGGTGGAGGTGTTTCTGGAAGCGGAGGTGAAGCGGTGATCCGCCTGGGCTACCCCTGCGAGAACCTGACGCTTAAGGCCAGCACCAACCACACCCTGCGCCTGGGCTCCTTGGGCGAGGAGCGGGTACGGGCCAAGGTAGGCCAGAACCTGGCCGACCTGGAGCGCATCCTCCGCTGGAACGCCACGCGCGGCTTCGGCCTTTTCCGCATCGGCCAGCACCTCATCCCCTTCGCCTCCCACCCCGCCTTCCCCTACGACTGGGAACGGGCCCACAGGGAGGACCTTAAGCGCCTGGGCGCCTTGGCCAAGGCCTTGGGCCAGCGCCTTTCCTTCCACCCTGGCCAGTACGTGAACCCAGGAAGCCCAGACCCCAAGGTGGTGGAGCGCTCCCTGGCCGAGCTCCGCTACTCCGCCCGGGCCCTTTCCCTCCTGGGTGCGGAGGACGGGGTCTTGGTCCTCCACTTGGGCGGCGTGTACGGGGAGCGGAACCGGGCCCTGCGGCGTTTTATAGAGAACCTGCGGGGCGAGGGGGAGGTCCTCCGCTACCTGGCCCTGGAAAACGACGAGCGCCTTTGGAACGTGGAGGAAGTGCTGGAAGCGGCGGAGGCCCTAGGCGTGCCTGTGGTGGTGGACACCCTTCACCACTCCCTAAACCCGGGCCGGCTTTCCCTGGAAGAGGCCCTCCGGCTCGCCTTCGCCACCTGGCACACCCGCCCCAAGGTGCACCTGGCGAGCCAGGACCCAACCCGCCGCCCTGGGGCCCACGCCTTCCAGGTTTCCCTGGAAGACTGGGAGCGCCTCCTCGCCGCCCTCCCCGGGCCCGCCGACATCATGGTGGAAGCCAAGGGCAAGGAAAGGGGCCTACCCCACCACCTTCGCGCCCAACCAGTAGAAGCGAGCGCTTCAGGACCCAAGCCCACCGCCTGAAGCGGCGAACCCGGGCGATGGTTTACACACCCTTTTACTTACGGGCACGGTAGTTGCTTCCACTATTAGCCTTTTTGTGATGCAACTGGCCCGTTTATCGCTTTTTCATAGTGAAGCGATGTCTGCGAGGGCACCATTGCGCTAAACC
>NZ_JTJB01000054.1 GCF_000794385.1 Thermus sp. 2.9
TGCTTGCTGTCATCTGCTATAATGGCCTTGTCCGAGGGTCGGACAGGGGATCTTGAAAGCCAGTTTTGCCCTTGAGGAAGGCGAATATGCGCTTTCACCTTCTCATCGCCCCTTCCGCAAGCAAGTTTTCATCGGGCTAAACCCCCAAAAACGGCCTTTATACGGCTTATGCATATTCCAAACTTCATCTTTCTCACAAACCCCCCCTCCAAGAGCAACGTCCAGGACGGGATTATGAGAGGGGTACAGTTGCACGAGATGCTTCCCCGTAAGGGGATTGCGACGCTAACAGAGGCCCCTACTATCCAGGCCCTTGCTAACCAGTTGCACGAGATGCTTCCCCGTAAGGGGATTGCTACCGAGGCCGATGTAGGCGGGAGCGGGCTCGTTGCCCAGGAGGGAAACGTAGCGGACCATGGCCTAGCGGGGAAGGGGGATGGCCTCGAGGTCGGGTTGTAGCCCCACCTCCCGCTGCAGGTCCTGCAGGAGCTTGCGGGCGAGCCCCGCCACCTGCTCCACCTGCCTTGCGGAGGGCACCTGGAGGCCGTGGACCAAAAGGGCCTGGTTCCTGGCCTTGAGCACCCCAGCAAGCCCTTGAAGGTCCCGGACATTCCAGGAGGCCAGGAGGGGGTCCCCCAGGACCCGCAAGAAGGCCAAAACCTCCAAAAGCCCGAGCTTCTCACGCACCCTCGGAACCTCCTCCCCGGGCAGGATGCGCCCAAGCTCACCCTGCAACGCCTCCCTTTCCTCCGGGGAGAGCTCGGGCGCCTCCGCAAGGCGGCCATACCGCCTAAGCCGCTCCTGCAGGAGGAGCTCCAAAGCCCGATAAGCGTAGAGCGCCGCCAGGGTGGTCTGGTCGCGGTCGGCCAGCCTGCCGCTCTGGTGCAGGAGTGTGGCCGCAACCCCCAGCACCCCCCGCCGGTTGCCCAGGTCCCCCGTGGTCAAGAGGTCCCGCGCCCCCTTGAGGAGGGAGGCCTGCCCCTCCAGGCGCTGGAAGTGGCGGTTCAGGGGGTGCTGGAGCCAGACGTTTTTCCTCAAGGCCTCCAGCAGGCTTTCCGCCTTTCTGGCCGCCTCCTTGAAATCCAGGGCTCGCCATGCCCGGTACATCTCGGCAAGGTTTTGGTAAAGGGTGTAGGCCTGGTTGCCCGTAGCCCCCACCAGGCGGTTGAAGTAGGAGGCGGCTCCAGCGAAGTCCTCCTTCCCGTAGAGCTCGGAGGCGAAAAGCCAGTCCACCTCTCCCCCAACCTCGTGGGGGTCGGGCAGGACGATGAGCTTTTCCGATCCCGCCCGGGGCCGTCGCAAGGCCACGTCGTAGTCCTCGTTGTCCACGTAGACCACCTTGACCTTGGGAAAGAAGCGGCGGAAGAAGAACCCCGCCGCCGCAAGCCCGGCGCTCATGGCCTTGGTGCCGCTGGTCACGTCCAGGGCCACGGGTTCCTCCGGGTAGCGCTCCAAGAGCTTGCGCACCTCGCGGTAAATGGCGGTCACGTCGCTCTTGCCGATCTCAATGGGGTAGATCATTACCCCCGTGTCCTGCCGCAGGCGCTCGAGGAAGCGGCGGCTTTCCTCCGTGTGCAGCACGTAGACCTCCTGCGCCCCCGTCCCCAGGATGGCCAAGGCCGTGGCCTCGGGGCTCGTGCCCAGGGTGTGGAGGGAGGCGCGAAAGACCATCCTTTCGGGCGACACGGGGGGCGCGTGCCGCCAAAGCTCCAACAGGTGGGGCCAGACCATCTCCTGGTAAAGGGCCTGGGGGTTGCCGCCCGCCCCCACCGCCTCCTTGTACCTGGCCCACGCCTCCTGCAGTTGGTTCCACCGTTCCTGATCCTGGAGCATGGAAGTCTTATACCACAGCGGCCTCCTCCGGTAGAATGAACCGGAACATGGCCGCAAGCCGCCCTTCCAAGAAGGACGTCCTGGCCCGGGCGCAGCACCTGGACGAGGCCAACGTGGCCCGGCTTGGGCTCATCTCCATCCAGGAGCGGATCCCCGAGGGCTACGCCTCCTGGGAGGAGGAGTTTGAGTTTTTGGGCAAGCCGGTGAAGCTGGCCTGCTACGCCAGCGAGAAGGTGGGGGGTGTGCCCCACGGGCTGGACAACGAGGTTTCCCTGGCCCTCATCGCCCTCTACTTCAACGCCGGAAGTCCGGAGGACGGGACCTTCACCGCCACCCCCTACCAGATCCTGAAACTCATGGGCCTGGACACCTCAGGCTACTACTACCAGGCGCTCAAGGAGAGCCTCATGCGCCTCACCACCGCCACCTACGTCCTCTCCGAGGCCTGGCGGGCGGACGGGCGCTGGCAGAGCGTCACCTTCCGCTACATTGAAAAGCTTGAGTACACCTCCAGCGCCGAGGGCAAGCTGGACCGGGCCAGCGTCTTGCGCATCACCCTGGCCAAGGAGATCGTGCGCTCCTTGAAGCAAAACTACGTCAAGCCCATTGACATAGAGTTCATGGCCAGCCTGCGCCGCCCCTTGAGCCGGGCGCTTTACCGCCTTCTGGACGCCCAGCGCTTCTCCCCTGAAAACCCCGCCCCCCTCACCCGCTTTGAGGTGAACCTCATGGAGTGGGCCGCCGCCTGCAAGATCGTCCACAAGCGGCCCGACAAGGTGCGGCGGACCCTCGAGCCCGCCCACGAGGAGCTCATGGAACGCCGCTACCTCCAGTCCGTGGAGTACATTGGCCGGGGCCAGAACCAGACCATCGTCTACGTCTTCGGGGAGGAGGCGGGGGGCGTGCCCGACATGGAGGCGGTGGAGCTCCTCATGGCCGAGGGCCTTTCCTTCACGAGCGCCTACTCCCTGGCCCGCCGCTACCCCCTGGCCCACATCAAAGACCGCCTGGAGCGCTACCGGAGCATCCTAGCCTCGGGCTACAAGCCCAAGAACAGGCTAGGCTTCCTGGTGGACGTGATTCGGGACGAAAGCGGCAAGTACGCCCGCGCCCTTCCCCCCACCAGCGCCCGCCGGGTCCAGGCCAAGGTGGAGGAGGAGGAGGCCCGCCGCATTGAGGAGGAGGCGGAAAGGGAGTGGCAGAACATGCCCAAGGAGGCCCAGGTGCGCCGGGCGGTGCAGGTGGCGCAGCTCCTCCTCCGCTCCCGGCTTTCCGTGGGCGACCTCGAGGACCTCACCCGGCTCATGGAGGAAGGGGTGTTGGAACCCAGGCGCCTGGTGGAGGAGCTTAAGGAGGCCGCGGCCCAGGGAGATTTAGAAGAATGGGTCCAATCTTTCCGGCGCGGCCTGGAGGGCTAGGACTATCGGAAGACTTGGGGAGTTTGAACGGGGGCGGGGAGCAAAACCCCGCCCTTTCCCCTTCACGAAGGCAACATTTCCCCTCGGGCCGGGTATCGGAAGACTTGGGGAGTTGGCCCGCTCCAGTATCGGAAGACTTGGGGAGTTTTGGGGGTGAAGTATCGGAAGACTTGGGGAGTTGGTATCGGAAGACTTGGGGAATCGCTATCGGAAGACTTGGGGAGTTTTGGGGGTGAAGTATCGGAAGACTTGGGGAGTTGGTATCGGAAGACTTGGGGAGTTCTATCGGAAGACTTGGGGAGTTTCGCGCCCCCACTTGCGTCCTGGACGGCACCCCGGCCGGGGCGGGGGGGCTCCTTGTTGTTGATCATCAACGTATTTAGGGTTATAGACTTTTAAGGTATCAACAACAGCAGCGCCAACATTGAAGATGGTCCAGACTATAAGCCGATGGCCCTGGTCTTCGCGCGTCTGGTAAGAACTTCTCCAAAGACTTGGGTATCGGAAGACTCGGGGAGTTGGGAAGGTTCATAGTTGGCAGCCAGAAAGCCCGCGCGGCACTAAGCTTGGGTTCAGGTATGCGGCAAGCTCTTTCCTGGGTCGCCCTGGACCTAGAGGCCACCTCCCCCAAGCCCGAGGAGGCGGAGATCCTTTACCCCTTTTTTCTCGGGCAGCGTTTTTGCGGAGGGGACATAATGAACCCATGAAAGTGCTCATCCTCAGCGTGGGCACCACCCGCGCCCCCTTGGAGGAGTCGCTGGCGCAGCACGCCCCCGATGGGGTCATCTTCCTGGCCAGCCAGGAAAGCCACCCCGTGGCGGCGGAGCTGGTAAGGGAATACGGCGGCTCCTTCCGCCACCACACCCTCCTGTTGGAGGACGCCGAAAGCCTCTTGGAAAGCTACCAAGCCGCCCTCAAGGCCTTGAGGAAGGCCCTGGAGTGGGAAGCCACGGCCATCGTGGCCGACCTCACCGGGGGAACCAAGCCCATGGCGGCGGGCCTTGTTCTGGCCCTCACGGGGCGGGGGGTGGTGTTCAGCTACGTGGGCGGGGAGCGGCGGGACCCGGATACGGGCCGGGTGGTAAGCGGGGCCGAGCGGCTCAGGCTTCTGGAAGACCCCACCGCCCGGCTGGGCCTGAAGGAGTGGACCGCCTTCACGCGGGCCTGGAACGCCCTGAACCTGGGCGTGGCCCTTTCCGAGCTGGACGGCCTCCTACAAAGGCCCCTCTCCCCTTCCGAGGAGCGCTTCTATCGGGCCATGAAGGGCGTGGTGGAAGGGCTGATGGAGTGGGACCGCTTCCGGCACGAAAGGGCCCTTGCGCTCCTCGCCCCCAGCCTCCCCGTGGCTTTGGCGGTGGCGGAAGCCTGGGGGCACGGGGCCAAGGTGCGGGTGCTGAAGGGGTTGGAAGACCTTTTGCCCCACCTCCGGGCCATCGTGGAGGCGGCGGGCAAGCCCACCTTCGCCCTCCTGCAAGACCTTTTGGCCAACGCCGAGCGCCGGGCGGAGCTTGGCCGCTTTGACGACGCCCTTGCCCGGCTTTACCGAGCCTTGGAGTTGGCGGTGGAAGCGGATGTGCACGAGCGCCTGGGTTTTGTCCTGAAGGACCCCAGGACCTGGCCCGAGGGCTTCCCGGAGTCCCTGCGGGAGCGGGTGCTAAGGCCCCGGGGGCTTATGGAGCTTCTAGATGCGGCCTTTGACCTGGACCTAGCGTTTGCGCAGACGAACACCCTGGCGCAAAAGCTCTATGGGGAGAAGAACCGCATCCAGGCCTTGCTGAGCCGTCGGCACGAGAGCATCTTGGCCCACGGGACGAGGCCTGTGGAGGAGGAGGACTACCGGCGGGTGCTGGACTTCCTTACCGCTTTGGACCCCAGGCTTTCCCCGCTCGCCCCTTGGCCCCGCTTCTGATGGTCCTTCACTTGACCCGGCAAGGATCCACCTTGCGCCTGCGACGGGGGAGGCTCGTGTTGGAGGAAGAAGGCGAGCGGGTGATGGACTTCCCGGCCCGCAAGGTGCGGCAGGTGGCGGTGTGGGGCAACGTTCGCCTTTCCACCCCCGCCTTGGTTTTCCTCCTGCGGCAAGGGGTACCCGTCTTCTTCTTCAGCTTGGAGGGCTTTCTGCACGGGGTGGCGGGGGCCTTTTCGGAGATGAACCCCGAGCATCTCCGGGCGCAGTTCGCCGCGAGCCCTCTTCCCTTGGCCCGGGCCTTCGTCTTGGGAAAGCTCCGTTCGGCCCTGGCTGTGCTGGAGCGTCACTCCCTGCCCGAGGCGAAGCGGGTGGCGGAAGCCTTGGAGCTCGGGGAGCGGGCGGGCACCTTGGAGGTCCTGAGGGGCGCGGAAGGCCAAGGAAGCCGCGCCTACTTCGCCGGGCTGGAGCGGCTCCTTGGCCCATATGGGCTCAGGGGCAGAACCCGCAGGCCCCCACAGGACCCTGTGAACGCCGCCCTCTCCTACGGCTACGCCGTGCTCCTTGGCCGGGTGCAGGTGGCGCTCCGCCTGGCGGGCCTCCACCCCGAAGTGGGCTACCTTCACGCCGAGGGGCGGCGGAGCCCAGCCTTAGCCCTGGACCTCATGGAGGAGTTCAGGGTTCCCGTGGTGGACCAGGTCGTGCTCTCCGGCTTCCGCCGCGGAAAGCTTACCCCGAGCCACGGCGAGGTGCGGGATGGGGGGGTGTACTTGAACGAGGAGGGTCGGAGGGCCCTGATTACCCTTCTGGAGGAGCGCTTTTTGGAGGAGGCCACCCACCCCATGGGGTTGCGTAAGCCCTACGGGGAGCTGATAGAGATCCAGGCCCACCGCTTGAAGGCAGCCATATTGGGGCGCAAGCGGTACACGCCGTTTTACCTTTGGCGCTGATCTTTGCTATACCTATGAGCAAAATTGCGACGCAAAAAGGACACCTGACGCTTTAAAAGACATAGCTCGCTTCGGGACGGAACTTGCGCGATATCTTTGGACTGAAACAAAACTTGCTGTGCGTGCTATACTGCGCTTAGCCCGGACCCCCGGGCGGGGATCTTGAAAGCCGATTTTTCCCTTGAGGATGGGCAGTATGCGTTTTTATCTTCTCATCGGCCTTTCTTCCTGTGGCTTTTCATGGGCACAAACCCTCAGAAAGGGCCGTTATACGGCCTATGTATATTCCAAACTTCATCTTTCTCACAAACCCCCCCTCTAAGAGCGATGTCCAGGACGGGATTATGAGAGGGGTACAGTTGCACGAGATGCTTCCCCGTAAGGGGATTGCGACACCGGATAGTCTACCAGGGTGAGCACCTTCGCTACCTCAGTTGCACGAGATGCTTCCCCGTAAGGGGATTGCGACCCACCCTCTGTATTGGCTTCCAAGCGAAGCCTGGTGAGAAGTAGTGTTGCACGAGATGCTTCCCCGTAAGGGGATTGCGACTGCCCGAGTGTCGGATACCGGCCCCTCTAGGCGAAGCTCCTTCGGTTGCACGAGATGCTTCCCCGTAAGGGGATTGCGACCAGGATA
>NZ_JTJB01000055.1 GCF_000794385.1 Thermus sp. 2.9
GTTGAGAATACTTTTGTTAGGGGAAAAGGGGGTTGCACGAGATGCTTCCCCGTAAGGGGATTGCGGCCCCTAAAATGTACCTATGCTCAAGCGCCTTTATGCGATTGCGTACGACATACCCGACGATAGCCGTCGGGTTAAGTTGGCCAACCTCTTGAAAAGCTACGGGGAGCGGGTGCAGTTGTCGGTGTTTGAGTGCTATTTGGACGAAAGGATGCTGAAGGACCTTCTAGCGCGAGCGAAGAAGATTGTTGACCTTACCGAAGACAGCTTGCGCCTTTACCCGGTGGAAGGGGAGGTGCGCATTTTGGGGCTCGGCGCCCCCACCCGCCTCGAGGCCTTCGCCGTGGTGTAGAGCGGGGTCGGGGAGGGGCCGCCTTCGGTCTTCTGCCCTTATTTCCCCCGACGCTCGCCCCGACAAAAATAAGCGCCTCGAGCCAACCCCATAACCCCCCGCACGTTACCTTCCAGGCCATGTGCGGGGGTAGGGTTGGGCCGCATACCGGCGTGAGCTACGATTTAGTGAACTTTTCCCTTGTTACCCTTGCCGACCAGGACAAGGATGAGCTTCACCGCCCACTTCCTAAAGGAACCAAGCGCCCGATGGCCCACCCCAGGGGGTAGCCATCCTTCGGGTTCTGCGCTCCCGCGGTTTTGCGGGTCTTGGGCTCCTGAGCCTCCGGGTAGTCCTCGGGCAGGAGGAGGGCGAGGCGGAGGGTGAGCCTTCCCGAACCGAAGCCCACCCGGAGGGGGAAAGCCTCCTTGTCCTGCGCCAGGCGAGCCTCGAGCTCCCGGTAGACCTCGAGGGCCCGCGCAAGCCCCTCGTCCTCGGCGAAGGACCGCTCCCACTCCGCCACCTTGCCGTAGTACTCCCTAAGGGCCCGCGCGAGCTCCTTCGGGGGCACCGGCCCCGCCACGCCCCCGTGCCGGGCGAGGCCCCCCTGGTAGCGGAAGAGGAAGCGGAAGCGGCTTCCCTTGCGGAAGGTTTCCGCCAGGATAACGGTCCGGTCCATGGCGCCTTTGGGGTGGAAGACCCCGATGCGGTTGAGGAAGCCTTCCCCCGGGCTCGAGTCCGTGAGGCGCACGGCGCGGAAGGGGTCTTGGTAGAGATTCAGATCGGGGCGGCCGTTCTTGGAGGCGAGGTAGCCCAAGACCGCCCCTTCAAAGGTTTGGTTGTGGAAGAGATCGGGCTTCTGGGGGGGCTGGATGAGGGCGTCTTTGTCCTTTGGCGTGGGCTTGCGCCACGCCCAGCCTCCCCCCCGCCACTCCACCACCTCTCCCCTCTGCACCAAGCGCCAGTAGAGCCAGGCGGTGCGGAGCGCCCCCTTCACGCTGGAGCCGGGAAGGTAGGGGCCCAAGGGGCTAGAGGGCAAGGGGCGGAACTCCAAGGCCGCCTCGTCCGTGGCCTGCAGGATGCTGTCCAAAAACGCCTTGCTGGCGGGAAGGGTGCGCAGGATGGCCTCCTTGGGCACCTGCCCCTCGGCGAAGAGGCTCCGCAACACCTCCTGGGCTCCCTTGGGGCCCTCCGCCACCCTGCGCAAGAAGGCCTCCCGGCGCCCGGGGGAAAGGGCAAGGAGGAGGGCGGAGGTGTCCAAAAAGTAGACCTGCCGCTTGGCGAAGTCCGGGATATAGGCGTAGGCGGGGTAGTTTTCCCCGGTGCCCACGTGGACCGGGGAGAGAAGCTCTAGCTCCAGGGCGTAGCTCTCCAGGAAGCTCATACCCGCACCCCCAAGGGGAACACCTGCAGCACCTCGTACACCCGCACCTCCTCCTCCGGGGGCTCGGAGGGAGTCACGTCCAGGAGGCGAAGGGCCCTTTCTTGGTAGACGCTTCCCTCCTTGACCCGCAGGTGGGGCCGCTTGAAGGGCTTGGCCCCCACGTAGCCGCCGCCGAGCCGCCCCCAGTAGGGCTCCAGCTCGTAGTAGAGGGCCCCTTCCAGGGGCCCGGGGGCCAGGGTGGCGTAGGCGTTGGGGTTTTGCGCCTCGGGAAGCTCCAGCACTTCCTCCCCCTCCACCCGGAAGCACCCCGCCCCCACGCTGGCTAGGCCCCCGTAGCCCATCTCCCCCACGAAGCGGAGCCCCTCCAGGAGGTCAAAGGGGGGCTCGCCTAGGGCGTAGACGGCAAAGCGCCCCTCAGGGACGAAGAGGTCTTGGGCGAAGAGGACGCCCGCCCGGGCGGTGCCGGAAAGGCGGTCTATCCCCACCCGCAGGCGGCGCAAGGGGCGGCCCATCCTTGGCTCGAGGCCCTCCACCTCCGGGGCTCCCAAGAGGGCCTCCTCTCCCCTTTCCGCCACCTTGCGGAAGGTGTCAAAGCTGAGGAAGGCCAGGGCTTTGAGCCTTTTGCGCAAGCCCGTCTCCTCCACCTGGAGCGGGGGGAGCTTGGGCCGGGGCAGGAAGCCCTCGGGGAAGGCGCTGGAGAGGCGGAAGCCCATGCCGGGAAGCCGCTCCAAAAGCGCCTCCAGGGCCTCCCGGCCGTGGGTGTAGCGGTACCACCAAAGGAGGTGCCCGAGGAGGCCGGGGGCCCGGGGCAGGCTCCGCACCGGCCCCCTGAAGCGGAGGTAGTAGGCCTTGACCCGCATGCTACCCCGCCAGGTTGACCTCGGCGATCTTGAGCCGCTCCGAGAGGGGTAGGCCCTCCTGGGCCTCCAGGGGCTTCTCGGGGTGGAGGAAGTAGACCTGGCCGTAGCCCCGGCTGATGTGGCCGCCCAGGCCGTCCAGCTCCAAGAGCTCCAGGGCGCGGAGGACGTAGCGGCGGAAGTTCTCCTCGTCCTGCTCGTCCAGAACGCGGTAGACCATTTCCACGTGAAACCGCGCCCCGGCGGGCACCCGCTCCGTGGTGCGGGGGTTGGCGTTGCCGCCCAGGCGGGGGATGAAGACCTCCTGCTTGATCTCCGTGAGGTAGCCGCCCCGGGCGATGGTGCGCTCCAGCTCCTCCTTGGAATCGGGGGTGAGGTAGGCGTCCCGCACCAGGAGCCGCGTGGGACCCCGCTTTCTGGCCGCCTCGAGGGAGGCGCCATCGTTTTCCGGGGCCAGGCCGAAGATGCGGGCCACGGGGTCCTCGGGGTCCTGCGAGGCGTAGACGTGACGTTCCTTGGCCTTCAGGATGTAGTCCCCGCCCAGGCTCCACTCCAGGAGGTAGCGGAGCTTCCCCTTGAGGCTGGAGCCCGGGATATAGGGCTCGTCCGTGAGGGGGTTGCGGATCACGGGGTTGTCCAGGTCGCCGATGGCCATCTGGTCGCGGCTCATGCCGATCCTGAGCCCGGTCTTGGCCAGGAGAATGGCTTGGATACGGAAGATCTTCCTGAGCTTCATCCCACGCCTCCTCACTTGCCTAATGCGTAGAAATAGGCCAGCACCGCCTCCACGTACTTCATCATGGCCTCAAAGTCCTTGGGGCTTCTTTTGCCCGCGTCTAAGGCCTCGTTGAGGAAGGCCACGAACTTCCCGGCTCCCCGTAAGGGGCCTTGCGCGCGCGTGTTGTAGGCCAGTTTGGCCTTCAAAAGCTCCAGCTCCGGCACGAGCCGGGCGAAGGCCAGGTCCTCGTCCGCCTTGCGCTCCTTCTGGAAGCGGTTTTCCAGGGCGCGAAGCTCGGCGAAGTAGTTGCGGAACTGGCTGGACTTGACCTTGCCTTCCCGAACCAAGTCCTCCGCCACCTGGCGGGCCCGCTCAAAAAGAACGGGGTCCAAGAGTCCTTTCTCCTTGTCGCGGTAAAACTCGAGGGTGGCCATTTAGCTCCTCCTTTCCTGGTATAGCGCCCACTGGACCCAGACGGGCAGGTAGACCCAGGCCGGGTCCTGATGGTCTAGAAGCGTGAGGTACCTCTTCCAAGCCGCCTCGTCCCTCTCCCGCAGGCGCCTGAGGGCGTAGGCCAGGAGGGGCTTGTACCCCATGCGCGCCCCCTCGTCCTCCGCCGCCGCGAAGCGCCGCCACAGGGAGAGCCAACGGTAGACCTGGGCCTTGCTCACCCGGTCCGCCTCGAGGTCCCGCCTCAGGCCCTCCTGCCAGGGGCGAAGCCCCTTTAGCTCCCCCCACGGCACCGCCTGGCCGAAGAGGTAAAGCCTCCCCCGCCCCGCGCCCTTGGCCTTTTTCTCCGCCTCCTGCAGGGCCTGGGCCATCTGGGGCACCGGGGACTTGGGGGCGAAGAGGAGGAAGGCCCCGGAAAGGGTGAGGGCGGGATGCCGGGTGTACTGGCGGTAAAGCTCCGCGAGGTCCAGGGCGAAATCCAGGAGGGCGTCCCAGGGCCCCAGGAGGAAGAGGTCGTCCCCGCCCGAGTAGACGCTGTAGAGGAGGGGGTAGCGCGCTTCCTTGCGGCGGGCCTCGAGGTCATCCCACCCCAGGCGCCTTTGGTAGCGGGAGGGGTTTCGCATGAGCTCCAAGACCTCCACGCTGAAAAACCACTCCAGGGCCCGGGATAGGGCGGCGATGCGGCTCGGGGTGGCCAGGTCCCGCTCCTCTCCCCTAAACCCCGTGGCGAAGGCTTCCCCCATGCGGTCGGCGTCCAGGAGGAGTCCCCCCAGGTAGGAAGCCCCCTGGGAGAGGTGGGCGAGCTCGGAGAAGGTGAGGGGCCGATCCAAGGCCAAGCCCTCCTCCGCTTCCCAAAGCCCCTCCTCCTGCGCCCACGCCCGGTACTCCTCCGGGGTAACCCCCTTGGCCTTGAGGGCTTGGGCCACCGTGGGCAGGTGGCCCAAAAGGGGCTTCACCTCAAAGGAGGCGCCGTCGGGGGCGAAGTCGGCCTGGGCCCGGTAGGTGTGGAAGGGCGCTTTGGGAAAGCTTCCTTGCCCCAAGGCCACCCGGAAGGAGGGAAAGCGCAGGTAGGGCCTCGGGGCCTCCTCGGCGAAGAAGCCCACCCGGTCGCTCTTCGGCAGAAGCCCCCCCACCTCCCGCTCTAGCTCGCAGCCCAGGCAGAGGCTTCCGGGTTCGTCCTTCTGGGCGGGGCGCAGGCCGCAGGCGGCGCAGGGGCGGAGGGCCTCCCGCACGCCTTCCCCCGTGGCCTGGAGGAAGGGAAGGGGCCTCAGCTTGGCCAGGGCCAGGGCCTGGTGAGCCCGTTGCAGCACGTCGGGGAAGCGGCGGAAGGCCTCGCCCTTGAAGGCCACCCAGGCCAGGTGGGGCAGGAGGCTTGCCCCGTTCTCCAAGGCCCAGGAGCCCCAGGCGGCTTGGGCCTCCTTCAGGGCCTCCAGGGCATCCTCGGTGTTGGGTAGCAGCAGGTAGAACTTTCCCCCCGCCCCCAGGATGCGGTTTAGGGGTGTGAGGCCCACCGCCCGCAGGATCCCCAAGGCCATGGCCTCGGAGGCCAGGCTCACCTCGAGGCTCCGCGCCCGGAGGCGCTTGGCGATCCCCCCCACCCCGGTTTCCGCCCCGGCGATGCGGTAGATGTGGCCTTGGATCCCGCCCATGTCCCCCACCACCAGGAGAAACTTCTCCCCCTCTTGCCGAAGGGCCTCCACGGAAGGCGCCTCCCCGTGATAGCGCCAGAGGGCGTGGGCGATGGCGGCGGTCAGGCGGAGGTGATCGTAGAGGGAAACATCGGGCTCGCTTTGCGTGTCGGCGGGGACCAGGGAGAGGGTTTCCTGGAAGGCCGAAAGGAGGCCCATGAGGAGGCCCTGCGGGTTTTGGGGGTGGAAGGCGGCGAGCCGCCCCTCCAGGCGCTCCAGGAGGCGGGCGTAAACTTCTTTGCGCACGTTGGGCTGGGTCTCCGGGTAGGGCGCCCCCGGCACCAGGCCCTCCCCCAGGGCGTGCACCGGGCTCAGGCCCACCCCACCCTCCCCTTCCCGCCCCTGAAGGCGGAGCCGGGCGAAGATGGGCTGGAGGGGCACCTCCGGGGGGCTTCCTCCCCCCTCCCCTTCCCGCTCCTGGGAGGCGTGGGTGTCCGCCAGGGCCACGCACCAGGCCTCGGGGGTGTCGGGCTGGTACTGGGGGCGGTTGTGCCAGCCCTCGTGGTGGCGGCTTGCGGTGCGGGCCAGCCACTCGGGGTCCAGGCCGGCTCGTTGGAAGAGGGGCGCCTGGGACAGGATGAAGCGGGCGGTGTAGGCGGTGTGGGTGCGGTCGGGCATCTCCTCGTCCCGCTCGTTCCAGCGGGCGCGGGAGAGGAGTTTGCCCACATCGTGGAGAAGGGCCGCCAGGGCCACGGAAAGCCCGTCTGCCATGCGCACAGATTACCCCTTCTTCGGCCTTGGCCGCGTGACGGATGCACAGGCGGGTAAAATCCCCCCGTGGTGCTGGCCTCCGTGGTCTTGGTGTTGCGAGGGGAGGGCCCGCCCGAGCCCGTGGGGCTTCGGGGATTCTTCTACGGCCTCGTGCGGGAGGTGGCCCCCGAGGTCCACGAGCAGGGGGAAAACCCCTTCGCCCTGGGTTTCGGCGGCAAGGAGGGGGCGTACTGGGCCAGGGTGAGCTTCCTCAAGGAGGAGCTCTACGCCAGGCTTTCCCCCAGGCTCTTCGCCCTGGAGGGGGAAGCGGTGCGGTTGGGCAAACCCTTTCACGTGCGGGCGGTGCTTCAGGAGGGCCACCCCTGGGCGGGGGTCACCACTTACCCCCGCCTCTTCCAAAACCCCTTGGGGCCCGACCTTCCCCTGCGCTTCCACAGCCCCACCTTGTTCCGCCGCAAGGGGGTGCACTACCCCATGCCCGAGCCCAAACTGGTCGTGGAGAGCCTTCTTCGGCGCCTCGAGGCCTTCGGGCCTCTCCAGGCACCGGATGGGGTGCGGGAAGCCCTTTTGGAGCGGACCACGGTGCGCTGGCTGGAGGGGCGCACCCTGAAGGCGGAAACGGAGGTGGACGCCGTGGGCTTCGTGGGCCGGGTGGTCTACCACCTGCCCAGGGCAAAGGAGGAGGAGCTGGCCTGGCTTTGGGCTTTGGGGCGCTTCGCCTTCTTCGCCGGGGTGGGGACCAAGACCGCCTTGGGCTACGGGCGGGCCAAGGTGTTCGCCCTGCGGGAGGGGGATGGGTAGGCTCCTCTTGGCCTTGGCCCTCCTCCTGGGGGTGGCCTGGTTTTGGGCGCGGCCCAAGCCCCCGCCCCCGGGGGTCCTCGCCCCTTATCCCCCGGTGCAGGAGGCCTTGGAGCCGGAGGATCCTCGTACCCTGGTAAAGGGCTCCTACCGGCTTGAGCCCGTGGCCCGGTTTGGCCTCGAGGCCCGTCTCCTCAGCAAGCGCCGCTACCGCTACGACCGGGGGGCCGCCATCGCCCCCTGGGACTTCGCCTTGGGCTGGGGGCGGATGTCGGACACGGCGGTGCTTCGGCGGATGCGCCTGTGGCAGGCGGACCGCTTCTACTTCTACGCCGGCTCGGGGGAGCCCCCCATTCCCCTGCAGGAGATCGTGGAAAGCAGCGCCAACATGCACCTGATCCCCGCCACGGAGGCGGTGGAGCGGGCCCTGGCCCGGGCGCGGCCGGGCCAGGTGGTGCGCCTGGAGGGGTACTTGGTGAACGTGTACGGGCCCGAGGGCTTTTTTTGGCGCACCTCCACCACCCGCAAGGACACGGGGGCGGGGGCTTGCGAGCTCGTTTGGGCGGCCCGCTTCGCCGTCCGGTAGGTACGGGAGCCGGCACGGAGCTCTTGCGCCAGGGCGCACTTCCTTGGTAGGCTTCCGCCATGAAAAGGGAGCGGCTGGTGCCCCTCACGGAGTGGGCCCGCATGCAGGGGATCTCGGAAAGCTTGGCCCGGAAGTGGATCCGGGAGGGCCGGGTGGAGGCGGTGCGCCTCGGCCACTACTGGTACATTCCCGAGGAGATTGACGGCCCCGAGCGGGGCAGGCAGGTCTACACCCTCTTCACCCACGCCGGGGGGGCGGGGAAGACCTCCTTGGCCCGGGACTTGGGGTTTGAGCTGGCCTCGAGGGGCTACCGGGTCCTCTTGGTGGACGCCGACCCCCAGGCCAACCTCACCGCCTGGCTCGGCGTGGACCCGAGCACCGTGGAGGACGGGGAAACCCTCCTGAGGGTCATCCGGCAAGACGTTCTGCCCCGGCCCCGGGAGGTGGGGCGGAACCTCCACCTGGTGCCCGCCTCCGTGGACCTGGCGGTGGGGGAGCTGGAGCTAGACCGCAAGCCCTTGGGGGCCTTGGCCCTGCGCACCGCCTTGGAGAAGCTCACGGGCTACGACCTGGTCTTCGTGGACTCCCTGCCCTCCCTGGGCTCCTTGGCGGTGATGGCCGCCTTGGCCGGGGACGGGCTCATCGTGCCCGTGGAAACGGGCGCCAAGGGGGTGCAGGCCCTGAAGGCGGTGATCGGGGTGGCCAAGGAGTACCGGGAGGCCTTGCGCAAGGTGGACCCCGAGCGGGTGGCCGGGAGGCCGCACATCATCCGGGCCTTCGTCCCCACCAAGTACGACGCCCGCACCGCCGGGGACAACCGGGTGTTGGACACCATCAAGGAGCTTGAGGAGATCGCCCCCGTGGCCCCCCGCATCGCCTACCGCCCGGGGCCGCACCGCCGGGCCACGGAGGAGCAGGTGCCCATCCAGCTCACGGGGGACAAGGAGGCGGCGGAGGAGATCGCCAAACTGGCGGATTTCCTGCTCAAGGAGGTCTTCCGCTACGAGGAGGTGGTGGCGTGAGCGCCATCCGCGCTTACCTAAAGGGACTGGTGGAGGAGGCGAAGCGCCCGGCTTCCTCCACGGCGCTTTTGGGCGAGCTCGTCCCCCGCCCCCAGCCCCGCCGCCGCTTTGAGGAGGCCTCCCTGAAGGCCCTGGCGGAGTCCATCCGGGCCCACGGGGTCCTGGAGCCCCTCCTGGTGCGCCCAAGGGGGGACGGGAAGTACGAGATCGTCGCCGGGGAAAGGCGCTACCGGGCGGCCCAGCTGGCGGGCCTCGCGGAGGTCCCGGTGGTGGTCCTGGAGGTGGACGAGCGGGCGGCCCAGGCCATCGCCCTCATGGAGAACCTGCAGCGGGAGGACCTGAACCCCTACGAGGAGACGGTGGGGGTCTTAGACCTCCTCGCCCTGGAGCTCGGGAAGGGCAGGGAAGAGGTGGCGAGCCTCCTCCACCGGATGCGGAACGAGAAGGGGGGTAAGGCTACCCATAACGTTATGGGTAGCCCGGAGGCGGCGAGGGTGGAGGAGGTTTTTCGCGTCCTGGGGCGGATGTCCTGGGAGTCCTTCGTGCAGAACCGCCTTCCCCTCCTCACCCTCCCCGAGGACCTGAAGGAGGCCCTGGAAGGGGGCGCCATCCCCTACACCGCCGCCCTGGAGCTCAAGAAGGTGAAGGAGGAGGCCGCCCGGAAGGCCCTCTTGGAAGAGGCCAAGGCGGGGCTTTCCCTGAGGGAGCTCAAGGCCAGGGTGCGGGAGCTTCTCAAGCGGGAAGCGGCGCCCAAGCCCTGGCATCACGAGGTGGCGGAGAGGCTCAAGCGTCTGGACCTCGAGGCCCTCCCCCGCCATAAGCGCCGCCAGGTGGAGGAGAAGCTAAGGGAACTCTGGGCGCTCTTGGGCGAATAGGGCTCTGGGCAAGGGCTTCCTTCCAGGCTGGGGTGGGCGGATGGGACCCGTACCCAACGGCTCAGAGGGGACGCGGCTCCCCATGCCTGTCCTGACTGGGCCCCGGCGGCCGCGCCGTTCTGGAGACGGGGAAAGGGGTGCGTGATGGCCCTTTGGCTGGTGCGCGCTGGGAAAAGAGGAGAATATGAGGATCTCGTTCTGAAAGAGGGCGTGGCGGTCGTGGGCTGGGAAAGGTTGGGAGATCTTTCGGGCGTCCCGAGCCGCGAAGCCCTTTTGGCCGAGCTGGAAGAGGCTTACCCCGATAAGGGGAAGAACACCCTCCTTAACTGGCTGGGCCAGATCTGGCCTTTCTTGCGGGAGATGCAGCCGGGAGACTTGGTGGCGTTGCCCCTTAAGCAACGACCCCTGGTGGTGCTGGGCCGCGTGAAGGGCCCGTACCAGTATCGGCGGGAGCTTCCCCCGCCTTGTCGCCACACGCGGCCCGTGGAGTGGATCAAGGAAATCCCCCGCACCCGCATAGACCAGGACCTCCTCTATTCCTTGGGTGCCTTCATGACGGTTTGCCGGATTCAACGCAACAACGCCGAGGAGCGTTTCCGGACCTATCTGGAAGGACAGCCTTCCCTGCCGAGCGCATCTCCCCTTGAGATCCCAGAGGGGGGTGGAGAGGCAATGGACCTCGAGGCGGTGGCCCTGGACCAAATCCGGAGCTTCCTCTCCAGGCGTTTTAAAGGGCATCGCCTCACGGAGCTGGTGGCCGCGGTGCTTTCCGTCCAG
>NZ_JTJB01000056.1 GCF_000794385.1 Thermus sp. 2.9
GGATTTCGCCCGAGGGGCCGGATGGAGGGGTGGACATCCTGGCGGGCTCCGGGGAGCTGGGGTTTGACCGGCCCCGGATTGCGGTACAGGTCAAGTCCACGGATAGCCCTGTGGACATCAAAACGGTGCGGGAGCTCCAAGGGGCTATGAAGAACTACCAGGCCGACCACGGCCTTTTCGTCTCGTGGGGAGGGTTCAAGCAGTCGGTGGACAAGGAGAAGGCCCGACTTTTCTTTGAGATCCGCCTCTGGGACTCGGACGATCTCTTACGGGAGATCCTCCGCTTTTACGAGAAGCTTCCCGAGGACCTACAAGCCGAGCTGCCCCTCAAACGCATCTGGGTCTTGGTCTCGCCGCCCGAGGGGGAGCCCTGAACGTAAGAACGGGGGTTGAGGCGCGGCCCAGCCCGTGTAGCGCACCTGGGCGAGGGGGTCCGGCAAGGTTGCCGGGAGGGGACGCTCACGGGGCCGGAACGCTAGGGGCAACCTAGCTAAGACTGCTTCTGCGCCGATCCAGGACGGACGAGCCGCCCGAGTTCCGCAAAGGGAGCATCCCAGTCCTCCCCTTCGGCAAAGACCAGGAAGGGGATGCCCAAAAGGGTGAGGCGCTCCCGTATTTGCCGGTCCTTTTCGCTCCGCTCTGGGCTTAGGTGTGGGGGCCCGTCCACGTAAATGCCCAAGCCCTGCTCGTAGTAAAAGTCAAACCGGGTGAAGGTGTCCTCGAGGCTCAGGGTGTGCTGGGCTCGCTCGGGCAGGGGAAGGCCCCGCCTATGGCATTCCAGGAGCCATCGCCGCTCCAGGTCGCTTTGGCACTGCGCGAGCAAATGCGCCAAAAGGTCCGGCCCGCTCTCTTCCTGGAAGGAGGCTTGCGCCAGCTCCTGGAAGAAGGGTAGGACGAGGCGGCGGTCTAAGACGGGGTGGTCCGGCTGGTTGCTGTAGTCCATGAGGCAGTCATAACAAGCCCGTTCGCAGGCCTCCGGTTCGCCCTCGTGCATGAGGCGGAGGGCGGTCTCGGCCAGCTCCTGAAGCGGGTGGGGTTTTTCCTCCGAGGGCCATTCCGCCAAAGCGGCAAGGGCCCCGAGCCCCCCTTCCTGCCCCTCCACCAGGACGACCCGGTAGGGCACCTCTAGGGTAGGGGAAGGCTGGAGAAAGCCGAAAAGCTCGTCTTCCGCCAGCTCCAAAACCACCAGGGCCGCCTTGCGGAAAGCGGCGAGCAAGCTCTTGTAGAAGGCCACCTTCTCCGGGCCCTCGAGCCCGGGTGGAACGGGGACTTCCAGCGCTAAAACATCGCTTTCCGCCCGTGCCTCCAGGACAATCCCGCCCCGAAGATCCTCCGGCCCACCCCCGGCAGGGCACCGCCCTTCCTTCCCCTCTTGCCAGGGGTGCTCTTCCAGTTCCTTTTCCGTGAGGAGAAAGCGGCGGCACCGCCGGCAATAGACAAAGCCCTCTTGCAGGGGGTTCGCCTCCTCCTCGTCCAAAAACCAGGCCCGCAGGCCTTTGTTCATGGCCACCACTTCGGCGTTGTGCTCGTAGAGGAGCCGGACATTCCCGTGGCGCAAGGCCTTGGGCGCTTTGGGGCGCCAGTCCCACTCCACCTCGTAACCCAGGCGGGAGCGGTCCTCCTCCTCGCTACTGATGCGCCTTTTGGGGAGGCCCAGGAGGGGAGGTGGGGGCATAAGGCGGACGCTCGGGGGCTCCGTGCTCAAGTCCTTCCCACAGGCCCGGCAGCGGCCACCCAGAGCTTCCACGTGCCCGCAGGTGCAACGCTTGGCGGGCCGGAAGGCCTCCTCCTTGGGCAAGTAAGCCAGCCGGTCCAGGTGGTACCGCCGGGCGCCAAAGTAGACGCTATTACCGGGGGCGAGCTCGGTGAGGGCGATGAAGGTGGGCCGTTCCAGGCGGTGCGTCTCTCCTCGCGGGCTGAGGAGCTCGGCCCAGGCGTTCACCCGTCCGAAGGCGTAGTTGGGCAGAAAGCCCCGGGCTCCCAGGTAGTCCCGTAGCTCCAGGTCCACCAGGTGGCGGCGCTGTTGGTCAGCGCGCTTGGCCTCGGTTTCCACCTCCTCGCGGTTCGGGTGTCTGGGCCCCATGTGGGTGAGGCGGGTCATGTACTCGGTGTAGCGGGCTTGGGCGTCGTGGTACTCTTCCCGCCAGGGCCTAAGCTCAGCGTCCAGCTCGGCCACGAAGCCTTCCACCGTGGACCGGGCTAGTTCCTCCGTGAACCAGGGAAAGGCCGCCATTTCCCGGGCGAACGCTTCCCGCACCGCCTGAAGGATGGCCTCCTTGTGCCGGGCGATGCCCGCCTCGAGGGCCTCGGCGAAAGCCGCCTTGAGGGGGTAGAAGTGGGCTTCGTCGGCGGCGTCCACCGCGTCTAAGAGCTTTCCGGGAAGGGAAAACCCCCACTGGGCCAGGGTTTCCAGGACCAAGGCCCGGAGGTGGGCCTTCACCAAGCGGGGGTTGTCCAGGAGGAAGCGGGGGGCTTGGATGCTTCCCCGCACCATGCGTTCCGGGAAGCGGTAGAAGTACTGGTCGTGGCCCAAGGCCCCGGCGAAGGCCTGGATGAGGGCCGGCTGCCCCTTCCGCCCGGCGCGGCCCGAGCGCTGGGCGTAGTTGGCGGGGGAAGGGGGGATGTTGCGCAGAAAGACCGAGGAGAGCGCCCCGATGTCTATGCCCATCTCCAGGGTGGGCGTGGCCACCAAAACGCCTAAAGGATCGTTGGGGTCGCGGAAGCGTTCCTCCAGCTTGCGCCTTTCCTCCCCGGGAACCTGGGCGGAGTGGGCGCGGGCCTCGAGGGGCAGGGGAAACCGCCGCCTTTGGTACAGGGTTTCGTAGAACGGGTGAACCCCGCGCTCCTCAAGCGCCTGGGTGGGGTGTTCGGGCGAGATGCGGAGGGTGTAAAGGGGCCCGGTGTAGCCGCTCCGGGGGCAGAAGAGGTACCGCCCTTCCGTCCTTTCCAGGAGGATGGCGCTCGGGTTTAGGGCCAGGCCCGCTACCCTGCTTCGGCCCCAGGCGGGAAGTTCCCAGGGTATCAGGACCCGCTTTGCCTTAAGGGCCCCCACCACCCGCCTGAGCAGGGCCGTGGCCTCTTCCCGGGGAAGGCCTAGGGCCCGCATGGTCCAAGCCTCAAAGCGGCTTGGGCGCCGGTCGCCGTAAAGGCGGAAGGTGTGGCCAAAGCGAGGAGGTTGGGGGGCCCGGGCCTCGAGGACGATAGCCGCCCCCACAGGGTCCACGAAGATCTCGTGCGGGAATGCGAAAAGCCTTTCCTCCACCTGGTAGCGGAAGCTCGTGGGTTGCAGAAGCTCGTGGAAGATGGCCCCCCGGCGCCGCATCAGGTCCAGGAGGCCCGTGAGGTAGTCCCGGCGCACTTCCTCCGGCGCTAGGAGCCCCTGCCAGACCCCTTCGTCCTTGAGGATTTCTTCCAGGTGGCGGTAGCGGTAGCGGATGAGCCCCGCCGCTTCTAGGTTCCTGAGGTTGGGCTGGGTGTTGCGGCTTGCCTCCAGAACCGCCACCAAAGAGAGGAGGCTCCGAAAGGCCGCGCCTTCGGGGGAGAACTCCTCATAAAGCGGGCGCACCTCCGCCCGGGGATCGCTCTGGGCCCAGATGCGGTAGACTTGGCCGCCAAGCTCGGAGAGGTAGGTGGCGCCTTGGGCCAGGACCTCCATGGCCGTCTGCCGGAAGAGCACCTTGCGGAAGAGGTCCTGAAAGTGGCCCGCCTGGAACTCGGCGTCCTGGCGGTTGTCGGTGAAGACGATGATCTTCCGCTCCTCTTGGGGGAAGGTGCCCAAGGTGGAGATAAGGAGGAGGTCGGTGGCGGTGGAGCGACCCACCAGGCCAAAGGCGGCGAGCTTGCGGATCTCGTTGCCCTTGCGGGTGTGGGCCACCTGGCAGGTGGGGCAGAACTGGAAGGGGTAGGGAAGGGCAGCCACGGGAACCCCTCTTTCCGCCACCTCGCCGGAGAAGGGGTCTAGGGTGAGGTTGCGCGGGAGAAGGTTGCGGCGGTCCCGTTTCACCTGGCCGGCCTCATCCAACCACTCCTCGGGAAGGGGCTCTTGGTCGGGGATCCAGGCCCCGGGCCTCAGGTAGCGCACCTCCCCCCGGAAGGGCTCTAGCAGGGATGGACCGGGAACGAAACGGCCCCGCTCCTCCCGGGCCACCAGGTACTCCTGGCCGCAGTTGCGGCAGAAGACCACCGGGTAGGCGGGCTTGCCTTCCAAATAGCGCTCTCCCTTAAGGGACAAGGCCTGTAGGTCCAAGGTGGCGGTGAGGTCGGGGGCTTGGGCGTAAAAGGCGTGAATGCGGGGGACCAGGTATCCCGTGGCCGCCCCCACCCGCAGGGCCAAGGCCACCTCCGCTTGGGCTTGGTCTCGCGGGATGCCGTCTTCCCGAGAAAGCCCCTGGGCGAGCTCGCTCAAGGTGCGGGGTTCTGCTAAGGCGCCTTCCAGGTAAAGGAGGACCCGCCGCACCCGCTTTTCCCCGTCGGGCCGAGCCCTCACGGCTTCCCCTAGTTCCTCGGGCAGGTGGCTCAGGTCTAGGGGAGGGGGGTCTTCCAGGTACTCGCCGATGACGCGGGCCACGGGGGAGCCGAAGAGGTTTTCGGCGAAGCGCCGGATGGCCTCTTCCCCGCGGTCCACCGTGGCCGAGGTACCGATCACTTGCAGGCTCTTAGTGGTGCCCGTGTGCTGGCGCAGGCGGCGGATGAGGAGGGCCACGTCCGCCCCCCGGAGGCCGGCGTAAGTGTGGACCTCGTCCAAGACCAGGTAGCGCAGCACCCCGCGGTGCTCTGGGGGAAAGAGGAAGCGGTCCTCGCCCCGGGTGAGAAGAAGCTCCAGCTGCACGTAGTTGGTCATGAGGATGTCCGGGGGGTTTTGGCGGATCTCTTCCCGGCTCAACACCTCGGCGTCGCTCACGGGCCTTTCTAAAAGGAGCCGCTCCCTAAGGGCCTGGCCCTCCGCCTTGGTGTAAGGGGTTTCCCCGTTGTACAGGGCGATGCGCAAGCCTGAGCCGTGTAGCCTTAGGGCGAAGTCCCGGTACTGGGAGTTGGCCAGGGCGTTCATGGGGTAGACCAGGACCGCCTTGATGCCGGGCCGCCTTTCCGTCAGGGCGTAGGCCAGGATGGGCATGCCGAAGGCCAGGCTCTTACCCGAGCCGGTTCCGGTGGCCACGACGAAGCTCTCTCCAGCCAAAGCCGCCCGCAGGGCCTCCTCCTGGTGAAGGTAGGGGTGGAAGGGGGTAAGGTTTTGGAAGTCCTCGGGGTTTTTGCGGAGAAGGGGGCGGATGCTTGGCGGCAGAAGCCCTTCCCGGATGAGTTCATCCACGCTCTTGCCCAGGCGGTAGCGGCGTTTCTGCGCCACGAAGGGCTCGCGCCAAAGGAGGTCCTCTTCCTCTATGCCCTGGCGCAGGAAGTCAGCGATCTTAGGGTTTCTCGGAGACACGAAGCTTTCGGCGTAGCCTCGGAAGCTCTCCTGGATAGCCTCTAGCTGGCGGAAGGGGTCGCGCACGCTTCCCCGCTCGGGCAAAGGCTCCACGGGAAGGCCTAAGCGGGTGGCCACGGCGGCGCGCAGGGCGTCGTTCATGGTGCTTAGGCCCAAGCGGCGGGCCAGTTCCTCGGGGGAAAGACCTAGGGTGAGGAGGGGTTGGAGGAGGGCCTCGAGGCCTTCCGCTTCGGCCTCCCCTAAGGCCGACCAGTCCAGGCTATCTCCCTGGACCAAACGGGGGACAACCTCTATGAACCAGCGCTCGGGGCGCAGGTCTTCGGGCGTCAAGGTTAGTCCCATGAGGGCTAGTGTAAAACAGTTGTTTACGCCGGCGGGGTAAACTGCACATCTTTGGGGACGGTGG
>NZ_JTJB01000057.1 GCF_000794385.1 Thermus sp. 2.9
GGAGGCATGCTGACCAGCAAAGCGTAGAGATCCCCGCAAAAAGTGGCCAGAGGCTGCTTTGGCACTTAGTCCCCCACCTTATGGGTGCCCGGGTGACGCAGTTTATCCCACTCCGTCTCGTCTGCCACACTTAGAGGGACCGTCCCCGGGTGGTAAAGCCCCCCTGCGGGCTTGCTGAGCCAGTAGACCTGAGCCACCGCTTGCTCAAGCGGTAGATCGCCCTGGGCCACCTGTATCCGCAAGGCTCGAGGCCATCCCGGATGACCAGGATGAACGAGGAGATACGCCATCTCCGAAGAGGCGAGAAAATAGGTCCCGAGGGGAAGCTTTTTGTGGGAGAAGCGTAGGTTGGTTCGTTCTATCCACACCACAGGGTGGTGGGTCCAAGAGAGGATGTTGTCCAGCGCCTGGCCACTCCCGAGGAAGTGAATCACCAAACGGTGGGGGAGTTCCTCGGTCTTGGGCAAACCGCTCCCCTTGGCGAGGACAAAACCCTCGGGGCTTAGAAGGCGCCAAAGATAGCCTTCGTCGCGACTGGTTCGTAGGCCAAGGATGGGGTGGTCAAGACAGGCCAAGGCATAGGGGACAGCGTTGCAGAGTCTGACCAGGAGGTCGTACGCAAGGGAATGTATGTTTGGCGGAGTCCCCATGAGCGTTTTAGGCTGCACCACCTGGCCTTTGGAGTTAGGGAAAAGGCTCTTCAAGCTCTGGATGAGGCGCTTTAAAGCTTCGCTTCTCACTTCGGCCGGAGCCAGGATCAGGTTGATCTGGGGCTGCGCACCTTTCTCCAGCGTTGTCGCTTCTGAGGGTGCACCACGGGCCACCTCTCCAGTTAGAGGAGCGTACCGAATGGCGGGGAGGAGGAGTTGGAGCTTCACACCCAGTCGCTCCAGTTCTTGTTGGAGGGAATTCTCCCCATTGGCGGGCGTAAAGTGGGCCAGGATTTCCTTACCTTTTTGCGACTTCTCTAAATCCGAGCGCGGCACCAGGTGGTAAAGCAAAAGCCATCTGGGGTTATAGCTGTGCTTAAGGGTGTGCGCCAGTTTGCCCGAGCGTTGCGGGGGCCTGCCCCGTTCTTGGATCTCTATATGGGTGCTGGGTTCATATTGGGTAACCGAGGTAACCTCCCCGTTAACTCCCTCGGGAAAGACGGGGCGAATATATAGGCTTTGGGGGGCGCTCAGAAAGCCCAAGCGTCGCACCTCCTTCGGTTCCGCAGCCATGCCTTTGGCCATGCGTAGGCCTCGGCCCTCCACCCGAAATAGAGCATCTGTAGGAACGGCGAGGGGCTCGGGTACGAGGAAGTCTTTAAAAGAGCCCACCTTCCTCAGGAGATCCGCAAAGTCAAACTGGCTCGCCTCAAAAGCCTCTTGCAAGGAAGAACGAAAGCCGCCTTGCTTCCCTGTAATGCCGAGTTGGCTTAGGTGTCCAGGATGGAGAAGCAGATGGGCTTTGGGCCCGGCTTCTTTCCAATCGGTGGATTTGCCCGTGGCAAGCTCTACTGCCTTAAGACGATGTCTAGGGGCGGCCGCCTCTAAGGTGCTCATAACCCCCTTGTCCAGAGCGCCAAGGGGCAGATCGCTGAGAACTTGCTTGGAAAGGTCCACCAAAGCGTAAAAGATCCCGTCCAAGCAAATGGCTTCTATGGAATAGGCCTGATGTTGCCGAATGGGAAATGGCTTGCCCTGATGGGGGCCAGAAAGCAGAAAGCCTTCAATGCGTACCCAGTCTTCCGGATCTACCCACAAGCTTCCCGCGCGGTAAAAGCCGTTTTGTTTAAGGATGCGGTTAATGTGGCTGTTGAGCGCTAGGGTGCGTTCCCGGGTGGAGCTTGCGGGAGCATCCCCTAGGTACTTGGCAGCGACCTCGGGGCGCTCCAAAGCGAAGACCCAAACCTCCTGTCTCACGATTTGTGCGTACCAACCTTGACTACGAAGGTACGCTATAAACCCCTCAGGGTTTCTGTGTACATAGCGAAAAACGCGTCCATTAGCCGGGTCCACTTTAAGGGGAAAAAGGTTCACGTAAAGGGGGCTTGCGCTCCATGGTGCCGCGGTACGCATAGGTTCACTCCTCTTTGGATAGCCGTTCCCAAGCTTCCAGCACGAGCCTCCGGGTGCGGTACTCGCCGTAGCGCTTGATCTCCTTTTCCCTGAGTACCCGGAAGGTTTCCCCGGGGAAGGCGCTGGCTCGGTGGCGCTTCTGGTAGTGGCGCTCCTCCAGGGGGTCTTCCACCTCCTCGTAATCCGACAGGATGTCGGCGAGCTCCTTTGGCGTGAGGTCCTTGGGGTCCAGGATGTAGCGGAGTTGCTTGCGGTTCAGGCCGTAGAGCCTGGCGTAGTAGGCGTCAAGCTCGGCCCGGAGGATGGCCCGCCGCTCCTCGTCCCAGCGGAAGGGCGGGAAAGGGTAGGGGCCCTCTAACCACTCGGGGGGTTCGTCTGGGTGGGTTTTGGCCTTTTCCCGCCAGCGCCCGATGGCTTCCCGGAGGCCCTCGTCCGCTTCCTCCCAGACTTCCTGGGCGAAAGGCGCCAGGTCCCAGGCGGTGTAGGTGAGTTCCAGGACGCGGGGGACGATGAAGCGGAGGTCTTCTTCCGTGTAGCGGTCGGGGGGGAGGATGGGGAGTTGCTTCACCACGTGGTATTTAAGATGGGTTCCGCCGATTTTTTGCCGGGTGGCGTAGTCCACCACCAAGGCGTTGAGGGAGCCCAGTAGGAGAAGAGCTTCCGGGGCAAGGCAAGAAGGAAGCATCTGCAAGAAGGTATCCCCTGCACCCACGCGCGGGTACACGGAGGCGATTAGGGTGCGCTCGTTAGTGGCATTGGTAATATCCCGCCACCCCATGGACCAAGGGCGCTCCCACCGCCATATCACATTTCCCTGCCTGTCCCTGACCTCGAGGCGCCCCTCCACCTCTTGAGCCGCCACAAAGTAGCGGGGCAGGGGCAGGCGGGTGGGGTCTTGGTGCTCTTCAGGGGTGAGGTCCCGGGTGTCTTCCCCCTCGTAGGTGGCGAAGCGGTGGTCGTAGTGCCAAATCATCTTGGCCTCGTAGAGGGGCAGGTAGACCTCCTCGCCCCGCACGAAGCGGTTCCCCACCAGGCGGAAGCCTTGGGCCAGAAGGGCTTCCTGGGTGCGGAAGAGGTGGGCGTCGTTGGACATGTGAAAGAGCGCCAGGAACCGCACCCCCCAGGGGTTCTCTTCAAGCCCCTCCCGCCACAGGACGGGCACCCTCCGGTAGACCGCCCGGGTGAGCTCGGCGTCCTGCCGGGTGCGGAAGACGGGGCAGGTCTTGGTGTTGGGGTTGAGGAGGGCGAAGTCCTCGGGGGCCAGGGAGAAGACCCGGGCAGCGTCCTCCAGGTCCTCGGGGCGGGTGAGGAAGAAGGCGAGGCGGGCGGGCTCCTTCCCCGGGGGCTTGAGGGCGAAGACGGTGAACTTGTAAGAGCGGTGTACCCCGGGAAAGAGGCCCTCCCGGTTCTCAAAGTCGTAGAGCGCCGCAAGCTCCCCCCGCTCCACCACCTGGGCGAAGAACTCCTTGTTGGAGTCGTCCGTGGCGATGCCCGTGGGCAGGACGAGGCCCGCCCTTCCCTGGGGGGCCCGGAGGGCGCGGGCCAGCTCGGCGAAGAGGGGATAGGTGTTCACGTCCCCTCGGGCGGTGAGGGGAAAGCGCCCTGAGTGGCGCACGAACCCCGAGACCGCCTCGGCCTCGGCCAGGGCCTCCTGGTAGGCCCGGAAAAGCTCGGGGTTTTTCTCTTTTAGGGCCTGGATGAGGCGCTTGCGCTTGGCGGCGTTCTCCGCCTGGGCGATCTCAGGGGCCTTGTCGGCGAAGAACTCCTTGTCCTGGAGCTTCAGCTTCTCCCACGGCGGGTTCCCCAGCACCACGTCAAACCCGCCCTTCTGGAAGACATCGCGAAACTCCAGCCACCAGTGGAAGAAGCGGTGGCGGCGCTTGGCGGCCTCTATAGCGTGGCGGGTGGGCGGGGAGAGGTAGGAGCTTCCCTCCCACTGGGCGAGGGAAGCCCCCATCTGCTGGGCGAGCCAGTTGAGGCCCTGGGCGTCGGGGAGGCGCACCCCGGGGGTGGGCCGGAGGAAGAAGGCGGCGGTCCAGTAGTCGGCCAAAAGCTCCCACTTCCGCACCTCCTCGCTCTCCCGCCACGCCCGGTAGCGCGCCCGCTTCTCCTCCACCTGGGCCGCGTTCTCCTCCTCAAAGTCCAGGAAGGGGGGTTTGAGGAGGGGGAAGAGGAGGCTTCCCGCCCCGGGGCCGAAGCTGAGCCCCTTGCGCACCTCCTTGGGCACGCCCTCCCGGTCGTAGGCCTCCTTGGGGATGCCCCGCGCCAGGAAGTCCTCCGGGGCCCCCACCAGGGAGTTCCCCACCTTCAGGTGGTGGTCCAGGAAGGAGAGGGGCTTGCCCTTGGCGGCGGAGGCCACCCAGAGGGCGAGCTTGGCGAGTTCCACCGCCATGGGGTTCAGGTCCACCCCGTAGAGGCACCGGGAGGCCACCAGGTGGCGGGCGGCGTAGAGGGCCTCCAGGTCGTCCTTCCCCTGGCCCCGCACCTCCAGAAGCTTCTCCGCCAGGTACTCCAGGGCCGAGATGAGAAAGGCCCCGCTTCCCATGGCCGGGTCCAACACCTTGAGGGAGAGGAGGGCCTCTTCCTGCTTTTTGGGGTCCTCCCCGGCCTCCCGGAGGCGGGCCTCCACCACGGGGACGAGGCTTTCCTGCAGGACCAGCTGGACGAGCTCCCGCGGGGTGTAGTAGCTTCCCGAGGCCTTGCGCTCCAGGAGGTGGCCCTCCAGGGTGTAGCGCCCGTCCACCATCCTGGGGGCCAGGGAGAGGATGCCCTCGTAGACGTGGCCGATCTCCTCCACCTCGAGGTCCCGGTAGTTGATGCGCTCCAGGGCCCCTTCCCGCTCCACGTGGGTGAGGAGGCGGATGGCCCGGAGGAGCTCGCCGTTCTTGGGCCGGGGGAGGTCAGGATGGAGGGCCCGCTCCCCGGGGTCCAGGACGCCCCCCGTGAGGAGGGGAAGCCCCTCCGGGGCGAAGAGCTCCCCGTTCAGGGCGGGCACGCCCAGGCGTTCGTCCCCCCGGTAGACGAGGCGGAAGGTGGCGAGGAGCTTTTCCCAGAGGTCGGTGTGGCGGTCTTCGTACGCCACCAAGAGGTCCTGGCGGGAGGCCTTTTCCCTGAGGGCGCTCACGCCGTACTCCCGCTCGTAGACCCAGGAAAGCTCCCCCCCGTGGGGGATGAGGTCGCGGCTTTCGGCGTAGAGGAGGAAGAGGAGGCGGTAGACGAGGCGGAGGAGCTCCTCGTGGTAGGCCCTGAGGTGCTCGGGGTCTTGGAGCTTTCGCCGCAGGTCCTCGGTGAGGAAGGCGTTGCCCAGGACCTCGAGGGCCTCCACCACCCCCTTGCGCAAGGCGTCGCGGGCCTTGATGCCGCTTTGGCGGGCCGCTTCGTAGTAAAGGTCCAGGGGGGTATTCTCGCCGTTACCTTTTTGGAAGCGGCTAGGGGAGAGGAGAAGGAGGAGGATTTGGAACTCCTTGAGGGCTTGTTCCCGAGGGGCCTCAAAGAGCTCCACCAGGTTGAAGGCCACGTACCCCGGAAGGGAGACGTGGTAATACTTCCGCAAAAGCCGCACCTCCCAGGGGGCCGCCAGGATGCCCCAGCTTTGCGTGGGGTGCAGGTTGAGGTAGGTCTGCAAAAGGGCCTGCGGGCTCTTTTCCCTGCGGCTTGGCCGTAGGTCTAGCTCGGTGGCCACCAGGTGCAAGGGTGGGGCATCCTCCCCGTCCCAGCCCCGGTGGCTGATGGGGAAGGACTGGTCCCCCGCCGCAAGGTGGCTTCGGTTGAAGACGGGCTGGAAGCCCAGGGCGCGGAAGAAGGGCAGAAGCCAGGACTCCCGGGCCCGGGAGGTGTCCCTAAGTTGGGATAAGGGCGGCTGGCGCTCGTAGAGGCTCAGCAGGGCGTAGAAGCGGTGCCGCACCTCCTCAGGGGTCAGGGCGAGCTCCTTGAGGGCCTCGAGGCGGGTCAGGCTTTGCAAGAACTCCTCGGTGAAGAGGCCGCCGGAAACGCGTATGGCGTGGAACACCCACAACCTCCTTTAGCTCGGCACAGGGGCCAAGAGGGTGATGGCGAGCAGCTCGGAGCCCAAGACCTCCAGCTGGTCTAGGGCTTGGAAGGCCTGGGGCAGGACGCCGTAGGCCCGTTCTAGGTCCCGCTTTAGGGCCGTTCGTTCGGCCTTTACCCGGGCCAAGGCTTCCTCGGCTCCCCGCTTCCCTAACTCCTCCAGGGGAGCCTTGAGGGCCCGCTCGGCCAAAGCCTTGGCCTGGTCCTGGGCGAGGGGGCGTGCCTTGAGCCGGGCGCGCCAAAGGGCTTCCGCCTCCTCGGGGGGGAGTTCGCTTAGATCCAAAAGGCGCACCGCCCGGCGCACCAGGGTTTCCAGCACCTCGCCGCCCGGTCCGGCGAAGCGGGCCCGGTAGTGGTAAAGGGCGACAGGGGGGGTACCCAGGGGGCCGGGAAAGGCCATGAGGGCGGTGCGGGCCCCGTCCAGGTCCCGGTAGGCCCGGTAGCGCAGGTGGGCTATCAGGTGCTCCACCAGGGGATGGGAGAGGTCCAGCACCTCCACCCCCAGGGGCGCTTCCGGATGGAAGCTGAAGGGGCCAAAGGCGTTGGGCAACCCGGGCACCGCTTCCCCCGTGCCCCGGGTGGCGGTGTAGGGGTCTTCCCCCTCCACGCGCCAGCCCAGGTAGCGGAGCCCGTCCAGGACGAAGGCTTGCAAGACCTGGGGACTCCCGGCCCGTTCCAGGGCTTCTTGAAGGCGGCGCTCCACGTCGGGGAGGCTAAACTCGCTGTGGCCGTAGAAGCCTTCCTGGATGGCCTTCTTTGCCGCCTGCAGCTCTGTGGCCTCTTCCTCGGCGAAAAGGGGGGTTTGCAGCCGCCGTTCGCCCCGCCAGTCCTGGGACCACAGGGCCTCGAGGCGGCGCCGCAGGTAAGCCTCTTCCCCGAAGAAGGCGGGTACCACCCCCAGTTCCTTGCGGATGCGCTCCGCCTTTTCCAGGAGGAGGCGGAAGACGGCCACGTCAAAGGAGCGTTCATAGTAGAGGGTCCGGATGCGGACCACGGGCTCGGGTTGACCGAAGCGGTCAATCCGCCCGTTGCGCTGCTCCAGGCGGTTGGGGTTCCACGGCAGGTCGTAGTGGACCAGCTGGGCCGCGTAGTGCTGCAGGTTGAGGCCTTCGGAGAACACATCCGTGGCCACCAAAACCCCCACCTGCTCCTTGGCGAAGGCCTGGAGCACCTCGTTGCGTTCTTCCTCATCCATCTCCCCGTGCACGGCGAAGACGGGTTGGGGAATGGTCTCCCGAAGCTTTTCCACCAAGTATTCCAGGGTGTCCCGGTAGCGGGTGAAGATCAGGGTCCGGCCCTTCCCGAGCCGTAGCGGGTCCTGGAGCATTTCCCGTAGGACCTCCAGTTTGCTGTCTTTGCGCCAGGTCTTCAAGTGGCGGAGGAGGGCCTCGAGGTAGCCCTTTTCTGCCTGGGCTCGGGCTTGGTCCGCCAAGCTAAGTTCCAGGCTGGCCTCCGCTTCCTCGGGCAGCAAGCGCTCCGGCGCGGTGTCAAACAGGGCCGCCACCTCGTCGGCGGTGGCGTCCATTCCCCCGGCCAGGACGCTTTCCAGGAGGGCCTTACGCCGTTCCAAACTCCTTTGCAACGCCCGGGGGGAACTGGTGGCGCGGCGCATCAGGTGCATGGCGAGCCAGCGCCCGAGAACGGGCACCTTGGCCGGGTCGGGGTCGTAAACCTCCGCTTGGTAGCGGCGCACCGCCTCAAAGAGTTCCAGCTCGGCGCGGTTGGGCTCCACCGCCACCTCCTTGGTGTCCCGCTCCGGGAAGGGGCTTTTTTTGCCTTCCTTGCGGAACCACTCTTCCACGTCCTTTCGGCGGCGCTGCACCACGTGCTTCTTGGCCGCTTCCCGGTCCAGGCTTCCCCCTTTGAAAAGCCCCAACCCCCGGGCGTCCAGGTGTTCCAGGAGGCTATAGAAGCTTTCCGTGTAGCCGTTGTGGGGCGTGGCGGTGAGGAGGAGGAGGTGGGGCACCCGGCGGGAAAGCTCCCGTACCAGGCGGTAGCGCTCCATCTGCTTGCCCTTTTCCGTGGGGGGGCGGGCGGCCATGTGGGCTTCGTCCACCAAAAGGAGGTCCCAGTCTTGCAAGAGGACCAGGTTCCGGACCTCGTCCTGTTTGGCGTAGTCCACGCTGGCGATGACCCGGTCAAAGTGGGCCCAGGGGTTTGCTCCCGGGGGGAGGGTGCGGGTGAGGCGCTTCAGGTTGGGCCCGGATAGGATTTCAAACTCCAAGTGGAAGAAGCGGCGGAGCGCCTCTTGCCACTGGGCGAGGAGGTGGGCTGGGGCCAGGACCAAGACCCGTCGGGCCTTGTTCCGCAGAAGGAGCTCCTTCACGATGAGGCCCGCCTCCACGGTTTTGCCTAAGCCCACGTCGTCGGCGATCAGGAGGCGCACCTCCGGCAGCCTCAGCGCCATGAGCAAGGGCACGAGCTGGTAGTTGGCGGGGACCACCCGCGAGCGCTGCAGGGCCAGGAAGGGGGCGTCGGCGTGGAGGGTGGAAAGCTCTAGGGCCCGGAGGAGCAGGTCGTGCAGGGCGGGATCCCCAGGGGTGGTGGGGGGAAGCCCCAAGGAGGTGAGTTGGAGGGCTTCCCCTTCCAGCGGGAGGTAGAAGAGGGCTTCCTCATCGGTGTCCACGGCGCGGGCAAAGAGCACGTCCCCGTGCCGGCGTTCCAGGCGGTAGTCGCGGCCTCGAGCCCGAAACAAGGTCCCGGGTTGGAAGGAGTCCACTGGGTTCACGTTGGCCCTCCTTTGGGTAGGGGATGGGAAAGCGCCTTGGGGGCACGGTAAAGCGCCCCATGCCAGCCAACCCAGGAGGGGGATGGCGTTCTGGCCCGTCCAGCCATGTTCTAAATCCTAGTACCTTGTGGGCCAGGCTTCCACAAAAAGCGACACTTCTGGGCTAACCCCCCGTCATGGTGCGGGGAAGCCAGGTGGCGAGCCCCGGGAAGGCCACCAGTAGGGCCACCATGAGGAGGAGGACGCCCATGAAGGGCAAGGCGTAGCGGGCGATCTGGAAGAGCTCCTCCCCGGTGAGGGACTGGAGGACGAAGAGGTTGAAGCCCACGGGAGGGGTGATCTGGGCCAGCTCCACCATGAGCACCAGGTAGACGCCAAACCACAGGGGGTCCACCCCGATGGCCTTCACCACGGGGAGGATCACGCTGATGGTGAGGACCACGATGGAGATACCATCCAGGAAACACCCCAAGACGATGTACACCAGGCTGAGGAAGAAGATGAGGGCCAAGGGGCTGATCCCCGCCTCCACCGCCCAGGTGGCGAGGGCCCGGGGGATGCCGGTGAAGCCCATGGCCAGGGTGAGCACCCCTGCCCCCGCCAGGATGAGGCCGATCATGCTGGTGGTGCGCACCGCCCCCAGGAGGCTCTCCCAGAAGAGCGTGGGGGAGAGCTCGCGGTTTAGGGCGGCGAGGAGAAAGGCCCCCGCCACCCCGATGGCCGCCGCCTCCGTGGGGGTGGCCACGCCGAGGTAGATGGAGCCCAGGACCAGGAGGATGAGGAGGAGCACAGGGAGGACCCCAAGGAAGTCCCGAAGGGCCTCCCCCAGGGGCTTGACCGCCTCTTTTGGCAGCTCGTCCCGCCTGAGAAAGGCGAGGAAGGCCAGGAGGAGCATGAAGAGGAGGGTGAGGACCACCCCCGGCACCACCCCGGCCATGAAGAGCCGGGCCACCGACACCTCGGCCATGACCCCGTAGACGATCATGACGATGCTGGGGGGGATGAGGAAGCCCAAAGTACCCGCCCCGGCTAAGGAGCCCAGGGCCAGGGCCTTGGGGTAGCCCCGCCGTAGGAGCTCCGGCAGGGTGAAGCGGCCCACGGTGGCGGTGGTGGCGGCGGAGGAGCCGATCACGGCGGCGAAGAGGGCGCTCGCCACCACGTTCACGTGGAGAAGCCCCCCGGGAAGCCGGGAGAGGAGGGGGGCGAGCCCCTGGAAGAGCCCCTGGGCCAGGCGGGAGCGGTAGAGGACCTCCCCGAGCCACACAAAAAGGGGCAAGGCGGCCAGGCTCCAGCCCGAGGTGGCGGTCCAGAGGGCCGTGGCCAGGTTGGGGCCCAGGGGGGCGGTGGTGTAGAGGGCCAGGGCCAAAAGGCCCACCAGAAGAAGGGCGAGGCCCACGTAGACCCCCAGGCCCAAGAGGGCGAAGAGGGCGAGGATGAGGACCAGGCTGGCCTCGAGGAGGTTCACCGCCACCCCCTTACCGTCCGCCCGAAGGCCTCCAGGAGGGCCAAGCTGAAGAAGCTAAGCCCCAGGGCGAGAAAGCTTTGCGGGATCCAAAGGGGGAGGGGCAGGAGCCCCGGGGCCAGGTCCCCGTAGCGGTGGCTTTCCAGCACCCGGGCCCAAGCGTGGTAGGTGGCGTAGAGGCTTCCCCCAAGGCCAAGGAGGAGGGAAAGCGCCTCGAGGGCCCTCCTCGGTCCCGGGGGAAGCCGCTTCGGGAGAAGCCCCACCCGGATGTGCCCCCCGGCCCGCAGGGTGGGGGCGAGGCCCAGGAAGATGAGCCCCGCCGTGGCGAAGCCGGCGAGCTCCAAGGCCGAGGGGACTACGAAGCCGAGAAAGCGCCCCACCACCTGGGCCAGGATGACGAGGAGGATGAAGAGGGCCATGAGGGCCGCCAGGACCTCGGCCAAGCGGAAGAGGAGGTTCATCGCCCCAAGTACTGGCGGTAGACCTTGATCCCCGTGGCCCCCGCCTGGCGTTGCCACTCCAAGACCATGGTCTGGCCCACCTTTTTGAGTTCGGTCAGGAGCTGAGGCGAAGGCTTCACCACCTGCATCCCCCGGCTCGCCAGGGTCTTTAGGGCCTTCTCCTCCTGCTCTTGGCTGAGCTGCCAGCCCCGCTCCTCCGCTCGCCTTGCCGCCTGTAAGAGGGCCTCGCGGTCATTCGGGGAGAGGCCCTCAAAGGCCCTGCGCCCGATCACCACCATGTTCTTGGGGATCCAGGCCTTCACGTCGTAGAAGTAGCGGGCGAAGTCCCAGGCCTGGCTGTCCACGCCGGTGACGGGGGAGGTGACCATGGCCTCCACGATCCCGGTGGCGAAGGCCTGGGGGATGTCCGCCGCCTCCACCTGCACCGGGGTCATGCCCAAAAGCTCCGCCAGCCGGGCGGTGGCGGGGTTGTAGGCGCGGAAGCGCATCCCTTTAAGGTCTTGGGCCGAGTTCACCGGGCGCTTGGTGTAAAGGCCCTGGGGCGGCCAGGGGACGGCGTAGAGGAAGACCACCCCCCGCTGGGCGAGCCACCGCTCCACCTCGGGGCGCTGGGCCTGGTAAAGCCGCCGCGCCTCTTCGTAGCTCGTGGCCACGAAGGGGATGGAGTCCAGGTTGAAGAGGGGGTTCTCGTTGGCCAAGAGGGACATGAGGACCTCCCCCAGCTGGACCTGCCCGTTGCGCACCGCCGGGAGGATCTGGGGGTGGGGGAAGAGGGACCCCCCGGGGTGGACGGTGACCTTGACCCGCCCCCCCGTGGCCTCCTCCACTTCCTTGGCGAACTGGAGGATGTTCTGGGTGTGGAAGTTGGCCGGGGGATAGGGGGTGGCCATGTTCCAGGTCTGGGCCTGGACCGTGAGGGAAAGGGCTACCAGGGCGAACAGCGCCTTTCGCATCGCTACTCACCTCCCTTCCTGTTCACCGCTTGGGCACCTGGTCCACGAAGGCGTTGGTGTAGGTGCGTTTGAGGTCTATCCGCGCCCGGGCTACGTTGGGGTCAAAGGCGGAGAGCACGGTGAGGGGCCTCAAGGGAGCGGTGTCGCTGAAGCGCCCCGTGGGGGAGAAGCTTTCCAGGGAGTTCCGAAGCACCTTCAGGTAGAGGGCCTTATCCCCCAGGAAGTACTCCTCGGGCAGGATGGCGGCGATTTCCTCGGGGGACTTGCCCTGCATCCAACGCAGGCCCCGCACCATGGCGTTCACCAGGCGCTGGGCCGTGTCGGGGTTCCGCTCCAGCCAGGCCCGGGTGGTGTAGAGGACCGCGGCCGGGTACTCCCCGCCCAGGACCTCCCGGGTTCCCTTGGTGGTGCGGGTGTCCGCCAGAACCTTGATGAGGCCCCGCTCCTCCAGGAGGGTGATGGCGGGCTCCACGTTGGAGATGGCCTCCACCTGCTTGTTCTGCACGGCGGCCACCGCCTGCGCCCCCACGGACACCCCCACCACCGCCACGTCCGTGGGCTTAAGGCCGTTTTTGACCAGCAGGTAGTTGAGGAAGAAGTGGGTGGAGGAGCCGGGGGCGGTGACCCCCACCCGGCGCCCTTTGAGGTCGGCCACCGTCTTCACCTGGTCGGCCAGGTCGGTCCGCACCCCGAGGACGATGGCGGGGTAGCGCCCCACCTCCACGAAGGCCACGATGTCCCGGCCCTGGGCCTGCATCTGAATCGTGTGGTCGTAGTAGCCCATGACCACCTCCACGCTCCCCCCGATGAGGGCCTGAAGGGCCCGGGAGCCCGCTTGGAGGTCCTGGATCACCACGTCTAGGCCCTCGTCCTTGAAGTAGCCGAGGCGCTCCACCACGGTGAGGGGGAGGTAGACCACGGCGGTCTTGCCCCCCACCCCCAGGACCACCCGCTTCTGGGCAAGGCTGAAGGCCAAGAGCACCAAGAGCGTCCACACCCAAAACCGCTTCATCTTCCTCCTCCTTCCTTAGGGCGCCACACCAGGAGCCTGCGCTCCAGGGCGCCCACCAGGGCGTCCAGCGCCAGGACGAAGGCCATGAGGACCGCCATCCCGGCGAAGACCCCCGTGGTGTCAAAGACCCCTTCCGCCTGGGCGATGAGGTAGCCGAGCCCGGCGGCGCTCCCCAGGTACTCCCCCACCACCGCCCCGATGACGGCGAAGCCGATGGAGGTCCTTAGGGAGCTGAAGATCCAGCTCGCCGCCGCCGGCAGGTAGACGTGGGCCAGGAGGTGGCGGCGGCGCGCCCCGAGGAGGCGGGCGTTCTGCAGGACGATGGGGCTCACCTCCTTTACCCCTTGGTAGGTGTTGAAGAAGGCCACGAAGAAGACCAGGGTCACCCCCAGGGCCACCTTGGAGAGGAGGCCGAGGCCGAACCAGAGGGTGAAGATGGGGGCGAGGACCACCCGGGGGATGGCGTTCAGGGCCTTCACATAGGGGTCCAGCACCGCCGCCACGCCGGGGGCCAGGGCGAGCCAAAGCCCGAAGACCACCCCAAGGAGGGTGCCGATGGCGAAGGCCAGGAGCATCTCCGCGGTGGTCACGTAAAGGTGGGGGTAGACCTCCCCGGTGGCGAACCAGCGCCAGACCCGTTTGGCGATCTCCGAGGGGACGGAGAAGAAGAAGGGGTCGATGCGGCCGGTCCTCGAGGCCCACTCCCAAAGGAGCAGGAAGCCCAAAAGGAGCCCCGCCTGCCAAAGCCTCGCCCTAAGCCCCGGCATGGGCCCGCATCACCTCCCCCCTGAGGAGCTCCCAGATCTCCCGGTGGAGCCGCAGGAACTCCGGGGTGAGCCGGACCTCCGCCACGTCCCGGGGCCGGGGGAGGGGAATGGGAAACTCCCCGATGGGCCGGGAGCGGGGCCCGGCGGAAAGGACCACCACCCGATCGGAGAGGGCGATGGCCTCCTCGAGGTCGTGGGTGACGAAGAGCACCGTCTTGCGGTCCTCCTGCCATAGCCGCAGGAGCTCGTTTTCCATGAGCTGCCTGGTCTGCACGTCCAGGGCCGAGAAGGGCTCGTCCATGAGGAGGAGCTTGGGGCCGGCGATGAGGACCTGGGCTAACCCCACCCGTTTGCGCATCCCCCCCGAAAGCTGATGGGGAAAGTGGCGGGGGAAGCGCCCAAGCCCCACCTTCTCCAGCCAGGCCATGGCCCGCCGCCGGGCCTCGGGCCAGGGGAGGCCGCGGAAGACCAGGGGAAGGGCCACGTTGTCCAGGGCGGTCTTCCAGGGCAGGATGGCGTCCTGCTGGAAGAGGTAGCCCGCCAGGGGGTTGAGGCCCTTGAGGGGCTTCCCCTCCAGGAGGACCTCCCCCCGGCTTGGGGCAAGGAGGCCCGCCGCCACGTTGAGGAGGGTGCTCTTGCCGCACCCCGTGGGTCCCACCAGGCTCACGAACTCCCCCGGGGCGAGGCGGAGGGTAACCCCCTCCACCGCCACGTAGTCCCCAAAGGCCACGGAAACCTGGCGGAACTCCAGCAGGCTCATGGGTAGTACTCGGGGTTGGGCCGGATGCCCAGGGCGTTCAGGAGGCGGTTGGTGAAGTTGAACATGGCGGCCACCTCGGCGGCCTCGAGGATGGCCTCGTCCGAAAGCCCCGCCTCCCTTAAGGGCCTCAGGTCCTCCTCCGTCATCTCGTGGTGCCGATGGGTCACCTTCAGGGCGAAGTCCACCAGGGCCCGCATCCTGGGGGGAAGCTCCGCCCGGCGGGGATTGGCGGCCAGGACCTCGGAAAGCCGCCAGTCCCCCGTGAGGTCCTTGAGGTAGCGCTTGTGGCTCGCCACGCAGTACTCGCAGCGGTTCTCCCCGCTAATGGCGATGGCCATGGCCTCCCGCTCCTCCCGGGTGAGGAGGCCCTCTTCCCGCATGAGGGCGTGGTAGTAGCGGAACCAAAGGGGGAAGCGGGGGCTTAGGGCGAAGGCCCGGGCCACGTTGGGGACGAAGCCCGTCCGCTCCCGGAACTCCTGGAAAAGCGCCCGCACCGCTTCGGGGAGCTCCTCCTCCTCGGGCACCCGGAGCCAGGAGATCACCATACCGCCACCGCCCGCACCGGGCCGCCGGAGGCCTTCTGGTGCTTGGGCCCGCCCACGAAGAGGAGGGCCCCGGCGGGGGGTACCTGGGCCAGGTTCGCCAGGTTTTCCAGCCCGTACTTCCCCGCTCCAAGAAGGGTGACGTGGGCCTTGAAGTCCTTGGAAGGGCCGTGGTCCAGGGAGAGGGTGTCCACCCCCACCCCCACGATCTCCCGCTCCCGCACCAGGAACTCCGCCGCCTCGGGGGAGAAGCCGGGGAAGTGGAGGGTGCCGGAGGCGTCCTGGTTGAGGAAGGCCTTGGGGTTGCGCCAGCGGGCCTCCCAGCCCGAGTGCATGGCCACGAAGGCCCCCTTGGGCAGGCGGCCGTGCTGGCGCTCGTAGGCCAGGATGTCGTCCACGGTGACCTGGGCGTCAGGATCCTTGGCCGCCCGCTCGTGGATGTGGATCACCGCCAGGGGGGCGATGAGGCTGGCCACGGGGAGCTTCTCGGCGGTGAGGCCCCCTTCGGCGAAGTGGGCGGGGGCGTCCATGTGGGTGCCCGAGTGCTCCCAAAGGTCCAGGCGGTTCCCGTAGTAGCCGTTTTGCCGCACCGTAACCAGGGTGGTGATGCGCATGGGCTCGGCCCCGGGAAACAGGGGGATCTCCGGGGAGAGCTCGTGGGTGAGGTCCACCGCCTTGCTGAAGGCCTTGCCCTGGACCTCCGCCTGCGCCAAGGCCTTACCCGCCAAAAGCCCGAGGCCCATCCCCAGGAAAGCCCTGCGGGAAAGGGCGCGGGCCACCTCTTCCATCACCAAGGGCGCGCACATGCTGGCCTCCTTTCTTGCCGTATAAACTTACCACGGGGCGGCAAAGGTAGGCAAGGGCTTGCCGGCCTGTCCTTTACCCGCTTTCCCCGACCGAGCCTGGTGCAGTGCGGAATTCACCCCTATTCCATGACCACCTGAACCTTCGGGGGACCTCCGCATGCGTAAGGGTGGGCCCTCATGAAACCAACACCCTGCGCTCAGGAACGGGCGGTAGCATAGAGCAAATGGGGCGATGGGGGTTTCCCCAGGGGGGGTTTAGGCGGTGGGGACGGGGGGTCTTCTGGCTGACCTTGTTGCTCCTCGCCCTCGCCGCTTGTCGCGGGACGGGCGAGGCCCCTGAGCCTCCTGGAAGCCCACCTCCTGCGCCTGGTCCTGCGCCGAGCGTGCGTACTTGGATCTACCAGCTCACGGGCTATCCGGCCTCGGGGCTCGCCGCCTTGGGAGCCGCAGCCGCCGACCTTTACGTGATTGACCTCACCAAGGACGGGGCGACGCCTTGGTCGGGCGATGATCTTGCCGCCCTCGAGGGAAAACCCGTCTTGGCCTACATGGAGATCGGGGGGATGGAAAACTACCGGCCGGAGTATTCGGTGGTCCAAAAGGATGCGCCCGATCTACTCCTGAACTCGGTGCCAGGCTGGAGTGGGGAGTGGTATGCCAAGTACTGGGACGAGCGCTGGTGGAACCTAGTGGTGCGGCCTAGGCTGGACAAGGCCTTTGCGGCGGGGTTTAAAGGGATCTACCTGGACCTGGTGGATGCCTACGAGGGGATCAGCCTAAATTTGGTCCCGGGAGAAACCCGGGATAGCTTGGCGGCCAAGATGGTGGCCCTCCTGGGGCGGATCAGCCAGTATGTCAAGGCCAAAAGGCCCGACTTTTGGGTCTTTCCCCAAAACGCCCCGGAACTCAGGATGCGGCCGGGATATCTCTCGGCCATAGATGGGATTGGCCTCGAGGAGCTCTTCTTCTACGCCACCGACAAACCCTGTACGGACTCGGGTTGCCAAGAACGCCTCGCCCACGCCCGCGCCATCCGGGATGCGGGCAAGCTGGTTCTCACGGTGGACTACGCCACCCGGCCGGAAAACGTGCGGGCGGCGTGCGAGAAGTCCCGTGCGGAGAGGTTTGTGCCGTACGTGACCGTGGTGGACTTGGATCGGATTAGCCCCTTGTGTCCGTGAGGCTCAAAAGGTACCGTTCCTGGGCGAGGACCGGCGTTAGCCCGTAGGCCAGGGCCCGCTTCCTTGCGAAGCGGGCGAGCCTAGGGTCTGGGGCGTAGTCTAGGCTGTACCGCTCCCAGGGGTATTGGGTAAGGACCAGGGCCCAGCGGGCGTTGGCGCGGAGGGCAGGCCGGGGAAGGGGCTTTCCGCCCCCTTCCCACGTGGTGGAGAAGGCTTCAAAGACGATGCCGTCCACGAGTTCCGCCAGGTGGGGCAGGAGGGCGAAGCCGCGGTTGGCGAGGAGGAAGCAGGGCCCCACCGCCCTGCGGATTTCCAAGAGAAGGCGTAGGGTGCCTTCCCGGTTCGTGGCCGCCCCTTGGTCCAGGGTGTCTAGGAAGAGGCCGCGAAAGCCTCGGGCCAAGTAAAGCAAGGCGCTTTCCACCACCTTGGCCACCCAGGCTGGGTGGGTGGGGTCCACGAGCCTCGTGTTCCAAAGGGGGTTCAGGCCCCGCTGCCAGGGCGCCTCGGGGCCCGGGTCCTCCCCGAGGCTCAGGTAGGCCAGGGGCTCGGTGGGGGCTAGGGCCGCTAGCTCCTCTGGGGTGTAGGCCCAAGGCTGCAGGACCACGCGGCGGAAGGCCCGAAGCTCGGCAAGCCTTCCTTGGCCGTAGTAAAAGGCGAGGGGCTTAAAGAAGGTAGACGCCATAGCGCTCCGGGTGGCGCAAGTACTCCAGGAAGTAGAGGAGGAGGGAAAGCCCCACGGCCCCCAGGATCAAGGGGTTTTCCGTCAGGTGGAGGAGGAGGGCGCTTGCCAGCAAGGCGAAGGCGCTGGCCCGGATGCCCCCCAGAGCGTTTAGGCCCAAGGCCACGGCGCTCGTGAAGCCCAAGAAGCCAAAGCCGAGGAGCGCCTTTCCGTAAACGTCCGACCAGGGAAGCGCCAGCAGAAGGACCAAGGTGGGGACCGAGGCGGTGAGGGCGTAGGTCCAGAAGGCGCGTTGGATGGCAAGAACGAGGGATTCCGGGCTCGCCTTTTGCCAAAGGGTTTGGCCCAAGGCCTGCACGAAGGCGGCCAGGCGCATCTCTATCAGCAAAGCGGCGAGCAGGTAAGCGGCTAGGCCCAAAAGCGCCCCTTGTCCTGCTCCTTCCACGAGGCGCCAGAGCACGAGGCCTTGCCCCAAGCCGTATGCGGCGTAGACCCATTCGGTTAGAGCGGCGTGGTACAAGAACAAGAGGCCGTGCGCTTTGGGCAGCCCCACTTCCCGAAGGAGGAAGGTTAGGGGGGAAAAAGCCCCACCCAAAGGGGAGAAGTTCCCACCATCCGGAGTACGATTGCCCCCAAGAGGAAGCCGGCGGCAACCCCTGTGGCCTTGCCCTCGAGGCCCTTAAGCGTCAAGACCCCTACCGCCACCCAGGCCACGCCCACGCTCCAGGAGGCGGCCGGGCCTAAATCCCAAGGGGCGGTGAGGGAAACGCCCACGACCCCCAGCCAGGCAAAGGCGGTGTGGACGCTTGGGATCTCGCCTGGGCCGAGCTCCACCGCCGCCTTAAGGGCTCCCCGGGCGGCGAGCTGGCTCCAGACCAGGAGGAAAAGGGCGGGAAGCCACCCCACCTCCCCCGCGCCTTGAAAAGCCACCAGGGTACCCAGCAGGGTGAGGGCCACCGCCAGGTGCCGCAACCCCAGGCCCCCTTGCGGCCTAGGGGCCTTTGCCCGGGGGCGAAAATCGCGCTGGGCCAGGGCGAAGAGGGCTTGGGCCAGGGCAAAGGTGCTCGTAAGCCCAAAGAGCCGTTCCACGCGGTAGCGGTTGTAGCCCAACACCTCAAGGTGGGCGGCAAGCTCGTAGGGGTCGCTCGCTTGGGCGAGGAGGTCTTGGAGGGTGCGGGCCAGGTCCTGAAGTGCTTGGGCACGAGGGGGTGGGAAGGTGGGGGGGCGGTACTCTCCTCGGGCGCTCACTCCGGCACCTCCACCGCCCTGCGCAGGGCTAGACCCTCGTAAATGGCGGAAAACTCTCGCAGCATTCGCTCCAGGGTGTAAAGGGAGAGCACCTTTTCCCGAGCCTTTTGGCCCAATTCCAGGCACCGCTCGGGATTTTGTAGAAACCCTAAGAGGGCTTCCGCCAACGCCTCGGGATCCATGGCGGGCACCACCTCGCCCACCCCCTCCAAGACTTCCCCCACGCTTCCCACCCGGGTACCCACCAGGGTGCGGCCCACCGCCATGTTTTCAATGACCGTGTAGGGGAAGCCCTCGGAGATGCTGGAAAGAACCCCCACCCATCCCTGGCGGTAAGCCTGGTACACGGGGCTCGCCGGGCCCATGAAGCGCACGTTCGCTCCCAGGCCGAGCTCTTCCACGTGGGCCCTGACGCTGGCGGCGTAGCCCTCGTTGCCTCGAGGCACGGGGCCGAAGAGGAGGAGCCGGGCCTCCGGCGACGCCTCCCGCACCCTGCCGAAGGCTTCCACCAGGGTGAGGAGGTCCTTCAAGGGGTCAATCCGCCCCACCCAGACGGCGGTGGGGGGGCCTTCCAGGCGGGGAGGCGCCTCGGGGAACTGGGCGGGATCTATGCCGTTGGCCACCACCCGGATGCGCTTGGGGTCAGCCCCCAGCTCCACCTCCCAACGCAGGTTGAAGCGGCTCACCGTGGTGATGAAATCGGCCTTCTGGTAGGCCAAGCGGCTCGTGAGGTGGTAGAAGCGGGCCTGGACCAGGCGCTCCGCCGGAGAGGGGTTGGTTTCCGAGAAGGCCAGGTACCGCTCCCGCAGGAAAACCCCGTGCTCCGTGAGGAGGAAGGGCACCCCCAGGTGCCGGGATACGAGCCAAGCGGGAATGACCGCCAGGCCCCCGCTGGTGGCATGCACCAGGTCCACCTCGGGAATGGGGTCTAAAGCCAGGAGGGGAAGCAGGGTGGCGCGCAGCCAGTGCAAGACGGCAAGCCCCTCCCCCAAGGTGGGGGGGCGGCCAAGGAGGAGGCTGAGGCGTTGGCTGAGGAGCCCTTGGACCTTGGGATGGAGGAAGAGGTCGTGAAGGTGGCGCTTGCGCAGAAGGAAAAGCTCCCAAAGCCCCTCTTGGAAGCTGGCGAGGTCAAGTTCCAGAAAGGAGAAGAGCTTTTCCAAGGCGGGAAGAAGGGCGTGCAAGGGAGCGGGGGAGAAGGGGAAGGACCGGGGCGGGCGGAAGAGGTGAAGGGTCCGCAAGGGGGTGCCGGGAGGCAGGGGCAGGACCGGCTTGGTCTGCTGGGGTCCCCAAAGGGCGAGCACCGTGAAGGCCCCTTCCAGGCCGAAAAGGAGCTGCTCGCACCAGCGGCTTACCCCGCCCACGGCGTAGGGGTAGGTCCCTTCGGTGATGAAAAGAACCCTAAGGCGTTTGGAAGGCATAGGTGCCCGTTCCGACAAAGCAGCGGTTCACGCCAGCGTAGGCTTCGCAGGCGGGGCCTTGGACGCCTGTCACCCAGACGGGCTTGCCCTGGAGGGTGAGGGTGCGGGCGGCCGGGTCAATCAGGGCCTTCACGCTTCCCGTCCGCACCGCCTCGTAGTGGCGGTAGCGCTTCAGGGCGTGCTCCCCGTACTCCCCCCAGGTGGGGGAGAGAAGGGGGAGGGCGGTGTAGGTGGCGTACTTGGCCACAAGGGTTTCCACCCAGTCAAAGACCAGGTTCTTGCCCGGGGCGTACTCATGGAGGTTGGCCTGGTGGAAGTAGTGGCTTCCCCCGTCGGTGAAAAGGTGCCAGAGCGCCAGGTTCGTTTCCTGCTGCAGGTATTCCGCGTAGGTCAGGTCGCGGGGCCAGTAGGGGTCAGTGCCGCCCGGGCCATAAACGCTGTTGTAGGCGGCTAGGGCTTCCTGCGCCGTGGTGACGTTGTAAAAGACGTTAGTGGGCCGGTCCGCCACCAGGTAAAGCCCGGGGGCGAGGGGGTGGGGGTAGGCGCAGGTGCGGCAGGGGGGCTTTTGGCTATCCACCGACCAGTTGATCTTGGCGAAGCGCACCTTGTACTCCGCAAGGGCCTGGAGGAAGAAGGGGTTAGAGGCCCCAAGGCCGTTGTCCGTGCGGGGGAAGTCGTAGGGGTTTTGTCCCTTCCAGCCAAAGCCGGAGTACTGGCCGCTTTTGAACACGGTGTGCTCGTAGCGGAGGCCGAGGAGGCTCGCCACCCGGTTGTTCTCGGCGATCTCGCGCTCCGCCTGGGCCAGGTCGGTGAAGTCCATGTCCCAGTGGGTGTAGGAGTGGTTGTAAAAGCGGAAGGTGTCCTTTAGGGCCTGGCTGGCCTGGACCAGGTCGTCCGCCAAGTTCAGGGGCTCTTGCGCCAGGGTTTCGGACGGGTCGCAGGGGTCTTGGTTGTCGTTGGGGTTGGGGTCCAAGACGGCCCCACAGCCGTTAAAAGCCAGGTCCAGGGTGAAGGCCTGAGCCACGGGGTAGGTTTGGCGGAGGATCGCCTGCTTGGCGGCGACGGCCTGGGCCTCGGCCCCGCTGAGGCGGAAGGTGAGGGTGTTCCCCACCCCGGAGCTATCCCCAGAGACCTCGGTGGAGAGGAACCAGTCGTCCACGTCTACCCTGAGGTAGCGGCTGTACTCCCCCACGTACACCCCTCGGGTGAGCCAGCGGATGAGCCCGGGGGCGAGGAGCCAGGTGTGGACGAGGTAGGGGCTTTGGTCAAAGGTGAGGACGAGTTGCTCCCGCCCGTCAGCAGTGGCGCGCACGATGCCGAAGAGGTTGCCATCGGCGTCCGTGAGAAGGGGGGTGGCGGCGCACGTGCCGCTTAGCGTCGCCTTGTAGGCATAGGCGTGCCGGAGGGGCAGGGTGCCCGTGAGGTCCGGGAAGAGGGTTTGGCCTTCTTGCGTCAAGGTGAGGGGGTAGCTTTGCGTGGCGAGGTCTATGCCGTTTGGGTCGTAGGCTGCGGGGCTTGGGGTTAAGAAGCCGGCCACGTTGCTCAGGCAGTGGTCCTCGGGGTAGGTTCCGGGATAGGTGTAGAGGACGAGTTCCCGAACGCCGTAATCCCGCTCGTAGGCCCAAAGGCGGTTCCAGTCGTCCGCGGACATGTGGTAGGTGGGTCCCGAGTCGGACCAGGTGGCCAGCTGGCCCTCCGCCAGGATCACCCCTTGGAAGCGCCCGGTGCCGTCGGGGTTGGTGAGGGGGACCTGGCTGAAGGGCGTCTGGCTCACGTTCACCACCTCGTAGGGGATGAGAAACGTTTCCAGGATGTCTTGGGCGGCGGCGAAGTGGGGGGCTTGCTCGGGGTCGGTGGAGGTGGTCAGGACCAGGATGCGGGCCTCGTACTTGGCCCCGGGAAGGGCCTGGGGCCTTAGGGGAAGCGTGAGGGGTACGGGCCCCTCGAGGGCCGGCAAGGGGCGGCTTGGAAGCACCGGCAAGGCCGGGGGGGCGAGGGGCGGGCCCTTCACCTGCACCTTGGGTGCCTGGGAGGACGGGCCTTGGAAGCTGCAGGCGGCGAGGAGGAGGGCAAGGAGGGCGAGGCGGCGCATGGCTTCACCTTCCCTTCTGGGGCAGGTTCAGGGGGCTTAGCCCCAGACCCTGCGGCTGGATGCTCGCTACCCCGCTTCCTTGCTGGACCCCGTTGGCGTCCAAGGTCAAGACGTGCCACCAGGTGTTGTACCCGACACCGCTTGTGGGGGCGGGGAAGTTGGCCACGGGGTAGCCCGCGTTAAAGACCTGCACCTGAGCCCCTGAGGTGCTCCAACTACCCCCGCCGAAGTACCAGTGGACGTAGACGCGGTAGCTTCCCCCTTGGTAGGCGAAGCGGAGGGTTTCCTGCCCGGGGCCTTGGGGGGTATCCCCTTCCAGGCAGGCGGGGCCGGTGGGGGGGCAGGTGCCCGGGTTGTTCCAGTAGATGTGGTTCGCCGCCGGGCTGTCGGGGTAGAAGAGGTGGAGGTCCAAGTCGGCGGCGTTGTTCCAGGAGAGGAGTATGCGCCACTCGGAAGCGTAGGTGACGGTGAGGGTGAAGTCCCAGATCCCTGGGGTGCCGCCCCCTTGGGGCGTGGCCCGAAGGCGCAAGGGGTAGGTGCCGGGGGGTGGGTTTTGCACCTGGAGGGCCACGGGTCCGCCGCTCGCCGGAAGGGTGGTGCCGGAGAGGGCGATGCCGGGAGGAGGAGGGGTTCCGTCCTGGCGGGTGAGGGTGAGGTCCAAGGGGGTGTTGAAGCCGTTTTGCGGCGTTACGTTGACCTGGAGGCTTCCTGACCCGCCCCAGGGCAGGGTTAGGGCGGTATCCCCGCTTAGGGTGAAGCCCGTGGCCCTCAAGGTGAAGCTTGCCTCCCGCACCCGGCCTCCTCCTTCCGCCCGGAGGGTGAGGGCGTAGTCCTGAGGACTCAGGCTCGGGGCCAGGGCGAGGGTGAGGGCAAGGGTGAGGGGGTTTGGGCCAAGGCTTACCTGGGTGGGGCTCAGGAGGATGCCCGAGGGCGGGTTGACCAGGCTCAGGTTTACGGGTCCGGTGAAGCCGTTTAGGGGGGTGAGGGTGAGGGTGGCCTGGGCGGTGCCGCCCACGGGGGCGGTGGGGGTGCCCGAAAGGCTTAGGACGAAGTCGGGGGCGGTGCTGTTCACCGCGATGGCCCGGCTTCCCGCGCTCCCGGCGCTGAAGAGGATGGCCCCTTGGCTCACGCTTTGGTTGGCGGAAACCCGGTAGACTTTGCCCGCGTAACCCGAAGGGGTGGTGTCCTGGACGACGAGCCCCTCGGCCGCCTGGAAGGTAAGGGGGGGAAGCGTGCCGTGCCCGGAGTTGCCCACCAGGACCAGGGCGGTTTCGCCGGGGTTGAGGTTAAGGGCCAGGGGCGCCACCTCGAGGCCCGGCCCCAGGTTCGGATTCACCACCTTGCGCAAAAGCCGTACTAGGTCCTGCTCGTCCGCGTAGCCGCTGGAGTCCAGGTCGGCGTGGTAGCGGCGGTAGGGGGTGGGGGAGGCCGCACCCGTGAGGAGGTCGGCGAGGAGGAGGGCGTCCGACAGGCTCACCCCTCCGCTTCCGTTCAGGTCACCCAAAGGGTTTTGCGCAAAAGAGGCCTCCACCTCGTTCTGGGCTATGCCAGGAAGGGGGGTGTAGCCCTGAGAGGCCAGCTGGCCTTGGGGGGCCGGGCCTCCCCCTTCCCAGGAGGGGGTGATCCGGGTTGCTTCCGCTTCCAAAACGCGGACCTCGGGTCTTGCCCCCGGTCGAAGGACCTGGAACTGGACCCGAAGCACCTCGCCGGAGCGGGCTTGGTAGGAAACCCCTGCCAGGCGCACCTGGCCCGCCTCCTGGTACACCTCGGTGAGGAGGGGGCTTTGCAGGCCCAGGTAACGGAGGGCGCTTGGGTCAAAGGTGATGTCCACAAGCAGACCCCGCGTGGCCTCGCCACGCAGGACCAGGGTGTCGGGAGAAGGGGCATGAGTCCCTTGCGGACCCCCGCAGGCGGCGAGGAGGAGAAGGACGAGCAAGTAGGGGCGTTTTGCCATATGAGCACCTCTTAGGGGCCGAGGGAAAGGCTACCCACAGCCACGGATTCCTCTTCGTAGGAGCCTGCTTGCACCAGGATCCCTTCTTCTAGGGAGAGCACGTCCCCGCCCGACCCCCTCAGGGCAACCACTCCCACCTGACCGGGACCCTGGAAGGCTTGGGTGGCTTCGCAGGCCACCAAGGCGTTCCAGAGATTCGGGTTCCGGGAAACCTGGTGGAGGTCGGCGAGGCCCTCCTTGGGTGAGGGCTCCTGGGCTGAGGGTAAGGGTGAAACCCAAGAGGACCTCGAGGCGAAACCCCGCTCCTTGGTGGGGCCGGAGGGTTTGGCCGAGGTGGGTGGCCACGAAGTAGCCGTTCTCCCCCCGCTCCGGGAGTCTTGGCTTAAGGGCCAACAGGACCAAAACCCCGAGGTCCTTTTCCTGGGCGAGGTGGCCGCTTTGCGCCCGGAGCTTGAGGGCGTAACTTCTGGGCGCAAGCGTGTCTAGGGCAGAATCCCCCAGGGTTTCGTGGACTGCGTTGCCGGAAAGCCACACGGAGGAGGGGGTCAGGGCGAAACCGGGCGCAGAGCTGCCGTCCCAGTGGGCCAAGGTGAGATGCACCGAGCCGGCGAAACCCTCTTCTGGCGTGAGGGTGATCCGGGTGGCCTGGTTCCCCCCTTGGGGAATGGTGAGGGTGGAGGGGAGGGGGCCTGAGAGGGTGAAGGAGGGACCAGGCACCCGGGGAAGCTGGGTATAAGAGGTAAGCCCTAAAAGCACGAGAAAACCCCGCATCCAAGCTGCCTTCATGGGGTCAGGGTGAGGCTTCCTCCGCTCACCGAGGTGTCCTCGGTGTAGTCGGGCTTGGTAAGCGCCACGTTCCCCACGCTCAGGGTTCCGCCGCCCGTTCCCGTGACGGTGAGGACTGCGAGCTGGCCGGGTCCGGTGAAGGAGCTGTTGCACACGAGGGCCACGTTCCACTGGTTGGGGCTCGTGGATACCTGAACGAAGTCCAGGGTGCATCCTGAGGTCAAGGCACCCGTGCCCGCGCTCAGGCTGAAGCCTGCGGGTAGCGTGACGCTAAAGAGAGCGGCGCGGTAGGCGTCCGTGGTGCCCACCAGGTTCACCCCCACGCTGTAGGTGTTGCCCGTGCGGCCCAGGAGGGTGGGTTGGAGGGCCTTGGGGGCGGCGTTAACCGTGAGGGTAAAGGCCTGGCTCCGGGCGAGGCCGCCACCTGTGGCTTGGAGGGTAAGGGTGTAGTTGCCGGGGGGCACGTTGGGCCCCACGTTCAGGACGAGGGCCACGTTGCCATTGGTGGTGGGGTTTTCGGCGAAGGCGTAGGTCACCTGGTTGCTCCCGTTGCCGAGGATGGTCCCGCTCAGGCTCAGGGACACGGGTCCAGAGAAGTGGGTGCGGTTGAGGGTGATGTTCACTGTATCCGAAGCGCCTTGTGTTATGGCGATGTCGCTTGCACTCACGGTGAAGTCGTAAAGGGTGACGCTCAGGGGCTGGCTGCGGGAGAGGCTCCCCCCGGTTGCCCGCACTTGGAGGTTGTAAACCCCAGCCGGGGCGCTTCCCACCTGCACGGTCAAGGCCACGGGGCTGCTTGCGGGCAGGGTGGCGCTAGCCGGGCTTAGCGTGAGGGGAGTGGGGTTGCCGTTGGTGTCGGTGAGCCCCAGACTCACGCTCCCACTGAAGCCGCCGTAGGTGGAGAAGAACGCTTGTAGGTTTGCCGTTCTCTCCACTGGGAGGGTGAGGGCGTTTTGGTCTAGGTAGAAGTCAAACCCTGGGCTTTCTTGAACCACCAAAGCGAAAGGTTTTTCTTGGGAGTTGCTTCCGCTTTCCGCCCTAAGGCGCAGGGTGTAGGTGCCCGGGCTGACCCCGCTTCCTACGCTAAGGGTGAGGGTACCGCTGAAGGGGCCACTCAGGTTCACCGTGGACGGGCTTTGCAGGCTCACTCCAGAGGGGGCGTCCAGGAGGCTCAGGCTCACGGTACCCGTGAAGCCGTTGACCGGGGTAAGGCTAAAACCTAGCGTGGCGGTTCCCCCGGGGGTAGTGCTGGTGCTTGGGGCGGCTAGGTCCAGGGTGAAGCTGGGGTAGGGGGCGTGGACCCGGGCGGTGCGGGTGCCGGCGGCGCCGGCTTGGCACTGAATGCTGCCTTCCAGGGTGTTGCTCTGGGCCTGCAACCTGTAGGCCTTGCCCGCGGCTCCCTGGGGGGTTTCGTCCGTCAAGGCGATCCCTTGGGGGTGGGTGCAGGACACGGTGGGAAGGGTGCCATTCCCGGAGTTGTTGAGGAGGAGATAGGCGGACGCGCCAGGGCTCAGGGTGAAGTCCTGCGGGGCGAGCTCCAGGTTAGGTTCTAAACCCGGGTTCACGATCTTCCGCAAAAGAAGGGCCAGGTCTTGGCCTGTGAGGGTGCCGCTGGAGTTGAGGTCCCCGTGGTAGCGCTGGTAAGGGGTGGGGCTCGTGAGGTTGCCGGCCAGAATATCCGCGAGCAAAACGCCATCAGCAAGGCTTACAGCCCCACTTCCGTTGAGATCGCCCAAGGGGTTTCGCACGAAGGAGGGATCGGCCTCTGCCTGGTCAATTCCTTGGACCACGGATTCCGGCAGGACCAGGGTCTGGGATTGTAGGGTTCCTCTTCCCCAGGTTTGCCTTACCGTCTGGCCTTCAGGGTAGGTTTCCACCACCCGCACCTCCGGCCGTGCCCCAGGCCGAAGCACCTCAAAGGTGAGCGCCAAGATGGGGCCCGAGGGCGCATTGGGGGCCACCGCTGCCGCCCGGACCTTCCCCGCTTCGGCGAAGGCCTCGGCGGCGTAGGGGCCTTCCGCCCCCACGTAGCGCAACGCCGCGGGGTCAAAGGTGGCCTCCACCAAAACCCCCCGCACGCCGTTACCCTGGAGCGCCAGGGTCCAGGTTTCCGGGGACCGGCTCGCGGGTTGTGAGCAGGCCCCAAGCAAGAGGCCTAGGGCCAATCCTAATACCACACGCCAACGCTCTTTCATGGCACCTCCCGAATACAACAACCCAAATCTTTTGCGGGATGGAAGACGGAAGACCAAGCCTCCCCAGTAGGAGAGAAAGGGGAACCGCTACGCTGCGGGGCAAGAAATCATCATCTATGCATTTCTGCTTCCACCCCGCTATTACAACTTTAAAGAAAGTTGAGACGCTTGTCTTCCGCCTTTGGGCTTAGGCCATAGGGACCTTAAAGTCTTAGGACTTTTGCGCAAAAAGGCCTAGGTTTCTTAGGGGGGATCCGTTAGCCGGCCTAGGGCCACGTAGGGCACAAAGCCGAGTTCCAGGGCGCGCTGTTCCGCCCAAGCCCTGGCCTCGAGGCTTGGGGCCACGTCCAAGCTCAAGGCGGGAAGCCCCCGGCTTCGGAAGGGCCAGACGGGGCTCGGGTCGGCCAAGCTGGGCCTTCCGGCGGCGTCCAGGGAGAGGCCCGAATAGACGACCCCATCTAGGTAACGGGCGGTGCGCCGCAAGACCCGGAAGCCCCGGTGTTGCAGAAAAAGGGCCCCGGGCTCGGCCTGGCGTAAGCCCCGCACCAAGGCGGCTAGGGCGGGGATTTTCTCAGGGTAAAGGTCGGCCAGGTCCAGCCCGTCCAGGAAGAAGCCTTCAAACCCCAAGGCGAGCAGCCGGGCCGCCTCGGCCCGCACGTAGGCCCGCCAAGCGGGGGACGCAGGGTCCATGAGGAGGGCGTCCGGCGCATAGGGGTTGGGCCCCAAAGCGGCGTGCTGCCACCCTCGGGCTTCCGCCTCCTTTCGGGGAACCACCCCCAGGGGCAGGTAGGCCACCACCTTCGTTCCCCCCTCCTTGAGCCCCCGCACCAGGTCCAGGGGAGCTTCTCGGGCCAAGACCACCAGGTCGTACGCCCGGAGGCGGGCAAGGGTTTTGGGATCTCCCCCGTAGTAAAGCGCCCAGCGCTTAAGCCCTTGGAGGTGGCTTGGAATGGGGGGAAGGGCCGCTTCCCGGGCCCGCACCTCTGCGGTTAGGGCCTCGAGGTCCTGCGGGGCCTGGAGGAAGACCAGGTAGCCGTAATTGCCCGGGGAGTGGAAGCTTCCCCCCATGGGCCAGAGGGTGTACTCCTGGGCACTCGGGTGGCCGCGGCCCACCTTGAGTTGCCACAGGCTCCCGGGCTTGGGGGGAGGAAGGGCTTCCCCGAAGGGGATGCGCAGGGCCGCCCACCACCCCCCCGGGAACGTCCCGGTCCGGGCCTCGTAGGAAAGGGGAGCGGTGTAGCGCCGGAAGCGCACGCCCTTGGGGTTCACCGCCAGGTGCAGGTCCGGGGCCTCCTCGTCAAAGGGGTCCCACCGCAGGAAGACCTCGAGGGTATCGTCCTGCCACCACTCGGGGTCGTCCGGGCCCCGCTCCGCCTTGGGCGGCGCCTCCTGCTCCAGGCGGGCCAGCACGTACAAGGCCTCGCCGTCGTAGGCCACCTGGAAGCTCCCGGGAAAGCGGGCGGTTTCGGGGGGGTACGTGGTGGTGAGGCGAAGGGAATAGACGGGAAGCCCCGGGTAGCTTTCCACGCCCCAGGGGCCTTGCGGGCGGGGCAGGGCTTGGGCCACCACCACCCTTTGGGCCAAGGCCAATCCACCCAGGGTCAATAGGGCTAGCAAAATTCGGAGCATGGATTCACTATAGCCCCTTAGCGCCTGGGGTCCAGCCGGTCCCTTAGCCCGTCCCCCAAGAGGTTGAAGCCGAGCACCGCCAGGGTGAGGGCGAGCCCCGGCACCAAGGCGGGGAAAGGGGAGAGGGGCAGGAAGCTTTGCGCCTCCCGGAGCATCCGCCCCAGGCTCGGGGCGGGGGGCTGGACGCCGAGGCCCAGGTAGGAAAGGGCGGCCTCGGCCAGGAGGGCGGCGGCGAAGGCCAGGCTGGCCTGGACGAGGAGGGGCCCGAGGAGGTTCGGCAGGAGGTGGCGGAGGAGGATCCGCCCCCTCGAGGCCCCCAAGGCCACGGCCGCCTCCACAAACGGGGCGCTCCGGAGGCTTAAGGCGTAGGCCCGGGCCAGGCGGAAGAAGGCGGGCACCATGGAAAGCCCCACGGCCAGCATGCTGCTCAGGGCCCCAGGCCCGAGGAGGGCGGCGAAGAGGAGGGCGAGGAGAAGCCCGGGGAGGGCGTAAAGCGCCTCCATCAGGAGGCTAAGCGCCCCGTCCCATGGCCCCGCCAAATAGCCGGCGAAAAGGCCCAAGGCCACCCCCAGGGTAAACCCCACCCCCACGGCGATGCCGCCCACCCAGAGGGCGTTTTTGGCCCCGTGGAGGACCCTCGCCAGGAGGTCCCGGCCCAAGGGGTCGGTGCCCAGGGGGTGCTCGGGGGAAGGGGGGCTCAGGCGGCGGAGGAAGTCGGGGGCGTTGGGGTCCACGGGGTAGAGGAAGGAGGCGAGGGCCAGGAGGAGGAAGAGGCCCACCAGGAGGCACCCCAGGAGGAGGCTTGGGCTACGCATACTCCACCCTCGGGTCCAAAAGCCCGTAGAGGAGGTCCACCAAGACGTTGAAGAGCACGATGAGGGCCGCCATGGTGAGGACCAGGCCCTGGAGGAGGGGGTAGTCCCGGGCCTCCAGGGCGGTGAGGGCCAGGCTCCCCAGGCCCGGCAGGGCGAAGACCGCCTCCACCACCACCGCCCCCGTGAGGAGGAAGCCCCCCTCGAGGCCGAGCAGGGTGACCAGGGGAAGGCTTGCCGGCTTCAGGGCGTGCTTGAGGAGGACGGAAGGCTCCGGCACCCCCTTGGCCCGGGCGGTGCGGATGTAGTCCTGGGAAAGCACCTCCAGGAGGCTCGCCCGGGCCATGCGGAACAGGATGGCGGCCCGGGAAAGGGCCAGGGTGAGGGCGGGGAGGAGGAGGTGGCGGAGGGCCTCCCTGGGGCTCGCCCAGCCCGGGAAGCCGCTTGCGGGCAGGAGCGGGAGATGGACGGCGAAGAGGTAAAGGAAGACCACCCCCAAAAAGAACGTGGGGAGGGACTGCAGGACGGTCACAAGGCCGCTTAGGGCAAGGTCCAAAGGGGGAAAGCGCACCGCAAGGAGCGCCAAGGGGAGGGCCAAGGCCAAGGCCCCCAAAAGCCCCAGGAAGACCAGGGCCAAGGACAGGGAAAGCCGCTCCTCTAGGAGTTCCGCCACGGGCTTGCCGTAGCGGATGGACTCCCCCAGGTCCATGCGGGCAAGCCCCCCGAGCCAGTCCAGGTAGCGCGCCAGGGGGGGCTTGTCCAGACCCAAGGACCTCTCCAGGGCCGCCCGGGCCTCGGGGGAGGCCTCGAGGCCCAGGATGGCCTGCACCGGATCCCCAGGCAGGAGGAGGAGGGAGGCGAAGACCAAGGTGGCGGCAAGCCAAAGGGTGGCCAGGGCGAGGAGGAGGCGCCTTAAGAGGAAGCCCCGCATCTAGCGCGCCAGGTAGACCCGGGTCACGTTGAGGCTCGGGGTGGGCTGGTTCTGCCACCAGCCCATCACCTCCCGGCGCATGGCGGCGATGTAGGGGGCGTTCATCACCCAGACGTTCACCGCGTCCTGGGCCAGGAGGCGTTGCATTTCCTTCATGAGCTCACAGGCCCGGTTGGGGTCGGGGGTGCGCAGGTACTGGGTGTAAAGCTCCCGGAAGCGAGGGGAGTCGTAGCGGAAGTAGTAGCTCGGGTTGGCGTATATCCCGATGTCGTGGGGCTCGGAGTGGCCGATGATGGTCATCTGGTAGTCCGCCCCGCGGAAGACCCGGGAAAGCCAGGTGGCCCACTCCACCACCTCCAGCCGGGCCTGGACCCCGATCTGGCCCAGCTGGGCGGCGATGGCCTCCCCGAGCCGCCGCTCATAGGGGTAAGGGGCCGCCAAGGTGAAGGTGAAGCGCAAGGGGTTATTGGGCCCGTACCCCGCCTCCTGCAAAAGGGCCCGGGCCCGGGCGGGGTCGTAGGGGTAGAAGCCGGAGAGGTCTTCGTAGCACCGCTCTCCCGGCGAGCGGTGGCTGCCGATGGGGGTGCCATAGCCCAGCATCACCCCCTCCACCAGGGCCTTCTTGTCCACGGCGTGCTGCATGGCCCGGCGCACCCGGAGGTCGTTGAAGGGGGGGCGGCTGTTGTTCATGCCCACGGTGATCTCCGTGGTGGTGAAGCCCGTGACCACCTTGAAGGCGGGGTCCCGCTGCAACACCAGGGCGTTTTCCGGGCTCACCCCCAGGCCGATCACGTGGATGTCCCCGGCCCGGAGGGCGGCGAGCTGGGCGTTCGGGTCGGGGAGGAAGCGGAAGAAGACCCGGTCCAGGTAGGGAAGGCCGGGCTCGTAATAGCCGTCAAAGCGCTCCAACCGCACCCCCACCCCCCGCTCCCAAGCCACGAAGCGGAAGGGTCCGGTGCCGATGGGGTTCGTGCGCTGCTCCTCCACCCGCCCTTTGGGCCCGATGACGGAGTCGGGGCGGGCCAGGTTGAAGAGGAAGTCCTGGTTGGGCTGGCGCAGGCGGAAGACCACGGTGTAGGGGTCCTTGGCCTCCACGCTTTGGATGTCCTGGTAGTACTCGGGGTGGGTGTGGCCGGACTTGGGGTCCCGGGCGCGGGTGAACTTGAAGACCACGTCCTCGGCGGTGAAGGGGCTCCCGTTGTGGAAGCGTACCCCCTTGCGCAGGTAGAAGGTCCAGGTGAGGCTCGTGGGGCTTCCCTGCCAGCGCTCCGCCAAGGCTGGGACAATCTCCCCCTTCTCGTTGAACTTCACCAGGCCTTGGAGGACGTTGTCGTAGAGCATGCGGGGGATCTCTTGGCTGGTGGAAGCGGTGGGGTCCAGGACCGGGGGCTCGGCCAGGATGGCCACCCGAAGCTCCCCGCCCCGGGTCTGGGCCAGGGCGAGGGAGAATCCGAGGGCAAGGAGCGCCAGGGTGCGTTTCATGGGTTCCTCCCTTACGGAAAGCGTATCACAGGGTTCCAGGGGTGGGGCCCTCGCCGCCAAAGAGGCCCCGCTTCCTGGCCTCGAGGTCCAGCCCCACCGCCTCCAGAAGCCGCTTCGCCTCCATGAGGTCGCGGGTCCAGGTTTCCACGTAGTCCCGAAGCGTTTCCTGGCTCAGGGGGCGGAGGAGGCTCGGCTCAAGGCGGTTTCTTCCTTGGATTAAAAACCAAGCTTCGTTTCCCCGGAAGGCCGCCCAAAAGGGCTTGCCCAGGGCCTTCCTGAACGCCACCAAAGCCTCCTGCACCCTGGGGGTGAGGAGCTTCCTCGCCTCGATCTGGTCGCCGTACACGTCAAAGAGGCGCTCGAAGGAGCTGGACTCCAGGGCCACCCGCTCCCTTCCGCCGAACCTCCAGCCCAGGCCCCAGAGGAGGAAGGGGAGGGACACGAGGGCCATGAAGCCCACCACCGGGGGCACCTGGCCAGCGCTCCCCTCCACGGGCTCTCCCAGGGCGAGGAGAAGGAGGAGGACCCCCCAGAAGAGGGCGAGGAAGAGGAGGACGGTCCCGCGGGAGGCCCCGCCCGCCTGGAGGGGCGCCCCTTGGGGGGCGAGGCGGGTTTCGCCCGGGACGGCGAAGGGAAGCGCAAAGCGGTAGAGGGTGCCCGAGAGGAGGCGGACGTGGTAGGTGCCGTTCTTGGTGCGCACCTTGCGGTAGAGGGCGATGTCCGAGGAGCGGAAGGCGAAGGGACCCACCGTCCCCTCCAGGTAGTCCTCGCCCTCGTAGCGGTCCGCCCGGGGCAGGAGGCCCGAGGCCTCCGCCTCGTGCCAGGGCAGGCCCGGGACGGGGCGGTAGGTGAAGCCCAGGGCCTCCGCCAGGGGGGCTACCAGGGCCCGCTTGAGCCGCAGGCGCAAGGCGCGCAAGAGTCCAAGGGCGAGGCCCGGGGGAAGGGCCACGAGGAGGGCGTAGAGAAGGCCCACTCCCCGGAGTTCCAGGGCCTGGAAGCCGAGGAAGAGAAGATAGGCCCAGAAGGGGGTGGCGAGGAAGAGGAGGAGGGCGAGGAGGAGGGTGCGCTGGCGGTGGGCCTCGAGGGGGGCGAGGTCTTCGGAAAGGCGCTCCATGGGTTAGGCGAAAAGCTTGCCCAGGTCTGGCGTCTCCCGCTCCTCCTCGGGGATGGTGAAGACGGGCTTCCGACCCAGGCCCATGAGGGGAGCGAGGAACCGACCCGGGATCTGCTCGATGGCGTTGTTGTAGTCCGTCACCGCCTGGTTGTAGAAGCGCCGGGCGGCGGCCAGGGAGTCTTCCACCTCCGTGAGGGCCGCCTGGAGCTGGAGGAAGTTCTGGCTCGCTTTGAGGTCTGGGTAAGCCTCGGCCCGGAGGCGCACCTGGGCGAGGAGGCGGGAAAGCTCGCCCTCCAGGCGGAAGGCCTCCTCGGGGCCCTTCCCCTCCGCCTCCTTCGCCCGCTCCCGGAGTTCCACCAGCCTCTCCAAAAGCTCCCGCTCGTGGGCCATGTAGCGCTTCACCGCCTCCACCAGGTTGGGGATAAGGTCGTGGCGCTTCTTGAGGTAGGCTTCCACGGCGCCGTAGGCGTTATCCACCTGGTTTTTGCGGGCGATAAGGGTGTTATAGGTGAGGAAACCCCCCAGGACGAGGAGCGCCGCTACCCCGAGCACGAAAGCCAGGTCCATGCTCTTCCCCTTCTCCATTCTAGCGCTGAAGACTTTCCAGCGGCCCTACGCTAGGTAGAGCGCCGCCAAGGCGGCGTAGACCCGCGCGGCCAGGACCACCTCCTCCAGGTCCACCCACTCGTCCACCTGGTGGGGGAGCGTCTTTCTCCCCGGGCCCATGACCACCACGGGAAGGCCGCCCCAGGCCCGGAGGAAGGTGCCGTCCGTGGCGCCGGGCACGCCGCCCAGGCGCGCGGGAAGGCCCAAAAGCCTCAGCGCTTCCTCGGCCGCTTGCACCAGGGGGTCTTCCCTGGGGGTTTCCACCGGGGGGCGGTCTTCCAGCACTTCCACCCCCACCCCGGCCAGGGCCTCCAGCTCCTTGAGCAGGCTGGGGTGGTCCACCCCGGGCACGGTGCGCACGTCCAGGGCCACCTCCGCCTGGGCGGGGATCACGTTCAGCTGCCCCTCCCCGGCGCTGGCCAGGAAGCGGGTGGGGGTGAGGTAGGTGGGGCCCAGATAGGGGTGGGGATGGGCCTCCTGCAGGCGTGCCTCCAGCTCCCGGAGGGCCACGACAAAGCGGGCCGCCTTGGGGATGGGGTTATCCCCGGCGTAGGGCATGGCCCCGTGGGCCATCCTCCCGGGGAAAAGGAGGCGGATGCGCAAGGCCCCCTTCTGCCACAGGCACATCTCCATCTCCTCGGGCTCCGCCACCAAGGCCCCGCGGAAACCCTGGGCAAGCCCGGCCTTTAGGAAGGCCTTCACCCCCAGCATCATCCCCTCCTCGTCCGCCAAGGCGGCGAGGCGCAAGGGGCGCTTGGGCCTGCCCAGGGCCCGCTTCACCGCCAGCATGGCCCCCACCAGGGCGGCGAGGCCCCCCTTCATGTCGCATGCCCCCCGGCCGTAGAGCCTTCCCCCCTCCACCACCCCGGCGTAGGGAGGGTAGGTCCAAAGGGCCTCGTCCCCCGGGGTGACCACGTCGGTGTGGCCCTCGAGGAGTAGCCCTCCTTCCCCCTCCCCCAGGTCCGCCACCAGGTTGGGCCTCCCCGGGGCCGCCTCCTGGAGGAAGACGGACAGGCCCCGCTCCTTCAGGTAGCCTTCCAGATAGGCCACAACCCCCGCCTCCCCCGGCCCGGGGTAGTGGCTCGGGATGCGAACGAGGGCCTGGAGGAGGTCCACCACCTCCTTCTCCTCCACCGCCTCCGCCGCCCGCAGGGCCTCGGTCACCACCGTTCCACCACCACCTTTCGTTGGGTGTAGAAGAGGAAGGCATCGGGCCCGTGGGGGTGGAGGTCGCCGAAGAAGGAGTCCCGCCAGCCGGAGAAGGGGTAGAAGGCGAGGGGCTGGGCCACCCCCACGTTCACCCCCACCATGCCCGCCTGCACCCTTTCCCGGAAGGCCCGGGCCGCCTTGCCGCTTTGGGTGAAGACGCAGGCCATGTTCCCGTAGGGCACGGCGTTGGCCTGGGCGATGGCCTCCTCCAGGGTCTGGGCGTAGGAGACGGAGAGGACCGGTCCGAAGATCTCCTCCCGCCCCACGGCCATCCTGGGGGAGACCCGGTCCAGGACCGTGGGCCCCAGGAAGAAGCCGGGCCCCTCCACGCCCCGCCCGTCCAGGGCCAGGCCCGCCCCCTCCTCCAGGCCCCGCTGGATGTAGCCCACCACCCGCCTGCGGTGCTCCTCCCGGATGAGGGGGCCCACCTGCACCCCCTCCTCCCACCCGGGGCCCACCTTGAGCCTCTGGGCCGCCTCCACCACCCGCTCCAGGAGGAGGGGCCCCACCTCCCCCACCGCCACGGCCACGCTCCCCGCCAGGCACCTTTCCCCGGCGTTGCCGAAGGCGGAGTTGAGGATGGCGGGCACCGCCTGCTCCAGGTCGGCGTCGGGGAGGACCACCAGGTGGTTCTTGGCCCCCCCGGCGGCGGAGACCCGCTTGCCGTGGGCGGCGGCCAGGGCGTAGAGCCTGCGGGCCACGGGCTCCGAACCCACGAACTGGACCGCCCGCACCTGGGGATGGGCGGCCAGGGCCTCGGCGGCCTCCTTGCCCCCGTGGACCAGGTTGAGGACGCCCTCGGGGAAGCCGGCCTCCAGGAAGAGCTCGGCCAGGCGCACCGCTCCCAGGGGGGTGCGCTCGGAGGGCTTGAGGACGAAGGTGTTGCCGGCCACCACGGCGATGGGGAACATCCAGAGGGGGATCATGACGGGGAAGTTGAAGGGGGGTATGCCCGCCACCACCCCCAGGGGATAGTGGAAGAGGTTCTGGTCCACGCCCCCCGTGACCTCCCGCAGGGTCCTTCCCTGGAGGAGGGTGGGGGCGGAGAGGGCGAAGTCCACCACCTCAATGCCCCGGCGCACCTCGCCCCGGGCCTCCTCCAGGGTTTTGCCGTGGTGGAGGGTGACCAGGCGGGCCAGGTCCTCAGCGTGCTTTTCCAGGAGCTCCTTGAAGCGGAACATGAGGCGCACCCGCTCCAGGAGGGGTGTCTGGCTCCAGTGGGGGAAGGCCCGGTCCGCCGCCCCCACCGCCCGGTCCACCTCCTCGGGGCCCGAGAGGGGGACTTCCTCCAGCACCTCCCCCGTGGCGGGGTTGTAGACGGGGAGGGTGGGGCGGTTGGCCTCTTCCCAGCGGGCGCCAATGAGGTTTTTGAGCATGCCTTTCCCCCTTTGCCCTCATCATCCTCCGCCGGGCCTTGCTTGGCAAGGGAGGGCGTGGAGGGGTAGGATGGGGCCAAAGCCTATGGACTACCGGCGCCTTTTTGATCTGACGGGACAGGCGGCCTTGGTGGTGGGGGCGGCTTCGGGCATTGGGCGGGCTGCGGCGGAGGCCTTGGCCGCCTTTGGGGCCCAGGTGGCCCTGGCGGACCGGGACGAGGCGGGGCTTTTGGCGCTTCTGGAAACCCTCCGGGCCCAGGGCCACGCGGCGGAAGCCTATCCCCTGGACATCGCCGAGAAGGAGGCGGCGGACCGCCTCGTGGCCTGGGCCCTGGACCGGTTCGGCAGGCTGGACACCCTGGTCACCACCCCGGCCATTAACGTGCGCAAGCCCCTCCTGGACTACACGGACGAGGAGGTGGACCGGGTGGTGGACCTGAACCTGAAGGCCACCTTGCGCCTCCTCCGGGCCGGAGGGCGGGTGATGGCGGAGCAAGGCTCGGGAAGCCTCATCGCCTTCGCCTCCATCCGCGCCTTGGTGGTGGAGCCGGGCCAGGGGGTTTACGCCGCCACCAAGGCGGGGATCTTGCAACTGGTCCGGGCCCTGGCGGCGGAGCTTGGACCCAAGGGGGTGCGGGCCAACGCCATCGCCCCCGGGCCCATCGAAACCCCCCTCACCGCCCCCATCAAGGCGAACCCCGAGTGGTACCGGGTCTACGCCGAGAAGACGGCGCTTGGGCGCTGGGGGAGGCCGGAGGAGGTGGCCATGGCCGTGGTCTACCTGGCCTCCCCCGCCAGCAGCTACGTCACCGGGACCCTCTTCCTGGTGGACGGGGGTTGGACGGCGGTGGACGGGCGCTACTGGCCCCCCCTTTAGGGGGTGGGGGCCGGGCTTGCCGCCCCGTGGCCCCAGGGAGGAGGGGGGCGCCCCGGACCCCGCTGGTGGGCCCTCCGGGGCTTGGGTGTGACCGCTACGCCGGGCGTTCTGGCCGGGTCCTTGTGGCGGGCGCGGGCCTGAGCCTCGCCGGAGCCTGCGGGGGTGGGTACCGGCCCAGGCGCCCCGAACCGGGGTCGGGCGAAGCCTAGCGGGTAGGCGGATTCTTCCGAAGGGACGCCCGCCCCCACGAGGGCGGTTGACCCCTGTGGCCTACTTGGACAAGATAACCCCCCAGGGTTATCGCCCGAAAGGAGGCGGTATGTGGCGCTGGTTATGGACGGCGCTCTTGTTGGCGGGTATTGCCTTGGCCCAGGACCGGACCCAGGTGCTGGTCTACGGCGGGGACTGGACCGATCTCATCACCCTGGACCCGCAGGTGGTTTACGAGTTCAGCGGGGTGATGATCGCCGATAACATGTACGAGACCTTGGTGCGGTTTGAGGGGAACGACCTCGCCACCTTGCGCCCGGGCCTGGCGGAGAGCTGGAAGGTGGAGCGGGGAACCACGGACTGGATCCTCACCTTCAACCTCCGGCGGGGAAGCCGCTTCTCCAGCGGGCGGGAGGTCACGGCCAAGGACGTGGTCTTTAGCTTTGAGCGGGCCCTTGAGCGCAAGGGCCCCGGCTCCTTCCTCTTCACCGACATCGCCCAGCTCAAGCCCGGGGCCACCAAGGCCCTGGACCCCTACACCTTGGAGGTCCGCATTCCCAAGTCCGCCTCCCCGCAGTCCTTCCTTTCCATCCTCACGTTCACCATCGGGGGCGTGGTGGACTCGGAGGAGGTCCAGAAGAACGCCAAGGGCGGGGACTTGGGCAAGGACTGGCTCACCAACAACTCCGCGGGTTCCGGCCCTTACCGGCTCGTGCGCTGGGACCGGGGGAATCAGGTGTTCCTCGAGGCCAACCTCCACGCCCGCGTCAAGCCCAAGATCCCCCGGGTGGTCCTGCGCTACATCCAGGAGCCCGCCGTGCTCCGCACGGCCTTGGAGTCGGGGGAGATCGACATCGCCGAGGGCCTCACCCCCGAGGGGCTCAAGGCCATCGCCGCCAACCCCCGCTTCAAGGTGGTGCGGGCCGAAACCCTGCGCCTCCAGTACCTGGGCATGAACATGAAGGCGGGGAGTCCTTTCGCCAACGCCAAGCTGCGGGAGGCCATGCGCTACGCCGTGAACCAGGACGAGCTCATCCAGGGCCTCCTCCAGGGGAACGCCATCAAGATCCAGACCTTCATCCCCAAGGGGCTTCTCGGCTACAACCCGGCAACCTCCTACAAGTACGACCCCGAGCGGGCCCGCAAGCTCCTGGCGGAGGCGGGCTACCCGCAGGGGCTGGAGTTTGAGCTTTTGGTTAGCACGGGCATCTGCGGGGGCAGGGTGCCCTGCCCGGACGTGGCGGCCAAGCTCCAGGCGGATATGGCCAAGGCCGGGTTCCGCGCCCGGATCCGGGCCATCGCCAACGCCGAGGTCCTCGCCACCTACCGGGCCCAGAACCACCAGGTGGTCCTGGCGGGCTGGAGCCCGGACTTCCCGGACCCGGATGGGAACGCCACCCCCTGGGCGGACTACGGAGCCCGCTCCCTGGCCTGGCGCAACAGCTACAACGACGAGGTGGCGGCCAAGCTCGCGCGCCAGGCCGCCCTCGAGGCCGACCCCCAAAAGCGCAAGGCGCTCTACAAGGTTCTCACGGAAAAGGTGTTGCGGGAAGGTCCCTACGTGGTCCTCTACCAGCCGGCCCAGCCCATCGGACTCTCGGCGAAGGTGGAGGGCTTCTTGAAGAACCCGATGATGTCCGCCCCCCTCTGGCAGGTGAGCAAGCAGCCCTAAGCCCTTGGGGTGTCGTGGAGCCCGTGGCCGCGAGCCACGGGTTTCCCTTATGGTCGCTTACCTGGTCCGACGGCTCTTCATGGTCCTCTTCGTGGGCGTGGGCATCACCTTCGTTACCTTCGTCATCGCCCAGGTGATCCCCATAGACCCCGTGGTGGCCGCCTTGGGAGAGAATGCGAGGGAGGAGCAGATCCGGGAGTTTAGGGAGCGCTACGGGCTGGATCGGCCCATCCTGGTGCAGTACGGCATCTACCTAAGGCGGCTCTTGCACCTGGACCTGGGCCGTTCCCTGCGCACGGGCTGCCCCGTGGCGGAGGACCTTAGGGAGTTCTTCCCGGCCACCTTGGAGCTATCCTTGGCGGCCTTTTTTGTGGCGGTGGCCTTGGGGCTTCCCGCAGGGATCCTGGCCGCCCTCCGGCAAAACCGCCTGCCCGATGTCTTGGTGCGCTTCTTCGCTCTCCTCCTTGGTTCCACCCCGGTCTTCTTCCTGGCCATCCTGCTGCTGGACGTGTTCCACCGCCAGCTGGGCCTCCTGCCGGGCCCGGGGCGGCTGGACCCCTACCTCATCCCCCCGCCCCGGGTGACGGGCCTCGTCACCCTGGACGCCCTCCTGGCCAGGGACCTCGCTGCTTTTTGGGATGCGCTGCACCACCTCCTCCTTCCCGCCTTCGTCCTGGGGTCCGCCTCCGCCGCCCTCCTCGCCCGCATGACCCGGGCGGCCATGCTGGAGGTCCTCTCCCAGGACTACGTGCGCACCGCCCGGGCCAAGGGCCTGGCCGAGGGACAGGTGGTCCTGCGGCACGCCCTTAAAAACGCCGCCCTGCCCATCCTTACCCTGTTGGGCGGCCTCCTTGGGGGCCTCCTTTCGGGGGCGGTGCTCACGGAAACCATCTTCTCCTGGCCCGGGTTTGGGCGCTACGTGACCCAGTCCGCCACCAGCCTGGACTTCCCGGCGGTGATGGGGGTGACCCTGCTGGTGGGCGTGGTCTACTCCCTTTTGAACCTCTTGGTGGACCTCCTTTACGCCCTCTTGGACCCGAGGATCCGCTATGCGTAGGCTTGCGAGACGCTTTCTTCGCAACCCCGGGACGGTGGTCGGCCTTGTCCTCCTCCTTTTCCTCGTCCTGGTGGCCCTTTTCGGCCCGGGCTTGGTGGGGGACCCCTTAGAGCAAAACGTCCTGGAGCGCCTCAGGCCCCCGAGCCTCGAGCACCCCCTGGGCACGGACCAGCTGGGGCGGGACGTCCTGGCCCGGGTGGTCCACGGGGCCCGCATCAGCCTGGGGGTGGGTTTCGGCGTGGTCCTGCTGGCGAGCCTCCTGGGTACAGCGGTGGGCCTTTTGGCCGGGGGGCTTGGGGGGCGGTGGGACAACCTCCTCATGCGCCTCACCGACGTCTTCTTCGCCTTCCCCTCCCTGATCCTCGCCATGGCCATCGCCGCCGCCTTGGGGCCCAACCTGGTGAACACCGTCTTGGCCGTGGCCCTGGTCACCTGGCCCATCTACGCCCGTTTGGTGCGGGCCCAGGTTCTGGCCCTGAGGGAAAGGGAGTTCGTGGAGGCGGCCCGGGCCCTGGGGGCGGGGCAGGGGCGGATCCTCCTCCGCCACCTCCTCCCAAACGCCCTCACCCCCGTCCTGGTCCAGGCCAGCTACGAGGTTGGGGCGGCCATCCTCACGGCGGCGGGCCTTTCCTTCATCGGCTTCGGGGCGCAGCCCCCCCCCTGGAGTGGGGCGCCATGGTGGCGGAAACGCGCAACTACATGGCGGAGGCGCCCTGGGCGGCCACGGCTCCCGCCCTCGGCATCCTCCTCACCGTCTTGGCCTTCAACCTCTTGGGGGACGGGCTCAGGGACGTCCTGGACCCGCGGGGGTGCTAGGCCACCCGCTGGCCCCCCAGGTAGACGGCCCGCACCCGCAGGTCCTCGTCCAGGATCACCAGGTCCGCCCGCTTGCCCGGGGCGATCTCCCCTCGGTCGGCGAGGCCCAGGTAGCGGGCGGGGTAGAGGGAAAGCCGCCTCGCCGCCTCCTCCAGGGGGATGCCCCAGGCCACCAGGTTCCTGAGGGCCTGGTCCTGGGTGAGGGTGCTCCCCGCCAGGCTCTCTCCCAGCCACACCCCTTCCCCCCGCTTCTCCACGCGGTGGGCCCCGAGGGGATAGGTCCCATCCGGCATCCCCGCCGCCGCCACGGCGTCCGTCACGAAGTAGAGGCCGGGGATGCTTTTCAGGACCAGGCGGAGGGCGGCGGGGTGGACGTGGAGCCCGTCGGGGATCAGCTCGGCCCACGGGCCCCGCTCCAGGGCCAGGCCCACCACCCCGGGGGCGCGGTGGTGGAGGCCGGTCATAGCGTTGTAGAGGTGGGTGAAGCCCGTGGCCCCGGCCTCCATGGCGGCCAGGGCCTCCTCGTAGCCCGCCTCGGTGTGGCCGAGCTGGACCCGCACCCCCCGCGCCACGAGGAAGCGGACCAGGTCCAGGGCCCCGGGAAGCTCGGGGGCCAGGGTCACGGCCCGAACGGGGGCCAGGGAGAGGAGGCGGGAGGCCACCTCCGGGTCGGGGAGGAGGGGGTAAGGGGGCTGGGCCCCGAGGCGCCTTGGACTGATGAAGGGGCCCTCGAGGTGGGCTCCCAATAGGGCCTCTCCGAAGGGGCCTTCGGCCGCTTCCCGGATGCCCCTTAGGGCCCGCTCCAGCTCGGGCAGGGGTGCGGTGACCGTGGTGGCGAGAAGTCCCGTGGTGCCGTGGCGGAGGTGGAAGCGGAGGGTTCCTTCCACCCCTTCCCGGCCTGCCATGACCTCGTACCCCCCGCCCCCGTGGACGTGGAGGTCCAAGAAGCCGGGGAGGATGTAGGGACCTTCCACGGGGGCTTCCTCCACCCTTGCGATCCGCTCGCCAAAGTGGAGGCGGCCCTTTAGGAAGCCCGTGGGGGCGAGGATGCGGCCCGCCAGCACCTTGTTCATCCCCATTAGGGTAGCGTGCGGGGTCGCCTTTGCTAAGCTCTGCCCATGAGCCCGGAGTTCCTTAAGGCCCTAGAGGACGCCCTGCGCCGCTTTCCCACCCCCTTCTACGCTTACGACTGGTGGGCGGTGGCGGACCGGGTGGCGAGGCTAAAGGAAGCCTTCCCCTTTGCCCGCCTCTTCTACGCCATCAAGGCAAACCCGCGCCTCGGCCTCCTGCGGCGGCTCAGGGCCCAGGGCCTGGGGGCGGAGGCGGTGTCCTTGGGCGAGGTGGTGCGGGCCTACCGGGCGGGATTCTCCCCCGAGGAGGTCCTCTGGAACGGACCCGTGAAGCCCCGGGAGACGCTAAGGGCCCTCCGGGGCCGGGAGCCTGTGGTGGTGCTGGACTCGAGGGGTGACCTGGAGCGGGTGGCGGAGGAGCTTCCCCGGGCGCGGGTCCTCCTCCGGGTGAACCCCGATCTCCCCGTGAAGACCCACAGCCACCTGGCCACAGGGCGGGGGGAGAGCCAGTTCGGCGTCCTGCCGGGGGAGGTGCCGGCCATGCTCCGGGAGGCGCAGGAGCGGGGGCTCGAGGTCCTGGGCCTACACCTCCACCTGGGCTCGGCCTTGGAGAACCCGGAGGATTTCCTCCAGGGCTATGGGGTGCTTCAGGCCTTAAGGCAAGGGGTGGGGCTGTTCCCCGTGCTGGACCTGGGAGGCGGGTTCGGCCTTGACCTGGACCTTAAAGCCCTGGCTCCCGCCATGGTGTCCCTGGCCCGGGCCTATGGGGCGGAGGTCTGGCTGGAGCCCGGGCGCTACCTGGTGGCGGAGGCCGGTGTTCTGGTGGCCCGGGTGATGGGGATCAAGGAAACCCGCAGACGCTACATCCTCCTGGACGCTGGCATGACCACCTTCCTGCGTCCTGCCCTCTACGGCGCCCGGCACCCGGTCCTGCCCCTTTACCGGGGTGGGGAGGAGGAGGTGTACGACCTGGCGGGGCCCGCCTGCGAGGCCGGGGACATGCTGGCCCGGGGGGTGCGCCTTCCCCGGCCGGAGGAGGGGGACGCCGTGGCCATCCTGGAGGCGGGAGCCTACGGGGCCAGCATGGCCCTCCCCTACTTGGACACCCCTAGGCCCCTGGAACTCCTTTGGACGGGGGAGGCCTGGGAGGTCTTGCGGCCCCAGGACACCTGGGAAAGCCTCTTCGCCGAGGAAGAGCATTAGAGAAAAGAGGGAGCGTGGGGAAGCTCTGTCATGGCCTAAGCCCGTAGCCTGACTCCCCCGCCTCTTCAGAGCGGGATACACGGTGGTCCCCACGCCGCCAGGTTCTGGTGGCTCAGCACGGCGCAAGGCTCACCGAGGGTAGAACCATACCAAGGACGCGCCAAGCGTTCCACATACTGCCCCCACCTCACCAAACCCACGGCCAAGGACCTAGACGCTCGCTGGGGCTCTGCCGCCGTCTCTGCAACGCAGCCCTCCAAGCGCAGGAGCCTGGACTGCTCGGTTTGCGCCCATGGGTTTGGGAGTTTTTGTGCCCGAGTTGCGGGACTTCCCTCCACCGAGGCGCGGCCGGGGCCATCCGTTGGCTCGCTGAAGGAGGCGGAAGAAGTGGGGCGGCGAACGGCGCCGGGGGGCATCGGTTTTGGCCCTCTTCCTCTGGGAGAAGCTGGGGATGGGGGTGTGGGTTTTTGCGGGGTGTTCGGGTCGTGCAGGCTTTGAGGTAGAAGGGCCTAGCAACCGCCTCAGAAGGAGAATGGGCCTCTAGGGCTTCTCTGGAGGTAGCTTGCGGTTGGTGCTCAGGTCAAACGCCGAGACGCTTCGTAAAAGGGCCTCCTCGTTTACCAAGAGCCATTTCCTGACCTCAAAAGGAGCGTTCCGCATTAGCCAATCCTTGGCTGCGGCTCCGCGACCAATGACCAAAGCGTTGGCCCAGTAGCCCAGGGCGTTGCCCTTCATCGCTTCCAGATCGCCTCGTTTCTTCCCCTCCAGAAACCCCTTCCGGTAGTGTTCCATCTCTCGCAGGCTCAGCCTGGGGAAACGCCGTGTGGCCTCGTAGAATACCATTCCATCATAGGCGTAGACCCGAACCACTCCCGGGGAGAGGGCAAACGGGAGGTCGCCAAAATAGCTGTAGATGCGAGTGAGGACCAGCTCGGAGCGGCCGTCCCCATCTAGGTCCCGAAGCTCAAAAACCCCATCCCCCAATTCCTCGTAAAGCAGGTTTCGCAGCTCCCCCTCCTGGCTGAAAAGGTAAAGGGTAAGGCAGCAGTGAGCCCCACCCGAAAAGTCCGTGACCAAGAGTTCCCTCGGGGCCTTGCCTGTGACTTCCACAAAGGAGGCGCTGAGCAACCAGCCCTCGATTTCCACCGCTGTGCGCCCGCCTGCCAGAATTCGGGCCACCTGGCCTCCTCCAGGGCTTCCTTCTATGCGCACTGTGTAGCTACCCCAAGGGAGGGTTTTTAGAGGCTTCTGGGCAAGGCCTGAAAGGCTCAAGACCAAGGACACCAGGACAAGGGAAAGGGGGAACTTCACGGCGTCATTTTACCCCCTTAGAGGTCAGGCTTTTCCCCTTGTTCCAGGTCCTTTGGGGCATTTCTCGGTGGTGTTCTGCCTTCGTGTGCTACCCCAAATCCCCACTCCCGCCATCCTGAGAATGGTCGTGTAAGGAATTATGTGTATGGGTTTGTGTAAAAAAGGGGGGGTACAGGAGCCATACAGGAGGTACCCCATGGACCCGTCTACCCTGCAAGTCCTGCTACGGGAAGCGGTGAAGGAAACGGTGACCGAGGTGCTCCAGCTCCTCCTGGAGGCGGACCGGGACGCCTTTCTCCGGCAAAAGGGCGGGCGCGAGAACGGCCACTACCCCCGCAGGTTGGAGACCGCCTTCGGCCAGGTGGAACTGGCCATCCCCCGGGATCGGGAAGGGCGGTACTACCCCAGCTTCCTCCGCTATCGCGGGGACTCCGTCAACCAGCCCTACGCCCGCCGCCAGGTGGACGTGGGGGAGGTGGCGGTGGCCTTGTACGCCGCCGGGGTCACCCAGCGCAAGGCGGCGGAGGTGATGAGCCTCCTCCTGGGCCACCGCTACACCCACGAGACCAAGGGCGCCATCACGGACGAGGTGCTGGAGAAGGCGGAGGCCTTCCGGGGGAGGCCCTTGCCGGAGGAGGAGGTGCTGAGGGAGGGACTTGGGGTGGAGCGGGTTGCTTTGCCCGAAGGGCAAACATCTTGGATCCGTGTACGTGGCCCTTGGGGTGACGCCGGATGGGGCGCGGCGGGTGCTGGGCTTCTGGCTTTTGCCCACGGAGAACGCCTTAGCCTGGGAGGGGGTTTTGCGGGAGCTATGGGAGCGGGGCCTGCGGCGGGTCTTGCTTTTCCTCACGGATGGGCTTCCGGGTATAGAGGAGGCCATCCGGCGGGTGTATCCCCTGGCGGAGTGACAGCGGTGCGTGGTGCACCAGGTGCGGGGGAGTTTGAGCCAGGTGCGGTCTCGGGACCGGGCTGCCCTGGCCCAGGACCTGCGGGGGGTTTACATGGCGGAGAGCCGGAGGGAGGTTTGGGGGGGCAAGTATCCCGCTTTGGTGGCGGCCTGGTGGAAGGGTGCTTTGGCCGTACTTGCGGAGCACCAACCTCATGGAGCGGTTGATTCGGGAGATCAGGCGGGGGACGAAGGTGCGGGACCACAAGTTTCCTCGGCCGGAGGCGGTGTTCAAGCTTTTGTACTTGGAGGGGGAGCACTTGGAGGGGAGGTGGGGGGAGCGAAGGCTGAAAGGGTTTGCCGAGGCGCGGGAGGTGTTGGAGCGGATGCTTCAGGAGCGGTATGCCCCCCGTACACAGACCTTGACACATAACTCTTGACATGACCTCCACCGTCCTGAAGGGACCTTTCATGGTGTTTCGCAATGGCTACCGAAACCGGTAGCGCCCATCCTTCAGATCTGCCATCTTCCCCCGGGTCCGCCAAACCCGGAAGTTGTTCTCCGCCCTGGCCTTGGACTGGCCAAGGTGTTCCTCCAAGAAGGAGATGCCTTCGTGTGCTACTTGATCTGAAGCCCTGGGGTGTGAAAAAAAGGGGGGTGCTATGGAAGCTGACCGCGAGCACCCCCGGAACATAGCCTCCGGCTGACTTACTATCTTGACGCGGAAACCCTCCTGGTCGCCACCTACCGCTGGGTAGACGACACCTTAAAGGCCCTCCAAGCCCAAGGCATTAAGCTCCCCAAGAGCCAAAAGCATCCAAAGGCTACCTCGCCGCTAAGGTCACCCTCCGCGCTTACTTCCCCTCTCTCCCCCACCTCTCCCGCTTCCACCCGGCGCTCAAAAACGCCCATTCCCTTTTGGCCCACCTCGCCCAAACCCTGGCCGGGGGAGAAGGCTTGCGCAAGCTACGGGCTTCGCCCGTGACCCAGGGGGTGGACCTCAAACCCATCCCCTTAGCCCACGGCCACCGCGTCCACCGCTTCTCCCTTCCCGAGTCCGCCGTGGGGGTGGGGCCCTTGGGAGCCTTCGCGGGCTACGTCTTGGTGGCGGTGATGAACGAGAGAGGCCTGTTTCCCAAGGTGTTCCCCTGACGGGGAAGCGGCCGCTTTGGCCTCCTGCCCGGCAACGCTCGGGAGACTTGGGGGGAAGCGCTTTTGCTTGGGCTTCCCGTGGTCCTGGGGGACCGGGGGTTTCGCTGGGTCCGGGGGGTGAGGAACTGGATAGAAACCCGCTTCAGCGTGATGGCGCGCTCTTTGGGGTTTCATCGGGTAGAGGCCAGGTCCTTCTGGGGTCTTTGGGGGCGGGTGAACCTCATCCGCAAGGTACGCTATCGCGTGACTTTGGCGCACAACCTCATCCGGAGCCGGATCCTTCTCAGGATGGCGGGGGTGGGGATTTGAGGTAGCACACGAAGGAATCTTTGTAAGACCGGATATTTTATCCGAGCGCGTAACCTCCCTACTGGGGAAATACCACGTTCTTTGATGCGCCAGAGGCCCTCGGGGCTTCCTGCGTCACGGCCCAGACTCGGGCCGGGGAGCTCCGGGTGATGGCCTTGGCCGAGAGAAGGGCGGGGAAGGTTTTTGCCCCCCATCTAGATGGGAACCTGGAGGCGCGGATTATCATGGGGGCGAAAGCCCCTAGGCGTGGGAGGTGGGGAAAGAATGGAGGAAGCGGCCCTGAACAACCTGGATTGGAACACCAAGCGGGAACTGGCGGGAAACCCGGGCACGCCCCCAGAGGTTCTCGACATCCTGGCGGGGGATGAGGACTGGAGGGTGCGTCGGGCGGTGGCGGAGAACCCCAGCGCGCCCCCGGAACTCCTCGAGCGCTTGGCGGGGGATGGGAAGTGGCGGGTGCGGGAGGGGGTGGCGAAAACCCCAACGCGACTCTAGAGATCCTCGAGCGCCTGGCGGGGGATGAGAGTGAGGCGGTGCGGGGGGCGGTGGCGGAGAACCCCAATACGCCTCCCGAAACCCTCGAGCGCTTGGCGGGGGACGAGAGCGGGGAGGTGCGGGAGAAGGTGGCGGAGCACCCCAACCACGCCTCCAGAACTCCTCGAGCGCCTGGCCGGGGATGAGTTTTGGCGGGTGCGGAAGAGGGTAGCGGAAAAACCCCAACGTTTCCCCGGGACTCCTCGAGCGCTTGGCGGGGGATGAGAGCGAGATGGTGCGGG
>NZ_JTJB01000058.1 GCF_000794385.1 Thermus sp. 2.9
GGAGGTGCGGTGGGGGGTGGCGAAAAACCCCAACACGCCCCGGAAGCCCTCGACCGCCTGGCGGGAGAGTGGGGACGAGGGGGTTCGGAAAGCGGTGGCACTAAACCCCAACACCTCCCCAGAAACCCTAAAGCGCCTGGCGGGGGATAGGCGTTGGGAGGTGCGGAAAGCGGTGGCGGGGAATCCCAAAACTCCCCCCGAAAGCCCTCGATAGCGCGTAACCCGAATACACCCCCCCATTCCCCAGCCCGCCCGAGAGGGCCCGGATTCTTCTAAATCCGGGGCATCCCCCACAAGCCTCCAACGGGTGAGAAGCGATTGCGCCCGCCTAGGGTACGCAGGGGGTGCGCTTGGCCCGTACCCAAACGTCTGGAGCGAAACGTGCTTCCGTTGTCTGCAAAATTGTGTCCCCATGGGATAAGAAGCCTCTTTGGCTAACCTAGCGGGTTGACAGATTGCCTGGACTCCTTTAAGCTCAATCCTTGCCCGGAGGCGATGCGCTTCCGTTCCTTCGCAGGGTGAGGCTCGCCGCATGAGTCTGCAACCTGGGGTTCCTTACGGAGCGCGAACATCCCCGGGCTTTTTCAAACGAAAAGGTCGGTTTGGCAGGCGGTAGGTTAGGTTAAAGGTTAATTTCCCCGGCAAAATCTAACCAACTATTCCCGTGATAAGCGTTGAGCGTATTGGGGAGCCCATGCCGCGCTTGGCGCAGAAGGGGGTACGCACGTGTCCTTCAATCCTGTTCAGAGGACGGATGGCCTTTTGACCCATCAGGGGGGGCCGGGTTTTGCGCCTGACCCCAAAAAGGAACTTTTGCTCCTCGTGGCTGGCAGTCTCTTTTCTGGTGACCTGTTCTATGAGGACAAGGAAGCGAGGGAGAGACGCTTCGCTGAACTCGCGGCGCGGGTGACGCGGGAGGACCCCGAGTTTGTTTCCATTCTCGCCACGTACGCCCGCCAAGTTTTGGGCCTTCGCTCGGGTCCCGCCGCGCTCCTTGCCCACCTGTTTTGGTGGGGCCCTAGAGAGGTGGCCCTTGGGACGGCTCCGCGGGTATGGCTAAGAGGGGATGAGCATCTGGAGACCCTTGCTTACACCAAGGCTCAGGGCTGGAAGCTTAAGAAATCCTTGAAGAAGGCCGTGGCGGAACGTCTTAACGCCATGAGTCCCCACGCCATCTTGAAATACAGCAAGAAGGGCCATGCCTTTAGCCAAAGGGACGCGATCCTCCTCACCCATCCAAGGCCCAGGGACATGGCCCACGCCATGGTATATGAGTGGCTCGTGCGGGGGAAAAAGGCCCTCCCCGAGGCTCAGGCCTTCGTGGCTCACCTCAAAGAAGAACGGCCTACCTGGGAGCGGATCCTTTCGGCGAAGGGAAGCTCCCCCGAGGCTTGGAGGGAGGCCATCCCCCACATGGGGCCCATGGCTCTGGTGCGAAACTTAACCAACCTGCATCGTCACGGCCTTTTAGAGGACCCTCGGGTGCTGGACCAGCTTGTCGCCCAACTGGGTCGGCGGAAGGGCGGACGATCCGACCTTTTCCCCCACCAGTGGCTCATGGCCCTCTTCCGGGGTGAGCAAGAGGGATGGCCGGAGAGGGTGTTGCATGCCCTGGTTGAGGCCCTCGAGGCCAACCTCCCGCCCGTGCCCTTGCAGGGGGACAGTTTGATTTTAGTGGACGTTTCGGGTTCCATGTTCGCGCCCTTATCGGGGCGGGGCGAGGCCACCTACGCCCTGGCGGCCGCAAGCCTCGGGGCCCTGCTTTACCGTCACACGGGCGGTGGGTTGCTGGGATTTGACGACGAGCTCCATCCGGTGGACCTTCCTCCCAGCGCCCCCTTGCTCGCTTTGGTGAAGACCCTCCTTACATCAGGGGCCAGGGGGGGTACCTTTTTGGGAAGAGCCTTACGGGAGGTCCTACCCGGGTTTGGCGGATCTAGGGTGGTGATTTTCACCGATGAACAGGTGGCCGACGACGCTGCCACACCCTTGCTCCGCTGGCTTCGGAAGGCGGAAGACCGCAAGGCTTATGTGGTTAACCTGGCGGGCTACGGTCGCCTAGCCTTCCCCGAGACGGGGGTGTATCGCCTAGCTGGGTTCAGCGACCACCTGCTTGAGTTCCTACTACTCCTCGAGGCCAAGGAGCCGGGATCGTGGATGGCGGATCGGTTGGGGGACCTGGGGACGACAGCACCTGACGCGGGAGAGGAGGAGGCTTAGAGGCGGGAGGTGGAGTATGGTCTGGCAGGAACAGAGCCTGACGCCCAAGCAGAGGTTGGTCTACGATCTCTTGCGCCACGTGCCCGGCTTCCGTCCCTTTCTTGATCCCGAGGGAAACACGGTGTTGCTATTCAAGGAATCCGGCGGGGAAGCGCTGGCCTTGGTGGGGGTGGGTTGGCAATCAGAGGAAGCCATTCTCGTCCTCCAGGCTCGGGTGGAGGGGTTGGGGGAGTTTTCTCCCAGCCTGGCCAACGCCTGGAACGCGGCGAAACGGTGGCCTAGGGCGTGGGTGCGGGAGGGAGGTGTTGTCCTCGACTTTCAGGTTTTCCTTCCCGGCGAGGTGGATGTGGAACTCCTGGGCTCGCTCCTCCTACCTGTGCTGGCGGGGGTTGGGGAATTCCTCAGCTGGGCGGTTGAAAGGACGCGCGAAATGCCCCCGGTGGCCTGAGCGGGGCTGGGAAAATAGCAGAAGAGGGGCGAAGCGATGCTAGGGTGACACTCCACGAGGAGGGAAATATGGATGGGATTGGACCCTTGAGCCGCCAGAGAGTGGGAGAAGTCTTGCAGGAGTTGGGGCTACGCTTCCTAACTGACGCGGATGGGGACTTTGTGGTCCTCTTGAAAGAGAATGCGGCAAACTCCATGGCCATGGTGATGGTGAGTGTCCAAGGGAGTGAGGACGAGATCCTCACCATCCAGGCTATGGTGCAAAACGCCCCGCCCCTTTCGTCGGGGGAAGCCCTGGGGAAGGCCAACGAGTGGAACGCAACGAGGCGCTGGCCCCGCGCTTTCGTCAAGGATGGCCACTTCTTTTTGGACTTCCACCTGGACCTGGAAAAGGGCGTTCACAAGGAACTTTTGAAGGATGTGGTGGCAACGGTATTGGCGGGGGTGAGCCAGTTCCTTCTTTGGCTCGGAGGGAATGGGGAGGAAGATACGTTGCGGGCTATCCTTCGCCGACTGTCTGGGTCTATGTAGGGGGTGGACGATGCCGATCAAGTACAACCCTTTTACCGGTCGTTACGAGTACGCCGAGGAAGACCAGGATCCGGTGCAGAACGAGTACGAGGGCGGCTACGAGATGGGTCGTCAGGATGAGGCGAGCTTCTCCCCCTTTACCCTGCGCTACAGCAAGAAGGGAAACCGCCTAGTGGACAAGTGGAACCCCTATAAGGGGAGATACGAGCAGGTTCCGGAAGACTGGGACATTCGCTATAACCCCTACAGCGGCGAGTACGAGTTCGGTCCAGAGGAATAACCTGCCGGAAGGCCCCGGGGTGTGTTCTTTCGGGTGTGGAAGGGTGGGATGAGTTATCGCCAGAACCTAGAGGTGATCCTGACAGCCCTGGTGGCCCGCGTTCCCCTGTACATAGAGGGGGCCCCAGGCGGGGGTAAAACGGCGGCGGTGGAGGCGGTGGCCCAGTGGTTGGGCCGGCCCTTGGTCACGGTGGTCGGGGCTACCCGGGACCGGACGGACTTTGGGGGTTGGCCCCGCTACCACGCGGGGGAGGACCGGGTAAAGCTCTACCCTTTCCCCTGGGTGCAGGCTTTAGTGGAGGCGGGGGAACGGGGAATTCTCTTTCTGGACGAGATGAACGCCAACGAGGAGATCTTCCCCGTCCTCTTGCGGATCCTAGCGGAGCGCTACATCGGGGACATCCCCTTTCAGGGGGACGTGCTGGCGGCGGGAAACCCGGAGGAGCTCTCTGTGGCCGGCCTGGTACTGCCGCCGCCGGTGGCTAACCGGGTGATCCACTACCGTTGGAAGGTGCTCCCCACGGAATGGGCGGAGGGGATGCGGTGGGGCTTTGAGCGCTTCTACCGGGAATTGCCCTCCTTGCCACCCCGGGAGGTGGTGGAGGTCCATATCCGGGAGGCGAGAGCCCTGGTGGCGGCCTATGTGGAGCGGAATCCTTCTGTCCTGCACAACCCCAACCCTAATCGCCTACATGGTCCTTGGCCTTCGCCTAGGTCCTGGGAACTCCTGGCGCGGTTTGTTGGGGCGGCCCGGGCCCTGGGTTTTGGGGAAGAAACCCAGGCTTTGGGGGCAATAGGGGCGGTGGGGGAGGAGGGGCACGGCTTCCTCACCTTTGTGCGGAACCTGGACCTGCCCACGCCGGAGGAGCTTTTGGCGGACCCGGGGCGGCTTCCCCGGCGGGAGGATGCCGCCTACGTGGCCCTGATGGGGCTGGGCGCCTATGTCCTGGACCACCTGACCCCGGAGAACTGGAACCGGGCCTGGAAGGTGCTCAAGCGGGCGGCGGAAGAGGGCCGGGCGGACCTGGCGGCCCGCGCCGCCGAGGCTTTAGTGAGGGGCTACAGGGAAGCTGACGACAGTAAACGCATGGGTTTGATGCTCCCAAGGGAGGAGGTTCGGGCCTTTCGGGACCTTCTCCAACTGGTTGAGCGCATGGAGGGTGCCAGGTCTTAAGTGGGGGTCAGATGGGCAAGGGCACGTTTCGCGTGGACGCCACCGGGGGTTCCTTTGAGCGACTCCGGGCGGCGCGGGTTGTCTTGGCCCAGCGCTTTCCCTACCTTGCGTCGGTTCTATTCCAGGTGCGATTGGTGGAAACGGAGGCGGTGGCCACCATGGCGGTGGATGACCGACTACGGGTTTACTTCAACCCCGAGTGGACAGCTTCCTTGGGGGACGGGGAGCTTTTGGGGGTTCTCTTCCACGAGGTGAGCCACTGGCTTAGGGGCCACACCGGAGAGCGGGGGCGGCTGCTGCTTCGGGCCTTGGCACAGGATCTTCCGTGGGAACACGCCCGTGTTGTGCAGAATCTGGCCGCCGACCTGGCGGTGAACGGGGACTTGAGGGATATGAATTTAGCCCTGCCCGAGGGGAGTGCCTTTCCCGAGGACTTCGGTCTTCCTCTCCATGAGACCATGGAGGCCTACGCTGAGGCCCTAAAGGTTCGTGAGCTCCAAAGGGACGCAAATCGGGGGGGCTCAAGGAGAAATTCAGGCCAAGGAGGCTCAAGTCAACGAGGCTCAAGGAGAAAGTCAAGTCAAGGAGGCTCAAACCAAGAAGACTCAAGTCAAGGAGGCTCAAGGAGAAACTCAAGGCAAGAAGGCTCGATCCAAGGAGGCTCAAACCAAGAAGAGGGTGAAGACGGGCGGGGCACCTTCCCCGAAGACTCCGGCCTACCTCTCCATGCTAGGCCAAAGAGGCTTCGAGTTCTTCAGGATCTCTGGCCCGAGCTAGGGGAGCTCCAGGAGGCCGTAGACCGGGAAGCGCCGGGCCTGGGGGAGGTGATGGGGGAGGGGGTACGGCGGGAGGTGGCCTGGGAAATCTTACGCCACACCCAAAGCCGAAGCCGGGGCACGGTTCCCTTGGGCCTGGAACGCTGGGCCCGCGAACGCCTGGAGGGCAGGGTGGACTGGCGGGCCCTTCTCCGGCGGGCCCTACGGCAAGCCCTGCTCTCCTTGCGGCAGCGGCGCTTTCCCAATTACGCGTTGCCTCACCGGCGGGCGGAGGCCCTGGACCCCTTCATCCTGCCGGGAAAACACGGTCGTAAGCCGCGGGTGGGGGTGGTGGTAGACACATCGGGGAGCGTGAGCGAGGGGATGCTGGCGCAGGCTTTGGCGGAGGTGGAGCGGATGGTTGCGGCGGGGGCGGTGATGACGGTATACGGGGTGGACGCTGAGGTGCACACGGCGGTGCGGGTGTCCCGGCGGGGCCAGGCTAGGAGGCTCGTGCTCGGGGGTGGGGGCGGCACAGACATGGGGAGGGGCTTGAAGGCGGCACTGGCGGACGGGCACGACCTGGTGGTGGTCCTCACGGATGGCTACACCCCCTGGCCATCGGCCCCGCCACAGGCTAGGGTGGTGGTGGGCCTCCTGGGGGACGGACCCGAGGGGCCCCCCTGGGCCAAGACGGTGCGTATCGAGCTGGAGGATTCGCCAGTATGACGGGGAAAACCCTCACGGTTACGGACATCGCCTCTTTTGTCCGGCTACAGTTCTGCGGGAGGTACTTGGCCTTCCAGGCGGGTAAAGGAGGCCCCCAGGTTCAAAAGATCTTGGACAAGTATTTAACTTTAGCGGATCCCACGTATCAGGAGGTCGGGCTTCGCTCGGAGCGCGCGTTAGAGGAGTTTTTGGAGAAGAGGGGCTTTGCGCGGATCGAAGAGGGGTTGACCTGGAGAGAACTGGGGGACAGAATACGCGAGGTTCGTCGGGGCCAGTCCCTCTTCGCGCGGGAAGTAGGGGTTGAGGGGGAGGTTGGAGCTTTTACCCTCCAGGGGCGCTTGGACTTCGTCCTCCTCCGTTGGGAGGAGGGCGCTCCCCGCTTGCGCATTTTGGAGCTGAAGGCCACCCGGCGGGACCGGAGCTACCACTACGCCCAGCTGGCTCTGTACGCGCTTCTTCTAGAGGGGCAGAGCCTTTTTTGGGAAGGAAAGCCCATTCCCGTGGAGTATCGCTTGGTCCGCGCCGACCCTGGTACCCTGCAGGTGGAGCCGCCCCTTGACCCTTGGTCCTTTGAGGAAGAGGCGCTTTTCGTTCAAGCCAAGGAGGACATGAGGGCCCTACTTGCCCAGGGAGGGGTGGTGGAAACCATCCTCAGCGCCGCGGATCCCTT
>NZ_JTJB01000059.1 GCF_000794385.1 Thermus sp. 2.9
TTACTGGGCAAGCCCCGCAAAGGTTGACCCCGCTTTGTCCAGGTGTTATCCTTCCCTGAGACAGGAGGTGGGGAATGAAGCGGCTCTGGATTGGATGGTTGGCGCTGCTCTTGCTTGGGGCCTGGCCCGCCCTGGCGCAGCAGTCCCGGCTTGAGGTGGTGAAAAGCCGCGGGCGTTTGGTCTGCGGGGTGAACGCCGTTCTGCCCGGCTTCGGCTTCCTTGACCAGAGGACGGGCAAGTACGCGGGCTTTGACGTGGAGTTTTGCCGGGCGGTGTCCGCCGCCCTCTTCGGCGACCCTGACAAGGTGGACTACGTGCCTCTGGATGCCCGGGTCCGGTTCCAAGCGGTGCAAAACGGCGAGGTGGACGTGGCGTTCCGCAACACCACGGTGACGGCCAACCGGGATGGCGCCTTGGGTGTGGACTTCCTGCCCGTGACCTTTTACGACGGTCAGGGGGTGATGGTCAAGAAAGGCCGGGCCAACGCCCTAAGGGACCTGGAGGGGGCCACCTTCTGCACCACCCAGGGTACCACCAACGAGAAGAACATCTCTGACTACATCCGGGCGCGGAAGTGGCGGAATACCCGACTCCTGACCTTTGAGGACGGGGCCAAGGTCATGGCGGCCTTCCTGCAAGGGCGTTGCGACGCCTTCACGGCCGACAAGTCGCAGCTGGTGGGCTTCCGCGCCACCGCCCCCAACCCCGAGGAGCTGGTGATCCTCAAAGAAACCATTTCCAAGGAGCCTTTAGCCGGGTTCGTGCGGGAAAACGACTCCCGCTGGCGGGATGCCCTTTCCTGGATCGTCTGGGCCACTATTCAGGCGGAGGAGTTCGGGATCACCAGCAAGAATCTGGACCAATTCCTTAAGAGCGAGGTGCCAGAGATCCGCCGCTTCCTTGGCCTCGATGGCACCCTAGGCCAGGACCTTGGCCTGCCTAAGGACTTCGTGGTCCGCATCCTTCGGGCCGTGGGGAACTACGGGGAGATCTACGATCGCTTCTTCGGACCCAAAAGCCCCTTCCATATCCCCCGCACGGGCACCCTGAACGCCCTGCAGCGGTACGGGGGCCTCATGTACAGCCCGCCCTTCCGCTAAGCCCCATGCCCCGCCTGCGGGACCTCCTCGTACAGGCGATGGTCCTGGGCCTGGTGGCCTGGGGCTTGGCCGCCCTATGGACCACGGCCAAGGCCCGCATGGCGGCCCAGGGTATCCCCTTCAGCTTCGCTTTCCTGTCGCAGGAGGCGGGTTTTTCCTTGAGCGAGGGCATCACCTTTGCCCCAGGGGAAGGGTTTCGTCCCTACCAGCCCTCCGACACCTATCTCCAGGCCCTTCTGGCGGGATTTCTGAACACGCTCAAGGTGACCTTGCTGGGCCTTTTGGGGGCCACGTTGCTGGGGCTCTTGCTGGCCTTGGGGCGGCTCTCCGCCAACCCCTTGGCCCGGGGCCTCTCCTTCGCTTATGTGGAGGCCGTCCGCAACACCCCCCTCCTTCTGCAACTTTTTGTCTGGTACTTCGCCATCCTCCTTAAGCTACCCCCCTGGGAGCGGGGCATCGCCTTCGCCGGGGCCTTTTTGTCCCAGCGGGGTCTCCTCCTGCCCGAGCTGGCGCTGGCCCCCGGGGCGTGGGGGCTGGTGCTGGCAGGGGTTTGGGCCTGGGCCTTCCGACGGCGGGGCCTTTTGGCCCGGGTGGGGAGCCTCGCCCTTTTCCTGGCCTCTTGGGCCCTCCTGGGGCCCCCCTTCTCGGTGCGCCCCGCGGTGCCGGGACCCTTTGGGCCGTTGGGGGGCATCTTCCTCTCTCCGGAGTACGCCGCCCTCCTCATCGGGGTGACCCTCTACACCTCCGCCTTCGTGGCCGAGGTGGTGCGGGGGGCCATTCTGGCCGTGCCCAAGGGCCAGTGGGAGGCCGCTTACGCCTTGGGGCTCTCCTACCCGGATACCTTCCGCCTCGTTGTCCTCCCGCAGGCGGTGCGCATCGCCGTGCCTCCTTTGGCCAACCAGTACCTCAACCTGGCCAAGAACACCTCCCTGGGGGTGGCGGTGGGGTATCCCGACCTCTTTTCCGTCTACAGCACCGTGGCCAACCAGTCGGGACGTAGCCTCGAGGCCATCCTCCTGGTCATGGCCGTCTACTTGAGCCTCAGCCTCAGCATCAGCGCCTTGGTGAACGGGTACAACCGCCGGGTGGCCCTGAGGTGGAAGCTATGAGGCTTTTCCGCGCCCTCTTCGGTAGCCCCGGGAACGCTCTGGTGAGCTTGGTCTTGCTTAGTTTCCTATTCCTTTTGGGGCGGTCCCTTGTCCTTTGGGCCTTGGGGGCGGAGTGGCGGGTGGTGGGGGACAACCTCCGGTACTTCTTTGTTGGCCAGCTGCCGCCGGGGATGACCTGGAGGGCCTATGGCCTCCTTGGGGCGGGGCTCCTTGTCGTTTGGGGCTGGCTTGGCCTACTGCGGGCCGCCCGTCTTCCACGGCCCGGGTTGGCGGTGGGGGTGGGGCTGGTCCTTTTCCTCCTCTTCCTGCCCCTGCCGCTGACCTTGTGGGGCGGGCTCCTCCTTTCCCTCCTCCTTTCCCTGAGCGCCATGGCCCTGGCCTTTCCCCTAGGGGTGGCCCTGGCCCTCGGGCGGCAGAGTCGGCTTCCCGCGGTGCGGCTCCTCAGCGTCGCCTACATCGAGGTGGTGCGGGGCGTGCCCCTGGTTTCCCTCCTCTTCCTGGCCTTCGTCACCTTACCCCTCTTTTTGCCCGAGGGTGTGCGTTTACCCCAAGTGGTGCGGGCCCTCTTGGCCTTTACCCTGTTTGCCGCCGCTTACTTGGCGGAAAACGTTCGGGGCGGGTTGCAGGCCATCCCTAGGGGGCAGTGGGAAGCGGCGCTTAGCCTCGGACTCACCCCCTTCCAGACGCTGCGCTTCGTGGTGCTTCCCCAAGCGCTCCGGGCGGTGGTGCCGGCGCTGGTGGGCCAGTACATCGCCCTCTTCAAGGACACCTCCTTGGTTGCCCTCATCGGTATCCTGGACCTCATGGGCGTGGCCCGGGCGGTCCTCGCCAACCCGCAGAACGTGGGGTTGGAGCGGGAGGTCTACCTCTTCTTGGGCCTCGTGTACCTGGCGGTTTCCGGCGTTTTCTCCTACCTGGGCCGCCGCGTGGAGGCGGCCTTGGGCCTTGGGAAGAGGTGAGGTATGGAACCCATCATCCGCATCCACAACCTGCACAAGTGGTTTGGCTCCCTGCACGTGCTGAGGGGCATCCACCTGGAGGTGGCCCCCGGGGAGAAGCTGGTCATCATCGGCCCTTCGGGCTCGGGGAAGAGCACGCTCATCCGGTGCATCAACCGCCTGGAGGACTTTCAGGAGGGGGAGGTGGTGGTGGACGGGCGCAACGTGAAGGAGGATCGCGCCTTGAGGGAGGTGCGGCGGGAGGTGGGGATGGTCTTCCAGCAGTTCAACCTCTTTCCCCACATGACGGTTTTGGAGAACATCACCTTAGCTCCTATGCGGGTGCGGGGCTGGTCCCGGGAGCGGGCGGAGGGGAAGGCGTTGGAGCTCTTGGAGCGGGTGGGGATTTTGGACCAGGCGCGGAAGTACCCGGCGGAGCTTTCGGGGGGTCAGCAGCAGCGGGTGGCCATTGCCCGGGCGTTGGCGATGGAGCCGAAGGTGATGCTTTTTGACGAGCCCACGAGCGCCTTGGACCCGGAGATGGTGGGGGAGGTGTTGGACGTGATGCGGGACTTGGCGCGGGGTGGGATGACGATGCTGGTGGTGACGCACGAGATGGGATTTGCGCGGGAGGTGGCGGACCGGGTGATCTTCATGGACCGGGGTCAGGTGGTGGAGGAGGGGAGGCCGGAGGAGATCTTCACCCGGCCCAGGGAGGAAAGGACCCGGGCCTTCCTGGAGCGGGTGCTGCACCATTAGGCAAGGTAGGGGGACCACGGGTTTCCCGTACGGGGCCGACGGTGGCCCCGCTCGGCGCCAAGGGGGCAACCCACGCCCGGAGAGCCTTTGCGGGCGCGGACCCTCCACCCTGGAACCTTCGCTTATGATGGCAAGCGGGATGTCCGGTGCCAACCGCTTTTTCCTAGGCCTCTTCCTCTTCCTCCTGGCCTTGTGGGCCCTGGCCAAGCTCTACACCCTCCTCCTCTGGGTCTTCCTCGCCTTCACCCTGGCGGCCGCCCTGGACCCCCTGGTAAGGGTGCTCCGGCGCTTCCTCCCCCAGCCTTCCGCCGTCTTGGTCGCCTACCTTGGCGTCCTCGGGGTCCTCGCCCTCGGGGTTTACCTGGCTAGCCCCTTCTTGGTTAGCCAGTTCCACAACCTCGGGGAGGTGTTGCCTAAGGTGTTGGCCTTTTTGGACCAGAACCTCGGCCTTTCCCTTCCCGGCCTGGCCTCGTCCCTGGCCCCTTCCTTCCGCCTGGCGGGGGATCTTGCCCTTAAGGTGGGGGAAACGGTTTCCGAGCTGGTCCTGGCCTTTGTGCTGGCGGTGATGATCAGCCTCGAGCCCCACCTGGTGGCCCGGGCCGCCCCGTACCTACCCGGGGAAGGTTGGAGGGAAGTTTTGGAGGCGACTTGGCGGCGAATGGGTTACTGGGCCCGAGCCCAATTCCTCATCGCCCTTTCCTTTGCCCTCCTGTTCGGGGGCTGGCTCTTTCTCCTAAAGGTGCCGAGCCCCTTCGCCTTGGGGGTGTTGGGGGGGATCCTGGAGGTGGTGCCCTTCGTGGGCGGCATCACGGCTGCGCTCCTGGCCGCCTTGGTGGCCCTTTCCTCCCTGGGCCCCTTGAGCGCCCTGTTGGTCCTTGCCGGGTACGGGGGCATCGCACTCGTAGAGGGCAAGGTCCTTATCCCCTTCATCTACGGGCGCACGCTCGGCTTCCACCCCGCCTTGGTCCTCCTCGCCATCTTCGCCTTCGGCAAGCTCTTCGGCTTCTTGGGCATCTTCTTGGCCGTGCCCATGACCATCCTGGTCTCTGGCCTCTTCTCCCACTGGCGCCGCTAGCCCCCCACGTGGACCACCGGCCTATTGCTGCGGTCTGGCTCGTGGCGGCGCAGGACCTCGTGCGTGAGGGTGGGCACGTCGCCCTCGCCGAAGAGAAGGAAGTTAAGGGCCGCCTGGAGGGGTCCCTCCTCCCCCCACTCGAAGTAGATGTGGGGTCGCTTGCCCGTGCGCTCCCTCAGGTAGAGGAGGAAAGCCGCTAGGGTGTTGGGGGCGGCGGTGCCCAGGATGCGGAACACCTTGACCTCAGGGTGGTCCACGCCCCAGACCCAGGCTTCCGTGGTGAACTCGGAGGGGTCCTGGACATAGACTTCCACGAAGTAGATGGGGTCGTGGGCAGGGATGTGGGTGGCCTCCCGGATGCGGCGCTCCTTTTCCCAGTAGGCCGCAAGCCCACCCCGTTCCGGGCGGTGGGCCACGAGGCGGAGGGGGGCTTCTTGTTCCTTGATGAGGGCGACGAAGCGCTCCGCCATCTCGTCCAGGGCAAAGCCTTCCACCCTCAGCTCAAAGGAGCGTAGGGCGCGGGAAAGGAAGGATACGAAGAGGGTGGCGGCGATGAAGAAGGAAGCGATGCGCACCCCGTCTGGCCGCTCCACCACGTTGGCCAAGAGCACGTAGGCGAACACGGGGAGGAGGGCTCGGAAGTAGGCGGCTTCCCGCCGTTTTTCCTTTTGGGCGAGGAGGTAGATGCCCAAGGCGGCGGAGCTCATGACCACCAGGACCCCCGTGGCGTAGGCGGCGGCCTGGGCTTCCACCCGGGCCTGGAAGGCCAGGGTAAGGGCGAAGCCCACCCCGGTGAAGAAGAGGACGAGGAGCCGTCTCTGCTTGGCCCACTCCGGGGCCATGCCGAAGCGGGGCAGGTAACGGGGCACGATGGTGAGGAGGCCGGCCATGGCGCTGGCCCCGGCGAACCAGAGGATGACGATGGAGAAGAGGTCGTAAAGGCTTCCGAACCCCTCCCCCAGGTAGCGGTGGGCCAAGAAGCTGATGGCCCTTCCGGCCACCTCCTCGCTCCGCCACAGGTCTTCCGGGATCAGAAGGGTGGTGGCGAAGCCCGCCGCCACCAAGAAGCTCCCCATGACCAAGGCGGCGGCGAGGAGGAGGCGGTGGGCCCCCCGGATCCGGCCCAGGGGTTGCATTGGGGTGTCCGCCGGCCCCCCCCGGATCAGGGGCATGAGGGCCACGCCGGTTTCGTACCCGGAAAGACCCAGGGCCAGCTTGGGAAAGGCCAGAACCGTGACCAGGAGGAGTCCCGCTGGGTCGGGCTGGGCGGCCAGGAGCTTCCGCCACCAACCCTCCAGGTGGTCCGGGCGGAGATGGGCCAGGGCCGCGATCAGGGTGATGGCGTTGAGGGTCAGGTAGCCCAAGGTGATGGGGACGGCCAGGCCGATGGCCTCCCGGAAGCCCAGGTAGAAGACGAAGCCCAAAAGGCCCACGAGGAAAAGGGTTAATCCCACCTGGTACCCTTGGAGCCAGGCGGGGGCCAGGGGGTTACCCAAGAAGTGGACGGCGGCGTCGGCGGCGGAGAGGGTGATGGTGATCATGAAGTCGGTGGCCATGAAGCCCAGGACCACCAGGACCACCACCTTTCCCCGCCAGCCCGGGAGGAGGCGGGTGAGGAGGCCCACCGAGCCCTGGCCGTCGGGGCTCACCTCCGCCAGGCGGCGGTACACGGGGTAGACGGCGAAGAGGGCGAAGGCTACCAGGGTGAGGTTCGCCAGGGGGGAAAGGAGCCCCGCCGCCAGCAGGGCGATGCCCGGCTGGTACCCCAGGGAGGAGAAGAGGTCCACCCCGGTGAGGCAGAGGACCTGCCACCAGGCGTAGCGGCCCTCCTCGGAATGGGCGGTCTGGTCGGGAGGGGTCTTCATAAGCGCTTAAGCGCCGCTTCCACCCCGGGTGGGACCCATCCGTACGCCTGGTACAGCGCCGCGGCGTGGAGGAGGGCCGCCTTTGCCTCCCTCTCCTTGCCCTCCTTGCTCAGGGTTAGGCCGAGGAGGTAGACGGCCAAGGGGTTTTCGGGCGCCAGGGCCACCGCCTTCCGGAGCATGGCCTCGGAGCGGGCCAAGCCTTCTGGGCTCCTCGGGCCCCGCAGCACCCCGCCCTTGGCCTGCTCGCCCCGGTAGTAGTAGAACTGGCTCCTGACGTAGGCGAAGGGGAGGGGTTCCACCTCCTTGGGGCTTAGGGTGCCCTCCCGGGTCCGGTAGGCGAGGATGGCCCCGTCGCCGCCGTACTGGGGCTCAGCGAAGCGCAAGCCCTTGGCGGTGACCACGAGGAGGCCCCGGTGCCGAGGGAAGGGGGTGGGTTCCGAGGGGTCCACCAGGTAGTCGCGCCCTGCCAGGCGCAGGACCGCTACGGCGTGGCCCAGGTTACTCCGCTTACCCTCGGGGTTCTCGTAGACCATGTACACCCCTGCCCGGAAGCCCGCCTCCTCCAGGAGGCCTTGAACCAGCACCGCCTGGAGGAGGCACTGCCTTTCCCCCTTGCGGGCGGCGTAGGCGAACTCGTAACCCTCTTCCAGGCTGAAGCGGGGAAGGAGGCGCTTCACCGTCTGGAAGGCCCAGGTGGCGGCCTTTAGGGGAGGGGCCTTGGCCTCGCGATGCAGGGCCTCCTGGAGGCTCTCGCCAAAGGCGTGGTGGTACGCCGTCTCCCACCACGCCCTAAAGGGGGGTCCCCCGGGGACCTCCTGGTAGGAGTCTTTGACCAGGGTGGCGAAGGCAGGGCTATCCAGGGGGAAAGCCCAGGCGACCAGGCTTAAGGAAAGGAGGAGAAGGGCGTAGAGGTGCCTCACGGGTGTTGACTATACACCCAAAGGCGAGGGCGGAGCGCAAAATCTACCCTGGGCTTTGCCCGGAGGCCTCCCCTTCCGGCAGGAATAGGGTTCGGGCGCGGTCGTCATAGCCCAAAAGGCCGGCGAACCTGCCCCATTCCCGGATTACTCCCAAGACCCGCTTGGCCTCGGGTTCGGGGAGGTGGTCCCGAAGCCACTCCAAAACCCGCTCCTCGGGGACCGCCTTGCGCTCCACCAGGGCCCGGTGGAGCCGGGACATGAGGGGCACGCGCCTAAGGAGGTGTTCGGCGAACATGACCTGGCGCTCCTTGGAGGTGGCCTCGGCCCAGGCCCTTCCCGCTGGGGTGAGCTCCACATCGCCCCGCTCCATCCGGGCGAAGCCCAATAGCTCCAAAGCCTCCAGCAGGGGGAAGAGCTCGTCCACTTCCAGCCCCTCCTCCTCCGCCAAGAGGGGCAGGTCCACCCGCCCCCCGTGGGCCGCCATCGCCTCGGCCAGGCTGGTCAGCCGTTCCACCGGGGCCTCGGGCAGACGCACCAGCTCCTCCTCCAGGTGGCGCTCCACCACCTCCCGCTCCGTGAGGGCCATGTAGATCTCCTCCACCAGGGCGCGGAAGGGGGGGTCGCTGGGGTCCCGGGGGTGGGGAAGGGGGATGGGGATTTCCCGGCCCACGCGGGCAGGGCTTCCCTGGAGGATCAGGGCCCGGTCCGCCAGGGCCACCGCCTCCTCGATGTTGTGGGTCACGAGGAGGACCGCTTGGGTGGAAAGCCGCCCGGCGAGCCACAGGTCCAGGAAATCCCCCCGGAGCCCCTCGGCGGTGAGGGGATCCAAAGCGGAGAAGGCCTCGTCCAGGAGGAGGACCAAGGGCTCCACCACCAGGGCCCGGGCGAAGCCCACCCGTTGCTTCATTCCCCCGGAAAGCTCCTTGGGCAAGGCGTCCTCAAAGCCCTTTAGCCCGATGAGGGCGATGGCTTCCCGGGCCTTCTGGAGCCGTTCCGCCCGCGGCACCCCCCTGGCCTCGAGGCCCAAGGCCACGTTCTCCAGCACGGAGAGCCAGGGGAAGAGGGCGAAGGTCTGGAACACCATGGCCACCCCCTCCACCGGGCCCCGGACGGGACGGCCTCGGAAGCGCACCTCCCCGGCGTCCGGGGGGATAAGCCCCGCCAGGATGCGGAGAAGGGTGCTCTTGCCCCCGCCCGAGCGGCCGAGAAGGGCCACAATCTCCCCCTCCCGTACCTCGAGGTCCACCCCTTCCAGGACCTTGAAGGGCTTTTCCCCGGTCTGGTAAGCCTTGGCGATCCCCTTGGCCACAAGCAGCATCCTTACCTCCTTAAAGCCGGAACCGCTCCTCCGCCAAGCGGTAAAGCCGCCGCCAGAGGAGGCGGTTTAAGGCCACCACGTAAAGGCTCATCACGGCGATCCCCAAGAGGAGGTGGGGCCCTTGACCCTCCTCCAGGGTCCAGCGGGCGATGTAGCTCCCCAGACCTGTGGCCTCCAGGGTATGGCCGCGCCAGGCCACCACCTCGGCCACGATGGAGGCGTTCCAGGTACCGCCGCTTGCGGTGATGAGGCCGGTGACCAGGTAGGGGAAGCTGGCGGGGAGGAGGAGGCGCCGCCAAAGGGCCCAGCCCCTTAGCCCGAGGCTCTTGGCCGCCTCCTTGAGGTCCTCGGGCACCGCCATGCTCCCGGCCATGGCGTTGAAGAGGATGTACCACTGCGTGCCCAGGACCATGAGGAAGGCGGAGAACACCTCAAGGGAAAGGTGGAAGCGGAGGAGCAGGTAGGCGAAGAAGGGGTAGAGGAGGTTGGCAGGGAAGGCGGCGAGAAGCTGCAAGAGGGCCTGCACCCTTGCGGCGAGCCGGGGCCTTTGGCCGAGGAGGATCCCCACGGGAACCCAGACCAAGGTGGCCAGAAGCATGATCCCAAGCACCCTCAAAAGGGTGAGGAACCCTAGGTAGAAGGCCTGACCCACCTGGGCCAGGCCCAAGGGGCGCAAAGCGGCGAGGAGTTCCCAAAGACCCCAGGCGGCGAAGAGGCCCAGGAGGAGGTAAAGGGGCCAGGTGGGAAGCGAAGGGGATTGCGAAACCTGGAAGCGGCGCTCGGCGCGGAGGAGAGCCTCCAAGGCCCAGGTGGTCCCGGCCTCCGCCAGGCGCCGCACCGCCCGGGTGCGCCGCAGGAGGTCCAGTACCCAGCTTCGCGCCGGTTCCTGCCCCGGCCGCTCTTCGTACTTGAAGCGTTGGCTCCAGGCCACCAGGGGCCTAAAAAGGAGCTGATCGTAGAGGAGGATGACCGCCAGCATGGCCAAGGCGGCAAGCCCCAGGGCGGCCAAATCTCCCCGGGCCAGGGCCACGGCCATATAGGACCCGATGCCCGGCAGGTCCACCTCGGTCTTGCCCACGGCGATGGCCTCCGAGGCCACCACGAAGAACCAGCCCCCTGACATGGACATCATGGCGTTGTAGACCAGGCCGGGTAGGGCGAAGGGCACCTCCAGCCGCAGGAAGCGTTGCCAGGGCGTGAGCCGGAAAAGCCTCGCCGCCTCGTCCAGCTCCCGGGGCAGGGTCTTGAGGGATTGGTAGAAGCTAAAAGCCATGTTCCAGGCCTGGGAGGTGAAGACGGCGAAGACTGCCGCCAGCTCAAAGCCCAAGGCCCTCCCGGGAAACAAAGCGGCAAGGGCCCCCACGGTGGCCGCCAGGAAGCCCAGGATGGGCACGGACTGGAGGATGTCCAAAAGGGCAACCAGGAGGGCCTCGAGGCGGGTCTTGGCCGCCAACGGGGCGTACAGAAAGGTGAAGAGGATGGAAAAGACCAGGGCGAGCCCCATGCGGAAGGCGGTGCGCAGGGCGTATTCCGGCAAGTGGATTGGATCTAGGGAGATTGGCTGTGGGGCGAATGGGCCCGCAGCTTCCCGGGAGGCGCGAAGGAAGAGGGCCAAGAGGGCCAGAGTGAGGCCCAGGGCCAGGAGGTCAGACTTGACCGCTATACACGCCTTGAGGTAGGCCTAACCCCATGGCCCGGCGCGAAGGCACTGGCCCAAGCCCCCGACCCCCGGGGCAAGAATCGGCAATACTCCCTTTCGGGCCTAAGGCCTGCAAAAGGCCCTCCTCTCCCTCTTCCCCCAAGCCCAACTGGGTGAAGCGTGGGTGGTGGAGGGGAAGACCCTAAGGGGGAGCCGCACGGGACAATCCCCCCAGGCGCGGCTCTGGTGGGTCTTGGCCCTGCACCTGCGGACCACCCTGGCCCAAGTGGAGGGGAGGGAGGCGGAGGCCCTGGGGAGGCTTCTGGCCTCCTTGGGGGCGGTGGGCGGCGGAGAACGGTTCCTTCTGAGTGAGGGGGAAGAAGGCGGCCCTGGAGGCGTTCTCCTTCCATCCCCTCTTCGCCCTCAAGTTCCTGGGGTTGTATGCGGAATAGCAGTCAAGTCTGCTCGGTAGGTCCCGTTCCTGGTCGGCTTCCCAAGGGCAAGGCATCCCACGTGCCGCCCTCCACCGGACTGGGCGCCCCCCAACCGCCGTCTTGAGTTCCAGCGGGGTTCCGAGGCTGGTTGCGGCGGTAAGGGTCGCTGGGGCCCTGGAGGGATGGGCGAGGGGCCTGGCCCAAGGGAAACCCCGCCGGGAGGGGGCCCGACGGGTCCATGCGGTTGGGCTACTTGCCCTTGCCCTTGGGCGGTTGGGCGGGCGGGTGCCCCTCCCCATGCCCGCGCCCCTGGGTGCCCTCTTCCGAGTTCCCCTTCTTTTGCCCCTGGGCGCTCTCCTCCGACTGCCCCTTCTTGACCAGGTTGCCGTTTGCGTCCACGGTGAAGTCCTTGGCGCGCAGGAGTTCCGGTAGCGGGACCAGCCTGCCGTCCACCGTGAGCTTCACCTCGCCCAGGCCCCGCCCCTGGCCCACCACCTTCACCGCCACCTGGTACACGCTCCCGTCTGGGAGGGTGATGCGTAGCACCGCCGCCTGGGACAGGTGGTCGGTCGGTCCACCCGGTTGCCACACCACGTTCCCGTTAGCGTCCAGGAGGGCGAACTGCGTGCCTTGGGGCCAGGACTTCCCCTCGAGGGCCTTGGGCAAGAAGGGGGAAACGGAAACCCCAGCCAGGGCCAACCCGAGGACCGAAAGGAGAAGGGAGAGCAACAGGGCTCGCTTCATCCGCTCACCTCCGGCGAAAAGCGTAGGCCCTCCGCCTGAAAGGGCGATGAAACCTGGCCCAGGGCCCCACGGGGGCGGCCTAGGAAGGGGTCGGTTTCACCCTGTTCCCTTTCGCCCCCAGGCTAGGGGAAGGAGGGAGAGGCCCACCACGAGCAGGATCAGCGGCAGGAGATAGCGGTCCACGTGGGGAACGCTACGGCCCAGGAAATACCCCAGCAGGGTGACTCCTTGGGTCCAGAGCAAGGAAGCCACGAGGGAGAGCAGGGCAAAGCGGGGGTAGGGGATGCGAAAGGCGCCCGCCACAAAGGGCATGCCCGTGCGGACCACGGGGATAAAGGGGGCTAGGACGAGGGCCAGGGTTCCCCTTCGGGCCAGGAAGGCCCGGGTCTTGCGGAAGTGCTCGGGGCGCATGCGCCGAACCAGGCCCTCCCCAAGCCGCCTGCCCCAAAGGTAGCCCAGCTGGTGGCCCAGGTATGACCCGAGAAAGAGGAGAGCGAGGGCCCAGTCCAGCCTCAGAACCTCTCCCGCAGCCAGGATGCCCACGGCCACGAGAAAGCTATCCCCGGGAAGGAAGAATCCCAGGAGCAGGCCGGTTTCGGCGGCCGGTATCAGGAAAAGGCCAGGGTAGGAGAGCAGGGAGATCAAACGTACGGGATCCAAGGTCACACCCCGATGTCAGGATAACCTGGTCCGCCAAGACGCACATGGGCGCCTTAGGCCCTCCCCCAGGGTGAGGGCCTAAGCCTCGCCTGTCCCCCCTCCCAGGGAGGCGCTAGCCCCCTTCCCCTTGGGCGTCCTTAAGCCCCCCTGCCCGAGCATGGACCGCGGTGGGGCTTGGGCTTCTCCCGAACGCCCCGCCTCTACCAGGCGCACATCTGGGCCCTGGTTTAGCCCAAAGTGTTTACCTCCTTGTTACCTTCTCCCCCTAGGGTGAAGGTGCCCTTGGGGCAGGACCCCCGGGGCAAAGGAGGAAGCGATGAGGAAGATACTGGCAGCGGGTGTGGGTGTGTTGGCCTTGAGCGTTTTGGCCGTGGCCCAGATGGGGCCGAAGGGTCAAGGGGGCGCGCAGGCCCCGGCCTACCAGGGGTCTATCCCGGTGACCCAGGAATACGGCAACGAGGACCAGGAGTCCGCCGCCTACCAGGCCCTGGCCAAGGTCACCGCCGAGGAGGCGGTGAAGGCGGCCCAGCAGGCCTTGGGCACCACGGCGGCTCCCACGCAGGTATCGTTGGGGAACGAGAACGGCTACCTGGTCTGGGAGGTGGTCTTGGCGGGGCAAGAGGTGAAGGTGGATGCGGGGACCGGGAAGGTTCTCCACCGGGAAGCGGTGGGGAGCGAGGGTAAGGGCTCCAAGGAGGACCACGAGGAAGAGGGCGGTCAGGGCGAGGGCGTGGAGGAAGGCGAATAAGGGGGGATAGGGGAGACCCAGGGACACCCCTGGGTCTCCCCCCGCTCAGGAGGGGGCGATGCGGAAGGCGTTCTTGCTGGGGATGCTCGTTTGGGGCTTGGCCCTGGCCCAGGGCCTGCCCCGGGTTGGGTTCATGGAGGCGGTGCGGGCCGCCCAGGCTTGGTCCCGGATTCCCACCCCTGCGGAGGAGATCTCCTTGTCCTGGTGCCAGGGCCAGCCCCGGTACGCCGTGGACCTGGCCAAGGGGCGCCGTCTGCTCCAGGTGTACGTGGACGGTATGACGGGAAGGGTCTTGGGGGCCAAGCCCTTGAGGGAAAGAGCCCTTGGGGCCAGGGCTTGGCTCAGGGAGCCCCCGGGGGCCCCCTTGGGGAGGTGGTGAAGTCCGCCCAGAAAGCCCTGAAGACCCGGGAAGTCCCCCAGGAGGTGGCGTGCCAGATCTGGGGCGGGAGGCCCGTCTTGCGCATGGACTTTAGCCAGGTTCAGGTGATCCTGGACGCCCGAACCGGGGCCTACCTGGGCCAGGGGTCCAGAGGGCGGTAGGCTATGGCGGTGAGGGGTTCACAACGCTCCAGGCTTCCCCTTGCGGCCCTGTACGGTGGGTTGCTCCTGTCCTTGGCGCTTTTTGGGGTCCTGGCCCAAGGGGTCTTTCGAAAGCAAGGCTTTGCCTTTGACGGGGCAGTCCTGGCCTGGCTTCACGGGCGCCAGAGCCCCCTGGGGGACACTCTGGCCTTCGCCCTCTCCTGGACCGCATCCCCGCCCCTGGTGGCGCTGGGGTCCTTGGCCCTTCTCCTTTGGGCTTACCGACGGGGGCGGCCCTGGCCCATATTCCTGGTGTTCCTGGGGGGGAGCGAGGCCCTTAACCTCGTGGCCAAGGTTTTCTTCGCCCGTCCCCGCCCCCACCTCTTCCCGCAACTTGCCCCGGAGTCCGACTACAGCTTCCCCTCGGGGCACGCCATGGCCGGCTTGGCCTTGGCCTTGGCGCTCTACTGGCTCCTGGAGGACGGCGGGTCCCGGGCCCGGGTGGCCCTGGCGGTTGGGCTCGTGTGGGCCTTTCTGGTGGCCCTGTCCCGGCTCTACCTGCAGGTGCACTACCCCTCGGACGTGCTGGCGGGTTGGGCGCTCACCACCGCCTGGTTTCTCGGCCTGAGGTGGCTGTGGAAGGGGCAGGATGCGGGTCCTTTTGGTGGAAGATGACCCCAGGGTGGGGGAGCTGGTGCGGGAGGTCCTCGAGGCGGAGGGCTATGCGGTGGACTGGGTGACCACGGGGAGGAGGCCTTGGGACTCCTTGCCACTTTCCCTTACGATCTTGCTGTACTGGACGTTATGCTCCCGGAAATGGACGGCTTCGCCCTCTTGCGGAAGCTACGGGGGGAGCATCGGCTCCCCGTGTTGATGCTGACCGCCCGCGGCGAGGTGGAGGATCGGGTGGAGGGTCTGGAGGCGGGGGCGGACGACTACCTCCCCCAGCCCTTCCACCTCAAGGAGCTTCGGGCCGGGGTTCGGGCCCTTTTGCGCCGGGCCCATGGGGAAGCGCAAAACCTGGTGGTGCGGGGCCGCCTAACCCTGGACCTGGAGGGAAGGCGGGCCTACTGGGAGGGCCGGGAAGTGGGCCTTGCGGGCAAGGAGTACGCCCTGCTGGCCTTTCTCGCCCTAAACGCCGGGGGCATTTACCCCAAGGAGGTTCTGCTGGAAAAGGTCTGGGCGGGGGAGGAGAGCGTGGACCCCAAGGTGGTGGACGTCTACGTCTACCGCCTGCGGCGCAAGTTGGCCGAGGACGCCATCCTCACCGAACGGGGACGGGGATACCGCTTCCAGGGATGAGCCTCCGCCTGAGGCTTGCCTTAAGTGACGCCCTGCTCCTGACCCTGGTCCTGGGGGGCTCGGCCTGTACCTCCACTTCGCCGTGAGGGCGAGCCTTTTTGGAGCCGTGGACGTCACGCTTCGGGAGGCCCTCGGGGTGGCCCGCTCCCTGGTCAACGAGGAGAACGGCGCGCTCCGCCTGGAGGGGGAGGGGGAGGCCCTGCCGCCCGACCTTGGGCTTTACCTCTACCAGAAGGGCAGGCTCGTGGACCGTCGGGGACCCGCCCTTCCCCCTCCCCCCAGGGTGATGTTGGGGTGCGCCACCTGGGGGGAGGTGCGGTACTGCGCCGTGGCGGAAGGGGGAGGGGTCTTGGTGGCCTCCCGTTCCCTGGAAACCGTGGAGGTGGCCTTGGCCCGAATGGATGCGGTGTTGCTCTTGGCCTTCTTGGCGGCCCTCGCCCTTTCCCTCCTCCTCGGTTATGCGCTTGCGGGGCGGGCTTTGGCACCCCTAAACCGCATGGCGCGCCGCGCCTTGGAGCTGGCCCAGGCTCCGGACCCCAAGGCTCGCCTGCCCGAGCCGGGTTCGTGGGACGAGGTGGGGCGCCTGGCCCGGGCGCAAAACCTTCTCCTGGCCGCCTTGGAGCGCGTCTTGGAGGGGGAGCGGCAGTTTGTCCGCTACGCCGCCCACGAGCTCCGCACACCTCTTTCCGTGCTGCTGGGGCGGCTGGAGCAGGCGTTGGAGATGGTGGGTTCCCAGCGCAAGCCCCTGGAGAAGGCCCTCGAGGCGGCCCTCCACCTCAAGGCCTTGACGGAAAGGCTCTTCCTCCTGGTGCGGGCGGAGGCCCCGGTGGCGCGGGAGGAGGTGGACCTCACCGGGATCGTCTTGGAGGCCATCGAAGGGCTGGTGCTGGCAAAGAAGGTGGAGCTGGACCTGCCCAACGCCTTGCCCTACCGGGGGGACCCCGTCTTGCTCCAAGCCTTGGTGCGCAACCTCCTGGAGAACGCCCTGCGCCACGCCCGTGCCCGCGTGGCCATCCACCTTCGGCCTGGGCCCTGTATCCTGGTGGAGGATGACGGCCCCGGGATACCCAAGGAGCGCCGGGAGGAGGTCTTCCGCCCCTTTTTCCGGCTGGGCCCAGGAGGTGGGAGCGGCCTCGGCCTCGCCCTGGTCCGCCGGGTGGCCGAGGCGCACGGGGGTTTTGCCCGAGTGGAGGAAAGCCCCTGGGGCGGGGCGCGGTTCCGGGTTTACCTGGGCCCGAGGGAGGGAGCGTGAGGCCTAGGGTGCTGGTGTGGGCTTTGGTCCTCGTGGGGCTCCTGGCCCTTTTCATCAACGCCCCCTGGCTTTTCCAGCAGGGCTACGCTTGGTACTACCGGGGGAGAGTGGGGAAACTCCCTCCTTACGCTGATCCCCTTAAGGTGCGCCTTTTGGTCTTGGCGCCCCATCCTGACGACGAAAGCCTGGCGGCGGGGGGCCTCGTGCAGCGGGTTTTAGCGGCGGGAGGTGAGGTGTTCCTCGCCTGGATGACCCTGGGGGATGGGTTCCAATGGGATGCGGCCCTCCTGGACCGGAGGGTGCGGCCCGGACCCGAGGACCTCCGGCACCTCGCCCTTCGGCGCTTGGAGGAGGCCAAGGCGGCGGCGCGGGTGCTCGGGGTCCCGGAGGATCACCTTTACTTCCTGGGTTACCCGGACCGGGGCCTCCTCCACATGTTCCTGGAGAACTTTTACATCCCCTACCGCTCCCCGGCCACCCACTTGGACCGCGTGGCCTATCCCGGTGCCTTCCACCCTGGGGCCCCCTACACCGGGGAGGCGTGGGAGGAAGACCTTAAACGGGTGCTGGCCGAGGTAAAGCCCGACCTGGTCCTCTCCCCAGCCCCGGAGGATGCCCACGTGGACCACCGGGCCACCGCTTATATGGCCCTCCGCCTCATGGGGGAAAGGGGCGCCTTGGATCGGCTCCGCTTTTACATCGTGCACGGGGGGCTGGAGTGGCCCTTGCCCAAAGGCCTGCACCCGGCCCTTTACCTCGAGCCCCCGCCCCGGGGGCGCCACCTTCCCTGGTGGCGCCTGGACCTCACGCCCGAGGAGGAGGAGCGGAAGCTCCAGGCCTTGAGGGCGCACCGAAGCCAGATGGAGCTCCTGGGGCGCTTCATGGAGGCCTTCGTGCGCAGGAACGAGCTCTTTTCCCGGCCCGAGGCCCCGGCCAGTCCCTAGCGGTTGCGGCTGGAGCGCACCTTGCGCACCCGTTTCGGCTCCAGGTGGTCCTTGGGCACCACGCTGATCGTGCCGTCCACCTCTAGAACCGCCTCCAGGACGTCCTCGAGGCGGGCCACCCCGTGCTCCCGCAAGGCGGCCATGAGTTCCTCCAGTTCCACCCCCTCCCGACGGAGGTGATCCCAAACGGGCCTTCCCTCGTGAACCAGGAGGACGGGCTCGCCCATGAAGGAGCGGCGCAGGCGGCTACGGGAGAGGACCCGGTCCAAGAGCAGGAGGAGGCCGGCCCCCAAAAGCCTGCCCAGCAAGCTGTTGTCGGGGCCGATCATGGCGTTTTGCACCACGTTGGACAGGAGGAGCAGGGTGAGGAGGTCCAGGGGGGTCATCTGCCCCAGCACCTTCTTGCCGCTCAGGCGCAGGAACAGGAGGAGGACCAGGTAGACCACGGCCACCCGGAGGAGGGTGAAGGCGAGGGTGAGGGGATCGCCTAGGATTTCTCGGAGGTGGGCTTCCATTGGCACCCGAGCGCAGGGGACCGCCCGCTTTAGCTGGCGGGGGAACGCGCCTCGGGAAGATTTTAACCGAGCGAGGAAGGGCGAGCAGAATGCCTCCTGGGGAACCTGGTGGGGCGGCATGGCTTCGGAGGTGCGACCGGGTACGCTTCCCACACGGTTTTGGGGGCCTGGGCCTTGGGGAGGTTTGGTCCCCGTGGGGTGCGGAAGCCGAGGACGGCGATGGCGCCCTTGGAGCTTTTGGCCCATGGCCTCAGGGTGTCTCCTTCCTCCCCCTCCGGGGTACAAGGCGATTTACTAGGCAAGGCCGGCCCTCCGGGCCAGCGGGGGTCAACGGATGGAAGGAGCCCCCCTGGCGCCAATCCCTGGAGGGTTCTGCGGGCAGGCCTCTTTCTTCCCCTCCTTGGGCGAGGGGAGCCGAGGGACCTCTCTCCCCTCAAGCCCATCTTCCTTGGGGGACCGCGGGAGAGGGGAAAGGTCAGGCTTAGGTCCTCATCCTATTGGAGGGCCCAAGGCGCTATTGGCGCCTTGGGTGACCAGGTGCTTCCCTGCATGGCCTGGAAAGCTGGTAGGGTAGTGATCCCCGTGGGCCCCAGGGGGACCTCCCAGACCTGCGCCGGGCGCGGGGAGCGGGTGGTCAAGGCGCTCCCCGAGGGCTTTTCCGTCTGCCCCGCTTACGGGTACACCGCCCACCACGACGTCTACGCCTCCCAGGTGATCCCGCGCCGGGCCCGGAGCGGGCCCACGGGGGCGTCGGGGCCACCCGGCGTCGTGCCCGTAGGAAGCTGACGGCTGAAGGCTTCGGTGGCCCACAATCCAAAGCCCACAAGGACGATGGTGGTTACCATCACGGGCAAGTAGGCTCGCTTCCAAAGCGCCGCATTCCTTCCCTGGTTAAACCCGCACGTAAATCCCCTTCCGGTCCAGTGCCCAGAGGATCACACTCCATACCAGGACGTAGCCAGCGGTGTAAAGGTATCCCCCAGGAAGCCCGAAACGCGCGAGTAAAAAGGTTTGGGTTGCGGCCAGGAAGCCGGAGAGGACGGTCGTGTAAGGAATTCCTTCGTGTGCTACCTCATAGCTCCACCCCG
>NZ_JTJB01000060.1 GCF_000794385.1 Thermus sp. 2.9
AATCTTGACACGACCTGGGTGGCGCACGGCGTCCTTACCGAGCTTTACGTTAAAGACGCTTTGCGGGCGTTGGGCTTGGGACGTAGGGCCGCCTCCCGCCTGGCCAAGGCCCTAGGCGCTCACCACGGCTTTCCCGCTCAGGGCAACGAGCTTCAACGGGCAACCCTTCATGTCCAAAGCGAGCCCCACGGCTGGCAGGAAGCGCGGGCTTGGTTGCTGGATCGCCTGCGCCAAGCCACAGGTGCCCTAGTGCCCTCGCTTCAGGAGGTCTCCCCGGAAGGGGTGCTTCGGGTCATGGCTATAGCTTCCTTCGCCGATTGGATCGCTTCGGACCCGAGTTTATTTCCATACGGGCGCGACCCTCTGAGGCCGGATTACCTGAGGGAAGCGCTAGACCTAGCCGAGAAGGCTTTGGACCGGGTGGGATGGCGCAAACGCGAGGCCCAGGCACCGAAGGAGTTTTCCCAAATCTTTCCCTTTTCCCCCAACGATTTGCAAAAGGCAGTCTCGTGTCTTTTAGAGCACGTCCAGGAGCCCATCCTTCTCTTGGTGGAAGCCCCTATGGGGATGGGCAAGACGGAAGCGGCCTTGTACGCCTACCACCTGTTGGTGGAGCGCTTGAAGCACCGGGGTCTTTACGTGGCCCTACCCACCCAGGCCACGGCCAACGGCCTTTTTCCTAGGGTCCAGCGTTTCCTGGAGAATTTGGCCCTTGGCGCCCTGGACCTTCAGCTCCAACACGGGGCGGCCATGCTCAACCCGCTGTACGAGGACCTTTTGGAGAGGGCCCACCCGACCCAAGTTTTTGACCGTAGAGGGGATAAGGAAGAGGGAGCGGTTTCCGCTTCCGCCTGGTTTTCTGCCAAGAAGCGGGCCATGCTCTCCTCCCACGGGGTGGGCACCCTAGACCAGGCGCTCCTGGGCGTCCTCACGGTGAAGCACCACTTCGTGCGGCTTTGGGGCCTCATGAACCGGGTGGTGGTGCTGGATGAGGTCCACGCTTACGATACCTACACCTCGGGCCTCCTCGAGGCCCTCCTCCGTTGGCTCAGGTCCCTGGGCTCCAGCGTGGTCCTCATGACCGCCACGCTCCCCAAGGGCAAGCGGGCCGCCCTTCTTCGGGCCTGGGGGGTTTCGGAAGAGGAGCTTCCCCCCTATCCTCGGCTGGCTATCTTCGGCGAAAAGCTACTCGGTGCGGAAAGCCTGCCACTGCCCTCGCGGAGCATTCGCCTGGAAAAGGCCAAAGTAGAACCCGAAGCCTTGGCAAAGAGTCTCCTTGCCGCGCTGCCTGGTGCCCTGGGCGCTGTGGTGAACACCGTGGACCGGGCCCAGGCCCTTTACCGGGCGTTGGGGGCGGGTACACCCCTTAGGCTCTCGGAGCTCCTTGACCGCTTCCCCCACGCCTCCCAGGAGGAGAAGGGTCCGTGGGCGGAACTCCTTGAGATGCGGGAGGAAAAGGGGGAGCAAGTGGTGGGAAAGGCCCTGGAGGACGGAACCTTGGTGTTCCTCCTCCACGCCCGCTTTCCCGCCGAGGACCGAGCCCTTAGGGAAGCCGTGGCCCTGGCGCTTTTCGGCAAAGGGGGCCCGCGGCCCGAGCGGGCCGTCCTGGTGGCCACCCAGGTGGCCGAGCAGAGCCTAGACCTGGACTTTGACCTCCTCTACAGCGATCTCGCCCCCATAGACCTTCTTTTCCAGCGGACGGGGAGGCTTCACCGCCACGCAAGGTCCCGCCCGCCGGGGCACCAAGAGGCCCGGCTTTGGGTGGGCGGCCTGGAGGAAATCGAGGCTTGGGGGGAACTTCACTGGGACAAGGTTTACGAGGAATATGTTCTCCTCTCCACCTGGCTAGCCCTGAAGGACAGGGTGGAGTTCCGGGTACCGGACGACCTCGAGGCCCTTCTGGAAGAGGTCTACGCGCGGGAGCCCCATCGGTTCCCCGAAACCCTCCGAGACCGGGCCGAGAGGGCTTACAAGCGCATGGAGGAACGCCGGGCACAGGAGGAGAAGACGGCCCAAAACCTGGCCCTTTGGGAACCGGAAAGGCTCATGAGGGAAGGGGACGCCGCTCACTTGGCCTCTGGTTTGCGCTTGGACGACGAGGCCGAAAGTCCGCACACCCAGCGCCTTCTCACCCGTTTAGGGGAGGCCAGCGTGCCCGTGGTGCCCCTCTACCGGGTGGGTGACGGCCTCTATTTGGATCCCGAAGGGCGGCGGCCCGCGCGGCTCAAGGGCGAGCTTAGCAAGGACGAGGCGGTGTCCCTCTGGCGGCGGGCGGTGCGGCTTTCCCGCTACCCGATACCCCAAAAACTCCTCCAAGACGGGCCTCCTTCCGCCTGGGGTAAAAGCGGCCTCCTCCGAAGCCTGCGCCCCCTGGAGGTGGGTAGCGTCTTCGGTGAGGGCAAGGGAGCTTTCCGGGTGGAAGTGGACCCGCAACTCGGGGTGGTGTACGTTCCCGTCAGCAGATGACGGGTTTAGGTGCTAGCCTGGGATCAGGTGAGAGCGTGGAAAGGTTTAACCTTCTGGAAGAGCCGTGGATCCCCGTGCTATGGGGAGGACAGGTGCGCGAGGTGAGCTTGAAGCAGGCGCTCCTCGAGGCCCACGCCATCGCCCGTATAGAAACCGCCTCTCCCTTGGAGGAGGCGGCCCTTCACCGCCTACTCCTTGCCGTCCTCCACCGGGCCCTGCCCCCCGTGCGGGACGAGCAAGACGCCGCCGACCTCCTGGACGGAGGCGGTTTTGACCGTGGCGCACTGGAGAGTTATCTGGACCGCCATTTCCACCGTTTTTGGCTTTTCCACCCTGACGCTCCCTTTTTACAAATCGCTGACCTGCCCGAGGAGGAGCCTGTTCCCTGGACCAAACTCCGCCCGGAGCCGGCTGGAGGCAACAACCCAACCCTCTTTGACCACACCACGGACGAAAACCCGCCAAAAATCCCCTATGCCGAGGCGGCGCGGGCCCTGGCGGTGCACCAAAGCTTCACTCCAGGTGGCCTCATCAAGCGGCTTGGGGTTACTTCGGGGAAGGATGCACCTTTGGCCCGCCCCGCCGTGTTCCTTCCCACGGGTGAGAGCCTGTTTGAAACCTTGGTCCTAAATCTGGTGCCCTACGAGGGGCGGGACGACGAAGCCCTTTGGGAAGCACCCCCTCTCAGGCGGAAGGACGTGGAAAACGCCGCCACCAAGTGGCCCCTTTCCGGCCTCACCCGAGTCTACACGTGGCCGAGCCGGGGAGTACGCCTTCTGGATGAAGGGGATGGGGTCCGGTACATGGGCTATGGCCCCGGGGTGGAGCCGCTATCCGCCCTTTTTCGCGACCCCATGGTGGCCTACCGCAAGGACGCCAAGGGGAACATCCTCCCCTTACGCCTAAGCGAGGAGCGGAGCTTTTGGCGCGATTTTGGGGCCATGCTTCCCAATGCGGGAGGGACGCCACCTGGAGTGCTCCATCACGCGGGTGCCGTGGGCCGTGAGGTGGGTAGGGCGTATCGGCTAAGGGTTTTGGGCCAGGTGTCGGACCAGGCCAAGGTTTTGGACGTGAGGCGGGAGGTGTACCCTTTTCCCTCGGCCCTCCTCCTGCCCGAAGGTGCCCTTGCCCTGCAGGCGGCTTTGGGGAAGTCGGAAAGGGTGGGCGAGGCGCTCCGCTCCGTGGCGTGGAAGGTGGCGCGGGGCGTCTTGGGGGAAAAGGACACAAAGGAGCTGGAGGCCTTCGTCCGTTCCTTGCCCTTACTGCGAAGCTACTGGGCGAGCTTGGACCTGGCTTTCCCGGAGTTCCTTGAGGCCCTGGACCAGCCGGGTGCCTTGGACGCCTGGCGCCAACGGCTTCGCCAAGCGGCCTGGCGCGCTTGGGAGGAAACCCGCCTCTTCGTGGGGACCGAAGGCCGGCACCTGGCCGCTTTGGCGGAGGGCGAAAGGGCCTTGACCTTGGCTTTGAGGGAGCTCGAGGAGGTGAACGCATGAAGGGAGCGGCTTTTTTGGAGTGGCTTACGTCCCTGCAAACGGGGACCTCTTGGACCCCGGCGCGGGCGGCTTTGCGCCGGAGCTTGGCTTTTCCCTTGGGGGCCTACCCTCCTGCCATGCCCTATGTGGAGCCCTTCGTGCGGGAGGAGGGCTGGGGCAGGGAAGCCCACTACCTGGTGGCGGGGCTCTTCGCCCTTATGGACGGCGCTCACCAAAGCGGCCGAAGCCTCGCCCAGGCACTTTGGGCGGCGGGGAAGGAGCGGGACTCCAAGAGCGTGGAAAAGCGCTTCCTGGCCCTTCTGGACGCAGACCGCGACCAGATTGCCTTTCGGCTCCGCCAAGCCGTGGGCTTGGTGGAAGGAGGCCTAGACTTTGCGCGGCTTCTGGAAGACCTGTTGGACTGGTTTCATCCCAATCGGCGGGTCCAGGCCCGCTGGGCTCGGGAGTTCTACGGCGCTAAGGAAGAGGGTGTAAAGGAAGAGGAGGTGGCGGAATGAAGCTTTTGGAAGTGCACGTGTTGCAGACGGTGGTTCCCAGCAACCTCAACCGGGACGACACGGGAAGCCCTAAGGATGCCCTGTTTGGCGGCTTTCGGCGGGCCCGCATCTCTAGCCAGGCGCAGAAGCGGGCGGTGAGGGTGGCCTTCCGCGACTGGCCCCTCCTGGAGCCGCATGAGCGGGCAGTGCGCACCAAGCGCTTGGTGGAAGCCCTTTTGTCGCGGCTTTCGGACGTCCCCGAGGGCCAGGCCCGCCAAGCCATTGAGAATGCGCTCAACAGTTTGGGTTTTGGCGTCAAGGAGGGAGGGGCGAGCGAGTATCTCCTCTTTCTGGGGAATAGGGAGCTGGACCGCTTGGCTGAGGCCATCCGGGCTCACCTCGAGGCGCTCTCGGGCGAGGTGAAGGGTAAGAAGAAGACGGACGTGAGCCCCGAGGTTAAGAAGGTGCTGGAGAAGGTCTTGGACGGGGGGAAGGCCGTAGACCTGGCCCTTTTCGGTCGGATGCTGGCGGATCGGCCGGAACTTGGGGTGGACGCGGCCGCCCAGGTGGCCCACGCCCTATCCACCCACAAGGTGGACCGGGAGTTTGACTTTTACACGGCCGTGGACGACCTGAACCCCAAGGAGGAAACCGGGGCCGGGATGATGGGGGATGTGGAGTTCTACTCCGCCACCCTCTACCGCTACGCCGTGGTAGACCTGCAAAAACTTCTGGAAAACCTTCAGGGCGATAAGGAGCTTGCCCTCAAGGGGGCTTTGGCCTTCTTTGCGGCCTTCGCCAGCACCTTGCCCTCGGGGAAGCAAAACAGCTTTGCCGCCCACAACCCCCCCTTATTCGTCGCCTTCCGGGCGGGGGAGGGGCTTCCCCGCAACTTGGCCACGGCATTTGAGCGGCCCATACGCCCGAGGGAGGACCGAGCGCTCTCGGCTCTTTCCGTGGAGGCTCTGGTCCGGGAGTGGGAGCGCTTTGACCGGGCTTTCGGACCCTTGCGACCCGAGTGGAAAGGGGCCATTAACCTCACGGAGGCGGAAACGGCAACGTTGCCCCTAGCAGAGGACTGGCCCACTCTTAGCCAGCGCATAGAAGAAGCCATTAGGAAGCTTCTGGAGG
>NZ_JTJB01000061.1 GCF_000794385.1 Thermus sp. 2.9
ACCCTTCTTCTGCGGTTGCAGGGGCCTTTGCAGTCTTGGGGGACCCGAAGCCGCTTTGACTACCGGGATACCTGGCCGTACCCCACCAAAAGCGGGGTGGTGGGACTCCTCGCCGCTGCTTTGGGCCGGGACCGGGCGGAGGACATCTCCGACCTCGCCGCCTTGCGCCTGGGGGTGCGGGTGGACCGGAGGGGTGTACTTAAGGTGGACTACCAGACTGCCCAAAACGTGGTGGCCGCCAATCTGAAGGGCCAGCGTGATGTCCAGAGCTGGCGCTACTTTCTTTCCGATGCCGCCTTCCTGGTTGGCCTGGAAGGAGAAAAACCCCTTCTGGAATGGCTACACCGCGCCCTTCTTAACCCCCGCTTTCCCCTCTACCTGGGCCGAAAGGGGTATCTCCCAAGCCCACCCCCCTACCTTCCCGACGGCCTGCGGGATGAGCCTTTGGAGGAGGCCCTGCGCCGTTACCCCTACTTGGGAAAGGGGGAGCCCCGGGAAGACCTCCTTCTCGTCCTCGAGGCCGCCCAAGGCCGCTTGGTCTACGACCAACCCGTGGCCCCATTCAGCCAACGTCGCTTCGGGGCTCGCCACGTGTTGGAGAAGGTCCTTCCTAAGAAGGACATTCCCCAAGGGCCTCCAGCGTGGGAGGAAATCCATGTGGATTAGCAAGCTCGTTTTGGACCCCCGTTCCAAAGCGGCCCGGCGGGATCTGGCGAACCCATATGAGATGCACCGCACCCTCTCCCGTGCTGTTTCTCAGGCCCTCCAGGCGGGAAGAGAGCGCCTCCTTTGGCGTCTGGAACCCACGCGGACGCACGAGCGCCCCGTGGTCTTGGTCCAGACCCTCACCGAGCCGGATTGGAGCGTGCTGGAAGAAGGATACGCCGAAATCTTTCCCCCTAAACCCTTTAGCCCGGTCTTCCGCCCCGGCCAGTCCCTCCGCTTCCGGTTGCGCGCCAACCCCAGTAAGCGAGTGGCGGGTAGCGGAAAACGGGTGGCCCTAAAAACCTACGGGGAGAAAGTAGCCTGGCTACAGAGGCGGTTAGCGGAAGGGGGGTTCCGCCTGGTGGAGGGGGAAGAGGGCTTTTCGGTACGCATACTCCAGGACACCTTTTTGGAGGTGCCCCGGCGAAAGGGGAGAGGCGAGCGGGGAAAGATGCAGATCCAAGCGGTGCTTTTTGAGGGGCGCCTCGAGGTGGTGGACCCAGAGCAGGCCCGTGGCACCCTGGAACGGGGTATCGGCCCGGGCAAGGCTTTGGGCTTAGGGCTCCTTTCCTTGGCCCCCTGAGGAGGGTCCATGCCTCCCGTGCCCAACACCCGGAACCTGAAAGAACTCCCAAAGTTCCGGGATGGCCTTTCCTACCTTTACGTGGAACACGCCTTCGTGGAGCAAGAGGCCCAAGGAATAGGCATTTACGATAAAGAGGGCTTGACCCTCGTTCCGGCGGCTGCTTTGGGCGTGCTCTTTCTGGGGCCAGGCACCCGCATCACCCACGCGGCCATTCGGGCCCTTGCCGGGAATGGCTGCACCGTGTGTTGGGTGGGAGAGGGGGTGGCCCGCTTCTATGCCCAAGGGCTTGGCGACACCCGAAGCGCCCATCGCCTGGAGCGGCAAGCCTGGGCCTGGGCGGATCCCAACCTGCACCTGGAGGTGGTTTACCGCCTTTACGAGAAGCGCTTTTCCGAACCCCTCCCCCGAAACTTGAGTTTAGAGCAAGTGCGGGGCCTCGAGGGCGTTCGGGTGCGCACCGCCTACGCCCGCTGGAGCCAAGAAACAGGCGTCCCCTGGAGGGGCCGAAGCTATGACCGACGCAACTGGGTTGCCTCAGACCCTGTGAACCGGGCTTTGTCTTCTGGTGCCGCATATCTCTATGGCTTGGCCCACGCCGCGATTGTAAGCACTGGGTTTAGCCCTTCCCTGGGGTTTATTCACACGGGCAAGCTACTTTCCTTTGTTTACGACCTAGCCGATCTCTACAAGACGGAGTATCTCATACCCGCCGCCTTCCGCACTGTGGCGGAGTCCGAGGCGGAAGTGGAGCGCCGCGTTCGCCGTGCTCTCCGAGAGCGCATTGAAGAGGGGAGACTTCTGGAGCGCATGGTGGAGGACCTTCTAGACCTTTTCACTGGGCTTGGTCCGGAAGACCTGCGTTGGGAAGAAGACGACCCTACCCAGCCCGGAGGTCTTTGGGACCCGGAGGGTGTGGTAGAGGGGGGCGTGGCCTATGGTGGTGATGGTGCTGGAGAAAGTGCCGAGGAGCCTTAGGGGAGAGTTGACCCGTTGGCTCTTGGAAGTGGATACGGGGGTCTTTATCGGGCGCGTAAACGCCACAGTACGGGAGCTTCTTTGGGCCAAGGCGGTGGAAAAGGCCGGGGACGGGCGATGCGCCATGGCCTGGAGAACCAACACCGAGCAGGGCTTTGCCCTAAGGCTCCACGGGTACGTAGACCGGCACCTTCGGGATTTTGATGGTATACTTCTCGTGACGGTGCGCAACGCCGAGGCGATTCGTAAAGCCCAAAAGCTACAACGCCTCAAAGACGGCTTGCGCGGGGATCTTGACAAGAAAACTCCCGAATAGCTCCCTTTTTAGACACTTAGAGGGGGGTAAGGCGGGGTTTTTAGCGTCCTGGTCAAGTGTAGTCCCCACACGCGTGGGGATGGACCGTACGACATCAACCCCAATAAGAGCTACAGTAAGTAGTCCCCACACGCGTGGGGATGGACCGGGGGCCAAGCCGCTGACCCTGAAGGAAAGGCGTAGTCCCCACACGCGTGGGGATGGACCGGCGTGGGCGCTTCACGCCACCTGGCTGGACCGTAGTCCCCACACGCGTGGGGATGGACCGGAGGCCGGTCACTTCCCCCCGAGGTCCCTGGAGTAGTCCCCACACGCGTGGGGATGGACCGGACGCCAGTCCCGAAGCCGTTTACGTCCCCCGTAGTCCCCACACGCGTGGGGATGGACCGCCCTGGCCGAGTAGCCCCACCTCGGAGGAAAAGTAGTCCCCACACGCGTGGGGATGGACCGGTGGTGGCCCAAGGCCACCTGGCCCTGCCCCAGTAGTCCCCACACGCGTGGGGATGGACCGAAAAACAAAGGCGCGCCAGCATGGAGGCCCTCGTAGTCCCCACACGCGTGGGGATGGACCGGACCGCCTCCGCCTCCTCCTGGACCTCCTCCAGTAGTCCCCACACGCGTGGGGATGGACCGACAAGCCCAATCCCTAGCGCCGTCCATCCGCCCGTAGTCCCCACACGCGTGGGGATGGACCGGAGGGGAGACGGCAGAGCGATAAAGCTGGGTGCGTAGTCCCCACACGCGTGGGGATGGACCGCGTTATGAGTGGCGCATGACCCAGAAGACCTTTCTTAGTCTGGTGTTCCTGGCCGGTATCGGCGTGTGGTTCGGGCTTCAGGCGTTGCATGGAGATAGGCTGTCCCCACGTGGTGTGGATGTTCTGTCTTCCACGCAAAACCACGGGGCGTCCCAAAAGGACGTGCTGCCTCCATGTGCTGGAAAGATCGCGTGGCTGACGCGCGGCGGCCAGGAGGTGCGCTTTTCCTACGAGGGTGAGGCCCAAACCATACGGATGGAATGGCCTGGCGGGGCGTACGAGTCCAGCGTGGCAGACGCTTGCACCGGAACAGAGTGCCGGGCCATCCTGCCGCGCCCGGACTTGGGGACGTTCGGTTGCGGTTGGACTCGTGCCCGTGGGTGGAAGCGCCTTGACACCTAGACGCGTGCGATGGCGCGGTTGATGGAGTTGTCAAGGACGCCGGGTCTACGAGTTCAATACCTCAAAACTTGCACTTATCTACTCCCCCTCAAGGATATGCACCGGGGTATTGAAAGGAGCTGTGGGGTTCCCGTCTCAGGACGGGTAAGATGACGACCACAGCCCAATCCCTGCCAGAGCCCCACTAAGTCCCCCGCCACCCTCTCCGGCTTCCTCTAGTGGTTTGGGGGCCGACGGCGCTGGGGGGTGCATCGGTTCTTGGTCCCTTCCCTTTTGGTGTACCTCCTGGCGCGCTGGATGAAGCCTGGGCCGGGAGGGAAGAGGCCTACCTGGCAGGAAACGGCGCGGGTTCTCTTTCCGGAGCTGGTGGCGTGGGTTCTCTGTGGCAGAGCTTCCAAGCTTGAGGTACCTTGAGCTTGTGGGTGCCGTGACTTTCAGGTCCAAAAAGGCCGAGGCCGTGTACAAGATCATTTGTTCTTTGCCTCCCTTGACTGATGAACAGGCCAAAGCGATGGTAGAAGCCATAGCGAAGGTCACAGGACGTCGGCACCCCGTTCGTCCCATAAGAGGCGAGAGGGAAGCTCCCAAAGCGGATCCTTCTTGACACCTACTTCTTCATTTCCCTCCGGCGGAAAGAGCCAGAGGCTTTGTGTTTTTGGAGCTTCTTGAGCAACGAACAGATGCTCACATCGGTTATCGTCAGGTGGGTCAAGTAGCCTTTTTGTAGGTTTCTCCTCTGCGGCCCAGAGAGCGGGTCCAGCGGGTCCATGTCCACGTAGTGCCTGAACACCCAACCTCATTGGCCCTGCACCTGCGGACCATCCTGGCCCAGGCGGAGGGGAGGGAGGCAGAGGCCCTGAGGTAGCTTCTGGCCTCCTTGGGGGCGGAGGACTTGACGGGGAAGTTGGGGGTGGGGGATGCGGGGTGCCTGTACCCGGAGGTGGCGGAGGCCATCCGGGGAAAGGGGGGATTACCTCTTGGTCTTGAAGGGAAACCAGAGGGAGCTATTGGGGTAAGTGTTGGTGGTGCTTAAGGGGGTACCTTGTTTCCCTTTCGCACCGTAAGGGGTGGGGGAGAAGAAGGCGGCCTTGGAGGCGTTCCCCTTCCATCCCCTTTCCGCCTTCAAGTTCCTGGGGTTGTATGCGGAATAACAGTCAAGTTTGCTCTTATGCTAGGGAGTATGGACAGGCCGAGGTACGGGCTGGTACGCCTCTTTTGGATCCTCCCCCACCCCGAGAGGCCTGGAGGGGCAGTCCTCTCGTCCCTGCCCCTGGATAGGCCCACCGTCCTGGTGGGGCGCAACGGCGCAGGGAAGACAAGCCTTCTCCGCCTAGTGGCCTTTCTCTTCGGGCACCCCGACCCCGACCGCTTAGTGGGAGGGGGGTGGGACTTCTTGGAGGTTTACCTGAGCCCTCCCTCCAGCGACGCTCCCCACAGGCGCTCATCGGGGTACGTGGGAGGGCACTTCCTGGGGCGTGAAGGGGCGACCACGGTCATCGCCTACGCCCAGGGCAACGGGTACCGCTACCTGGTTGCCCCAGGGCACATCGAGCCCGAGATCCTGAAAGAGGGCGGGCGCTTCCTCACACCCAACGAGCTCCACGAGCGGCTGGCGGCCATGGGCCTGGTGGGGGATACCCTTGTGGAGGTCCGAAGCCCAGAAGCGTACGCTAGGCTCTTCGGCGAGCGCTTCCGCTCCCCCTTAAGGGGCCATGTCTTCCCCTCTTTGCGCAGGGTTTCCCTGGGGTGGTTTCTGGGGCTCTTTCTGGGGGAGACCCTGAAGGAGGAGTGGATCCGCAACTTCCTCGTGAATTTGGCTCTGCGAAAGTTTGAGGACGACGCCCACCGCATGACCGACTTTGAGAGGCGCCTGGGAGAAATTCAGGTAGAGACGGCGGAAATCGCCGAAATGGACAAGGCGATGCCCCAGGTGGGGGCGTACGGGAAGACCCGGGAAGAGTTGGTGGCCAAGGCCAGGCTCTACGCCGCCACCCGCTTGCGGGTGGAGGAGGCCTTACCCCGTCTGGAGGAGGAGGCGAAGGGCCTGGAGGCGATGGCCACCGAGCTCCGGAAGAGGCTGGAGCGCATCGGGGAGGAGTGGAAGGCGAAGCGCCAAGAACTAGAGGGGAAGCTCTTGGAGTTGGCCAGGGAAGAAGGAAAGCTCCAAGGCGAGGTAGCCTCCGTCCAAGAGGCTCTCCAAAAAGCCGAGGAAGCGTTTGCCCCTTGGCGGGACCTCGTGACCCCCGACCTGCCCCACCGTCTGGAGGAGGTGCGCCGGGAACTTGCCCTTCTGGGGGCGAGGATCGCCCAAGAAGGCGCTGCTTGGGAAGCGGAGCGGCAGAGGAGGCGAGCGGAGCGGGAGCGGTGGAGGACCGAGCGCCTTCTGGAGGTATCCAGGCGCAAGGAGGAACTCCACAAGGACCTGAGACGGGCGGAGGAGGAAACCCGCGCCCGTCTGGAGGAAGAGAGGAAGGAGGAGGAAGAACACCAGGAGGCAGCCCGGCAGGCGCTGGAGAAGAAGCGGCGGGCGCTCTCGGAGGACCTGGCCCGCCTCGAGGTCCAGGAAGAGCCCCAGGACCACGAGTGGAGGGAGGCCCAGGAGCGGCTTTCCGCCCTAAAGGAGGAGCAAAGGCGCCTGGAGCGAGAGCTAGACGGAAAGCGGAGGGAGGTGGAGGAGAAACAAAGAGAGTTGGGACGCTTGCGGGTTCATCGGCGGGAAGCAGAGGAACGGGTTGCTGGCCTCCGCGCGGCCCTGGAGCGCCTGCGCCGGGAGGGCTCCCTTCTCCGCTTCCTGGAAAGGAACGCACCCGGGTGGGAGGAGGGCTTAGGAAAGCTCCTTCCCCTGGACCTGCTGAAGCGGGACGACCTGGAGCCCACCCTCTTCTCCCCACCGCCCCTGCCCCCGGGCCGGGTGGGAGTGGGGGAGGTGTCCCTCCTGGTGGGCCACCTGCCTCCCCCCGCCAACCCCGTGGCGGACCTCGAGGCGAAGCTCAGGCAGGCCGAGGAAGATCTTGGTGAGCTGGAAGGCGAAATCGCCTGGTTCGAGGCTCAGGTGAAGGAGCTGGAGGAAGCGGTTCAAACCTCCGAGCAGCGGTGGGAGGAGCAGGAGCATAGCCTCCAAAACCTGGAGGCGTGGCTCCGGGAGCGGAGGGAGCGCTTTCTGGTTGAGCGGGAGGAAGCGCTCTCCCGCCTCCAGGCGGAGCTCACCGAGGTGGAGGAGGAACTCGCCTCCTTCCAGGCCCTCAGGGAAGCCTTACGGGAGAAGTGGAAGCAGCGGCTGGAAGAGGCCTTGGAAGCGGCTCGCCGACCCTTTTCGCAGGCGTTGGCGGCCCTGGAGGCGGAGGAGCGTGCACTTTCCCGTCCCTTGGAGGACGAGCCACCCCCTCCGGAACTCCTCCCCTTGGCGGAGCGCCAAAAGAAACTACAAGAGGAGCTTCAAAACCTCCAGAAGGCCGAAGAGGTTTGGCAAAGCCTGGAGCGGGCGAGGGAGGAAGCCCAAAAGCTCCCCGCCTTGGAAGGGAAGCTTGCCCAAGTACGGGCGGCTATCCAGGACCTGCAGCGGAAGAAGGTGGCCCACGATGCCACGTACGAAAAAGAGGAAGGGGAACTCCGTCGGAGGCTAGGGGAGGTGGAGCGGGAGCTGGATAGAAGGCGGAATGCGCTAGAGGGGCTCAAGAAAGCCCTGTCCAACACGTTCACTGTGCCCCAGCTTCGGGAACACCTCGCCTCCCAGTTCCCCCGCCTGGATCGGGCGCTCGAGCCCCCCTTCCCCGAACTCCCGCCAGGGGAAGTCCAGGCGGAGGCGCTAGAGAAGCTCTTCCAGAGGGTGAAGGAGCTGGAAAAGGAGGTGAAGGGCTTGCGAGATCGCTTGAGGGTGGTTTTTTACCGACTGAACTTGGAAGACCCTCTTCCCGAGGACCTCGAGGTGCACTACCGGGACCGGGGCCTGGCCCTCTCCCGGCGCCTGGAGGCCCTGGTGCAGAACTTGGAGGCCCGGCTCACCCTGGTCCAAAGGGCCAGGAAGGAGTTGGTCCAACTGGTGGGGAAGGTGGAGGCCAAGCTCCGTGCCTTCGCTTTCCCCACCGTGCGCTGGGCGGAGGTCCACCTCGAGGGCGATGTGGAGCAGGAGGAGAGGGACCTGGAGGAGGCTCTCATCCGGCTCAGGGAAGATGCGGCGGTGGTAAAAGGCCACTTCCAGCACCCGGACCTCCAGCCCCTCTTTTCCGCAGGGGACCTTCAGGCGAGCCTCCAGGGCCTGGGGCGGGCGGGCAAGCGCTACGCTGAGGAGTCCGTGGAGGAACTCCTTTCCGGGAGTTTCCGCCTGGCTTTTTCCCTGGAGCGGGGCGAGAGGCGGGTGCGCTTGCAGAGCCTGGCCAAACTCAGGAACGCTGTGTCCACGGGACAAGCGGCGGCGCTGGGCCACGCCCTGGCGGCCGCCCTCCTGAGCCTCCTGGACCGGGGCGACGGCGTCCGCCTGCCCCTCTTGGTGGACGAGATGGGGCGCTTGGACGGGGAGAACGCCACCGCCCTCTTCCGAGGGCTGGAGGAGCTCGGGCTCATCCTCCTCGGGGCAACGCCCAGCAAGGAGGCCCTGGCGGAGGTGGCGGGGCAAGTATCCTTCCGGGTGGTGGAGGTGCGGAGCATGGCGGCGAGACCCGAGGAGGGCGGGCTCGTGGAGGGCTTGGTGGCGAGGGAGTGAGGATGAGCGAAACCGAGTGGATGGAAGCCCTTTTCTGGCTGAGGAGCCGGGGGTTCGTGCGGCGGGACGGGGAGCGGGAGGAAAGGAGGGCTTTTGGCGTCCTGGAACGCCACCGGGACGAGGTGAGGGTCCACTTGGAACGGGAGGGGCTTCGCCTGCGAGGCCTTCCCCTCGAGGAGCCCGCCGTTTTCTTCCTGGTTCCTACCCCCGCCTACGAGGGATTCCTGGGGAGCGACGGCCGGGCCCGCCTCCGCAGGCAGGCGGAGACCAGGCTCAAGGCGTACCTCTTCCTCAAGCACGTCCTCCTGGGGGCGTTTTGGGGAGAGGTGGGGCCTGGATTCGCCTTCCATCCCCGGGCCGACAGTGTGCGGCACGCTCTCCTCCTGAGCGAGGACCGCTTCCGGTACGAGACCTTCCTGCGGGCGGAGGGGTACCTGGAGGGGGAGGGCGACGACGACCTCCTGAAAGCTTGGGACGGGTTCCTGGGGAAGCTGGCGCAGGCGGGCCTTCTGAAGAAGGCGGAGGGGGAGCGGTACGTTCTTTCCAGCCTGGCCCTGGTTTACGAGGAGCTGGCGGCCCAGGCGAAGGGTGGGGGGGAGGAGGTGCAAACAGTTGAGCAATAACAGCTTTGGGCTACAATAGCCCTCAGATGCCCCCGCTTCTCCTTACAGCCCATCCGATCAGGGAGCGCCACGGCGTTCACCACGACACCCCGTGCGCCTGGGAACGGCATAAGGTTTCCCGCTTCGCCGCGCGGACGCGCGCCAGGAGGCGGAAGGATGCCCAAGGGCAAGGACAAGAACGCTAGCTTCCGAGGCGTCCAGACTAAGTTGCGCTTCCTCTCCCAAGAGGACCGAAAAGCCCTCCTGGACCTCATGCGCCGCTTCTCCTCCGCCACGCGCTTCGCCTACCAAAGACTCTTGGAGGGGTACAGTCGCAAGGAACTCAAACGGGAAGACGGCCCCCTCTGCCAGCTCTTCCGCCTCAACACCCGCTACGTTGACGACGCCATCTTCAAGGCGCAAGGGGTCCTGGACTCCGCCAGGGAACGCGGCGTAGACCCCCGCGCGGTGGTCTTCGGGGGAAGGAGCCTCTTTGAGGGACTCAAACGGAAGCACCTCTCGGGGGAGCGGCTCCTCCAACTGAAGCGGGAATGGCGGGAGAAGCGCCAAGGACTCCTCTACTCTAGGGGAGACCGGAGCAAAGAGGGCAACCTCAACCTGCGCTTGGAGGTGGAGGACAAGGACCTCTGGCTTCGGATCAATCTAGGACACCGTACTTACATCAAAGCCTTCGTCCTCTCTTCCCACCCTCAGGTGAAGGCCCTGGTGGAGCGGGCCCTGCTGGGAGAACCCTACAACGTGGAGCTCACCCTGCGAAACGGGGAGGTCCACGCCCACTTCACCTGGCAAGAAGTCTTGCCTCCCATCGTGGCCACGAAGGAGCGGGGCGTCTTGGCCCTGGACGCCAACGCCCACCCCCACCACCTGGCCTTAGCGTTGGTCAGTCCCGATGGGGAACTCAGGCATCACTTCACCATTCCCCTGAACGAGGTGGACAGGGCCCCCAACCGTGGAGCTAAGGAGATCCTCCTCTGGAAGGCGGCCCACCAGGTGGTGGACTTCGCCCTCTCCCGGGGGGTAGCCATCGCCACGGAGAGGCTCAAACACTTCCGGAAGTCCAGGAGAGGAGATGGTTCGGGTAGGAGGTTCCGCTCCATCCAGCACCGTTTTGCGTACGCCTCCTTGCTCCAGAAGATCCACGCCCTAGCCCGGAGAAGGGGCGTGGAGGTCCTGGAGGTGAACCCCCAAGACACCTCCACCATCGGGATGCTCAAGTACGCTCCCCTGCTTTCCCTCTCCAAGGACACCGCCGCCGCTTACGTGATCGGGAGGAAAGCCTTAGGTTTCACCGAAAAGCTTCCCCAGGGTTACGAGCGCCTGTTGGAGGATCAGGCTTTCCAAATCGAGACCCAAGCCTTCTACGAGGAGTTGCAAACAGAGCTACAAAGACGAAAGGGAGGTGAGAACAATCCGTATCTGAAGAGGCGCATTGCAAGAGAGATCGGTAAGGCGAAGCGAGCTTTAGCCCTTCTGTCAAGCCTTCGGAGCTCGCCGGGGAGCCAGCGGGGGTCAACCGAGGGAAGGAACCTTCCTGGCGCCAATCCCTGGAGGGTTCTGAGGGTAGGCCTCTTTCTTCCCCTCCTTGGGCGGGAGGTGCCGAGGGACCTCTCTCCCCTCAAGCCCATCCTCCTTGGGGGATCGTGGGAGGGGGGAAAGGTCAGGCTTAGGTCCTCATCCTGGTGGAGGGCCCAAGGCGCTAATGGGCGCTTTGAGTGACCAGGTGGAGCCGTGGAAGGAAGCGTCCTCGTAGCCCGCAAGCGCTTCGAGGGGGCCATCCGCCTCCTGGCCAGGCCGGAGGCGCAAGCCTTCCTCTTCGGCCTTATCCTCTACGGGGGAGGGTATCGGGAGACCCCGCCTCCTCCCCCAGGGGAAGACCTCCTCAAGGGGCTGGAGGACTACGGGCTCGTCCTCGCTGAAGAGGGGGGCGGTTTCCGTCCCACGAAGGCCCTGGTGGACTTCTTTCACCTGGTGTCCAAGGGTGTCCTTTGGAGCTTCGTCCAGGCGGGGGAGCGGGCCCAGGAGGTGCAGGGGGCCTTCGCCCGGGCGGAGGAGGGGCTCCAGCGCTTTGAGGAGGCCCTGGGCCAGCGCCTCTTCAATAACGCCTTGGTCTATTTGCGGCAACACCGCGAGGTGCTGGAGGAGTTGGCCGAACTCCTGGGGCGCATGCCCGAGAGCCTGCGCCAGCTGGTGCGGGCGGACGTGGAAACGAAGCTGGCCGAGGAGAAGATCACCCTGGCGGAGGCCTGGGCCAGGCTTGGCGAGGTGCAGGAGAAGGCGGGGCTCATCCTGGAGTCCTTAGAAAGGCTAAGGGGACCGGGAAGCCTGGAGGCGAAGGGTGAAGCTTTGCGGGAGCGCTTACCGCTTCTTTTGGCGGGGCTTTCCCCCGAGGCGGAGGACCGGGTGCGGGCAGAGATGCGGCGGGCGGAGGAAACGTTCTTCCGCCTGGCGACCTCCGTTAAGGCCAAGGCGGCCAGGGACATCGACGAGGCCATCCGCTTCTTCCAGCGCCTCAACGAAACCTTTGCCCGCCAGATGCGGGCGAGGCGGGAGGTTTGGGCCCTTCTGGAGCGCTTGGCCCGGGAGGGCTTGGAGGTGGAAACCACGCCCCTCTTCTTGGAACCCGAGCGCACCCGCCTTCCCGTTCCAGCGGAGGAGCGGTGGGACTCCCTCCGGGCGGACTGGGGGGAGGCCCTGGATGAGGCCATGGCCCTCCAGGTCCTGGAGGCCGAAGCACTGTTCGCCGAGGAGGCGGAAGAGCCGGAAACCCTGCGGGAGCTGGCGGAAGCCTTCCTGGCCTCCCCCCACGCCACCCTCTCCGCCTTCGCCCGTGAGCGGGGTTTGGGGGAAACCCAAGAGGCCCTCCTGGCCCTCTACCTCTACGAAAGGCGGGAGGGTCTTTTGGGGGTTCGCTTTGCCACGGGGAGCGACGGCTGGACCTTGTGGATCCGGGAGGTTCTGCGTGAGGAAGCTGAAGGCCATCCGGGAGCGGCTCAAGGAGAAGGGGCGGTACCTCGTTAGCGAGGAGGAGACCAAGGCTTTGGGGGACCTCCTTCCCCGCCTGGTGCGGGAGGGGTTCGCTCGCTACCGGGAGGGCTTTTGGGAACTCACCGCCCCCGCCCTCCCCCTCTTGGAGGAGCGCATCGCCCTAGGGAAAAGCCCTCCCCCCTCGAGGAAGGAGGCGTACGAGCGGCTCGGAAGCGACAAGCGTTCCCTTCCTCCGGGCGCGGAGGTGGCAGCGCGCGGCGCGGGGCGAGGGAGGCTCGCCTTGGGGCTCGCCCCCGCCTTTCCCGAGGAAGCCTACGCCGTCTTTCCCCTGGAGGTTCTCCGCTCCCTGGCCCGGGGGCTTCCCCTCGTCCTGGTGGAAAACCTGGAGGCCTTCCGCAGGTACCGCCCGGAGGGGCTGCGCATCCTGGGGGCGGGTGGGGAGGAGCGGGAACACCCCAGGGACTTCGTCCTGTTGTACCGGGGGGACGGGGTGAGGACCCGCCCCCTCCCCTGGGGCGAGGCCCTCCGGGGCCACGAGGGGGAGGTCCTCCTCGCTTTCGATCTGGACCCGGCGGGCCTGGCCATGGCGGCGCAGGTGGCGGCGGGGCTCCCGCGATTCGCCTTGGTGGCCCCCGAGGCTTCCCTCCGCCACGCCCTCTATCGGGAGGCGATGGCCAAGCCCGAGATGCGGAGGCGCTACCAGGAGCAGGCGAGGCGGGTGGACCCGAGGCGCTTCGCCCAGGAACCCTTCGCCTCGCTTTGGGAGGAGCTTTCCCGCGTGGCGGTGGCGGTTCCTCAAGAGCGCTACCTGGTTTAACCCGCGTGGCCCGCGCCTCCAGGGCGCATTCTCGCGTGCTTTCCCTACACTGCCTAGCGCGGGGAAGTCGCGGGCTAGGGGGAAGGGATAGGGGCTAGGCAAGTAGGTGGGGGTGGGGTCCTCGAGGCGGGGTGGAAGCGGAGGGTGGGAAAAGGGGAGGGGTTCTTGGATACATAGTCGGAGTAGCGAGGGGTATGTAGCTAAGAAAGACGCCCAGCCCCCTCCACCCCCCCTTGCCCGGCCTCGAGGCGGGCCCTCTCCACCGGACTTGGACCCCGGAGCATGGGCGAGTCAGCCCCCTAGGGAGGGATTCCTTGGCCACGACTTCCCTTTCGCCCCAGAAGCCCCTGCCCAGCGCCTCCCGCCAGGGTAAGTGGCAGGTGGAGGCCACCCTACCCGCCAGAGGCCTCCGCCTAGAGGCGCGCTGGGGGAAAACCCTAAGCCTCCTCGGAAGGGAACACCTGGGCGAAGGAACACCCCTTCCCACCGGGAGGGCTCCCGCAACTCCCCTCACACCACCCACACGTGCTTCCCGTATCGGGCCAAGAGGGGCTCGGCGGTGAGCAGGCGCAAGCCCTCCACCTTAGCTTGGGCGACCAGGAGGCGGTCAAAGGGGTCCCGGTGGTGCCAGGGAAGCGCCTGCACGGCCAGAGCGTGGACCGGCGTAACGGAAAGGTGCGTAAACCCTTCCTCCTCCACGGTTTTCACGAAGTCCGCAGGCAGCTTTAGCTTCCCAAGGGAAGCTTTGAGGGCAAGCTCCCAGGTGGTGGCCGCGCTCACGTAGACCACATCCGCCCGCTCGATGTACCTTCGGGCTTTTCGGGAGAGCCTGGGATCGTCCGCCAGCCACCAGAGGAGAATGTGGCTATCCAGAAGAAGGTTCAACCGACCCCTCCTCCATGAGCCGCGCGAGCTCCGCGTCCACCTGGTCAAAATCTGGGGCAATCCAAATCCTGCCCTTCCAGACCCCGGGGGTCCGCTTCGGGCGGGACGGGGTTTCGGCGGGAACCAGCTTGGCCACGACCCGGCCGTAGCGCTTGATGAGGATGACCTCCCCCTCCTCTACCCGCCGGACCAGGGAGGAGAGCCGGGCCTTGGCCTCGGCTAGGTTGAATGCCTTTGCGGTGGCTTCGGGTGTCTTGGGCATAGGAGCCTCCCGGTTCTCAGGATAGTCGTTTTGACCTGAGTTGGTCAACTTTGTCTTAAGGCCCGCATTCTGGCCCACCTGGGCCTGGCGGCGGGCATCATGGACCGCAGGGCCTAGACCGGGGGAGAAGGTCTCCACTCAAGGCCGCCGTCCTGAACGCCCTGGGCTTCGTCGCCTCTCCCCACCTCCTTGGACACTTCTTCCAAGGCAAGCCCACCGAGCACCCCCTGGGCCCTGGGGTCACCCCGGAGCGCTTGAACGATGCTGGACACCCTGTACGAGGCTGGGGTGACGGAGGTGTTCCTGGAGATCGCCAAGGCGGCGGGGAGGAAGTGGCCGGGGAACACCCTGTGGCCATTCGGCTGGCGCGCGGGTACAGCCGTGACCATCGGCCGGACCTCAAGCGGTGGGTGATGAACCTGGCTTGCGCCGACACGGGGGGCATTCCCCTGCTTTACGCCCCGGGGGATGGGAACCAGTCGGATCGGGAGGCGTTGGTTTCCCTGGTGGCCCGGTACCGGGGGTTCCTGGACCTGGGAGAGGTGGTGGTGCTGGACGGGGCCAGCGCAAGCCCTTTTGAGGGCGGAGGTGGAGGAGGGGGCGTGGCTTCCCTTGCTTCTGGGCTACCGGAGGTGGGCTATGGGGGGTGTACGGCAGCGGTGGCTCTTGGTGGAGAGCGAGGAGCGGGCCAGGAAGCGCC
>NZ_JTJB01000062.1 GCF_000794385.1 Thermus sp. 2.9
GCATCTCGTGCAACCCGAGGCCGAGGCTACCCCTAAGGCCGAGGATATAGCTAGTCGCAATCCCCTTACGGGGAAGCATCTCGTGCAACAAAGTCCCGTACCCCGGGACGTTGGTGGCGTAATCGCCAGTCGCAATCCCCTTACGGGGAAGCATCTCGTGCAACCCGACATCACACCAGAGGTGGGCGGGCGTACCGTCTAGTCGCAATCCCCTTACGGGGAAGCATCTCGTGCAACTGTACCCCTCTCATAATCCCGTCCTGGACATCGCTCTTAGAGGGGGGGTTTGTGAGAAAGATGAAGTTTGGAATATGCACAAGCCGTATAAAGGCCGTTTTTGGGGGTTTAGCCCGATGAAAACTTACTTGCGGAAGGGGCGATGAGAAGGTGAAAGCGCATATTCACCTTCCTCAAGGGCAAAACTGGCTTTCAAGATCCCCCGTCCGACCCTCGGACAAGGCCATTATAGCAGACGACAGCAAGCATAATCTGAGTACAGGTTTAGCGCAACAGTGCCCTTGCAGACATCGCTTCACTATAAAAAAGTGATAAACGGGCCAGTTGCATCGCAAAAAGGCTAATAGTGGAAGCAACTACCGTGCCCGTAAGTAAAAGGGTGTGTAAGCCATCGCCCCGGGTTCGCCGCTTCAGGCGGTGGGCTTGGGCCCTGAAGCGCTCGCTTCTACTGGGTGAGCGCGAAGGTGGTGGGGTAGGCCCCTTTCCTTGCCCTTGGCCTCCACCATGATGTCGGCGGGCCCGGGGAGAGCGGCGAGGAGGCGCTCCCAGTCTTCCAGGGAAACCCGGAAGGCGTGGGCCCCAGGGCGGCGGCTGGGGTCCTGGCTCGCCAGGTGCACCTTGGGGCGGGTGCGCCAGGTGGCGAAGGCGAGCCGGAGGGCCTCTTCCAGGGAAAGCCGGCCCGGGTTTAGGGCGTGGTGAAGGGTGTCCACCACCACGGGCACGTCTGACCTCTCGTCACTTTTCCCACCCCTGTACCAGTTGCTGAAGAAGACCTGTGAGCGTCCGTGCCGCCACACTCCGCAGGGAGGGGGGCCCCTGGGCCAGAAGGAGGCGGGCTAGTCGGAAAAGGCTCTGCCGCTCCGGATGCGCCACCACCTTCGGCCACCACTCCCTGCCCCGCAAGGCGGCCCCCAACAGAACCAAGAGCATCACCCCTAGGAACAAAAGCCAAAGCCATCCCCTAAGGCTTCCCTCCTGAGCCCGCGCCGGTCCAGCCCAAACCCCCGCCCCTTCAGGTCCCGGAAGGCTTCCTCTATCCACACCCGCAGGCGGTACCCACTCTCCCCATCCCCAGGCGCCCAAAAGGCCAGATACCAGGGCTCCCGCTTCCCCTGGGCCAGGAAGAGCCCCACCTCCACCTCCCCCCCGCCCCGCCCAAAGAGACGGACCCGCTGGCGCTCGGGCCTGGGCACCTCCGGGTAGCGCTCCCCCAGGAGGAAGCGCTCCCCCGTTTCCGTCTCCACCTCCCGTTTGCGCCGCAACCGGATGAGGAAACCCATGCCCCATTCCTGGAGCCGCCGCGTGAGGGAGAGCCGGTCAAAGCCCCGGTCCAGGAGCAAGAGGGGGACATAGCCCAGAAGAGGTTGATTCCACCCCCATCCCCCACGGCCCTTATTCGCCCTTCTAACCCTTGTGGTTTTCCAGGAAAGGACTACCCATCCTCGGGGGCGGCACCCCGGTGGGGAACCGCCACCCGAGGCGGAGGTGCGGGAGCGGGAGCTCCGCCATGCCCCCTTCCTCGTGCACCGGCCACAGGACCGGGCGGCCACCCCGGTGCCCGGGCTTGGTGCCGCTTCCAGGACCCTTATCCCGCCTGCAAGGCCCTGAAAGCCTGGGGAGGGGGCCTCGAGGCGGGGAATCCGAGGACGTTGTGCGCGAAAGAGAGCTTTCGCGAACAACCCTTTCCTCTTCGTCGCATCGAGGCCCCCTTCCCGGGATTTGGAGCCTTGTGGCCGAGGGCCCCAGGCTCCGAGACCAGGGCAACAGCGCACCCCCGGTTCCCAGTCCCGCTCCCAACCCCCGAGAAGGCACGGCCCATTACGCCTCGGTCGGATAGCGGTGCCCTACTGCGGTGCCCCCGTCCTCGGGGACGGTCCACCCCTTCCTGGAAAACCACAGGGGTTAGAAGGGCGGAGGAGGGCCGTCCAAGGATAGGGCGGGCTTCGTGTGCCCGAGTTGCGGGACTTTTCTGCGCCGCGATGTAGCCGCCGTGCTGAACATCCTGGCCAGGGCCCGAGTCACGGGCGTATGCCCGTATGGACTGAAGTCCGAGGAGTCGTCACCCCGCCTCTGAGAGAACCAACCCGCCCTGGGTCCGCAATCGGGCAATGTCCCTCGAAGGCGCTGCACCGAAGAAGTGGTGGTAATCCCGGACAAACTGGGAAGGGCTGGTGTAGCCCACTTCCCGCGCCACCTGGGTCACGGAGAACCCCTTCAGGAGAAGTCTTCTCGCCTCCTGGAGGCGCAGGGCTTTCTGGTACTGCAACGGGGTTAGGGAGGTTAGGCGTTTGAAGTGATGATAAAAAGCGCTCTTACCCAAATGGGTGAGCCGGGCCAGAGTCTCCACATCCAAGGGCTCGCGGAAGTGGGCTCGGATGTGGTCTATAGCCCGGGCAATGCGGTGCAGGTAGGGGTCCAAAAGGCTGAGCTGAGCCAGGACAGGGTTTGCCTGGAGGAGGCGAATTAGCATCTCCTGTCGGTAGAGGGGGGCGAGGAGCTTTTGGTCTTTAGGGTCCCCCAGCGCTTTTAAGAAGCGCAGAGCTGCCTCAATCAAGGCAGGGGTGGCCGCCCCTGCGAAAACCGGACGTGCTGCAGCGGGGAAGAGCCCCTCGGGGTAGACTTTCGCCGCAAGGTCTGCCAGCTCCACGGGGTCCAACACGAGCTTCAGGCAAAGGAAGGGGCGCTTGGGGGAAGCCTCGAGGACCTGGGCTTTGAGAGGCAGGTCCAATGCGCTGACAAGGACGTGGGTAGGGTCGTAGCGTACCACCTCCTGGCCGTAAAAGACCGCCTTGGCTCCCTGAGCCACCAAACAGACTACAGGCTCGTACAGGGTGGGCCGGACCTCGGTTTCGCTCCTGGAGTTCCGGTACACGTGGGCCCCGGAAGCAGGCAGGGGGAAACTGCCGTCCTCCGGAGCGTAGCGCAGAAGCCCTTCCGCTAAGCCATCCAATAGGCCCTCCAACTCAGCGCTGTGGCTGGGCAACATAGGTAGCTCCATCTTAAACCCCTCACTTAGACCCGGAGGATCAGGCAAAAACCCTGGAGGATTAGGCAACACTCCTGGGCGGAGAAGCGCCAACCTGAAACAGGAGGTTTAGGCATGCGTGCCACAATGTTGTACGGTTCCAAAAATGTGCGTCTGGAGCAAGTACCCGATCCCGTGATCAGGGAGCCTACGGACGCCATCATCCGGGTCTTGGTTTCGTGCATCTGCGGCTCAGACCTTTGGCCCTACCGAGGGTTTGACCCTATCCCCGAGGGTGGACGACCCATGGGACACGAGGCCGTGGGGGTGGTGGAGGAGGTTGGCCCGGAGGTTAATACCCTC